>NZ_JBLNKY010000007.1:0-248363 GCF_048158655.1 Flavobacterium algoriphilum
CAACTATCAAATCAGCCCTGTCTTCGCCAATCTGGCCTCTGGCAGCTATAATGTAACGGTAAATGATGCTCTCGGATGTACTTCCGCTGCAACCCCAGCGGTGCTTCTCAGTGCTCCGCCAGCATCGGTAGCGATTGTTTATGCAGGAGTCTCATTCTGTACTACGACAACCACTGCAGCCGTTACTTTAACCGGAACAGGAGGCGGAACATTTAGTTCAACCGCAGGATTAACAATTAATGGCACAACAGGGTTAATAACACCAAGTGCGAGCCTTGCAGGTACGTATGTCGTAACATATACCATTGCGGCGAGCGCAAGCTGTCCGGCAGTAGTGGCTAACAAAAGTGTAACCATTACGGCAGCGCCAACGGCAACCATTGTTTATGCAGGAGCGTCATTCTGTACTACGGTAGCCACTGCAGTTGTAACCTTAACAGGAACGGGGACTTACCTAGGCGGAACATTTAGTTCAACCGGAGGATTAATAATTAATGGCACAACAGGATTAATAACACCAAGTACGAGTGTTGCAGGTACGTATGTCGTAACCTATACCATTGCTGCGAGTGCAGGCTGTCTGGCAGTAGTGGCTAACACATCAGTATCAATTGAATCTTGTTATGTTGCGGAAGGATGTACTTTGGGATATTGGAAAAATCACACCAATAGATGGTGTTCAACCTATACCCATTCAATGTTGTTTGGTAGTGTGTTTACAAATGCCCCAAGTCTTGCTAATTTAACTTTATTACAAGCTCTAAATTTAGATGGTGGAGGTATTTATAATTTAGCTCGTCAAGGGGTAGCCGCTTTACTGAATGCTTGTAGTGATGAAGTTGATTATCCAGAACCTTATTCTATTAGTCCTCAATTGGTAATAAATGCTGTTAATGCGGCGTTTTTAACTGGAGGAAAAGCGCCGGGAGCATTAGCAACTCAATTGAACATTCTTAATAATTCAGGTTGTCCTTTAGGAGGAACTCGTGCTACAAAAAATTCGAAAGAAGCTGATTTCACAGCCTACCCAATACCATTCAAAGAAAGCATCACCATTCGTTATGACTTTGATTACATAACAAATGCAAAAATAGAGATATTTGATGCGCTAGGGGTATTGTTGATGACATACGATGATTCGGATGCTTACTTTAACAAAGAAGTGATTTTACACACCAGATTTAGTCATAGTGAAGCACAAATATTCTTTATTAAAGTGATTACAAATAAAGGTGCTATGACTAAAAAGATAATCTCTAGTAAATAATTTAATCGACTTATTTACTTAAAAAACACTTGTAAAATAAGTGACTATTAGGTAGAGAAAGAATGCAGATTACATGAAATTCAAAGAGAAGCTGAAGAAAAAATAAGAAAAGAATTTGAAGCACGAAAAGAGAACATTTTCATAAGACACACTCTGCTAGAAAAAAAATAAAAAAAGAAAGTAAATTTAAGTTACGGTTTCAAAAGTCAAGTTCAGGCTCTGTTTTTTGAAAAAATATCACCCTTATATTTTCAATTCAGAATCCGGATGTAAAATCAGTTATGCACAACTCAAGACGAGTTGGATTGTATTTTTTCAAAAAAAATGGACTTCTTTTGAAACCTCCGCTAATGCGACTACTTTCTTTTTTTCCTTTTTTTCTTTTGAAAAATCGATGAATGAGTGGAAGTTGAAACATCCCTTGAGAGTACTATAGCTCGCTGCAAATGCTGCACGGCCTATATAAAGCCCTACCCCAGGCATCCTGACAATTTTCAACAGCTAGTATGTAATTTCACCACATTCTAAAAGCTTTCATTAGAGATTTTTTATCTTAAATTTTGGTTTTTGCAACATCAAAAATAATTATGAGCCATAGAAGCAGTGATGCACTAGGCGGTTATCCACCCCGTCAACATATATGGGAAAATGAAAATGGTAGCGAAATTTCTAAGTTAGATACTTGTTTGAAATTATTTTGATGGAGGAAGTCTTATATTTTAAACAAACAAAATGGCTTAAAAAAAAATAACCCACTGATTATCAGTGGGTTATTTAGTGAAGGCAGAAGGATTCGAACCTTCGACCGCCTGCTTAGAAGGCAGGTGCTCTATCCAGCTGAGCTATGCCTCCATTACTCATGTAAAAAAATCTAGTCGGGGTGGCAGGATTCGAACCTGCGGCCTCCTGCTCCCAAAGCAGGCGCGATAACCGAGCTACGCTACACCCCGAAGTGCAAAAAAATTAAGCGGAGGGACAGGGACTCGAACCCTGGCATCGATTGCTCGATGACAGTTTAGCAAACTGCTCCATTACCACTCTGGCACCCCTCCAAGCTCAAAGAAACGTGTCCTGTTTTGCGGTTGCAAATTTAAGACATCTTTAGACTTCTCACAACTATTTGAGGTCTTTTTTTTAATATTTTTTATCATTTTTACAAAAACACTTCACAATCAAATATATAGAATCAAAATAAATTTAAAAAAAGATAATGATATAATCTAAATTTGAAATTGTTCAAAAAAGATTAAATTTGCTTCATAAACCAACATTCTATAAGTTATGGACAAAAGAGTTGTTATCGTTTCTGCCGTTAGAACACCTATCGGAAGTTTCATGGGGGGATTATCTACAGTTACCGCTCCAAGATTAGGCGCAGTCGCTATTAAAGGTGCTTTGGAAAAAATAAATTTAGATCCAAATTTAGTTGACGAAGTATTTATGGGCAATGTAGTTCAAGCCGGCACAGGACAAGCTCCTGCACGTCAAGCAGCTCTATTTGCCGGTTTACCAAATACCGTTGCCTGTACCACAATAAATAAAGTTTGTGCTTCTGGAATGAAAGCTATTATGTTGGGCGCGCAAGCAATTCAATGTGGCGATGCTGAAATTGTAGTTGCTGGTGGAATGGAGAACATGAGTATGATTCCACATTATATGCACTTGAGAAATGGAACTAAATTTGGTCCTACAACTATGATTGACGGCATGCAGAAAGACGGACTGACTGACGCATACGACAACAGCGCTATGGGAGTGTGTGCTGACTTATGTGCTGCAGAATATAAATTTACCCGTGAAGACCAAGATAACTTCGCAATTCAATCGTATGAACGTAGCACGAAAGCATGGGATTCTGGGAAATTTGACAATGAAGTGGTTCCTGTTCCAGTTCCACAACGAAAAGGAGATCCTATTGTAGTTTCTAAAGATGAAGAATACACTAATGTAAAATTAGATAAAATACCATCATTAAACCCTGTTTTCACAAAAGACGGAACCGTAACTGCAGCCAATGCATCTACTATAAATGATGGAGCAGCAGCGGTAATATTAATGAGTGAAGAAAAAGCGGTCTCTTTAGGTCTAAAACCTTTAGCATACATTAATGGTTACGCCGATGCAGCACAAGAACCAAAATGGTTTACCACTACTCCATCTAAAGCAATTCCTAAAGCTTTAGAAAAAGCAGGAATAGCAATTGGCGATGTTGATTATTTTGAATTCAATGAAGCTTTTGCCGTTGTAGGTTTAGCAAATTCAAAAATTCTGGGATTAGATGACAGCAAAGTAAATCTAAACGGTGGCGCTGTATCTTTAGGACATCCATTAGGTTGTTCAGGAGCACGAATCATTGTTACGTTAATAAATGTTTTAGAACAAAATAACGGTAAATTTGGAGCTGCTGCAATTTGTAACGGCGGTGGCGGTGCTTCAGCAATTGTTATCGAAAGAGCCTAAAAAAATTATAAGTTATGGGTTATGAGTTTTGAAACTTATAACCCATAATTATTAACTCATAAACCAACCCTAAATGTTCGGAATTTGTAATCTAGCCATAATCCCACTTCGCTTTGAACCCAGTGACAGAAGCGAAATTGTTTCTCAAGTTTTATTTGGCGAACATTTTGAAATTCTAGAACAATTAAAACAATGGTCCCGAATCAAAATGCAATATGATGATTACGAAGGCTGGGTAGATTTTAAACAATACCAACTGATTTCCGAATCCAGTTTCAATCAACTCTCTGAAGATGCAAACATTTTGAATGCTGATTTAATAGAATACATTACAGCACCAAATAATATATTAATCCCAATTCCATTAGGTTCATCGGTATCATTTTTAAATTATAATGAAATCAATACTTCAAATTTTGATTTTGAAGGAACTAAAATTAGCGGTATAAAGACTAAAAAAGGTTTGATCAACACAGCCTTCCTATATCTAAATGCTCCTTATCTATGGGGAGGAAAAACACCATTTGGCATTGATTGTTCCGGTTTTACACAAATGGTTTATAAACTCAACGGATATAAATTATTACGCGATGCGTCACAACAAGCAACGCAGGGAGAGCCTTTGAGTTTTATTGAAGAAAGCGAGCCCGGGGATTTAGCTTTCTTTGACAATGAAGAAGGCAAAATCATACATGTAGGAATCATTATGGAAGACAACTATATCATTCACGCCAGTGGAAAAATACGGATAGATAGATTAGATCATCTCGGTATTTATAATCCCGAAATAAATAAACATACTCATAAACTTCGCGTAATTAAAAAAATAATTTAAAAAAAACCTATCAAGAATTATTTTCGAGATAGGTTTTTTAAAATCTTTTTAGAAAGAATTATTACATTTTAGCTTTCAATGCTTTTTTCTTCTCAGTCATTTCTAATGCTCCGTAAACATTTAACAAAGTAGCCTTAACTTCTTTATTTGATGGATCCAATTCACTTGCTTTTTCCAAAAATGGCAAAGCATTCATAAATACCACTTCTCTCTGTTTTTTAAGAACCAAATAACGCTTATTATCCTTTTCTGAGTTTCCTAATTTATTCATTTCCTCAAAAAGTTTTTTATCAGCATCCAGTTTCAAAATTGCTAAATTAAGATAGGCATTTACATAATCTGGTTTTATTTCGATGGCTCTCTTATAATATTTCTCAGCTTCAACAGTATTATTGGCAGTTGTACTTATCACTCCTAGATTAAAAATTAAATCGGCATCATTAGGATTTTTTTCTAATACTTCTGAGATTAATTTTTTATAAGTAACATAATCTTTCGTTTCTAAATATAAATTAGCTTCTGTCAAAATCAATGAAGTATCATCCGGGTTTGCAACTCTGGCAGTAGCGATAGCTTTTTTAGCTTCTTCAGTTTTTCCGTTTTGAACCAAAATTAAAGCAATATTTTTATATATTTCTCCTCTTTTGGAAGGGACAGCCTCAGTTCTTGGTTTTTCATGAGTTCCCAGTTTCACCATTCTGTCTCTTTCTTGAGCTGTAGCATAAACATCTTCTTCACTAGATAATTTATTCATCGCAAAATAACTCGTTCCTTTTCCAGAATAGTTTAAGTTTTTCAACTCATCATATAACTTAAGTGCTGAATCATATTCTTTAGCATTTATATAAGTAGAAGCTGCATAATATAAATTAATAGTGTCATTTTTATCTAACAAATAAGCATCATATAATTTTTTAGCACTATCCGCGTGTTTATCAATTTTAGAATCTGCAATCGCATTATTAATTAATTTAAATTTTATCTGCGTAATTGAATTAGCAGCTTGAGTAGAAAATTTAACTTTTCCAGAGGCTTTTTCAACAGCAATTAAATCTTGATACGCTTTTGCAGCAAGTGAAAGATTTTTATTGATGTCAACATTCTTATTTGCTAAGTCTAGCAAAGCATTTCCTTTTATAAAGAAAAACTGTGCTTTCTCAACATCAGTGGCATTAGTAATCAACGATTCAGCACCTTGTAAAATTGTTGCCGCTTCTTGAGAATTTCCGCCTTTCATAGCTTTTTCTGCAGCTTTAATTTGATCTTTTTGAGCAAAAGTAGCTACTGATATCAATAATGCTGATGCAAGTATTACATATTTACTTTTCATAATATTCTTGTTTTTGTTTTAATAATTATTTTTTTTACATTTTTATTTTTATGCTTCATCATCAGAATCTTCGTCTTCGGCATCATCTTCAGAATCCTCGTCCTCTTCAGAATCATCCTCATCATCGTCTTCCTCTGTCCCTTCGTCTTCAAGTACTTCTAAAACTGGCTTAACTCTTTCAATAGCCTCTGTTTCAATAATATTACCTTCTTCATCAACAACAACTTCAGCCACATCGTCTTTCATTACTTTTGTAACTGCTGCAATTGAATCTTTACCTTTTAGATTAATCAATTTAACACCTTGAGTGGCACGACCCATAACGCGTAAATCTTCAATAGCCATTCTGATAGTCAATCCAGATTTGTTGATAATCATTAAATCATCGGCATCAGAAACTGCATTGATGGAAATCAATTTTCCTGTTTTCTCGGTAATATTAAGGGTTTTAACACCTTTTCCTCCACGATTTGTAATTCTATAAACATCTTCACCATCTTCGTCAACTAATTTGGTACGTTTACCATATCCGTTTTCAGTTACCACTAAAATTTGTGAATCAGTAATATCATTTTTATCAACAGTAACCATGCCAATCACTTCATCAGTATCATCTTTAAGCGTGATTCCACGAACTCCAGAAGCTGTTCTTCCCATTGGACGGGTTTTAGTTTCTTCAAAACGAACTAATTTACCAGATTTCACAGCCAAAATAATTTGGCTTTCTCCATTGGTTAATTTGGCTTCCAATAATTCATCACCTTCCTTAATCGTAATTGCAGCAACACCATTAACTCTGGGTTTAGAATATTTCTCTAAAGATGTTTTCTTAACCTGACCTTTTTTGGTTACCATAATAAGGTTATGGCTATTGATGTACTCTTTATCTTTTAAATCTTGGGTACAGATAAATGCTTTTACTTTATCGTCACTTTCAATATTTACCAAGTTTTGGATTGCTCTACCTTTAGCCGTTTTACTTCCTTCCGGTATTTCATAAACACGCATCCAGAAACATTTCCCTTTTTGGGTAAAAAACATCATATATTGATGATTCGTTGCCACAAACATGTGTTCTAAGAAATCTTGATCTCTTGTTCCAGCACTTTTTTGACCAACTCCTCCTCTATTCTGAGTTTTGTATTCCGTAAGATTAGTACGTTTAATATAACCTGCATGCGAAATTGTAATTACCACATTTTCATCTGCAATTAAATCTTCAATACTGACATCTCCTCCTGAATATTCAATTACAGAACGACGTTCATCTCCATATTTATCACGAATTTCAGTCAATTCTTCTTTAATCAAAGCAATTCTCAAGTTTACATCTGCTAATAAAGCTTTCAAATGCTCTATTAACTTCATGATTTCATCGTATTCTGTTCTTAACTTATCTTGTTCCAGACCTGTTAATTGTCGCAAACGCATTTCTACAATGGCACGAGATTGAATATCTGATAAATTGAATCTTGCGATTAATCTTTCTCTTGCTTCTTCGGTACTTTTTGAAGCTTTTATTAAAGCAATCACCTCATCAATATTATCGGAAGCGATAATCAAACCTTCTAATATATGCGCTCTTGCTTCCGCTTTTTTCAATTCAAATTGCGTTCTACGAGTCACCACATCATGACGGTGTTCAATAAAATAATGAATCAAATCTTTCAGATTCAACATTTGCGGGCGCCCTTTTACAATTGCAATATTGTTTACACTAAACGAAGATTGCAATTGTGTAAACTTATAAAGTGTATTTAAAACCACATTTGGTGTAGCATCGCGTTTTAAAATATAAACGATACGCATCCCGTTTCTATCCGATTCATCACGGATATTTGCAATTCCATCTATTTTTTTGTCATTTACCAAATCAGCCGTACGCTTAATCATATCGGCTTTGTTGACTTGATAAGGAATTTCAGTAACGATAATACACTCTCTTCCGTCAACTTCTTCAAAACCTACTTTAGCACGCATTACAATACGACCTCTACCTGTTTTAAATGCTTCACGAACGCCTTCATATCCATATATGATACCACCAGTAGGAAAATCTGGCGCTTTAATATGCGTCATCAACTCGTCAATCTCAATATCATTATTGTCCATGAAAGCTAGCGTACCGTTGATTACCTCGGTTAAGTTATGAGGTGGCATATTAGTAGCCATACCTACTGCGATTCCTGTTGCCCCATTTATTAATAAGGTAGGAACACGAGTTGGCATAACTGTTGGCTCTTCTAGTGTGTCATCAAAATTCAATTTAAAATCAACCGTCTCTTTATCGATATCCGCCAAAATTTCTTCCGAAATTTTACGCATCCTAGCCTCCGTATAACGCATCGCTGCAGGACTATCGCCATCTACAGAACCAAAATTACCCTGACCATCAATCAATAAATAACGCATACTCCATTCTTGTGCCATACGAACCATGGCATCATAAACAGAGGTATCACCGTGTGGGTGATACTTTCCAAGAACTTCCCCGACAATTCTTGCTGACTTTTTATGGGCAGATCTTGAGTTAACCCCTAAATCATGCATTCCAAATAATACTCTTCGATGTACTGGTTTCAAGCCATCTCTAACATCTGGAAGTGCTCTGGATACAATTACGGACATCGAATAATCGATGTAAGCAGTTTTCATTTCATCTTCAATGTTAATAGGAATTAACTTTTCTCCTTCAGACATAAGTTGTTATATTAAAAAATTATATTAGTTTCAAAACGTGCCAATATACGGCTTTTTGAAATTTTTGAACTTATTTTGACCTACTTATTTCAATGATTTATTAACAAATTAATCTTCACTTTTAGTTAATAAATTAAGGGAAATTTAACTGTACTATTATTAATATTTTTGTCTATTAGCTGACAGTAGTTGTTAAAGGAACGATTTTTGTTTTTCAATTACTAATTCACTAAATTTACTATATCAAATATATATTATGGATGATAATTTTTCACCAAGAGTAAAAGATGTTATTACCTATAGCAAAGAAGAAGCTTTGCGATTGGGTCATGACTTTATAGGAACTGAACACCTGATGCTGGGTATTTTAAGAGATGGAAACGGAAAAGCAATACAAATATTGAATAACTTATCTGTCGATTTAGATCATTTACGCAGAAAGGTGGAAATCCTAAGCCCCGCAAGTCCAAGCGTAGAAGTTAATATTGAAAAGAAAAATTTACACTTGACACGCCAGGCAGAACGAGCGTTGAAAACGACTTTTCTTGAAGCAAAAGTATTTCATAGTTCGTCTATTAGTACAGCGCATTTATTGCTATGTATTTTAAGAAATGAAAACGATCCAACAACCAAGCTATTGAATAAACTTAAGATTGATTATGATGTAGCTAAAGAACAATATTTAAATATGACTCCAAGCGAAGAAGAATTTTTAGAAAACTTGCCAAGAAACGAATCGTATAATGACGATTCAGGACAAGATGACAGTCTTAAAGAAGGCAACTTTAATAATCCTGCCAATAAATCAAACAAAAAATCTAAAACACCTGTTTTGGATAATTTTGGTAGAGATTTAACCGAAATGGCCGAAGAAGGAAAGTTAGATCCTGTTGTAGGACGTGAAAAAGAAATCGAACGTGTTTCTCAAATTTTGAGTCGTCGCAAAAAGAACAATCCACTACTGATAGGGGAACCTGGAGTAGGAAAATCAGCTATTGCCGAAGGATTAGCTTTGCGCATTATTCAAAAGAAAGTATCCCGAATCCTTTTCAACAAACGCGTTGTAACATTAGATTTAGCAAGCCTTGTCGCTGGTACAAAATACCGTGGACAGTTCGAAGAGCGCATGAAAGCAGTAATGAATGAATTAGAAAAGAATGATGACATTATTCTTTTCATAGATGAAATTCATACCATTGTAGGAGCTGGTGGCGCAACAGGTTCATTAGATGCATCTAATATGTTCAAACCTGCATTAGCAAGGGGTGAAATTCAATGTATTGGCGCTACAACACTAGATGAATACCGTCAATATATTGAGAAAGATGGCGCACTGGAAAGACGTTTTCAAAAAATAATTGTGGAACCAACATCTGTTACCGAAACGATTACGATTTTGAACAATATCAAAAACAAATACGAAGACCATCACAATGTTACTTATTCTCAAGAAGCAATTGAAGCTTGTGTGAAATTAACGGACAGATATATGTCGGAGCGTTTCTTACCCGACAAGGCTATTGACGCATTAGATGAAGCAGGTTCAAGAGTTCACATTACTAATATTGAAGTTCCAAAACAGATTTTAGATTTGGAACGCCAATTAGAAGATGTACGAGAATTAAAAAATGTTGTTGTTAAAAAACAAAAATACGAAGAGGCTGCCAAACTTCGTGATGACGAAAAAAAGATTGAAAAAGATTTAGCAATTGCTCAGGAACAATGGGAAGAAGATGCTAAAAACAATCGAATTGAAGTTACCGAAGACAATGTAGCCGATGTGGTTTCTATGATGACTGGAATTCCTGTAAATCGTATTGCACAAACTGAAAGTAACAAACTAGCTAAACTACCAGACCTTATCGAAGGAAAAGTTATTGGACAAAGAGAAGCGGTAATGAAGATTTCTCGTTCTATCCAAAGAAATCGTGCTGGATTAAAAGATCCGAACCGACCAATTGGTTCTTTTATTTTTTTAGGACAAACTGGTGTTGGTAAAACACAATTGGCTAAAGTATTGGCAAAAGAATTGTTTGATTCTGAAGATGCGTTAATTCGTATTGACATGAGTGAATATATGGAAAAATTTGCGATCTCTCGTTTAGTTGGTGCGCCTCCGGGATACGTGGGTTACGAAGAAGGTGGACAATTAACAGAGAAAGTAAGAAGAAAACCATATTGTGTTGTATTATTGGATGAGATCGAAAAAGCGCATCCTGATGTTTTCAATATGCTATTACAAGTGCTTGATGATGGATATTTAACAGATAGCTTAGGTCGAAAAATTGACTTCAAAAACACTATAATCATCATGACTTCAAATGTTGGAGCCAGACAATTAAAAGATTTTGGTCAAGGAGTTGGTTTTGGTACTGCAGCTAAAGTGGCTCAAGCCGATGATAATTCGAAAAGTATCATTGAAAATGCATTGAAAAAAACTTTCGCCCCTGAATTCCTTAATAGAATTGATGATGTAATTGTGTTCAATGCTTTAGAAAAACATGATATTGATTTGATTATTGAAATCGAATTGAAAAAATTATATGCTCGTGTTGCAGAATTAGGGTATCAATTAAATCTTTCTGATAAAGCCAAAGCTTTTATCGCTGAAAAAGGATTTGATAGACAATTTGGTGCAAGACCATTAAAAAGAGCTATTCAGAAATATGTTGAAGATGCACTTGCTGAAGAAATTATCACTTCAAAAATTGCTTCAGGAGACGAAATTTTCATGGATATTGAAGAAGGAGCACAAGAACTGACAGTACAAGTTCATAAAGCCGGCGAACCAACCAATCCATAAATTCTTTTGAAATTACAAGAAATATACCCGTTACGTTTTTATAACATAGCGGGTTTATTCTTTATACAAATTCGACATTTTTTGAAAACAAATATTTACATTTGGTTTTTAAAAAATAGGTCAAATAAAATTAATTTATGTCTCAAGATAAAGTTATACTGGGTAGTGAAGAATGGTGTTCTTTTCCTGAATTAGGAATTCCTACAATAAAAGCAAGAGTTGATTCAGGAGCAAAAACGTCCGCTTTACACGCTATAAACATTGCCCCTTTTATAAAAAATGAAGCAAACTGGGTAAAGTTTGATATCAATCCAATTCAAAACAATCTAAAAACGGTAATTCATTGCGAGGCTCCTTTAGTTGATAAACGTTTTGTAAAAAGTTCCAGCGGATTTAGAGAACAACGGTATGTTATCCAAACCAACTTGAAAATTGGTGATTCGATGTGGCCTATTGAAATGACATTGACCAATAGAGATTCCATGGGTTTTAGAATGCTTTTAGGTCGGGAGGCCATGAGCGGAAGAGTTCTTGTAGACCCGGAACAGAAATATCTTTTAGGACAACCTACCTCAGATATTTTAAAAGAACTTTATAAAAATTCAGAAAAAGCAAGTTCTGGTTTACGTATTGGTCTTTTAGCCAGCAATCCCGAATTATACAGCAACAAGCGTATTATGGAGGCGGGTGAAATGCGTGGCCATGAAATGCATTTTTTGAATATCAAAGAATGTTATATGAAACTGGATGCAAAAACACCGGAAATTCATTATCGTGGAGGGAAAATATTAAATCAATTTGATGCCGTTATTCCTAGAATTAGACCTAGCATCACCTTTTATGGCTGTGCTTTAACGAGACAGTTTGAAGCCTTGAATGTGTTTTGTTTAAATTCTTCTAATGCGATTACACAATCACGCGATAAATTATATTCCTTACAATTACTCTTACACAGTGGAATTGACATCCCTACAACAGGATTTGCAAATTCACCTTTGGATACTGACGATTTGATAAAAATGGTTGGAGGCTCTCCTTTAATTGTTAAATTATTGGAAGGAACACAAGGGAAAGGTGTTGTATTAGCTGAAACCAAAAAAGCAGCAGAAAGTGTAATTAATGCTTTCAAAAGTCTAAATGCTAATATATTAGTTCAGGAATTTATAAAAGAAGCCAATGGCAAAGACATTCGTTGTTTTGTAATTGACGGAAAAGTGGTAGCTGCTATTCAACGGGAAGCAATGCCAGGAGAATTTAGAGCTAACATACATCTTGGAGGAACAGCTTCAGTCATAAAAGTGACAGCTGAAGAAAAACGTATTGCGATAAAAGCAGCAAAAGCAATGGATTTGAAAGTAGCTGGTGTTGATATTATTCGTTCCTCAAAAGGACCATTATTATTAGAAGTAAATTCATCTCCAGGATTAGAAGGAATTGAAGGCGCCACCAATAAAGATATTGCAGGCGAAATGATAAAAGCAATTGAGAAAAATTTTAAATTGAAATAGTTTTAAAGAGGTTCAGTCTCACTTGCAGTTTACAGTCTGCTATGTAACTCAAAACTGAGACTGAAAACTGAGACCAAAAAACCGAAAATTAAAAACAATGAATCCATATTTCGATATTATCATTCGCAGTGCCGCCGTTTATTTTTTTATGGTTATTGCTTTGAGGTTTTTTGGAAAGAAAGAATTATCCCAACTCAATACTGCCGATGTCATTTTAATTTTGCTGATAAGCAATTCTGTACAAAACGCTATGGTTGGTACGAACACCTCTCTTTATGGTGGTATGGCTGCAGCAACAGTACTTTTTACTATTAATTTCATCTTGAAGAAATTGATGTTTAAATACAAGAAATTCAGTGATTTTATGCAGGAAAAACCGGAGATTTTAATCCACGATGGAAATCTGGATTTTAAAGCATTAAGCAAATTAAATATTTCTTCCGATGAATTAAAAGAAGCAATGCGCGAGCATGGAATTGAATTTTTTAAAGATGTAAAATTAGCTATGCTAGAGATTGATGGTAATATCAGTATTATATCCGGTAATAAAAATTTAAAACAAACCCATTACAAACGAAAACGCATTCATAAAAATTTAGCAGGAATAAACTAGATCTAAACCAACTCAAAAACATTTTCACGAATCTTTCTGCAATAGTGAAATATTTATGTTTGATTCATTCAAAACATATTTTTAATCCAAAAGCAATCTGATTTTCGAACAATTTCTTTTGATTATGGGTACATAACAATCCAAAAAGTAGAAAAAGGAACTAAACTTCTCCATCAGGTCGGTATTTTTCATCATTCCTTTTTTGTAGTTCGTATTTCAACGAACCTTCTGAATTATTTATTGATACCATCGAAGAAAGAGAAATTGTTTTAATCGATAAAAATTTCATCAATGCCGCAGCTGAAATTAGTATTTCTTTCCGACTATATGGTTTAGAAAAAATTATTTAGAATAAGTTTTGCGTTTTTGATATTAATCAAGCTCAGGTTATTAATTTTTATACAAATTATTTTCTTTTCCTATATCAATACATCTGGTTTAAATCTATGGTAAATTTGTACTATAATTTAAATCCGAGATAGAAATGAAAACAAAAAATATTGAACTAGTATTGGCTCCACCGACACCTCACATGGTTGGTGACGGATTTAGAGTACATAATTTTATTCCGAGTGGTCATAATTTAGACATGAAAAGAATGAGTCCGTTTATTATGATGGATTACAATTCTAAATTCTATTTTCCGCCAACGGATCAACCCAGAGGTGTAAGTGTACATCCACATAGAGGTTTTGAAACCGTTACAATTGCCTACAAGGGAAAAGTGGCACATCACGACAGTTCAGGAAATAGCGGTATCATTGGCGAAGGTGACGTACAATGGATGACTGCAGCTTCGGGAATTTTACATAAAGAATACCACGAAGCTGAATTCAGCAAAAATGGGGGTGATTTTCAAATGGTACAGCTTTGGGTTAACCTTCCTGCAAAGGACAAAATGTCAACACCAAAATACCAAGGAATTACCAACGACCAAATCAATAAATTTGAACTTCCTGAAAATGGTGGGATAATTGAAGTTATAGCGGGACAATACGAAAATGTAAAAGGTACTGCTTCGACTTTTACTCCTGTTCATTTACTAAATGCCAAATTAAATAAAAATGCAAAGGCATCCTTTAATTTTCCGGCAAATTATAACACCGGATTATTGGTAATTGAAGGAAGCATAAAAGTTAATAATACCGAAAATGTTCCTGCAGACCATTTTGCATTATTTCAAAACGACGGAGAAACATTCACCATTGAATCTACTGAAAACACAATCGTTTTGATTTTAAGTGGGGAACCAATTATCGAACCAATTGCAGCACACGGTCCTTTTGTGATGAACACTCAAGCCGAAATCATGCAAGCATTCGACGATGTGAATAGGGGAAAATTTGGTTATTTGGAAGAATAATTTCTTTTTTTAAATTAAACATACAGAAATATCAAATTGAGCATAGAAGAACTCTCATTACTCTATTGGTAACTTTATGGTTGGGCGATTAAACTAAAAATTATGATAATTGAACAAATAAACGAAATTAAAAAAGGCTATTTCAGAGCTTCTGATAATGAAATAGAAGCCGGAAGAATGACTTATACTTGGGCTGGAACTGATAAATTTATTATTGTTCATATCGAAGTGAATAATGAATTTGCAGGGCAAAGCGTGGGCAAAAAACTGGTAATGGAAGCGGTACAGTATGCGAGGGCAAATAATCTTAAAATCTTGCCTTTATGTCCTTTCGCAAAAAGCATATTTAACAAAACGGAAGAAATACAGGATCTTTTATATTAAAGAAATTAAAAGGTATAAAAAAACCATTCGTAACTCGAATGGTTTTTTTTATAAATTTTAAGTATTAAAATTACAAAAACAAACTTAGGAAATAGTAAACCAATGCCGCTAATAAAGCCGAAATAGGAATCGTTAGAACCCAAGCCCATAATAAGCTTACTGTTACCCCCCAACGAACCGCAGAAACACGTTTAGTTAGTCCAACTCCAATTATAGATCCTGTAATAGTATGTGTAGTACTTACCGGCACTTTAAAATGCTCCGTAAAATATAAAGTCAATGCACCAGCTGTTTCGGCAGCAACCCCTTCAAAAGAGGTCACTTTGGTGATTTTTGAACCCATTGTTTTCACAATTTTCCAACCGCCACTTAAAGTACCTAAAGCAATCGCAGTATAACAAGCTAAAGGAATCCAACCCGGCATCGCCCCTTTTATATTTTTATCTTCGTTTGGAAGTATTACTTGTAACCAATCTGGAAGACTTACAATGTCAACACCACTTGCATGAATATAAACGGCAACTGCAGCTGCAATAATACCCATCACTTTTTGCGAATCGTTACCACCATGGCCTAAACTAAAGGCTGCAGAGGATAATAATTGCATCTTTTTCAACCAAGCTGTAGCTTGATGTAAATTTAGGCTGCTAAATATTAAGCAAAACAAACTCACTGTAAGGACAATAAAGGCAACCAAAAACCATTTTATATTATGAGATTCAAAAACAACGCTCCAAAAATGAGAATCAAAACGCGGTTTTTCAATTTCAGCAAAATTCACCATTTGTCCTTGAACAAACCAAATTGTTAAAATCATTAATGAAAGTGTAAAAAGTTTTGGGTATATACTTTTTCTTGAAGCATTAAGAAGCCAAATCGAAATTAGATAAGAAATAAAAGCGCCTAATAAAGGGGCTAATACTATAAAAGCAATGATAACAACAACACCAGATGGCATTCCGCCGTCTTTCCCTACTTTGTACCAACTTACTATATTATACCAATGATGGATTGTCCCATCAACAGTATAGTCGGCAAAACCATGTGTGGCAATGGCATGAGCAAGTGCAGCACCTGCGAAACCACCAATTAATGTATGCGAAGAACTCGAAGGAATACCTTGCCACCATGTGATTAAATTCCAAACAATAGCTGCAATAACTCCTGCAAGAATTACCACTAAGTTTATTTCACTTGTTTCGGCTGTTTTGGCTACTGTATTTGCCACCCCTAAGCCAAAAACCCAATAAGCCAAAAAATTAAAGAAGGCAGCCCAAACTACAGCTTGAAAGGGGGATAAAACTTTTGTTGCAACAACAGTAGCAATAGCATTTGCCGCATCATGAAAACCATTGATATAATCAAAAATTAAAGCTAGAACTATAATAACTATTAATAAAGTAAATTCCATAAAATATTATTTCAGAATAAAACTGATTGAATTAAGAATGTTTTACAGCGATCGATTCTAAAACACTTGCCACGCTCTTGCATTTATCCGTTGCCGATTCTAAAACCGACAATACCTCTTTATATTTTATAATATTTTTTACATCGGTTTCATTTTCAAATATTTCAAATACGGCTTTATTATAAACAGTATCGGATTTATTTTCAAGTTTACTAATTCTTGCACAAGCATCTGTTATATTCTTGATTTTTTTAAAATTTTTCAGCTCTTTTACTGCAACATCAATATTTTGACAAGCTTCAAGATTTATTTCCGTCAATTTTCTAATCGATTTTGTAATCTTATCCACATGATATAATCTAATTCTACTGGCAGCACCATGAAGATTATCAGCAACATTGTCAATTGAAGTAATCAAGGAATGAATATCTTCTCTATCAAAAGGGGTAATAAAATTTCTGCTCAATTCCAAATTTGTCTGACGAGTAATGTCTTCTCCTTTTTGCTCCAATGCATCAATTTTTTGAAAAAGAACTTCTCTTTCTTTCAAAGGAAGATTTACTGCTTCGTGCAAATTTGAAGCTAATTCGATTAAATTACTGGATGCTTCTTCGAAGAGAGGAAAGAATTTTTTGTCTTTTGGAACTAAAAATTGGAAAATACTATTTATTGACATTTTATTAGATTTTAGAATTGCAAAAATAATTTATTATTTTTCGTAAATGTTAATTTATTAATAACAAATCGTCCTCTATTTGGAAACTATTCAAAAAAGAAACTGTTTTTTCAATGTCATAATGCAAAATTCGGTCTTCTTTTACCAAAGGAACTTCCTCGCGATACGCAGTTAAAAACATTTCGATAAAATCGCTGGATTGTAATGGCCTTCTATATTCTATGGCTTGCGAGGCGTTCATCAATTCTATTGCTAAAATTCGCACCAGATTATCCATCACACGTAACGCTTTTGTAGCGCCGTTTGCCCCCATACTTACATGGTCCTCCTGTCCGTTACTAGATACAATACTATCAATACTGGAAGGCGTTGCTAATTGCTTATTCTGACTTGCAATACTGGCAGCCGTATATTGTGGAATCATTAAACCGGAGTTTAAACCTGGGTTATCGACCAAAAAAGCTGGAAGATTTCGCAAACCTGATATTAATTGATACGTTCTTCGTTCTGAAATGCTTCCTAATTCCGCTAAAGCAATTGCCATAAAATCCAAAGCTAACGCCAATGGTTGTCCATGAAAATTACCTCCAGAAATGATTTGGTCACTTTCGATAAATATATTAGGATTATCCGTCACCGAATTGATTTCTGTTTTGAAAACTCTTTTTACATAATCAAAAACATCTTTTGAAGCACCGTGAACTTGTGGCATACATCTAAATGAATACGGATCTTGAACATGTATTTTTTCTTGCGCAATGATTTCGCTTCCTTCAAGAAAACCTTTTATTCGATTAGCCGTTATAATTTGGCCTTTGTGAGGGCGAATAAAATGAATCAATTCATGAAAAGGTTCTATTCTCCCATCAAATCCTTCAAGGGAAATAGCGCCAATTAAATCCGCTAAATAAGAGAACTTATTCGCTTTCATCAATATTTGAGCTCCGTAAGCACTCATGAATTGAGTACCGTTCAATAAAGCCAAACCTTCTTTGGATTGCAAAACAATCGGTTCCCAATTAAAACGCTTCAAAACTTCACTGGAATGGACTTTTTTACCTTCAAAATACACATCTCCTTCTCCCAATAAAGGCAAAGACAAATGGGCTAATGGAGCTAAATCGCCCGAAGCACCTAGAGAACCTTGCGTATAAATTACAGGTAAAATATCATTATTATAAAAAGCAACCAATCGTTCTACTGTTTGCAATTGAATTCCGGAATGACCATAACTCAACGATTGAATTTTGAGCAACAGCATCAATTTGACAACTTCATTTGGCACTTCCTCACCTGTTCCGCAAGAATGCGATTTTACTAGATTTTCTTGAAGTTTTGATAAGTTTTCATTCGAAATTTTCACATTACAAAGGGAACCAAAACCAGTATTAATTCCATAAATAGGTGCTGAATGCGTGACCATCTTTTTATCCAAATAATCTCTGCATTTCTGGATATTTATTTTTGCCTCGTCTGATAATGCTATTGTTTTTTGATGCGTAATAATTTCGTTTAAAACCTCTAACGAAAGTACTTCTGTGCTTATATAATGTGTGTTTTCCATTCCAATTGTATTTTAAATATCCAAAATTGAATAAATCAATATTATAAATCAATATTTTTTAATAATAATCTAAAATTCATATCCAAAAAAAACAAATAATAGATTTCATGCAAATTATTCTATATTTAATGTTATTAAAATTCTTAATTTTAGAATCCTGCCTAGATTTATAATAATGAAATAATTTTATTGGCATAAAATTAAAGAAATTCAGAGCGAATTGAATATAAACAGAACAAATTTAGAATTTAAGTTTAATTAAAAGTGAGTACAACAACTCAAAGCGTTATAAAATCCTGACAATTATAAGAATCATACCAACGAAAAGGATATTTATTGAAAAATATTTATTTTTAACCCAAATGCGATTGAAATTTTAAAATATTCGCAAAAACTTAATTTAATGCTTTGGTTTTTATAAAAAAATGTACTTTTGGTGAATCAAAATGGCAAACAACAGATCTAAATATCAATCTTCGATAACAACTCAAAACTGGGTTGCAATTTCTGTTACATTTACTGCTACAACAACTACAACTACCCCTTAGGGGTATTCATTTTACATATAATCCTATTTATTATACTTTTTTCTCAAAGAAGAAAGATTTTGGATGTATAAAAAACATTGCCTTTTAAAATAAAACATATATAATGAAGATATTAAAATTTGGCGGAACTTCGGTTGCCAATCCACAAAATATAAAACTGGTACTAGATATCGTCATCAATAAAGCAAAAGAAGAAAAATTAGTAGTAGTGGTTTCTGCTTTTAGTAAAGTTACTGACATGCTTCAGCTGGCTTCCCAAAAAGCGGCTGCCGGAGATGAAAGCTTTAAAGATATTCTTGCCGAAATAGAGAAAAAACATTTAGATGCCTTAAAAGAATTTATTCCTGTAAGCGAACAAAGCAGTCTGTTAAGCCATATAAAAAGAATTGTAAATCATCTTGAAACGTTACTGGACGGTTGTTTTCTTTTGGGGGAATTATCCGCTAGAACTTCGGATACAATTTTAAGTTTTGGTGAATTATTGTCTTCTTATATCATTTCTGAAGCATTAAAACAAAATCTAAAAAACAGCGGTTATAAAGACAGCCGAGAAGTAATAAAAACGGATCATCATTTCGGAAAAGCTATCGTGAATTTTGAAGTTTCAAATCAACTAATTGCTGATTTCTTTGCTTCAAATGAGAATCAAGTGGTTGTAATGCCTGGATTTATTGCCGCATCAATTGATGGTATCAACACTACTTTAGGTCGTGGGGGTTCCGATTATACTGCTGCAATTATTGCTGGAGCAGTGAATGCATCCGACTTGGAAATTTGGACTGATGTAAACGGAATGTTTACTGCTAATCCAAAAATTGTAAAACAAGCACAACCTATCGCCTTCATTTCCTATCAGGAAGCAATGGAGTTATCTCATTTTGGTGCTAAAGTTTTATATCCGCCAACCATTCAACCGGTATTGAGAAAGAATATTCCAATTCATATCAAAAATACTTTTGAACCGGAAGCCGAAGGAACTTATATTTCAAACCAAGAAATGGCTCACACCAATCCTGTAAAAGGGATTAGCCATATCGATAATATTACTTTGATTACACTTGAAGGACCAGGAATGATTGGTGTTACAGGTTCGTCAAAAAGACTTTTTGAAGTATTATCGCATGAAAGCATCAACGTTATTTTTATTACGCAAGCTTCATCGGAGCATTCAATCTGTATTGGGATTTTAAATTCGGATTCTGATATTGCTGAAGAAGCCATCAATAAAGTTTTTGAAATTGAGATTTTACAAAACAAAATTGATCCCTGTATCGTTGAAAAAAACCTTTGCATCATTGCTTTGGTTGGCGAAAACATGAAAAACCACCAAGGTTTGAGCGGAAGAATGTTTAGCACTTTGGGTAAAAATAACGTAAACATCAGAGCCATTGCTCAAGGTGCTTCCGAAAGAAATATTTCGGCGGTTATCAATGAAAGAGATGTAAAGAAAGCATTGAACACGTTGCACGAAAACTTTTTTGAAGAAAACACCAAACAATTGAACCTGTTTGTAATGGGTGTTGGAAATGTAGGGGAAAAATTCATCGAACAAATTCACCAACAAAAGAAATTCCTAAAAGACAATCTAAAAATAAACTTACGCGTTATCGCTTTGTCAAATTCCCGAAAAATGTATTTTGATGAAGACGGAATCGCTTTAAAAGAATGGCAATTTCTACTAGAAACTGGGGAACCTGCTGACAAAGAAAAGTTCATTTCGAATGTAAAAGAACTCAATTTACGCAACAGTATTTTTGTTGACATTACTGCAAATGAAAGCGTATCCAAAACCTATGAACACTATTTAAAACGCAATATTGCCGTAGTAACTTGTAATAAAATTGCCTGTGCTTCTGAGTACGACAATTATAAAAAACTAAAAAAACTATCCAGACAATTCAATGCACCTTTTCTATTTGAAACCAACGTTGGAGCTGGATTGCCAATTATTGATACCGTAAAGAACTTGATTGCCTCAGGTGATAAAGTGAATAAAATCCAAGCTGTTTTATCAGGAAGCTTGAACTTTATCTTTAATAATTTTGATGAAAACAATACTTTTCATGATGTTGTTAAAGAAGCTGGCGTACAAGGATTTACAGAACCAGACCCTAAGATTGATTTAAGCGGAATTGACGTTGCCAGAAAGATCTTAATCCTGATCAGAGAAAGTGGTTATAAAATGGAAATTGACCAGATTGCCAACGAATCTTTTATGCCTGCTGAATGTCTCGAAACAACTTCAAATGAAGCATTTTTTGAATCTTTAGTGAAACATGCCTCTCATTTTGAAACTATTTATAAAGAAGCGTTGAGCAAGGAATCCAGACTAAAATATGTAGCCCAATTCGAAAACGGAAAAGCAAATGTTGGGTTGCGATTCATTCCTAAAGACCATCCTTTTTACAATTTAGAAGGAAAAGACAATATTGTTTTATTCTTTACGGATCGTTACGTAGACCAACCTTTATTGATAAAAGGTGCCGGTGCCGGAGCAGCAGTTACGGCTTCAGGAATATTTGCTGATGTAATCCGAATTGGAAATGTTTAAAAAGAGATACTAAGGCTAAGGTTCTGAGGCACTAATAAATCCCGGAACTTTAGATTCTTAAAAACAGAATTGGAAGCATGTAAAAGAAGTTGCTAAAACACTAAGGAATGAGGAACTACTGAACCTCATAACCTTAGCACTTAGATACTCCGAACCTAAAAAAAAAAAATATGAATGAAATAAAAATATTTTGCCCCGCCACAATTGCCAATCTATCCTGTGGATTTGATGTCCTTGGGCTTTGTTTAGAAACTGCGGGTGACGAAATGATTATTCGAAAATCAGACATAAAAGGGATTCGTATCACTAAAATTGTGGGTGCCGACTTGCCTTTGGAAACCGAAAAAAATGTTGCTGGAGTATCTGCTTTGGCGATGTTGGAAGCCATTGACACGGAATTTGGATTTGAAATCGAAATCTACAAACACATCAAAGCCGGAAGCGGAATTGGCAGTAGTGCCGCAAGTTCAGCGGGTGCTGTTTTTGGAATCAATGAATTATTGGGGCGTCCATTTACCCGAAAAGAATTGGTTTTATTCGCCATGCAAGGCGAAAAATTAGCCAGTGGAAACGCCCATGCCGATAACGTTGCTCCTGCCCTTTTAGGTGGCTTTACGTTGGTAAGAAGTTCAAATCCTTTAGACATTATCAAAATAGAAAGTCCCTCCGAATTGTACGCCACTGTGGTTCATCCTCAAATTGAGTTGAAAACATCGGATGCGCGTTCGGTATTGAAACAAACTGTTTCCTTGAAAAGTGCTATTACACAATGGGGAAATGTGGGCGGATTAGTAGCTGGATTATACACCAAAGATTACGATTTAATCGGACGTTCGCTGCATGATGAAATCGTGGAACCACTGAGAAGTGTATTAATTCCGGGTTTCGATTTAATCAAGCAAACAGCTTTAGAAAACGGAGCTTTAGGTTCCGGAATATCAGGTTCAGGTCCTTCTATTTTTGCTTTAAGCAAAGGAAAGGAAACCGCTGATAAAATCGCCAAAGCCATGAGCGTCGTATACGATGCCATGAATTTACCGTATGAAATTCACGTTTCTAAGGTAAATGATGAAGGAATGAAAATAATATAATCCCTCTACCCCCGAAGGGGAATAAAAGGAATAAAAATAGTGATTTTAAAATTACAATAAACACATTCTGAATCCAGTTTCGTCTCCCTTCCCTTTGGGGACGGTTGGGATGGGGATTCTAAAATTAGTATATATAATGAAATATTACAGTTTAAACCATAACGCACCTAAAGTTTCTTTTCAAGAAGCCGTAATACAAGGATTAGCAACAGATAAAGGATTGTATTTTCCGGAAACAATTACCCCATTAGCTCCTACTTTTTTTGAAACTATCGAAAATTTAAGCAACGAGGAAATTGCTTTTGAAGCGATTCAACAATTTGTAGGTGACGAAATCCCGGAAGCCATTTTAAAACAAATCATCACCGAAACTTTATGTTTTGATTTCCCAGTGGTTGAAGTGGAAAAGGGCATTTATTCCCTTGAATTGTTTCATGGTCCAACGATGGCTTTTAAGGACGTTGGTGCGCGTTTCATGTCGCGTTGTTTGGGTTACTTCAATAAAGACAATAAAGACAGTAAAAACACCGTTCTTGTAGCCACTTCTGGTGATACTGGAGGTGCAGTAGCCAGTGGTTTCCTTGGTGTAACCGGTGTGGAAGTGATTATCCTGTATCCATCCGGAAAAGTGAGCGATATTCAGGAACGACAATTGACCACTTTAGGACAGAATATTAAAGCGCTTGAAGTAGACGGCGTTTTTGATGATTGTCAGGATATGGTCAAAAAAGCGTTCTTGGACGAAAGTCTAAAACATAAAAATCTAACTTCGGCGAATTCAATTAATATTGCGCGCTGGTTGCCACAAATGTTTTATTTCTTCTTTGCATATAAAGCATTAAAAAAACAAAATAAACCATTGGTTTTCTCTTGCCCAAGTGGTAATTTCGGGAATATTTGCGCAGGTATCATTGCCAAAAAAATGGGATTGCCTATTGAACATTTTGTAGCTTCTACGAATGTGAATGATACGGTGCCACGATTTCTAGAAAACGGAATTTACGACCCAAAACCTTCTATCGCAACGATTTCGAATGCTATGGATGTTGGGAATCCAAGTAACTTTATCCGAATTCAGGAAATGTACCACAATGATTTGGATCAGTTCAAAAAAGATTTTTCATCGTTTACGTTCTCCGATGCAGAAACTTTAGAAGCCATGAAAACCATTTACAATACTGATGGTTACATTGCAGAACCTCACGGAGCAGTTGGTTATTTGGGATTAAAAAAAGAATTGCAAAACCACCCGAATGCGATTGGTATTTTCTTAGAAACTGCCCATCCGATAAAGTTTTTGGATACGGTTGAACCAACATTAAACGTGAAATTGCCAATTCCTACACAAATTGAAAGCGTATTAGGAAAGGAAAAAGTGAGTACAAAAATTAAAACGTATGAGGAATTTAAAGCGTTTTTGGTATAATAGTTCAATATTCCAGATAAAAATACAAACCGACTGAGAAGTGATTTTCAGTCGGTTTTTTTGTGGGAATTAGTAAGATTTTTTTTCATTAGTTAGATTAGTTTTCTGTAAGTAAAATCATTAATTTTATTGAGTATAAAAAAATTATAGCGCTAAGCCTACCAAAAACAGGCAGATATACGCTATTTGATATCGAGTATATATAAGTTACCATACAGTTTTGAAAACCGAAATATGACAGAAACATTAGAATATAAAATATCAAAATACTTGTCAGAAAATGATAACGGTATTTATATTGATATTTCATTTTTATCCGAAAATAAAAATTTGATGTTACAGAAGTCAATTGAGTTAAAAAAAGCAGGTTATCTTACTTTTTATCCTACAACTCGAATTGGATCTTCGACTCGCTTACAAGTTCCTGACTGCAAAATACAACTTGCAGGAAAAAAGTTTTTATCTGAAATTGAACTAAAAAATAATAACATAACTAATCAATTCAATAATTCTACAATTAGTCAGTTAAATCAAGATTCCGATTTTTTTAAAAGTCCTAATAGTATAAAAACAAAAGCTGCACCAAGCAATAATCCAGTAATAAAATCCCGACTTAATACTATATTATTAAATCCTTGGCTTATTGGAATTTCATTTGCTTTAATAGCTGCTATATTTAACGGAAAAAGATTTATGAGTTTTATAAATAACATACTTGACAATTTTTAAATTTATTATTTCCACTTTTATGGTGGAAAAGAGAAACCAAAAACAAACTAATTTTTATGGAAATTAAAGACTTTTTAGAAAATCCAGGCGGACAAAAATTTGAAGTAGACTTAGGTTTATCTTTAATAAAAATTTTACAGATTAGTTACTCTAATCAAAACTACTTGAGATCCATATTAAAACGACAATTAGAAACACAAGAATTAATAAAAGGAAATACAATATTAAACGAGAATATTTCTGAAAAAATGGCTGAAATAGAAAATTTAATTTATAAGTTTTCCGATGAGGGTTTTCAGGACATTTTAAATAAGGTTTTGAAATAATTGTATTTAAATCACCAGCTAGCGCGATCGTCCCGCTCATGCTACCTAACAAAAGGAAATAAGAGATTATAATTCAAAATTGTAATAGGCACGAGCGAGGATCAATCTTACTTGCAGTTTACAGTCTGTTATGTAACTGAAAACTGAGATCAAAAAAAACAAAAACTAAAAACAATGAATCCATATTTCGATATTATCATTCGCAGTGCCGCCGTTTATTTTTTCATGGTTATTGCTTTGAGATTTTTTGGAAAAAAAGAATTATCCCAACTTAATACTGCCGATGTCATTTTAATATTATTGATTAGCAATTCTGTACAAAACGCAATGGTTGGGAATAACACCTCACTTTATGGCGGTATTGCTGCGGCAACAGTCCTTTTTACTATTAATTTTATCTTGAAGAAATTGATGTTCAGATACCCGAAATTTAGTGATTTTATGCAGGAAAAACCGGAAATTTTAATTCACGATGGAAATCTGGATTTTAAAGCATTAAGTAAATTAAACATTTCTGCTGACGAATTAAAAGAAGCAATGCGCGAGCACGGAATTGAATTTTTTAAAGATGTAAAATTAGCTATGCTAGAGATTGACGGTAATATCAGTATTATATCCGGTAATGAAAATTTAAAACAAACCCATTACAAACGAAAACGCATCCATAAAAATTTAGCGGGAATTAACTAGATCTAAACCAACTCAAAAAATATTTTTACGAATCTGTCTGCAATTCTTAAATTTATGCTTGATTCATTCAAAACATATTTTCAATCTTAAAACTAATCTGACTGACGAATAATTTCTTTTGATTACGTGTACATTACAATCCAAAAAAGCACAAAGAGGAACTAAACTTCTCCATCATTCCTTTTTGTGCTTTTTTGGATTGTTGCGCTCTTATACGATTGAATAAACAGAAAAAAAGCTAGATTTTTAAATAAATATAGCTTTTTTTTATATCTTGTTTTAAAATAAAAAAATGTTCAAATCACTCTTATTTCACAATCAAAAATAGTATCACATTTTATTAAACTTAAACTTCTGTCCACCAATCGAAGCTTCGTACATAAGTCCACCTTTCTGCATGGTGAAAACCATAACGCCATTAGTATATTTCACGTTTGCTGAGGCGCCTTCTGATACTGCTACTGCTGAAGCTTGTCCGGAAAACTCGAATCGGCTTTCTTTAAAGCGATCCAAATCCTTTTTTGACTCAAAAAATATTACTTCCCGATACGCTTGTCCGCCTGCCTGAAATCCTATGCTTAATTGTGTTAACTTTGCCATACCTACCATCGTGTTATGTTCATAGACAACCCCATTACCAGCCGCTCCTCCAATGCCGAGTCCTGCTTTACCCACATTAGGAAAGATGGCATAGCCGGACGCTTTTTCAAAAAGCCCTTTCATAAGCGGGTCACTTTTAATGAACTCCGCCTTTGCTGTATGGCTATCAGCGATAATTTTATTCTTTCTTGCGGTCGATTGCCCTAATATTGGACTTATGTTTAGCACACAAGTCATCACAATTACCCAAATAATATTTAAATTTTTCATAATTATAGCTATTAAATTGTTATAAATTTTCTTTACTCAAAGGTAAAAAAAATTTACATAAAATACTGACTATCAATAAAATGAATTTAAACACTATGTAATTAACGCAATTTTGAAAAGTGAATTATTTTTTATTCATCATCTAATTCGATACTAACAAGACTGGAACGAAATTCAATAATGCAATCCTTTTTTCTACCTTTGAAAAACACAAAGCAGTAACTCAAGAATATAATACGCATGATTATAAAAGCAACAATAGCAGACGTTTCTGCATTAAGTAGATTAATCAATTCAGCATACCGAGGGGAATCCTCTAAGAAAGGATGGACCACGGAAGCGAACCTTTTAGAAGGACTGCGAACTACTGAACAGGAACTAACTGAAACCATTCAGGACCCAAAAAATACGATTCTAAAATTCACGGAGAACAACCAGATTATAGGTTGTGTATTGTTAATTGAAAAAGAGCATCAAATGTATTTAGGAATGCTATCAGTTTCGCCTGAGTTGCAAAATAGTGGTGTAGGAAAAAAATTATTGCAACAGGCTGAAATTCATGCTTTGGAATTGAGTTTACCTAAAATTGTAATGACGGTGATTTCTGTTCGGGAGGAATTGATTGCATGGTACAAACGCAATGGTTATACAGACACGGGAGCAAGAGAACCTTTCCCGGCAAGCGACGTTCATATTCCAATTACTGAACAGCCTTTGGAGTTTATTGTATTAGAAAAAAGAATTGGATAGTTTTTATTTGTTCGGTTAATCATGAATTCTATGTGAATTCAAGTTAATATTATTGGTTAATAGATTTTTGAATGAAGATTAACAATTCTTGATTGCAGATTTCTGAAAATCTTTAATCTTACGATTGATGTTTATATAAAACGACTGTTCTGCATAAAGTAATCGGATAATTTCTCTAGATCAAGGATTTCCGCGTAAGGGATTGCGGCGGCATCCTTTATTTTTTTTCTTTAAAAAAATAAAGATAAAGCCAAAAGCCCGACCCCTGAGCTGTAGATTCGCGAAGCGAAACGGGGATTTTCTGCTTTGGGGTTACGCCCAAACAATAGCCAATATAAAAACCCATATCAGGGTTAATCGGTAAAACAAACCGTATTTTTGCAGCGTGAAGAAATCAATTTCAATTATTGGAGGAGGACCTGCAGCACTTTTACTCGCTGCATTACTCGATTGCAAGAAATTTACCGTTACCATCTACGAGAAAAACAAAACACTGGGGAGAAAATTTCTGGTGGCCGGAAAAGGAGGCTTTAACCTCACCCATTCGGAACCTATTGCTGAACTCATAGCGCGGTATACACCATCCGATTTTTTAGAAAAAGCACTCCTTGATTTTGACAATCACGATTTCCGAAATTGGCTTGATTCCATCGGTATTCCAACCTACATCGGCAGTAGCAAACGGGTGTATCCTGAAAGCGGCATTAAACCTATAGCGGTGCTCAACGCAATCCTTACCGTTCTTGATAAAAAAGGTGTTTCCATACAATACGAACACACCTGGACGGGTTGGACTAACAATAATACTCTTGTTTTTAATACTGCTAAAGAAGTACAAGCTGATTATACCATTTTTGCTCTGGGCGGAGGCAGTTGGAAAGTAACCGGATCTGATGGTGCGTGGCTCGATTTATTCAAAACACAGGGAATTGGTGTCGTACCGTTTCAATCTTCTAATTGTGGGTACGGTGTGAACTGGCCAGAAGATTTCATCAGGGAACATGAAGGGAGTCCGCTTAAAAACATTTCTATTAGCTGTTCGAATAAAACTCAAAAAGGCGAAGCGGTAATCACGAGTTTCGGTTTAGAAGGCAATGCGATTTATGCGCTCAGTCCACAAATTAGGGAGCAGCTTGAAAGCCAACAAAAAGCCACTGTTTTTGTGGATTTAAAACCTGCATTAAGTTATGAGGATTTGTATCAAAAGATCAAGAAATCAACCTTAAAAAAGACAAGCGAAAAATTACAAAAAGAAGTTAAATTGAGCCCTGCGCAGATTGGACTTTTGAAAAAATACCTATCAAAGGAAACCTACCTGAATCCGGAGTTATTAGCACAAAACATCAAAAAATTGCGTATAGAAATCACTAGTTCTTCGCTATTGAACGATGCGATATCCACAACTGGAGGTGTTCAATTGAATGCCGTGGATAAAAACTTCCAAATGGCAAAGATGAAACACCACTATTGTATTGGCGAAATGTTGGACTGGGATGCACCCACCGGTGGGTATCTTCTTCAAGCATGCTTTAGCATGGGCATGCATCTTGCACGTCATCTGAATAGTATTTCTTAATTTTTTTATTTATATCCGAATTCAAAAGAATATTTTATAAAACTTCTCAACCATTTTTCCAATCCAATTCATTTACAATACCATTTCCTCAAACAAGCGTTGGGCCGTTTGTTCCAAATCATAACACAATCCCGGATGCGGTCTCGAAGTTTGAATCGCCGAACTGCGAAGTGCTGTCAACCAACGGAAACGCGATGGAATATCGAATTGCGCTATTGGCCCACCCGATTTTTCCCCATGCCCCACTTTCTCAAATGCTTGCAAATTTAAATGCAATTGTTCCAAATCTAAATCGGCTGAAAACAATTGAAGCTTGGCTTCGTTAAACGAACAGAGCACTTTTATAAACTTGGCTTTTTTACTAAAGAGAATAATGCCCACATTGAGGAATTCTTCGCGTTCTACCCTTGGCACAACCCGGATTACGGCATACTCATATAAGTGTTTCTCGTGCATTTTGGGCTTCATTTATAAAAATTTCGGAATGGTTTAAGCGTATGGATAAAAACTGGAAATAGACTTCCCGGAGTGCTTCGGGAGTTTCATCGGTGCCTTCCCACTGAAGCCATTCTGTTGGAATAAGATTGACAATAGATTGCAACACTTCGTCACTAAGTATTTTTTTGAATACTGCGTCGGTTTCTTTCAGCAATGAAGCTTGTGGCAACAATACATGATCTTTTATTAATACGAAAGGACTTTGCGCGTGCGCTTTCCAATTGTTCCACGAATGATGAAAATAAAGGCTGGCGCCGTGATCAATCAGCCATAATTCCTTATGCCAAATCAGCATATTCGTATTTCTGAAGGTTCGATCGACATTAGTAATAAAAGCGTCGAGCCAAACAATTTGAGAAGCTAGTTTTGCATCAACCACCGTCACCACAGGATCAAAATTTATGGCTCCCGATAAATAATGCAAAGCCAAATTAAGTCCCTGACTTCCTTGAAGCAAGTCTTGAATTTCTTCGTCGCCTTCTGAACGACCAAAAGCTTCGTCGAGATGTGCATAAACGAGTTCCGGCATTTTTAGGTTTAAAACACGTGCTATTTCTCCGCCTATTAATTCGGCAATTAAGGCCTTTACGCCATGTCCGGCACCTTTAAATTTCAATACATATTTAAAATCATCATCGGCTTCAGCAAGCGCAGGTAAAGAACCGCCTTCCCGCAACGGAGTGATGTATCGCGTAACATTTACGGTTCTAAGATGGGGTATTTTTTCCATAATCAAATTGGATAAAGCTGTTTTGCTTACGTGCAAACTTACAAATAACTGGGGTAAAATTCATTTATAAGCACTATTTACTCAAACTTTCTAAACTAAAATAAGCTTTACCAATATTTAAAATAACATCTGAAACGATAAACGATTGATAGCCCGTTTCGGTAAAAATGAAATCAAGTATTCATTTATAGATAAAAGTACAAACCCTTTATTCAATTTCCAAAAAATAAAACATTAATTTTATAGGAATTAGTTTATATTTGAGTACCCTTAAAAATACCCCGCTATGAAAAAAACTATTTATCTGTTGCTAATCGTGGTTTTTGCCTCATTCACCATTTCAAATGAGCTAATAACAATTTCAGGAAAAATTACAAATACCGAGAACAGGAAACTCACCATTAAAGGAGAGTCATTTGAGAAAGAAATCAAATTAAAAGCTGACGGTACTTTTTCAGAAAACATAACAATAGAATATAATGGAATTTACACCCTGGAAATCAACAAAAACAGTAGTTTAATATATCTGTCAAAAGGTGCAAAACTAACACTGATTGCTGATGACAAAGCTTTTAATACCAGTATAAAATATACAGGTAAAGGAAGTATAGAAAATCAATACTTGACCAAAAAATCAAATATAACTTCTCAAATTCCAGATGAAGAACTTTATAAGTTAGACGAAAATGATTTCCTGAAAAAAATTAAAGAAATAAAAAGTGCTATTACGACTTTGTATAATAAAACAAAATTTTCTGATATTAATTACAAAGAAAAAGAGGCTAAACATATTCACTATTGGGAGCAGAAAAATTTATTTACTTATAAAAAATATCATTACTTCTTCGCAAGATTAAATGGATTTGAAGTTTCTGAAAATTTTCCAAAAATTGACGAGGAAATCAACTTGGATAATGATTCTGATTTTTTGTTTTCCAATGAATATAAGGAATTAGTATTGACTAAATTCTACGAAAATATCAAAGGGGGAGATGGAACAATTACGGCTAAAGATGCAATTCCAGAAATTAAGGCTCTTAAAAGTCAAAGCATAAAGAATCGCTTAATTCAAAACTCGGTCTCTGATATTAACATTGAAAATATTAATTACGAAAAAATATACAACGAATACCTTGCTATCACAACTGACACAAAATTAAAAGAGATCCTTACTGCTAATTACAACAATACCATAATTTTAAAAAATGGCAATCCCTCTCCAAAATTTGATTATGAAAACTACAAAGGCGGAAAAATAGCATTAGAAAGCCTAAAAGGAAAATACGTTTACATCGATGTTTGGGCTACTTGGTGCGGTCCATGTCGCCAAGAAATTCCATCTCTTCAAAAAGTGGAAGCACAGTATCAAGGTAAAAATATTGAGTTTGTCAGCATTTCAATTGACAGCATGAAAGATCATGAAAAATGGAGTAAACTTGTAAATGAAAAGCAATTGGGAGGAATTCAATTACTGGCAGATAAGGAATGGGATTCTAAATTTATAAAAGATTATGGCATTCAGGGAATTCCCAGATTTATTCTTATTGATCCAAATGGCAATATTATTAATTCCCAAGCCCCGAGACCATCCGACACTAAACTGATTGATTTATTCAACAGTTTGCAACTATAATTTCTGAAGCCCTTTTTAAGGGCTTTTTTTATGCTGTAATACTCAAAAAAGCTTTTCCAATATTCGCAATAACATCAGAAGCGATAAAGGATTGATAACCGGTTTCAGGCAGTGCGATATCAGCAGTTAATCCATGAAGGTAAACGCCAAGTATGGCCGCATTTATTGGTTCATAAGATTGTGTCAATAAACTGGTAATCATTCCCGTCAAAACATCTCCGGTTCCTGCAGTAGCCAAAGCGGCATTTCCAGTGGTATTTTCGTAGATTGTATCTCCATCGATGATTCGGGTTGGTGCGCCTTTCATTACTATAATTAGGTGATATTGTTTCGAAAAAGCAACTGTTTTTTCTAGTTTTTCTTCTTCAGAAGTCCATTTTCCTATTAAGCGTTCCAGTTCTTTGGGATGCGGCGTTAGGATGGTTTTGGGTTGTACTAAAGGAAACCATTCTTTATTTTTGGATAAAATATTTAACGCATCCGCATCAATTACCAAAGGAATTTTATTCGTTTTTAGCAATTTATAAACAGCTTGTTGCGTTTCGATTTCCAAACCTAAACCCGGTCCTATTCCGATAGCTTGTGGTTTGATATCGAAAGTAATATTGGAGATGAATTTTTCGTCTTTATCCGTTACCACCATGACTTCTGGAATGGCGATTTGAAGGATATCGTAGCCGCATTTTGGTATAAAAACAGTGACTAATCCGCAACCGGTTTTTAAACAAGCTTTGGACGAAAGACAAACGGCTCCCATTTTCCCATAACTCCCACCAATGATAATCGCGTGTCCCTGAATTCCTTTGTGGGTATGCGGATCAGGTTGTTTATAGCGTTTCAGAACTTCTTTTTGGTCGATGTAAATTGGATTCATCATGGAATTTATTTATCAAAAAATTCATATTTAAAATGAAAGGACACGAGCGAAGCGAACTGCGGAAGTTAATAATTCTTAAAAACTAGGCTTCTTTTTTTATTTTTAATTTGTTTATTGAAGCATTCAATTCAAAACCCAACAGTAATATCATGCAGTTGATCCAAATGTAAAACATCAGTATTAATAAGGTTCCAATAGAGCCATATAATTCATTGTATTTTGAGAATCGTACTACCCAAATACCAAAAACATACGAATCCAAAAGAATCAATATTGTAGTAAATACAGAGCCTATCGAGATAAAAGCCCTGTTTTTGTCGTGTTTTGTGCCAAACTTGAAAAGTATCGAGGTTGTCGTCAAAATCATTAAAATTATAAATACATATCTTCCTAAAATGATCAATTGGACCTGATCGTTAAATACGGTTTTTTGAATAAATACCTCAAAAATCACTATTATCGCTACGGTTACTATCAAGAGTAATGACAATAACAATGACATGCCCAGTGCGACAATGTATTGGTGTACAAATCCTCTTTTGATTAGGACATGACGCGAGGATTCAAAGCCGCCCAAAATTCCATTCAGTCCATTTGCCATCAAGAAAATAGACAATATAAAACCCGAAGACAATAATCCGGAATGACTGTTATTGAGAATATCATTGATGATTTTATAAATCGCTTCATAGGTATTTGGCGGTACTCCTTCCCTCACAAATTGAAGAAAATCATCTTGAAAACCTAAAATCGGAATGTATGGAATAAGATTTAATATGAACAGCGCAAAGGGAAATAATGCCATAAAGAAACTAAACGCAATTGCACTTGCATGATAAGTCAAGGCGCTTTCGACAATTCCTAATCCGTACAATTCCAATAAATCATACAACGATAAACCCTGCAACCATGGGAGTTTTATTTTTTTTAACCCACGGGCAAGATTCCGTATTACCGGGATTCTTTCTATTCTCTTTTCTATTTCTTTACTCATATTGCTTTTAAGCTCAAATCCATGTTATAGACAGAATGCGTTAAGGCTCCGGACGAAATATAATCTACGCCACATTCCGCATAATGGCGAATTGTTTCTTCATTAATATTCCCTGAAGATTCAGTTTGACACTTGTCACCTATTAAAATTACTGCTTTTTGGGTATCTTCATAATTGAAATTGTCTATCAAAATTCTATAAACACCTTCGCTTTCTAATATTTCTTTGATTTCGTCCAAATTTCTGGCTTCGACAATGATTTTTAGATCCAAATTATTTTCTTTGAGATAGGCTTTGGTTTTGGCTATGGCCAAAGTAATTCCACCGGCAAAATCATTGTGATTGTCCTTGAGCATAATCATATCATACAAAGCAAAACGGTGGTTTTCCCCTCCGCCAATTTTCACTGCCCATTTCTCACAAGCTCTGAAACCAGGTGTTGTTTTGCGAGTGTCAAGGATTTTAGTTTTTGTTCCTTCTAAAAGACGAACATATTCCTTGGTTTTGGTAGCAATTGCCGACATTCTTTGCATCGAATTCAAAACTACCCGTTCCGATTTTAAAATGGATTGTGAACTTCCCGAAACATGAAAAACAACATCCCCCTTTTTCACAGGAATTCCATCCTCAATAAATGTTTCTACTTGCAAATTAGAATCTACATACTCGAAAACCATTTTGGCGAAAGCCACTCCAGCAATAATACCATCTTCTTTTACAAGCAACTTCGCTTTTCCGGTTGCAGTTGCGGGAATACAAGCCAAAGAGCTATAATCACCAGGGCCAATATCTTCCCGAATGGCGTTTTTTATCAGTATTTGTAACTCGTTTTTGAACTGTGCTTCGCTAATCATTTTAAAGGAAATTTATTGGAATGCTAAAGTAAGATTTATTTTGTGGATTTAAAAACATGTGCGCTTTGTTCTTAATAAAACAAGTTAAATTAATCTATTTTAACAAAATATTATCCAGTGTGAAAGATGAGATCACAATAGAATGTTGCATTAAAAATTCTAAACATTATCATTTAATTATCAAGAGATTGAAACTCTTTAAAGCAGATATTTTATTTGGGCCTTTAGTTTTAAAATCTTATATTTGAGTTTTGTAACAACAAAATAACTGACGATGAAATCTCTTTTAAGCCTTCTTTTTATATCCTCAATATTATTGATTTCTTGCAAAAAAGAAATCGAACTTCAGAATAGTACTAGTCCGGCAAACATAGTTCCCTTTACTGAAGTTGGTAAACAAATGCGTAGTCAAGCTTCAACGCCATCTGAAGAACAGCAAAAAACTAATGCGGTCGATCAAAATCAAGCTTCTACAACTTCTAATCCTGTTGCTAAAGGACTAAATCCAGCACACGGTCAACCTGGTCATCGTTGCGAGATCCCTGTTGGAGCTCCATTAAATTCTCCTGTAGCTTCAGCTAAAAATACTCCCGCAACACAGCAAATAACTTCTCCTCAAAATCAGTCGGTTTCAACTAGTCCAGCTGCTACAACACCAATAGTAACAACGCCTACTCCTGAGGGAATGAACCCACCACACGGTCAAACAAACCACAGATGTGATATTGCGGTAGGAGCACCGTTGCCAAAATCATAATTTAAAATAAGGTAAAAAAACCTGAAAGATGACTGAAGAAACTAAGCAGGTTTAAAAGCCTATTTAGAACACAATATTGAGCTAAATTTAATTTCAGAACGTTTTCCAAAGGAATTTAATGAATAAATATCAAACGGCGCATAACAAAAAATAATAACTGCCGCTATCTTCTAACAAAATACTAAAAAAAACCTTAAAAAAGCTCCTCAAACATTCTGATAAACGGAAGCTGAATAGCGTTTTTTTTATTATATAATCATAAAATAACTGACTTACAATTAATTAACACAAATACATTTAGATTAACTTTTTGTTTTCAACTAATTTTGTACTTTTAATATTCCTAAATAATTGCTTTGTTTCGAATAATTGAATCTTCTTAATTTTTACTGTAAGTAATTTAAGTTCAATGTAAATAAACTAATTTATGGAAATAAAAAAAATAATTACTCAAAAAATAACTCCGTGTTTGTGGTTTAATGATAATGCTGAAGAAGCAGTCACTTATTACGCTTCCATTTTTAAAAATTCAATAATTGGAAAAGCAACTTATTACGGTAAAAATGCTCCCTTACCGGAAGGAACCGTTTTAACGATTCCATTTCAATTAGACGGACAAGATTTCTTGGCTTTGAACGGTGGTCCTGTGTTTACCTTTTCGGAAGCCATTTCATTAATTGTTAATTGCGAAAACCAGCCAGAGATTGATTCGTTTTGGGAAAAACTTTCTGAAAGCGGACAAATTCAACAATGTGGGTGGCTGAAAGATAAATTTGGAGTTTCTTGGCAAATTGTACCTGTTGTATTAGGCAAAATGATGCAAAGCGATGATAGTGAAAAATCAAACCGAGTGATGCAGGCAATCATGCAAATGGTAAAAATTGATATCGAAAAGCTAGAAATAGCATATCGTGGCTAAAATAGTAGCTTGACCATCTTCTTAAAAGTAAACAAAGAAATTATCCTATAAATTAAAAACAAATGGCACGATTAGGCGCACACATTTTGATGCAACTGATGCTCCTGAATAAATCGGTTTTAAAGTAAATTTTGGAAATAATATTTATATAAATTTGTAACCAGATACAAGAGCAGAAACGAAAAAATTATTTGATACCCTAGCCCGCTGGAGGAACAATAAGTATGGAACTTCTAGTCATGTTATAGGGCCTATCATCGAAGCTGCACCGACAAACTTGGTATTCAATAGATGTTTAACTGTGTTGAAACACAATATTTTAAGATATGGAAAATAATAATAAAACATTGATAACAGTAGAAACTGTAGTTAATGCACCAATAGAAACCGTTTGGGATAAATGGACAAATCCTGAAGATATTGTAAAATGGAACAATGCTTCAGATGACTGGCATACAACCAGAGCTGAAAATGATTTGAAAGTTGGAGGTAAATTTGTTTCAAGAATGGAAGCAAAAGACGGCAGTATGGGGTTTGACTTCAGTGGAACTTATGACCTCATAAAACGAAATGAACTAATTGAATATTCCGCTGATGACAATAGAAAAGTAAAAATTAGTTTTTCTGATGCTAATGGTAAGACCAAAATTATTGAAGTCTTTGAAGCAGAAAACGAAAACTCAGTAGCCATGCAAGAATCGGGTTGGCAATCTATATTGAATAATTTCAAAGAATATACTGAATCAAAATTGTAAAAAAATCCAAAACTAACTTTAAAAAGTTCATTTAGATGGGGCTTTTTGGTGCATCAAATGCAATATCAATTTTCTATCTTTGCGCCTCTGAAATCCCACAAAATGAACATTAAACTTATTGCTATCGGTAAAACTGATAACAAAGCGTTACAATCTTTGATTGACGATTACACTAAACGTTTGTCTTTTTATATCAAGTTTGATCTGGATATTATACCTGACATCAAAAACGTAAAAAACTTATCTGAAAGTCAGCAGAAAGAGAAAGAAGGCGAATTGATTTTAGCAAAAATAACACCAACGGATCAACTTATTTTATTGGACGAAAATGGAAAAAATTTTTCCAGCGTTGGTTTTTCAGATGAATTACAAAAGAAAATGAACTCAGGTATCAAGACTTTAGTTTTTGTAATTGGAGGCCCTTATGGATTTTCGGAAACGGTGTATGCCAAAGCACAAGGGAAAATTTCGCTTTCCTTAATGACTTTTTCGCACCAAATGGTTCGGTTGTTTTTTATAGAACAATTGTATCGCGGTTTCACAATTTTGAGAAATGAACCCTATCATCATCAGTAAGAATTTTGTAACATTCAGTCACTGTTTTCTGTTTAAAACAACATTCTGCATTTTGGATTTAAAAATTAAGTACTAATATCCTCTTGTCCGAAAAAAGTCTGGAGATAAAAAATTAGCTTAAATTGCATTTAAATTTAAATAACTGAAAATCAGTATTTTAATTTTAAATTATTTGTGTTTTCATTATAAAAAAACTAATTTTATACTTCCTATTGTAGCGCTTTGTATTAGCTCCCTACTAAATCTAAAACCGTTACGAGAATTACTTCACTTTTTTAATAACATTGTTTCTAATTTAGTAACCTTTTAAAAAATTCATTATGAAACGTTCCATTCAATTTTTAGCTATTTTTATCACTTTATCAGGTTTACTTTCTTGCAATAAAAGTGATGATTCTACTCCAACACCAATTATAGTAACTTTTAATGCTACTTTAAACGGTGCCAGTGAAGTGCCTACTACTACTTCTACAGCTACTGGTACTGCGGTACTTAAGTTTAACAAAACTACTAAAACATTCTCGCTAACAGTGACATATAGTGGTTTAACTCCTAGTGGTGGACATATTCATAAAGGAGCGGTAGGAGTTGACGGACCAATTGTTTTTCCTCTTCCTGATTTAACCTCGCCAATAACTTATACAAGCGTTGCTTTAAATGCAACTGAGGAAGCAGACCTTATTGCGAATCTTTATTATGTAAACTTACATACTACTGCCTTTCCCGGTGGAGAAATAAGAGGACAACTTGTCACAACAAATCCAAGTGGCACCGGTGGCGGTGGCGGAGGTGGTGGTTATTAAAATAGAATTTATCACCCTTATAAAACTAAAGGCTTTCTTTCTAAAAAGAAGGCCTTTTCATTTTAAATATAAACCAATAGAAATAAGGTTTAATGATTCTTTTAATCTTTTTTAAGGGATAAATAATATTGTTTCCGTTACTAGACAAAATCTGAATCAACCAAAGTTAGTTCCTGTTCTAATTTTAAAATTTTAAATTTTGCAAGAAATTTCATCTTTAAAATAGCTTTCAAAACTTAAATATTTATCGAAACAAAAGACATATTTATTAGTTTTGTCGCTAGACACTTTATTTAAATTCGCTAGAAGTTCTTCTTTTTTTTACCATAATATTGACGACTACAACAGTATTATTTATGGTAAAATTCGATTTTTTTAACTTGTAATACCCATTTGTAAAAGGAATACAAGTTAATTTTTCACCAATGGTATCAAAAAAAAATAGATTGGCGAATTCATGTTTAGGGATTGATTTTATTAAATAAGGTCACACATTCCATCGCTTCTTTTACATCATGAACACGAAGGATTTTTGCTCCTTTAGTCAATGCTAATGTATTTAAAACAGTGGTTCCGTTTAAAGCCTCTTCCGCATTAAAATCCAGTGTTTTATAAATCATTGACTTTCTGGAAATCCCTATTAACATTGGTAATTCTAATAGGCTAAACAACTCCATTTTTTGAAATACTTCGTAGTTTTGTTCCAGTGTTTTGGCAAAACCAAAGCCAGGATCTATAATTAAATCATTAATTCCAAAACTTCTTGCTTTCGCGATTCGTTCCGAAAAATAGAATACCATTTCTTTTACAATATCGTCATAATTAGTGAGTGTTTGCATCGTCTGAGGATTACCACGCAGGTGCATCATAATATAAGGAACATTGTATTTTGCAATTACCTCAAACATCTTTTCGTCCAGATTTCCTGCAGCAATATCGTTGATAATGGCCGCTCCACTTTCAATAGAGGCTTTTGCCACTTCAGCTCTGAAAGTATCGATTGAAATAATCGTTTCAGGAAAATTTTTTAGAATCAAATCAATGGCAGGAACAATTCTTGAAATTTCTTCTTGTTCCGAAACAAATTCGGCACTGGGCTTGCTGGAATAAGCGCCTAAATCAATGAAAGTCGCCCCGTCAACTAGCATTTTTTCAACTCGAGAAAGTATTTCGTTTTCATTTTTATACTTTCCACCATCAAAAAAAGAGTTAGGTGTAACATTCAAAATTCCCATTACTTTGGGAGTTGACAAGTCGATAAGTTGCCCTTTGCAGTTAATAGCCATTTGTTTACAGTTTTAAAGACTTGAAAATTCTACATTCAAAAAAAATATGTTATTTTTGAAAAAATTTTAGACAAATATACACCAATAATGAAGCATACTTCAAAAGAATATGATACTGTGATTGCGATTTGTCGTTCGCTGTTTATCAATAAAATGAAAGATTATGGATCTGCATGGCGTATTTTAAGATTGCCATCGCTGACTGATCAAATCTACATTAAAGCCCAAAGAATACGAAGTTTACAAGAAAACAAAGTTCGTAAAATTGATGAAGATGAAACAGGTGAATTCATCGGGATCATTAATTATTCTATTATGGCATTGATTCAATTGGAATTAGGCGTAGCTGAACAACCTGATTTAGAGGTTTCAAGAGCAGCCGAATTATACGATGCCAAAATTACACTGACTAAAGATTTAATGGAAGCCAAAAATCATGATTATGGCGAAGCTTGGCGCGATATGCGTGTGAGCTCATTGACGGATTTGATTTTGCAAAAACTGCTTCGTGTCAAACAAATTGAAGATAATAAAGGAAAAACATTGGTATCTGAAGGTATTGATGCTAATTATCAGGATATGATTAATTATTCGATTTTCGCATTGATTTTAATGGGCTTTGGAAATAAAAATTAAAATAAAACTATGAAAAATATAATTACTCAATTCTCCCGAATTTTCGTTGGAATCTTATTTATCATTTCGGGATTAATAAAGTTGAACGACCCAATTGGTTTTTCCTACAAACTGGCGGAATATTTTGGTGAGCCCGTTTTCAATATGCCTTTCTTAGTGCCATTTGCATTAGCGATTGCTTTGTTTTTAGTTATTCTAGAAGTTGTTCTGGGTGTTATGTTGCTCATTGGTTACAAATCAAAATTTACGATTAACAGTTTGTTACTATTAATTGTGTTTTTCACTTTCCTCACCTTTTATTCTGCCTATTTTGATGTTGTTAGAGACTGCGGTTGTTTTGGCGATGCTTTGCACATTACACCATGGCAATCCTTCATCAAAGATGTAGTTTTATTATTTTTCATTCTGGTATTATATTTCAATAGAAAATTGGTGCAACCGTTATTTGGAAATACAGTTCAAAATATTTTGGCTTTTGCAAGTGTTGCTTTATGTGCCTTTATGGGTTACTGGGTTATCAACCATTTGCCTATAATCGATTTTCGACCGTATAAAGTAGGAACTAATATCCAAAAAGGAATGCGGATTCCTGATAATGCCCCAAAAAGCGTAGTCGAAATGGTTTTTATTTATAAAGTAAATGGCGTGGACAAAGAATTTAATGAAAAAGATTTAATGGCGCTGCCTGAAGGAGCCACTTTTGTAGATAGAAAAGACAAAGTAATTACCGAAGGTTTTGTCCCTCCCATTCATGATTTTGCTATGGAAAAAGATGGATCTGATTATAAAGAGGAGTTCTTAAATGAGCCAAAATTAATCCTGATTGTGGCTTATGATTTAGTTCATGCTGATAAAGCAGGTTTAATTAAATTGCAAAAATTGAATCAGGAAGCTAAAGCAAAAGGGTATAAAGTAATAGGAATGACCGCTTCTTCACCAGAAGAAATTGCCAAATCAAAAAAAGAATTCGGAATGACATTCGATTTTTATTTCTGCGATGCCACAGCTTTAAAAACTATCGAAAGAGCCAATCCTAGCATCGTAATCCTTGAAAAAGGAACAATTTTACAAAAAGTGCATTATAATGATATTGCAAATTTGAAGCTATAAATAAAAGGTTTGATATTTTAATTTAAAGGTTTAAAGTTACTGAAACGGGTAATTTTAAACCTTTTACTTTTATTTGTTCCCATAAATCAGATCTAATTTAGCATCATATTTTATTAAAATAGGCATTTAATACAATTAAATAGGCTCGTTTTGAAAGCCCTCCTTTTAATTTATTTCAACAAACACTCTATTTAACAGCTAACTATTACGATTTCACTACTTTTAACATTATAAAAAAATCATTTTTTGTGGCATATCCGTTAAGTATTCAAAATTCGTCAATCTATATTCCCCAATCAAATTGTTTGTTTAACTTTGTTCCAAATTATAAAAAATGAAAAAAATATTCGTATTATTCATCGCTTTCGTTACATTTTCTTGTACGCAAGCTCAAAAAAAAGTATTTCCAAAAGAAGCGTTATCAGAAACATTATTGGCAACCGATGGAAGCCAAGTTGCTTTTAAGAATATTCTAAAAAAACACAAAGGCAAAACTTTAGTAATTGAAGTTTGGGCTTCATGGTGTGGAGATTGTATAAAAGCAATGCCGAAAATTAAAGAATTACAGGCTACTAATCCTGACGTTGCATATGTTTTTATTTCTATGGACAAAGCTGCCGATAAATGGAAAGTTGGTATTGAAAAACACAAATTAAATGGAGATCATTTCATGGCAAATGACCAAATGAAAGGTGCTTTTGGAAAAGCAATTGATTTGGATTGGATTCCAAGATATATCATCATTGACAAAACAGGAAAAATAGTTTTATATCGTGCGATAGAAACTGATTTTGACTTAATAAATCAAACTTTAAAAAAATTGAAATAATAGCCGTAATCATTTCAAAAAAACAACCTAACTAAAATAAAAAACAACAAAATGAGAAAGAAGATTGTAGCAGGAAACTGGAAAATGCATAAAAACGCAGAACAGACTGAAGATTTATTAAATGAACTAATTGCACAAATCCCAACAGAAACGAACGCACAAGTAATTGTAGCTCCGACATTTGTAAACTTGGCTTCTGCAGTTGATCATTTAGAATTTACAAATATTGATGTAGCGGCTCAAAATGTACATCAAGCTGAAAGCGGTGCTTTTACAGGTGAAATTTCTGCTGATATGCTTAAAAGCGTTGGTGTAAATATCGTAATTCTTGGGCATTCTGAACGTAGAGCTATTTTTAACGAAACGGATGCTTTAATTGCTAATAAAGTGAATACTGCTTTGAAGCATGACATGACAGTAATTTTTTGTTTTGGTGAAGAATTGAAAGACCGTCAATCTAAAAACCATTTTAATATTGTTGAAAATCAATTGCGTGATGGTTTGTTCCATATTGAAGCAAAAGACTGGTCAAATGTTGTTTTAGCATACGAGCCAGTTTGGGCAATTGGAACTGGAGAAACAGCATCTCCGGAACAAGCACAGGAAATGCACGAATTCATCAGAGAAACTGTACGTAAAGCTTTTGGAAGCGAAATCGCTGATGATGTTTCAATTCTTTACGGAGGAAGTGTAAAACCAGAAAATGCAAAAGAAATTTTCTCTAAACCCGATGTAGACGGAGGTCTTATTGGTGGAGCTGCTCTAAAAGCAGATGATTTTGTAGCTATTGTAAACGCAATATAATTTTTTACTATAAATAGGAAAAAGGTTTGATATTTTATCAAGCCTTTTTTTTGTTTTAATTCTTCAATAAAAAGAGATAATACTACCTTTGCAAAAAAAATAAACATGTCAAACATTTATATCGGATATCATTTTACCATAGAACCAAAAGAACTTGGTTCAGAAATATTAATTGCTCAATTAGGAGAAAAAGCATTTGAAAGTTTTACTGAAACCGAAACGGGTATTTCTGCTTTTGTTCAAAAGGATTTATGGGACGAAATGATTCTTGATGAAATTCAAATTTTAGAATCGGAGGAATTCAAAATTGACTATACTTTCGAAGAAATAGAGCAAGTGAACTGGAATGAGGAATGGGAAAAGAATTTTGAACCAATTGATGTAGATGGAAATTGTCATGTACGTGCCCCTTTTCACCCCAAAACGGATGCCGAATTTGATATTATAATTGAACCAAAAATGAGTTTTGGAACCGGTCATCACGAAACTACACATATGATGATTCAACATTTATTGGAAATTGATGTTACTGGCTTAAAAACACTTGATATGGGTTGCGGAACAGCAATTTTGGCCATTCTTGCCGAAATGAAAGGAGCTCAACCAATCGATGCTATTGATATTGACAATTGGTGTTATTTGAATTCTATCGAAAATTCGGAACGCAATAATTGTGAACATATTACAGTTTATGAAGGTGATGCAGCTTTGTTGAAAGACAAAAAATATGATTTGATAATTGCTAACATCAATAGAAACATTTTGCTGAACGATATGCAAAGCTATGTGGATTGTTTGAACCCAAAAGGGACGTTACTTTTAAGTGGTTTCTATGTCGAGGACATTCCATTTATTGATGCCTCCTGCACCGAAAAAGGTTTAACTTATGTTAAAAAATTCGAAAGAAACAACTGGGTTTCTTTAAAATACGTAAATTAGTTCTTTATTTTTTTTATTAACAATACAAGTACAAAAAACCTACAAAATGAGTACTAAAGAAAAAGTAAGAGAAAGAGTCAGTGTAAAAGAAATTGTATCGATAGATAACGAAATTATAGTTTATAATGATGATGTAAACACTTTTGACCATGTCATAGAAACTTTAATACGTGTTTGTAATCATACACCAGAACAAGCCGAACAATGTTCGTTGATTGTTCATTACAATGGAAAATGCACCGTAAAGACAGGTCCTTATAATAAGCTAAAACCGCAGTGTACCCAACTATTGGAAGCTGGATTAAGCGCTGAAATTATATAACCGTATTTAAATTAATAGCCTGTTATAGAATTATTACAAATAATTCAAAAAATATATACTTTTATTATATATTTGAACAATACAACAGGCTTTTATGATAGAATACGGAAAAATTTTAGTTTTTGTAATGCCCGTTTTTTTGATATTAATCCTAATAGAAAAAATATATGGTCATTATAAAGGTCCTAATATGGATACTGTTTCAAGCGTAAGTTCTGGAATGGTCAACTCCGTAAAGGATGTTTTAGGGCTTAGTATCACCCTTGTTTCTTACGATTGGATTGCTTCAAAAATTGCACTTTTCCATTTAGAACCTACCGTTCTTGCCTATATTATTGGTTTCATAACTATTGATTTTTATGGTTATTGGAATCATCGTTTTTCGCATCAAATTAATTTTTTATGGAATAAGCATGCCATTCATCATAGTAGTGAAGAGTTTAATTTAGCTTGTGCTTTACGTCAGCCAATATCCAGTTTTGTGAATTTATTTACCTTTTTGCTAATTCCTGCAGCGCTGTTAGGAGTTCCCTCAAAAGTAATTGCGATTACACTTCCCATTCATTTATTTCTACAATTTTGGTATCATACTAAGCATATTAAAAAAATTGGCTTTCTGGAAAACATCTTGGTTTCGCCTTCTCACCATAGGGTTCATCATGCTATTAATCCAGAATATATGGATAAAAATCATTCCCAAATATTTATAATTTGGGATAAATTGTTTGGAACATTTCAAGAAGAATTAGAATCAGTTCCACCTGTTTTTGGAATAACAAGACCCGCACAAACCTGGAATCCTATTCGCATTAATTTTCAGCATCTTTGGCTACTGATAACCGATGCTTGGCGTGCCGAAAAATGGAAAGACAAATTCACCATTTGGTTTAAACCAACGGGATGGCGTCCAGAAAATTTTGAAGAAAAATATCCTGTAAACAAGATTAAAGATGTTTATTCTTTTGAAAAATATGGAACCAAACATTCTAAAAAATTGATGTTTTGGTCGATGATTAAAGCTGTTATTACTTTATTATTTATCAGCTATTTATATAATTTTATTGCCTTCATAGGTTTACCCAATGTATTTATATATGGAGCGTTTATTTTTGTAACGGTATACAGCTACACAGAATTAATGGATACTCGAAAAATTTCAATCTTTTGGGAAATCCTCCGATTTGCTTTTGGAATAGCCATTATTGCTTATTTTGGGGACTGGTTTTCAATGAATCAACTTTTCCCTCATGCAAATTATATAATTATTGGATATCTTACGTTATCCTTAATAGCCACAGTCTACTTTGTAAGTGTAAATTTCGAAAAAGAAACAGTCGAAGTCGCATAATCTTAAAAATAATTCATGAGAAGCACCTTATCTTTTAAAGCCTATATTGGAATTAGTTTCGTTTACCTTTTATTAATTATTTTAGGAAGAGAAGACATTTCGTGGTTTATAAAACCTTTTTTAATCCCTATTCTTATAGTGGCTGTTTATTTTTGTGGAGACTTTCCATCAAAAAAATTTCTTTCAACAGCTTTGACTTTTTCTTGGATGGGAGATGTTATTTTAATGTTTGCTTATAAAGCTGAGATCTATTTTACGATTGGATTGGTAGCATTTCTAATTTCGCATATTGCTTATATTGTATTGTTTAGCAAACAATTACGAATAAATTCATTCAAAAACAAAGCTATTTTCTGGATAGGTATCACAGCTATTATTGTATATTTAGTAGTAATGTTTTTACTATTACTACCAACTTTAGGCGATTTAAAAATACCGGTTTTGGTTTATGCTATCGTTCTATCTACAATGCTTTTATTTGCATTTAAGGGATTTTTAAAATGGAGCAAACCTGCTGGGACTTATATATTACTTGGGGCGTTTATTTTTATAAGTTCCGATAGTATTCTGGCTTTCAATAAATTTTATGAACCCATCTTTTTCAGTTCATTTCTTGTAATGGCAACCTACCTACTTGCACAATACTGTATTGTAGTTGGTATTTTAAAATTAAACCGAAAAAAATAGCATTCCCTTTTTCAGAAAATGCTATTTAAGTTTTAGTGGAATTAATGAGGTAATTTATCTTTTAATAATCCATAAATATAAGTACCCAACAAAGCACCAAAAAGCACTAAGAGTACACTCCAGAAACCAGCACCAATTAGAATAAATATTGGACCTGGACAAGAACCTAAAAGTGCCCAACCTAATCCAAAAAACAATCCGCCAATCAAATAACGGGAAGAACCAGCTTCTTTATCCAGAATTTCAATTGGCTCTCCTTTTATATCTTTTAAATTTTTTCTTTTTATGATTTGGATACCAATTACTCCTGTCAAAATAGCTACGGAAATAATTCCGTACATGTGAAAAGATTGAAATTGAAACATTTCATAAATGCGATACCAAGAAACTGCTTCTGATTTTGTAAGTACAATTCCGAAAACAAATCCCACAATTAAATATTTTAATACATTCATATTCTAAGAATTAAGGGTAATAAAAAATGAGCCATAATCAATCCTCCAACAAAAAATCCTATAACCGCTTTCAAAGATGGAAGTTGTAAATTACTTAAGCCCGATATAGCATGTCCTGAAGTGCAGCCTCCTGCATAACGGGAGCCAAAACCTATTAAAATTCCTCCAATTATTAGAATAAAAATGCTTTTGGGAGAGTGCCAAATTTGGCTACCAAAAAGGGCATCAGGCATTAATTTTCCGTTTGGAGCATCGATTCCCAGTTGTGCTAATTGCGCGATAGTTTTAGAGTTAATTGACACATTTGAGGGATCACTCATATAATGCACAGCCACAAATCCACCTAATATCGCGCCTAAAACTACAACTAGATTCCATCGCTGTTCTTTCCAATCAAAATCAAAAAAAGATATTTTTTTTCCGATTCCTGTCATTCCACAAAGTGATCGTAGATTTGAAGACATACCAAAAGTCTTCCCAAAATAAATTAGACAAAGCATAATCATGCCTATCAAAAAACCAGAAACATACCAAGACCATGTTTTAAAAATAATATCCATATTTAATAAATTTTATGCAAATATATAAAGCAAATTATTCAATCTATGTGAGAAAAGTTACAATATTAAAAAAACGGTATTATAAATTAATATTTGTTATTGTTACAGGCTTTAAAGTTCTGTTTATATTTGTAATCTTTAAACAGGTAATGGTATCATAATTGCTATAATTATTATTGAAATTAATTAAAACATGAAAAAAAAACTTTCTTTTATTGCTTTATTAATACTGAGCGTTTCTTGTGTTAGCACACAATCTACTTTAAAAAACGTAGACGATAATGCACCGACTCTCACCCTTACAAATGAGAATACTTTTGTAATAACGGAATACAGTAAAGACAAAAAATATGGTTATAATGAAAATTATCCCATCAATATATTTTATAGAAATACGGCAAACGAGACTATCAATCAGGAACGCTTTCTGAATGCATTGACTGGACCAAAAGGAGAAAAAATTATTTTTACAAAATTAGAAAGCTGCTGTCCTTTTCCAACAAAAAGAACAGATTTAGGTGCGGGTTTTCTGGATGTTTATGAACTAAAATGGGACGGACAAAAAAAACCTGTAAAACTCTATTTGAATATTTACGAAAAAGGTGTTTTATTGGTGCCAGTTGGTCTTAATTTAAAAAAGAAATAAATATAACACGACTGAGCTAGCGTTGATAATAGTAAAAATATTTTTCTTTTTTTTCAACCAAAGTTTTATTTTTATTATATTTTAGTGAATTTCATTTGTAACAAATCGCAGGAAATAGCTTCAAAAAAATACTAAATCATTATTTCTAATTATCTTTGCACTTTCAAAAAATAAATTTTATGAACATACAACATATTCCACTGATCAAACATACTGAAAGTGGTAATTTCTTTCTTCTCGCCGGTCCTTGTGCAATTGAAGGTGAAGAAATGGCGATGCGTATTGCCGAAAAATTAATTGGTATCACGGATAAACTGATGATTCCATTTGTATTTAAAGGTTCGTTTAAGAAAGCCAATCGCTCAAGAATTGACAGTTTCTCAGGGATTGGAGACGAAAATGCATTAAGAATTCTCAGAAAAGTATCTGAAACTTTTGGTGTTCCTACTGTAACTGATATCCATACCAATGAAGATGCCGAAATGGCTGCACAATATGTAGATGTGTTGCAAATTCCTGCTTTTCTAGTTCGTCAAACTGATTTGGTTATGGCTGCTGCCAATACAGGAAAGGTTGTAAACTTGAAAAAAGGGCAATTTATGAGTCCTGAAAGCATGAAACATGCCGTACAAAAAGTTTTGGATTGTAACAATGAAAACGTAATGGTTACGGATCGTGGAACTATGTTTGGCTACCAAGATATGATTGTTGATTTTAGAGGTATTCCTACCATGCAACAGTATGCAACAACTGTTCTTGATGTTACACATTCGTTACAACAACCCAACCAAACAGCTGGAGTAACTGGCGGAAGACCTGATATGATTGAAACTATTGCCAAAGCAGGAATTGCTGTAGGTGTGGATGGGATTTTTATCGAAACTCATTTTGATCCGGCTAACGCTAAAAGTGATGGAGCTAATATGCTACATCTAGATTATTTTGAAGGTCTAATGACCAAATTAGTCGCCATAAGAAAAACTATAAATCAGTTTTAAATTCAAGTTAAATTCATTGAAAAATATAATTTTATATTCTGCATTCTTAATTATGTGTTCTTCGATAAACACTTTTGCTCAAGAACAAATTAAATTACAAGATAAATATACGGCTCACAACAAAGGAAAATTCTTTGTATCATGGGGTGGAAACAGAGATAATTACTCTAAATCTGATGTGACTTTTCGAGGAAAAGATTATAATTTCACTCTCGATAATATGGTTGCTCATGACAAACCAAAAGGTTGGCATGTCGATTATATCAATCCGTCAAAAATGACTATTCCCCAAACTAATTTTAGAATGGGGTATTTCATAAATGACCATTATAGCATTGCCATTGGAGTGGATCACATGAAATATGTGATGACACAAGATCAAACGCTGAACATGACTGGCACGATTACCGGAAACCCACCCTATAATGGGGTTTACAACAATACGCCTACTGTTATGACTGAAAGCTTCTTGCTTTATGAACATACAGATGGACTAAATTATGTGAATTCTGAATTTTCAAGACATGATGATATTTCGTCATTATTCAAAATTAGAAATACAGATAAAATCCAAATTAATTTAACCGAAGGTGGTGGTATTGGTCTATTATATCCAAAAACCAATACGACACTTTTAGGAAAACCACGTCATGACGACTTTCATATTTCTGGTTATGGAACTTCTTTGAAAGCTGGTTTGAATATTACTTTCTTTAAACATTTTTATGTTCAAGGAGAATTAAAAGGTGGCTATATCAACATGCAGGATATTAGAACTACTCAAAGTACCGAAGATAGTGCCTCACAAGATTTTTTCTTTCTACAAAGAATAATCGCTTTTGGAGGTATTTTCAAAATATAAAGTGTGTTCAAATAATAAAAAACTAGGCTGTCTTTAAAATGACAGCCTAGTTTTTTATAGCCTATATTTTATTTGAATTTTGAATCCAAATAACAAATAACTGTTAAACTCAATGACCATAAAAAAAGGAATTCTGATTGAGTTGGGGAATATCACTACAATATTTTTTTTTAAGATCTCAGCTGATTTTATTTGTATTGCAGGATTTGATGGTTATTTCAAAAAAAAAATCCCCCTGTTTCAAAATTATTAGGTTATTAATTTGCAATCCGTATTTGATCTCATTGCTATTTCTAAAATTAATGATGAAGAAACACTTAAGTTTATAAATTCTAAAAACAACAAAAAAGAGTTTAAGACAAACTTTAAAAAAATCAGTAGACGAATTAATTCATAAAGAGGAATTAAATTCTCCTATTGAAGAATTAGATTTGAACGAAAATTTAAATGAAGTATTACTTTCTATAAATTCTTTAATAAGAAGTTCAAAAATCATACTTAATATCGATTTTTCAGAGCTTGCTGACATTCATTTTAATAAAGAATACTTGAAAAATATATTCTTAAACTTGATTACAAATTCAATAAAATATTTAAAAACAGACACCTTACCTTCTGTTTCTATTGTTTCTAAAAAAGTATACGGAATCAGTATTGAGAACGTTACTCCTTCCTACCGAATTGATTTTGATGTTTTTTAGGTTTGGATAATACAAAAGCTATTTAAATCCGTACACAATTCCATTTCATTTATCAAAAAAAAACCCTTCGATTTAAATACCGAAGGGCTGTCACTAAATAAACAAACCAAATTTATTTAATCAACTCCAAACTAACTTTCTTCTCTGCATTTGAATTAGTCCCAACAAAAATTTGAAAGGCACCCGGCTCAGCAATAAATTGTAAATCTGAATTATAAAACTTTAACTCTTCAACAGAAATTTCAAAAGTTACCGTTTGTTTTTCTCCTTTTTTAAGAGCGATTTTTTGAAATCCTTTCAGCTCTTTTATAGGTCTTGTAACAGAACCTATAAGATCCCTTATGTACAATTGAACCACCTCTTTACCATCATAATTTCCGGTATTTGTAACCTCAACAGTAACGTTTACTTTTTCGTTAAAATTCATTTTATCCGATGAAATCTTCAGGTTCGAATAGTCGAATGTGGTGTAACTTAATCCAAATCCAAAAGGAAATAAAGGTTCATTTCTTTCGTCGATATAATTAGATCTGAATTTTTCAAACTTTCCTTCTTTGTTCCCTAAGGGTCTTCCTGTATTTTTTTGATTGTAATAAATAGGCACCTGCCCTACACTTCTAGGAAAAGTAGCGGTCAATTTTCCCGAAGGATTTTCATTTCCAAACAAAACGTCAGCAATAGCACTTCCTGCTTCACTTCCTGCAAACCAGGTATTCAATATCGCTGGAACAGTTGCATTTTCCTGAACTAAAACTAATGGACGCCCAGTAAATAATACTAAAACCACCGGTTTTCCAGTTTTCAATAATTCTTGTAATAAATCTTTTTGAGCCTGCGGAATTTCTAAATTGGTACGGCTGCTGCTTTCTCCACTCATTTCAGCAGATTCACCAAGGGCTGCAATAATCACATCGGATTGATTGGCAATTTTCAAAGCTTCCGCCAATAATTCAGCTGCAGTTCTGCTATCACGGTGCAAGGTTTTACCAAACATAGTTGCTTTTTCTTCGAAAGCTGCATCATAATCCAGATTACTTCCTTTGGCGTAAAGCACTTTTGTAGCATTCCCTACTACTTCTTTAATTCCTGATACTAACGATATCGATGTTTGCATGTTAGTTGCTACACTCCAAGTACCCGCCATGTTTTCTTTGGCATCAGCCAATGGACCAATCACCGCCACAGTTCCTGATTTTTTCAAAGGAAGTAGTTGGTTTTGGTTTTTAAGTAAAACCAAAGATTGAGCAGCAATTTTTCTGGCTTCAGCTCTATTACTATTTGTAAAAATCTCCGTTTTTGCTCTTTTTTCATCACAATATTTATAAGGATCTTGAAACAATCCTAAATCATATTTGGCATTCAAAATAAGTCGGACGGCATTATCAATTTGTTCTATACTTACCTTTTTTTCATCCAATGATTTTTTTAAAGTCGTAAGGAAACCTTCGCCCACCATATCCATTTCAACTCCGGCATTTAAAGCCAACGCTGATACGGTTTGCAAATCGCCCATTCCGTGTTCGATCATTTCAGGAATTCCTGTAAAATCAGTAACCACAAAACCTTTAAAGCCCCATTGTTTTCTCAACACATCAGTCATTAACCATTTGTTTCCTGTTGCAGGAATTCCATCAATTTCATTGAAAGATGCCATAACAGAACCTACACCAGCTTCAACAGCCGCTTTATATGGAGGAAAATAATCATTGTACATTTTTATTCTGCTCATATCAACAGTGTTGTAATCGCGTCCCGCTTCCGGCGCACCGTACAAAGCAAAATGTTTCACACAAGATAAAATGGTATTATTCTTTGACAAATCATCTTGTTGGTATCCATGCACCATTGCTTTGGCAATTTGGCTTCCCAAAAACGGATCTTCACCCGAACCTTCAGAAACTCTTCCCCAACGCGGATCACGTGAAATATCAACCATAGGAGAAAAAGTCCAGTTGATTCCATCGGCGCTGGCTTCTTGAGCTGCAATTTGAGCACTTCTTTCAATCAGTTTCATGTCCCACGTACAAGACAATCCAAGCGGAATAGGGAAAGTCGTTTCATAACCATGAATGACATCCATTCCAAAAAGCAACGGAATTTTTAATCGGCTTTTTTCGACTGCAATCTTTTGTACTTCTCTAATTTTCTGAACGGACTTGATATTGAATAAACCACCTACTTTACCTTCTTCAATATTTTTAGCCACATTAGAACTATTGGCTGCACCCGTTGTAATATCTCCAGAAGTAGGTAAATTCAATTGCCCTATTTTCTCCTCCAAAGTCATTTTCGACAATAATTCGGATACAAATTCGGTTTTGGGTTTAATTTTTACCGTCTTTTTAGCAGTCTTTTTTTGGCTATAGCCAAAAAGTGAAAAGCCTAAGAGGAGTATAATTAGTTTAATTTTCATTTTTTATTTTTTTATTTGTTTAAACGTCCAGTCATAAATTTCTTGGTTGTCATATATGCTGGACCAACGTCGTTACCTTCATCATCAAAATGGTTAGTTCGACATTTCCATTACACTTCATAATTCCTTAAAAATTATATTTCCCGGAATGAAAGCCAAGTTTCATTAAACCTTGTTTTACCTCTGGCGCATTCATAAATAATTTCCATAATAAACCGGTACGATAATTTTCAACCATTGGTGCAATTGTGCCTTGATCGATTGCTAAATATCGTGGTGTTACCCAATTATAATGCGGAGAAAAAGCATCATAAGGTCCCGCAATTCCAACTAAAGAACTCTTTTTCTCATCATATAAATAATGGAGAAATTTCATTGATTCAGCTGGCGTATAAGGAAAAGAAGATAAGGCCGCCGTTGGTGAAATCACTCCTAAATCATTATTAGGCTGATGCGCTGAATATCCTGTCGATCCATCACTATTACGAGAATAACTTGCTGTTAATCCCCAACATTTTTCAGAATAATCCTTCCATTGACGTGGATTGGCAACACAATATTTGTTCATTATTTTAGCATGATTTTGAGTCAATGCCCAATAATCCGCATATTGATCCGTCAAGTTAGTGGGATCTAAACCTAAATAAGAATAATGCGCCCAAAACATAGGGCCTACATTTCCTGTTGCTCCATTATGATTAAATACTACTGGTATTCCGTATTGTGAACTACCATTTACAATTGCGCCATTTCTTGCCCAAGCTTGGTGATACGCTGCAGCCGGAATAGGATGTGTAGGAGATGCAGCACCCATTATATAGGTAATCAAACATTCGTTGTATCCTTCCAGTTTAAAATTCATTTCCCAACCGTAAGTAGGTGACCAATGCCAGTATAACGCATTTTCGCCTTTGGTATACCAATCCCACTCTACACCTTTCCATAAATTATCTGCTTTAGTGGCTAAAGCTTGTTCTGCAGCAGTTCCATTTTTGAAATATTCTCTAACGGTTAACAAACCCTGACATAAAAAAGAGGTTTCTACTAAATCCCCTCCATTATCTTTCGTTCCAAAAGGAATTACTTTACCTGTTTTTCCATTTATCCAATGTGGCCATGCACCATGAAAACGTTCCGCATTTTCAAGAAAAGTCAGAGCAGTTGTAAGTCGGGAAACAGCTTCAGTTCGATTAACAAATCCCCGCTCTACACCAACGACTATTGACATTAACCCAAAACCTGAACCTCCAGTGGTAACTATATTAGCTTCAAAACTTGGATCATCAGTTAGGTAACGCTCTCTTGCTAATTTTGAATTGGTTTCAGCATAATCCCAAAAATATTTGATAGCATCTTTTTGAACTTGATCCATAGCTTCAGCATCTGTTAAAGCAGGTACTGGAGTTGTAGGAGTCGTTGGTAATGGCGTGCCGCTACCATTGTTCCCTCCAGGAGATGAAGATGAACAAGAATTTAAAAAAATTAAAAAAAACATTATGTATAAACCGTTTTTCATCTTTATAAAAATAATAGGATTAATAGTAAAAAATACACACCTAGTTTTATGCAAACTAAGTGTGTCAATAAGTCTTTATCTGTTATCTTTTTCTAATTTATATAAAGCAACAACTTCATTGTCAGAAAGTGCCGTTTTATAAATTCTGAACTCGTCCATTAGGCCTGTATAATTCAGCATCCAACCATCAGCAGCACCCCAAGGAGCTCCTAAATGTTGTTGAAACCCACCAATAATGAATTTAGAAACATTCGAATTAGCGAGTTCACCATAACCCACTCCACCAGTAAGAGGATCGCTTGCATATCGTTTTGCTATTGAAGCAGGCAAATCAAGCTTCTTTCCATCAATGTACATACTGTAAGTTGAACTAGTTCCACTATAAGTCCATACTACATGTTTCCAAGTTCCAAACATATTAGCCAAAACATTAGCACCACTGTGTTCTATAAACTGACCTGACCAAGCAATACTGGGTGTCACATCTTTTTGAAGATGATTTTTCATTAACATAGTAGTTGCTGGACCTGTACCTTCAATCAAGGAGAAAATATTTCCCCAAAAATCTGTAGTTTTTGGTAACATAAATAACGATTGTGCTCCTCCTGTATGCGGATTTGTATTGATCCACATAGAAACTGTAATACTTTTTACATCTACCAAAGAACTGGATACAGTACTGTAAGCGATAAAAGAATTTGAAGAACCTTTATACGCTTGTCCTTTGATTCCAGCTCCGTAACTTACATTTGTTCCAACTCCACCAGTTATTCCATTTTTTGAATCCGAAATAGTATTCTCAAAACTAAATTTAGCGATCAAATTACTGGCAGCAATATCATCTGAGTTTTCATAACCTCCAATGGACTCATAGGGAATTGGGCTGTTTACTTTATCTATACTATCCTCATTACAGCTCACAAAAAATTGAGAAGCCAGAACAGAAGCAAATAAGAAAATATATTTATTTTTTTTCATTTTTACTGTTTTTTTAAATTAATAACCAGGATTTTGTGTTGATAATCCGTTTGCTTGCGTAATGAATGCTTGCGGTAATGGAAACAATTCATGTTTACCGGCAACAAATGTTTTCCCATCAATTGCAAACGCAGCAACTGCTTGACCCGTTCTTACTAGATCAAAAAATCTATCGTGTTCGAATGCCATTTCAACTCTTCTTTCTTTCCAGATTGCTGTTCTAACAGCCGCTTGAGATACAGCAGTTGTATTCCCTAATCCTGCTCTTGCTCTAATTTGGTTTAACAAAGGAATAGCCGCAGGAGTCTGGTTTAATTCATTTAATGCTTCCGCTTTCATTAGTATAACTTCGGCATATCTCAAATATTTGATATTCACATCAGTTTCCCAACCATCTGTGAAAGCAGAAGAATACGCTTTGTAGTTGTATCTTTCATTTTCAACAGTAACTGGTACAACTCTACCATCATACAAAGTGGTACCTCTAAAAATGATTGTTGCATTTTTTCTAACATCACCAGTTTCATAAGCATTTACTAAACTTTGAGATGGTGTATTGAAACCCCAACCCCATCCACCATTACCACGAGCACCTTGTGTATTGGAATATCCTGAAATTCCTTTAGCAGGAACTGAACCTGTACCTTGAATTTCAAAAATTGATTCGGCATCATTTTCTCCAGCTAATCTAAACATAGAAGCATAATTTGAAACAATAGCATATCCTGTAATCAAATTACAGTTGTCCACTACTTTCTGCCAGTTTTTTTGGTATAAATTTACTTTTGCCAATAAAGCATAAGCAGCTCCTTTTGAAGCTCTTCCTTTTTCAGCAGCAGCATATTCGGATTTGTTAGGCAATGCTGCAATAGCATCATTCAAATCACTTTCGATAAAAGCATACACTTCAGCACTTGTTTTACGTGTTAATTGCATGATTCTGTCTTCATCAGAAGATGGATTTGGCAAATGATCTACAATTGGCACACCACCGTACGTTTTTACCAAAGTAAAATACATAAAAGCTCTTAAAAATTTAGCTTCACCTAATAATCTGGTGCGTAAAGCTGGATTAGCTTGGTCTAATTGCGGAACAATACTTAATGCTTGATTGCACCTGTTAATCCCCTCATAATTAGCTGCAAAAATCTCACTTGTTGATGGAGTTGAAGCATTGTAGGTTAAGGCGTCCATTAAATCTTTGTCTGAACCTGTATCCCCCGGAGAAGATCCTTTGTCAGCATCATCAGAGGCAATACTTGACAACCCAATCCAAGAAAATGAGGTCATGTTCCAATCTAAAAACTTACTATAAATTGCCGTTACAAAAGTGGCTGCTCCTTCGTCATTGTTGAACAATGCTATATCTTTTGTAGAAATAGATTCAGTTTGATCTGCATCTAAATACTCGTTTGAACATCCAGAGAAAAAGTATGCGGATAGGGCAAAAATTGATATATATATCTTTTTCATTGTATTAAAATTTTAAATTAGCACCGATAACGAATGATCTTAATGTTGGATATGCATCCAACTCAATACCTTGTGTTCCATAAGGATCTCCATTACCATTTAATTCAGGTGAAAAACCTGAGAATTTTTGAGTAATAAATGGATTTATTGCATTCACATATACTCTGCAAGAATTCAAAAATTCTCCTTTTAATGGTATTTTGTATCCAAGCGAAATATTGTTAATTCTAAAGAAATCGCCTGATTCTAAATAATAGTTAGAAGCTACAGGAACTAAATTAAATGGTCCAGGATTTGCAGCCGTCGTATTATTTACAGTCCAAAAATTAGTAGCCAAGGATTCTTCTACATTTTCTCCGCTAAAGCGTTGTGCTTTTTTACCATTGTATACTTTAGCACCAGAAGTACCGTATCCGTCCACTGAGAAATCAAAGTTTTTATAGTTCAATCCTAAAGTTACACCATACGTAGAATTAGGTAAAATTGAACCAACATATTTTTTGTCTTTATTAGCATCCAAAGCATCTTGAGTCACTTTGGCACCTGTTGCAGTATAATATAACATCTTACCATTTACAGCATCAAAACCAGCATATTCATAAATATAAAAACTACCTAATGGTCTTCCTACTGAGGTATTATCTAATAGTTTTGTCCATTGCCCATTTGCTAAATCTCCACCAGTAATTGGCGCAAGCGTAGCATCTTTCAAACCTGTCAATTCATTTTTGTTATTTGAAAAATTACCTCCAACCCAGTAACTCAAATTGTCAGTTAGTTTATCATCCCAACGTAAAGAAATTTCATATCCTTTATTAGATACTTCCCCAACATGTGCTGGTGAAGAATTACTTATACCTGAAGTCATATAAGGTTTTGTATTCAAAATAACATTGGTTGTTGTTTTATCATACACGTCAAATGAACCTTTCAATCTATTGTTCAACAATTCAAAATCGATACCACCAGAAGTTTCCTCGGTAATTTCCCATGATAAACTTGGATCAACTTGAGAATTGATTGTAGTTCCTTCATTCAATATAGAACCTCCTAAATAATAAGTAAGACCAGAACTATACGCTTGGTTGTTAAGCGGTACGTTTTGGTTTCCTAATTTACCCCAACCTCCTCTTAATTTCAATAAATTAATTCCTTTAACATTAGACATAAATTCTTCTTTGGTAACAACCCAACCTAAGCCAAAGGCTGGAAAAGTTCCCCAACGATAGTCTTTACCAAAATTGGATGAACCATCACGTCTAATTGTACCTGTAAATAAATATCGGTCCATTAATTTATATTGGAAACGACCGAAATAAGAAGCTATTTTATTTTCATTAAAAATTTCATCTCTATAACTAGTAACTGTTCCTACATAATCAACACCTGCTAGTGACCAGTAATTTGAATCTGCATTTACATTTTTCCTGGCAACAGTCAATTGTTCTCTTGCTCCTCTGATAGAAGTTTCAATACCCCCGGTTACTTCAATATCATGGATTTCGCCAAATACTTTATTATAAGTAAAGTAATTGGATAGATTCCAATTGAAATATTGATTTCTGCCTTTTGTCAATAAGTTAATATTCTTATCTGAAGGATAAATAATTGTAGCTAACTGACCTGGATTATTATTTGTTTGCCAAATAGCCTTTGTATCTTCAAAATTGTAATTTTTCCAAGTATAATATTCCCCATTAAACTGTGAGGTGAATTTTAACGATTTTACAATTTCATAATCTAATTTTACACCACCTTGCAATGTTACACTGCGCTGTTGTTCATTAAAATAGTCTAATTGAGCAACAGGATTACCTACATTATTAAAAGAAGAACCTGCTGTTCCAGCAAAACCATCGTTCCCTACATAAGACACTCCATATTGTCCATTAGAAAAACGAACAGGAACTATTGGAGATTGCTTGTACGCATTTGTAAAGGCACTCAATGGTTTTGGAGTAGAATTTGTTGAACCAAAACTGAAGTTTTGATTTAAAGTCAGTTTTTTAGAAATTTTGTATTCGTTGTTATTTCTAAAAGTAGTACGACTGTAATCTAAACCATTAAGAATTGCTTTCTCCTGATAATTTCCAATACTAAAGAAATATTTTATATTCACTGTTCCCCCAGAAACCGAAACGTTATTTTGAGTATAAGATCCTCTTCTTGTAATCGCATCAAACCAATCGGTGTTAACGGGTTGATCTTGTGAAAAAGTAGTCGTTTGCAAAGCTGCATTCGAATAATGGGAATATTTATTACTTCCCGCCATTTTTACTTTTTTCAAAGGCTCTCTAAAACCAGCAAAACTTTCAAATTCTACAGAAACCTTAGCCCCTTTTCCTTTTTTGGTAGTTATTATTATAACTCCATTTGCAGCTCTTGTTCCGTAAATTGCTAGTGAAGAAGCATCTTTCAATATTTCATAGGATGTAATATCATTAGTATTGATGTTATTAATGTTCTCAGTGGGCATCCCATCCACAATAAATAAAGGAGTTCTTCCTCCTAATGCAGTTCCTAAACCTCTAATAACAACAGAAGGGGTACTTCCCGGCAAGTCTGAAGAAATTACTTGAACACCAGCAGCCTTTCCTTGTATGGCTTGTGAAGCATTCAAAACTTTGGTTTTAGATATTTCCTCTGCTTTTAATGAAGTAATTGCGGTAGTATTGTCAATCTTTTTTCTGGTTCCGTATCCTATAACAATCACTTCTTTTAATTCAGTGTCTTTGGATTCTTTTAAAGTAATGTTCATATTATTAGCCGTTACGGCAATTGATATGGCATCAAAACCTAGCATGCTAATTTTTAATACCTCTCCTAGTTTGGCATTAATATTAAAATTACCGTCAAAATCAGTATCAGCCGAAGTCTTAGAATCAACAGCAAAAATCATTGCTCCAGGAATTCCAATTCCACTCTTATCCAATACTTTTCCCTTAATTACTTGACCAGACATGTACGCCGGAAGCAGAATGAGTGCTAAAAAGCTAAAAATAAAATTTCTCATATATTAATAATTTGTTAAAATTAGTAGAGCCAAATTAGATAATTACAACGTTATAGTAACCATAATAGAGTTACTACATGAATACATCAAAACATTGAAAGCCGATAAGAAATCTATATTTTAAAGAAGCTAACAAAGGTATATAGGCACTGTACTACATCGATATGATGTAGTAATGATGTAGTGTAATTTCGTGAAAAAATGAATGAAATAGTATGTTATATATAAAAATATAACCTATTTTATATAGTTAATAAAAATTTAGAAAGGTTTTCTTCCTGAGTAAGATTTAATTTCTTTCTTAATCGATATCGATGCAGTTCAACACCTCTGAAAGAAATGTTTATCATTGGTGCAATTTCTTTGGAGGAAAGATTCATTTTTAAATAAATACAAAGCTTAATATCCTTCGAAGTAAGGTTTGGATATTTTTTAGAAAGTTTAATTATAAACTCATTATGAATTTGATTCAAATTTGTTTCAAATGTTTCCCATTCATGCTTGTTTACAGCATTGATTTTTATGGCTTTTTTTATCTCGCTTTTTAGTTTATTGAAATCTGCTTCAGAATCTAAAATTCCCTGGATATTCTCTATCATTTCACTTTGCTTGGCAATCGAAAGTGATTTACCCGCAACTTCAGATGATTTTGATTGCAATTCCAATTCAAGAATGTGTTTTTCATATTCTTGAACATTTAACTCGTTTTCGGCTTTTAATTCCATTTCGAGAATTTTCTTTTGATGCTTTAATTCTTCTTCCTGCAATTTCAATTTCTGAATGTATTTCATCTTATTCCACTTATAATAAAGATACAATACCATTCCTATTAAAATCAAGTATACTAAAATCATCCAGAAAGAAAAATACCATGCCTTTGCCACCATGAATTGAAAACTGGAAACTTTATTATAATGCAAGCCATCATTCCCATAAATAGTTACCTCATGGGAACCACTATTGAGGTTATTCAAAATAATCAATCCTTCTTTTATGGGAATAAATTCTTTATTCCCATTTAGTTTATAAAATAAATCAGGTCTTGTCGCACCATAAATTCCAGATATTACATTTATTTTAAGATCTGAATTATGATTGATTTTTGATTTATTTTCAACCAAAATGGTATCATTAAAAGCTTCAATCTTTATATTTGATTTAGGTTTATTTTTATATTTTAATTGAAGAGAAATAAAACCGTCATCCAGATTCAAAAGATAACTGTCGTTATTGTTAAACACTTTCAAATTGTCATTGATTATTTTTCCTTTATAATATTTCTCCTGAATACTATTCTTAATGAATTTATTATCGTTGGCAAAAACCTGATATAAAAGTCCCTCTTCAAGTACCATGAAGTTGTTATCGTCAATAGCAACAATATCAGAGACGTTTTTGAAATTGGAATTAAACAATTCATTCCCTTCCAATTGATTGGTGATTGAATTATAAGTATACCAAGATTTGTCTATCAAGAAAAGGATTTCATTTCGAAACTCAAATATTTTCACACCAAAATCATTATCGATTTTACTACTTTGGGTAACATTTACAATACTGGTAGTTTCGTACGCATCATTATACAGAATTCGATACAAACCCCTGTTATTATCCGCAGCCCATATTTCATTTTTCCTATTTTGCGCCACATATTTAATAGGCTTCATTATTCCTTTTATAACTACTTTTTGAGTCAAATCATTCGCATCATTATAAATGATTACCCCACTATAAGTAGCTTGTAAATAGGAATTATTAATACTGCTTTTTGCCCAATTCCAACCTCCATTTATAGTACTTAATTTATAGAACAATCCGTTATCATAAATAAAAGTTCCTTCGTTGTGACCTATAATATATTTATTATTTATTTTATTTATATTCCAGGCTTGGCCTTGTGTATTTGGAATTAGTGAAAGTTTCTTTTCCTCATATTTAAAAACCCCATGATTGGAAGCCATTAAATAGCCTTTTGGAATGCTGGCAACAGAATAAACGGAGCCTAAAATTCCGGAGCTGTCATAAAAAATAGATATAGGAGAATTGACTTCAATATGCGCAATTCCATTATCCAGTCCCAACCATAAATCATTCTCTTTATCTTGTCCAATACTTAAAATCGAATTGTTCATCAAGACATTGTTTCTATTGATGTTTTTATAAGAACCATCATTCAAATCTAGAACATAAACCCCTTTATTTGCAGTTCCTATTATCAGTTTATTACTTTTTATAAACTGAGCAACATTGATGTTTGCAACTTTAAAAATGTCATTTAATGGATTTTCCCAAGGAATCAGCTTGCCATTTTCCAAAACATAAACACCATTCTTTTTAGTGAAAAAATAGGTTTTGTTTTGGTGTTTTTGAATAGCATGAATGACATTGTTTTCTAAAACAGCCCATCCATTTACTTTTTCTATAAGCCCATTATTCATTTTATAAATCCCTTTCTCAACTGAAGCAATCAAAAGCTGATTATCTACGATAAAGCAATAGGAAATAAGAAAAGAAAACTTTATTTCCTTGATTACTTTTCCATCAAAAAGGAAAATCCCATTAAAGGACTGAAAGTAAATTTTGTTGTTAAACTTAAATATTTTCCAAATTTCTTCATTATTTTTTTCATCAAAAACCTTATTGCCTTTGGAAATCGAAACATAATGCATCTTTCCTTCTTTTCGAAACCAATATCCAAATTCTTTATACGAACCAGAATAAATCTTGTCGCCGTCGACCATTATGGAACGAATGATCGTTTTGTTAGGTAACGTATATTTCTCCCATTTTACACCATCATATCGCAACAAATAATAATTATTGGCAAAATACATGGCATCATCATTTCCTTGTGCTACGTTCCAAATCTGGTTATCGCCCTGATAATTAGACTTGCTGTAATTTTCGACAAAAGGAAGTAACTCTTGAGAATATAGTTGGAATGAAAAAAAATACAATAGGATTATGAATGTAATTCTTGCTTTCAAAATGTGGCGTTTTATGTCCAAATATAAACAGATTTCTTAAATAAAAAGCATAAAAAAAGCCTCTGAATACAGAAGCTTTTTTAGAAAAGTATGTTTTTTAATTGGTAAGTAATTCAAATACCTGATTTGCAATTTCTATTTCTTCATTGGTTGGAATAACCAATATTTTAGTTTTAGAGTCGGGTGTATTAATTTCCCGAATTTCCTTAGAACGAATTTCATTTTTGGAATCGTCTAATTCAATTCCGAAATAATCCATATCCGTACAAACCAGTTTTCGAATATAAGAGGAATTCTCTCCGATTCCTGCTGTAAAAACAATAGCATCGAGTCCGTTTAAAACTGCAGTGTACGAACCAATATATTTTTTAATCCGATACGCATTCATATCTAAAGCCAACTGGCAATCAACATTTCCGTTCTCCGCATTCGCTTCAATATCTCTCAAATCACTGTAGCCGGTAAGTCCCAGCATTCCGCTTTGTTTCTGCAACATTGTATTCACCGCTTCAAGCGAATATCCTAACGAATTAACCAGATAAAAAATCACTGATTGATCTACATCTCCGCTTCGGGTTCCCATAATCAACCCATTCATTGGACCAAAACCTAATGTATGATCGATACTTTTTCCATCTTTTATAGCGGTCATACTACATCCATTTCCTAAATGTATCGTAATAATTTTCGAGCCTTTATTTATAGAATTCTGATTCAAATAATGAATTGCATTTTCCGAAACGTATTTGTGACTCGTTCCATGAAAACCGTATACGCGTATTTTATTTTCTGTCAAAAGGTAATTTGGTAACGCATATTTGTGCGCCACAACAGGAATCGTTTGATGAAAAGCCGTATCAAAAACAGCCACTTGCTGTGCCGAATTGAAAATTTCCTCCGCCACATTTACTCCTTCTAAATTCGCTGGATTGTGTAAAGGAGCTAGATCAAAAAGCTGCCTGATTTTATCTTTTACTTCGCTGGTAATAATTACGGTATTAGAAAAAGCGCTTCCGCCATGCACCACACGATGGCCGACAGCTTCAATCTCATCCGTACTTTTAATTACCCCCACTTTTTCATCCATCAGTAATTTAGCAATTTTTTCCAAACCAATTTTATGATTCGCAATAGGTAATGTTTCCTCTAATTTAGTGTTATTGGTTACGTAACTTAGATTTGAAGTTTCCAATCCTATTCTGTCAATCATGCCCGAACAAATGACTTCATTCGCCGGCATATTGATTAATTGGTATTTTATGGATGAACTTCCCGAGTTTATAATTACTATTTTCATTTTATAATCCTTGTGCTTGAATCGCTGTAATCACGACTGTATTTATAATATCATCTACCGTGCAACCTCGGCTTAAATCATTTACGGGTTTGTTTAATCCTTGTAACATCGGACCAATTGCCAATGCTCCAGTTTCCCTTTGCACCGCTTTGTAGGTATTATTCCCTGTATTTAAATCTGGAAAAATCAAAACGCTGGCTTGTCCTGCCACTTCAGAATTTGGCATTTTACTTTTTCCAACAGACATATCGACTGCAGCATCATATTGAATAGGGCCTTCAATTTTTAAATCGGGGCGTTTTTTTCTAACTATTTCGGTTGCAGTTCTTACCTTGTCTACTTCATCCCCTTTTCCGGAGGAACCAGAAGAATAGGAAAGCATGGCTATTTTTGGTTCTATTCCAAAAGCTAAACTGGAATCAGCGGAGGAGATTGCTATTTCTGCCAGTTGTTCCGCTGTTGGGTTTGGATTGATGGCACAATCCCCAAAAACAGAAACTCGGTCTTCCAAACACATGAAAAATATTGAGGAAACTACTGATGAATCTGGTTTTGTTTTAATGAATTGCAAAGCCGGTAAAATGGTATGTTGTGTAGTATGTGCCGCTCCGGAAACCATTCCATCGGCATCGCCTTTATAAACCATCATTGTTCCAAAATACGAAACATCTTCCATTAAATCTTTGGCCATTCCTAAAGTTACGTTTTTCGTTTTTCGCAACTCATAATAAGTATTTACATAATCGTCGTAATGTTCGGATTCTATTGGATTAATAATTTTTATTTTAGAAAAATCAAAATCCAACCCAAGTTCCGAAACTTTACTTTCTATTTGTTTTTTGTTTCCAATAATCGAAATATCAACTACATCCATCGTTAATAATCGGGAAGCTGCAATAATAATTCTTTCATCATTTCCTTCAGGTAAAACAATGTGTTTTCTATGTTTTCTCGCTCTTTTTACCAAATTGTATTGAAACATTTTTGGCGTCATTCCTTCCGCTTCAAAAGTAATTAGCTTTTCAGCCAAATTATCCAAATCGACATACTTTTCGAAAGTGTTGATGGAAATTTCAATCTTCTGTTTGTTATTGGCGTAAATTTTAGATTTAATGGAACCTATTTTATTGGTAATATAATACGTCCCTTCCTCTACTGCAAAAATGGGAACAACGGGAGAAAGTCCTTCAATTAATTTTAGGATACTCACCTCGGGCAATATATTTCCCGTCAGCAATATTCCAGAAATTGTTGGATAATTCACGGATTCATTCGCCTGAAGCGCACCAAGGATAATATCAGCTCTATCTCCTGGAGTTATCACCAGACTATTTTCTTTCAAATGCAATAAATAATTACAAAGCTGCATAGCTCCCACACTAAAATTACCCGTTTGATTGTTTAAATAAGCTGCGCCAAATAAAACTTTAGCATCTAATTTATTTACAATTTCCTGAATTGTGGGATTATTTAAATTAGAAATTAAAGGAATTGAATTCACCAATATACTTTCTGGCAGACTTTTTTTCAAACCAGTAGTTACCAATTCAATGTTTTCAGGTTGTACTTTATTGGCGATTACAGCCAAAACTTCCACTTCTTTTACTTTGAATGAATCATACGCAAGATAAAGGCTGTCAATCAATTCTTCTAATGTTTTCCCGACTCCGGAGCCCACAATAATAGTTGGAATCCCTAGATTTTTGGCTATCAAAACATTCATATCTAATTCGATAACAGTTCCTTCTCCTGTAAAACTAGTTCCTTCAACTAAAACAAAATCAAATCGTTCTTCTAATTTCTTATATTTTTCAATGATTAAATCGAGAACTTCCCCTATTTTTCCTTTGTTCTTCTTTTTGATTAATTTACTTTTTGTAATGGCGAAAGCATCTTCGAATTGAATATCCAAGCCAAAATGACCAATCACCGTTTCAATATGATTATCAAACCCTCCTTCTTCAAAATCTTCTACAATAGGTCTAAAATAACCTACTTTGGCAGTTTTGCCAATAAGCATACTCATCAACCCTAAAGTTATAATCGACTTACCACTATTTTGTTCGCTTGTTGCTATATATATGGCCTTGTTCATCTTTGTGTTTTTATATTTAATTCCATATTTACTGAATGCATACCTTTTAAATTCCTAAAAATAGCGTCGTTTTTTAAAATAAATAATCATTCCAATTACAACTAACAGCATCACACCCATAACTGCATAATACCCATTTTTATAATGTAATTCAGGCATAAACTCAAAATTCATTCCGTAAACACCCGCTATAAATGTAAGGGGTATAAATATCGCCGACACAATAGTAAGGGTTTTCATAATTTCATTCATCTTATGCGTCTGTGCCGAAAAAAAAAAATTAGAAGCACTTTCTAACGAGCCCATATCGGATTCAATTTGTTCTAAGAGCTCTAAACTCTTCTGATGCAATCGCGTAAAAAAACTAAAATTTTCCATTTCCATTGCATTAAAAACATTATCGTCTTTTATGCTTTTTATGTCATACAAAGAATCCCGGAGCGGAATAATCGATCGTTTTAGAAAATTAAAATTATCACGATGCTTTTCAATTCTTTCCAAAATTATCGGATCGGCACTATTTTTAGAAAGATTAATCAGTTCTTCCACTTTGTCTTCTTCATTCTCAATAGTTACATAGAAATTTTGCATAATGGCGTCAAGCAATATATACAGAAGGTAATCGGCTTTTTTTGTCCTTACTATTCCAGAATGGGTTCGAATACGCTCTCGAATATGAGTAAAAAAATCACTTCTCTTTTCCTGAAAAGAAATTAGAATACCATCTTTCATCAGAAAACTAATTTGTTCTACACTTATATTATCTGAATCTCCGGCCGGCAATAATGATTTTATATTAAAAAACAGGACATCTGAGAACTCCTCTAATTTAGTTCTCCTAGTAGTATTCAAAATATCAGCAAGCATAAAATTATCAATTGTAAAGTAGTTCCCAATAGACTTTACTAATTCGATATTATTTAAACCATGCAAATTCAACCAATTGGTTTTTTGTGGATCAATATATTTATCCAAATCTGAAACTTTAAAATCTTCATATTCAATCAAATCAAAATTATCAAAAACAAACAATTGCATCTCTGAATCGTGACTTTTATAAATTCCTGTATATTCAAGGTTATAGGGCTGAAGTTTTCTGCCTTGTTTATATTTAATTTTTCTCATTCCAACTCATTTATGTAGTAATATTACAAAAAAAAATATCAATAAATGGTTACTTTAGGAATTTGGCATTCCTAAAAATGATATTTTCTCATTGACTTATTTTATTTTGAAAAACAAAAATACCCAGAAATAACAATCCGTTTTATGAGATAAATTATATTACATTAACAAAATACCAAAAAAAACCGAGCTATCACTAACTCGGTTTTTAATCAATTAAAACTATTGTATTTATTTACCATCAACATAATCCTGTAAATAACTGAATCTTGGAGTCAATTTTCCGTTTTGAGTAATTTTAGCTCTTTGTAAAATTCCATCTTTGTCTCCGTTAAAAAATGCTGGAATTACATGTTCTATAAACATTTCACCAAAACCTTCACTGGCATCTTTAGGTAATTCGCATGGCAAATTATCCACAGCCATAACTACAATTGCTGCCGGATGAAAAACATCAACTTCTTTATTTTCACTTGGCCAATATCCGTATAAAGGCTCAGCAATTGTTGATGATCTCAATGTACATGCTATTGGACCATTGACATCACAAGAAATGTCCCCGACAACTTTTATCTTACAATCTTTCGACTGTAGCATTTCACTTGTAAGAATTTCCGGGGCTTGATAGGCATGAAAATGTCCAGTAATATAGATATCCGAAACCTTGGTAAATCGTTCAAAATCGGACACATATTCTTGTGGATTTTCATAAAAATCGGTAAAATCTAATACTTTTCCGTCTTTACGTTTATTGTATTCTAAGACATCGACTTGGGTGTAAACGGGCTGTGCATAATTCTTTGTCAAGTAATTTCCGATTGAAACTTCCTTAACTTTCATAGCATCCAAAACTTCTTTAGCTCCATTAGTCACTTTTCCGGAGCCTGTAATCACAAATTTCAAAGGTGGCAATACCAATCGTTTTAAATGAGCGATTAGTGCCTCTTTACCGGAAAGTGTATCTGCTTTTGGCAATTTGAACAATTCGAATTTTATTCCAAAAGCACGAATACTATTGTAAACACCCACAATTCCTGCATACTTTCCAAAACCAATTAACCTGCGATTATGGGAATCTACTATAGTTTCATGATCATATAAAATGATGTTTTTTTCTAAAATTGCTTGTAGTAATTTTCTATTGTGAGGTTGTTTTTTTATAGTATGCGAAAACAAGAAATAGGCTTTATTAGGAATTAGCGCATCAACAGGAACTTCTTTCACTCCAAATAAAACATCACAATCACTAATGTCATTTGTAACTTCGATTCCTAAATTTATATATTGTTCATCTGTAAAAATTCGAATATCGGAGCTTTCTACTTTTATCGAAACGCCTTGATATAGTTCTTTTACTCTTGCTAATTCATTAGGAGAAAAAACAACTCTCCTGTCTGGAGGGTTTTTTCTTTCTTTTATAATTCCGAATTTCATTTTTTTATTCTTTTATATTAATTTAATATAACTTATTATTTATTATTTGTTACAAAAATAACAATTTTAAATAAATTGTCTTTCTTTTTTAAATAAATTCACCTGTCTTACACCGATTAAAAGCTGATCTCCAAAATGATACAAACCAGCAATTATAAAACGTTGATAAAATAGTGTTAAGGTTTCGGAAAAAAGACGAATCAAAAGGGATTGATTCTATATATTTGTCTTTCTAGTACTATCAAAATGATATTTATAAAAAAAGCAAATATAGTACAATTACTCGTCCTGATAATAGTTTTGAGTTCTTGTACCAAAGAGAAAAAGAAAACAGCATTAAGTGACGCTCAACTCCCAAAGAGTACATTACCTAAGATGAAGCCTTTAACTAATGAAAGTCCTAAACTAACTGCGGAATACATTGATTCTAAAAAAAGGTCTGTTGAATCTTTTTATAATAGAACTTGGCCTAATCACAGTGCTAACGGAAGTTTTCTTGTGGCTCAAAATGGACAAATTATTTATGAAAATTATGAAGGCTACGCAAATTTCAGAAAGAAAAGATTAATTACAAGTACAACACCACTCCATTTAGCCTCAGTTAGTAAAGTAATAACTGCAACTGCTGTACTGAAGTTAATAAATGCCAAAAGAATAGATTTAGACCAAAAGGTTAATACGATTCTAAAAGAATTCCCTTTTCCGGATGTTACTATAAAAACACTATTAAACCATAGAAGTGGCATGCGTAATTATGCTTATTTTACTGATCGAGATAAAACGGTTTGGGACAGACATAACAGGTTGACCAATCAAGACATATTAACTATTATGGCTACTAAAAATATTGGATTGGAATTTAAAACAGATACCCATTTTAGTTATTGCAATACCAATTATGCCATGTTGGCATTGATAATTGAAAGAATAACTAAACTTTCTTATAAAGAAGCGATGAAACAAATCATTTTCAATCCTCTGGGTATGAAAAACACTTTTGTTTTTGATTATGAAAAAGATAAAGATAGCATAGCCCCTTCTTATAAAGGAAATGGAGTAGAAATTGGTAAAGATTATTTGGATGCTGTTTATGGGGACAAAAACATTTATTCTACCCCCAGAGATTTACTAAAATTTGACCGAGCAAGAAATTCTACTGCTTTTCTAAATTCAGAGCTGTTTAAAAAGATCTTTATAGGATACAGTAATGAGCGCAAAGGAGAAAAAAATTATGGTCTTGGCATTCGTATGATCAATTGGCAAACGGGACAAAATTTCTATTTTCATAACGGTTGGTGGCATGGTAACACATCATCTTATATCACTTTGCCAAAAGAGAAGGTTACTATAATTGCCTTATCCAATAAGTTTACAACAAGAACTTACAAAGTTAGAAAATTAGCAATGCTATTTGGTGATTATCCGTTTCACTTGAATAAAGGTGAAAAAGAGGAATGATTTTTGTTATGAAGTTGAAAGTTTAGCAATAGTAATTCAAGTTTTAAATTGTATATTTGCAAACTAAAAATAAAAGGGGTCGACTGGTTTTGACAGCAAGTCGAATTGAAAAGTAAGCACGTCGAGAACTGGGACAATTCTCGTTAATAAAAGGTCTCAAAACACTTACACGGCGAAGGAAACTACGCTCTTGCTGCATAATCTGAATTATAGTAAGATTAGCCTCGTTCCTATCAGATAGGAAAGCAGGATTTACCTCGAAAGCTTTGGTTTATAGCGGTCGATAAAGGTGAATCGTAAATTTAAACCTAGATTTCCATGAGCTTCGGGTGGATTTCGAAATTAAGAAGATAAGTCTTGCGCGACTGTTTCTGGTCAAACGCAAGATCGAAAATCTAATCAGGAAATAAACGCGTAGAAAGCCTTTTAGTTGCTTGTTTGGACCCGGGTTCGATTCCCGGCGACTCCACAGAACAAAACCGTAATAACCTATTTAATAAGTTATTACGGTTTTTTTTGTTTACAATATTCCACCACATGCTCCCCACAACCAAAAAAACGTCAATATCTTAAAAAATCAGTGTTTAGGATTGTGATCCAATGTTTGCTTCGGTTCGATTTTTTCGGGTTTAATGCGTTCCATTACCAAAAGATATTGGATACACATAATGATCGAAAACTCACAAGACGTCATTATTCTCGTATAGGATTGTTCATGAATGAATGAATGAATGAATGAATGAATGAATGAATGAATGAATGAATGAATGAATGAATGAATGAATGAATGAATGAATGAATGAATGAATGAATGAATGAATGAATGAATGAAGCTTTATGGCATGCGTAATGCTTTTAAAACTGCTATTGAAAGCGAAAAAACAGACCATAACACACTCGATGAGTTTGTATCGATGCTTATTGATGCCGAATGGAATCAAAGGCATAATCGTCGTATTGAGCGCAGTATCTCCAATGCCCGATTCCATTACAAATCAAACATTGAAACTATCAATTTTGACCAAACCAGTAATCTGGACCCAAACGCCTTACTAAGTCTAGCAGAATGCGAATTTTTAAAAAAAATGAACCCATTTTAATCAGATTAAGTACAGGTGTAGACAAAAGTTATTTAGGCACAGCATTAGGTTACCAGGCCTGTATACAGGCTTTTAAAGTGAGTTATTTTAATACTTCGAAGTTGTTTGCTAAATTATAAATAGCCAAAGCAGATGGTTCTTATTTGCGAGAATTAGCCAAAATAGAAAAGCAAGATTTTTATATTAGACGATTTTGGACTCCACGCATTAGATAGTCATAACTGAATTACCCTTTAGAGATCATTGAAGACAGGTATAATAATGGTTCTATAATTGTGAAATCACAAATTCCAGTGCAAGTTTGTTATGACATCTATTTAACAGATGAAAAAAAGTAGTTTTTAAGAAAAATTGAGGTGGTCAGTTTGCTCAGGAATTAGGTGATAATTTTGAATTGAAATCAGGTGCTCATTTTAAATTGGAATTGGGTGGTCAATATCAATGGAATTAGCAGTAACTGCCCCACAGTTGTAAAAATAGTGGAAAATCGCGGTTAAAACCCCAAAATTGAAGAAGGTTTAATTTTCCATTCCGACAGAGGTGTTCAATATGCCAGCAAAAAGTTTGTAAATGTTCTTAATTTCTATAAAAAATAACCCACAGTATGAGACGTAAAGGAAATTGCTTGGATAATGCGGTAGCAGAAAGCTTCTTTAAATCCTTGAAAACTGAATTGATTTATGAGAACAAACTTCTTTCTAAAGAACAAATAAAACTGGAAATATTGAAGTATGGTACAAAAGAAAAAGGAGACATTCAGCTTTGAATTATCAACAATTGAAGAATTTAACAATCAAATAAATTACAAAAATGTAGCTTAACTAAATGGCAGTTTTTATTTGTACATCCAAAATACAAAAAGCCCAAAATTTCAATGAAATTGAAGGCTTTTATTTCGATTTTAATTCTAAAAATTGTATTTCCCTCCAAGATAAAAACTTCTACCGCCAGCATTGATCCCAGAAGCAAAAGTCCTGTATTGTGTATCTAAAATATTTTCAACACCAGACAAAACAGTGAACTGTTTCATTAAAGATAAGGATCCTTTCAAATTATAGGTTTCCCAAGATGGCATCCCATTTTTTGGAGCATATTGCAAATTATCTTCACCACTGGGTGAGTAATTACTTAACTCTTTTTTTCCATTATACATAATATATAAATCCAGATTTACTAATTTACTTTCATATTTAAAACCCGTTTTCCCATAAACTGGAGCAACATGGTCTAAAGGAAAATTACCCGCCGTATTTTGGATTCTACCGTGGGTAAAGTTGAAAGTGCCATAAAACAATAATGATTTTGTGATATAATTTCTTAACGTGGAAGAAATTCCGGTAATATTTCCCTTTCCATGATTTTGATTGGCATAAATGAGACTATTTATTCCTTCATAAACAATCAAAGATTGGCCGTTTAACATGAAAGCACCCGTTACTATTGCATCATACAGTCTTGTGTAATAAAAAATATTTTCAAACTGAAAACGCTTTCCTTCCCAAAAAGTAATGCTCAAATCAGCCGTTACTGACTTTTCAGGCTTCAAATCTTTGTTTGGTACAATTAAATTTCCTCCTGCCGATTCGAATATTTTGGATAAATCATCAATGTTTGGAACTCGAAATGCAGAAGCTAAATTAAAACCTATTTTGGTGTTTTCACTGGCATTATTTACAATTCCAACGGCGCCACTATAGGTAAAGTTTTTTTGTGATACGATAGTATAAGGTAAATTCAGAAAATTGGTTGAAATTTCGCTGTTCAAAGTGGCGTAGCCCGCTCTGGCACTTACATTGTACGAGGCCGTTTTGTTAATGTTATTGCTGTAGGAAGCAAAACCTTCGGCTCTAAAAGTATTGTTTTTTCCATCCGGATAACGCGAATCAGTGATGCCTTCAGCATTAGTTAAAATATTTCTTTTATTTCCCGAAGAATTCAAATTATCATAATATACATCGGCGCCATAAATAAAGTCACCGTTTCCTATTTTTGTTTTAAAATCAGAATTGATGGCAAATATCGAAACTTTTTCAATCCTTGAACTTTGTGTTGGATTACCAAAATTACGGGTAATTCTACTTTCTTCGATGTTTTGATAACTGGCAACCGAATTCATATCACTGTTCAAGAACACCTTCTTTTTGTCTAATTTATAAGCAGAAAGTAATCTTTTTTGTGGACCATAATTCCAAACTGCAGATTTAAATTTTCCGTTTGAACTCAAATCAGTTAGCCTGTCATATCTCGGAATGTCTGATGTGGTAGAATATTGTAAATTTAAACTATGTCGCGTGTTAATATTTTTCTGAAAAACAATTTTTTGCATAAAATCATATTGTTTGTATCCCGAAAATTTTTGCACATATTTATCATCATTCGCAACTTTAGTGTCAACACCATCATTGGTTACCACATAAAAAGGTCTTTCTCCAAAAAAATCATTAGAACCATTTTTATGTTTTCCCATTTTTAAATCCCCATAATCATTATAGGAAAATGACGTTAAGTAACCCCATTTTTGACCCGCAAAGTTGAAATCTAAATGACCTGATTTCCCTTGGTTTCCAGAGTTGTAACTCGTTAAAATAGTTCCGCTAACCTTTTGGTTTTCCGTATCGGAAAGCAATTTTGCATTTTTAGTTTGTAAATAAATGGCTCCGCCAAGCGCATCACTTCCGTGAATAGTAGACGATGGTCCAAAAAGCACATCTATATTCTCGATTATATTTTTATCTACAGTAACTATGTTTTGCAAATGTCCAGCTCTGTAAATTAAGTTATTCATTCGGATTCCATCAACGAGTAATAAAATTCTACTGGATTCAAACCCCCTAATAACAGGACTTCCGCCTCCCTGTTGTGATTTTTGAACTACTAAAGCCCCTGAATTTCCTAACACATCGGCACTGGACTGGAAGTTATTAAACTCGATTTCTATTTTAGATATACTTTCAATTTGTTGCGTAATTTTTCTTTTTGGTTTTGCAAATCTTTGTGAACTTATAACCACTTCATCTAATCCTATTGAGTTTATTGTGTCTTTTTTGGTTTGGGAAAATCCCATCAAAGAGTAAATCCAAACCATTACGGTTATTGTTTTTTTCATGTTTATTTAATTAATTTTGTTTAAAAAAAATGTTTAAAAAAAACAATTTTAACAGGAGGATCAAACAGTAAATAGATAAATGATCTAGTTTTTAAATTAAATTGAGTATTATGGTTTTCAATTATACCAATTTTAAAAACGATTTTAAAACCAAAATTTATTTTGTTTTTTTGTACAGGGTGTTTAGAGAGAAAGGTACGCTTCTTCTCCAAAGGGAATCTTTTATGTTTATTTAAAACTTGAGAAATTACTAAACGAAATTGATTCTCCAAATCATAATTTACCGCTTTTGAGATAACTTTTGTATGATTTTTTTTAAACGAAATCATATCATAAAAAGGATTATTATATTTTATTTCTTTTTTATCCGAAAAGGCTTGCCATTCATCCAAAGAGAAGATTATAGTTTGTCTAAATTTTATTTTTTTTATTTGATTTTCATACCTTATTTTTTGAATTGGATTGATCAAATCACCTGAATAGGTCAAAAAAAAGCCAGTACCATATAATGAAATGATTACGAAAATGATAATAAGTATTTTATTTTTTGGGAACATTATATTTGTGATTTTAAAAATAAAAATTAAAACTGTTTGCTTTCCTAAGAATATACTAAAAATGTCTCTTAAAAAGAGCATTACCATAAATAACTATGATGATATTGTTTCGACCTACAAAACTATATTATTTCACACTATGTTTTGTGCAAAATGTATCATCTTGGTTGTTTGCAAGCGAAACCACTATTAGCTAAATAGCCTCTGCTGTCATGGTTAAAAAAAGTAGTTACTACTGAAAAATAGAGGAGGTCATTCTGAATTGAGTGTTTAATAAGTGGTTTGAATACTAAACCATAAAATTATTTAATAGTTTTCACCAGCGATACATCATCAACATGACAAAAAGAATTTGCAGTACCATCGGTCAAGAAACCGATTTCAATCTTTCCTTTTGCGACAGGTATATTTTCAATATAAACCGTTTTCCATGATGTATTTTCCTCTTTGAAACTGTATTTTAGTGTATTACCATTACTTAAAGCATATATTTCTAATTGGGCAAAACCCTTGCTGTTTTTTACTTTTGCGGTTAGTGTATAAAATCCATCTTCCAATTTCACATACGATGAAGATGCAATTGTCTGGAAAATTTTTCGCTTAAAACTAACCTTGTCACTAATATTCAGGCTTTTTTCACCTATTACAATCTTCCTGTCATTTTCGCTATTAAAATAGTTTAAGACAGGCGAATTAATACTGTCAAGTCCAATCTCATTCCCAGCAATAACCTCAGTAGCCCAGCCAGTTAATTGTATTTGTACTGGTTTAAAATGGCTAGGAATATGCCTGCGGTCTGCCTCAAAACTACCATTTTTCACATAATTGTTGTCATCAGCTACTTTCCACATACCTGTTTGGGCATCCAAGTTCCATGAACTGAGGGAATTGAAATAGGGAATTTTATCATCAAACGAAAGTGGAAACCATTGGTTATAACCTAATCCGTTACCCGCAAAATTAGCCCATCGGTCTCCGCAGTAAATTACTGTTTCCTGTTTGTTACCTTTTACAGAACAGAAAAAACCAGTCTGCGTTACATGTGCAAAGTCTTCTGAACTTCCTTTCATAACCAACATCTCGTTAGTAGGTGTATAAGGCCCTCTGATACTATCGGCTACCAGATAATAGGCATAAGAGGAGTCCCAGCCATATATATTTGACGCAAACATGTAATACTTGTTGTTGTATTTAAACATGCAATTTCCTTCACGACTTTCTCCCTTAAAAACTTCTGTACAGTCTAACAGGTTTACCTTTCCATTTTTAACACCGATTTCCGATATATATATCTTGTTACGCCCTCTTCCATAAGAATAAATGAGGTAAGACTTTCCTGTATCTTCATCGGTAAATACAGTTTGATCTCCGGTGTTGCTAGTCCCAATCATTTGCTCCATATTTATTTTCTGATGCCATAAAAATTCACCCGTTGGAGAATCCGAAACAGTAATCAGTACCTCCTTATCATGTTGAACAAACATGGCATATTTGTGCAGCTCCTTAATATAAGTTACACCTAAGCGACCCACCCAGGTCTTCCCTGACTTATTTACTTTGTCTTTAGTTAAAACATCGCCTTCAAACGTCCAATTTACTAAATCTAAAGAGCTATAACAGGTTACAGATTCAAAAGTAGAGGTTTTTTGCGTAATAAAAGGTGAATTGCGATAGCTGTCGGCCTCTGCATAATGAACTCCATACCAGTAATATTTTTTTACTCCTGTTACTGGATCATCAAATTTAAATATACCACCACCCTGACTATTAATCGGACGCCCATCTTTGGTATTCCAAAACACATCATTTTTGATATTAAGTTGCTGTGCATAACTAGTTGTACATATTCCTATACTACAAGCCCACATTAGTATAACAACTCTAATAGAATAACATTTTTTTATTTTCATTATTATTTTCCTATTTCAATTTGATTAATAATTTATTTAACATCCTATAAGCAAACATATCAATCAATATGAAATTTTTAAATTCGCTAATATTTAATAAATGTATCTAATCGCAATTAGCAAACCGTCATGCACTATCCTGCATTATCTTGATCTATACTGCCTGCGCAAAAGAATTGGTACCTAAAGTCATCAATCATTTATACCGGAAATATTATTTAAAATATGGAAAAAGGATTAAAACTTTATTATCTTACTTGTAAGACCAATTTACGATTAGAACAAATTATACAAAATCTTTTAAAGGTTTTTAATCAATAATTTTAGCTAAAACAGCAGCATCAACTTTGGTGTAATTCATCTACTTCATACAAATTATCCAGTCAACTCACAAAAGCAATCGCAATTATAACATTATTTGATAATTGCATTTTTTATTTTATCCTACTTAGCTTTCATTAATTTAAAAGTAAGTAGTAAATTTATAATTTTTTTATTTCTAATAAATATACAAAGCATTGGACAAAAATACTTCTTACCTTTTTTCATTTTTACTACTATTTATTTATACCGCGACTGTAGGTCAGGTACAAAAAGACACGACAGCACTTTCTGAAATTATTCTTAAGGCATCACCTATTAAGACTTCGATTCAAAATAATGCGGCATCTGTATCATTTATTGGGAGAAAAGATCTCAACAATAGCGATGGCGTGATACTCACCTCCGTTTTGAATAAAATTCCAGGAGTTTATATGCAGCAAGGATCTATGAATACCACTAGAATTACGATTCGGGGAATTGGCGCCAGATCACAATATGGTACTACTAAAGTTAAAGCCTATTTTGAAGATATTCCATTGACAAGTGGCGAAGGCGAAACGGTAATTGAAGATATTGATATGGAATCTATTGGAAGTATTGAAATAATTAAAGGACCTAATTCCACTAGCTTTGGTTCCGGATTGGGTGGCGTGATTCATTTGTTTGCGCGAGAAACTTCTTTGCAGGAATCCTTTGGGAAATCGGTAACCACATACGGTAGTTATGGCTTGGTAAAACAAAGTCTTTCAGTCGGCTATAGCGATGCTAAATCAAATCTGTATTCCAGTTATACGCATTTGCAGAGCGAAGGCTTCAGAGCCAATAGCGCTTACGACAGAAAATCGTTTAACCTACACGGAAAACAAAAGCTAAACTCCAAAGGAAGTTTGTCTTATTTAGGGATTTTTACCCGTTTAAAAGCTTTTATCCCAAGTTCAATAAATGAAAATGATTTCAAAAATCATCCCGAAAAGGCAGCTGCTACTTGGGCTGCAGCCAAAGGAAATGAATCCTCTGATAAATTGCTGATGGGAATTGGATATAAGCATCAGTTTTCTGAGAAATGGTCTGCCAAAACGAGTGTTTTTGCCAATTTCAGAAAGGCAAAAGAAGACAGACCTTTTGATATTTTGAAAGAAAAAACAAATTCTGCAGGATTTCGCTCTACGATAAATTATAAAGCTCTTTTATTTTCTCTGCCTTTTGAAGCAAGCATTGGAACAGAATTTTTATCTGAAAAATATGACTTTTCTCTTTTCAAAAATTTATACTTATCGCAACCCGGCCAAGGAAGCATTACGGGGGCTGAATTCAGTAAAATCAAACAAAAACGGAATTACATTAATTATTTTTTACAAATAGAATTGCAATTGTCAAAAAAGCTGTTTTTAGAAAGCGGTCTGGCATTGAATACAACCAAATATTCTTTAGAAGATGTTTTTCGACACACTACTGTAAACCAAGAACCTGCTTATACTTTTGGAAATGTTTGGTCGCCAAGAATCGGACTTTCCTATAAAGTAGCTGAAGGCACAAACATCTATTCGGCGATCAGTAAAGGATTCTCAGCCCCCTTAGTTGCCGAAACACTCACTCCTCAAGGAAAAATCAATACCAGTTTAAAACCAGAGATGGGATGGAATTATGAATTGGGTTTCAAAGGAAATTGGCTGGATAATAAATTATATACTGAAACCGTACTTTACAGCACACAAATCACAAACTTATTGGTGGCCCGACGCACAGCCGAAGATCAGTATGTGGGGATTAATGCCGGAGAAAGTTCGCATGTTGGAATAGAATTTTCTGTGAATTATAGGCTTATCAAAACTTCTAAATGGCAAATTACACCTTATTTTTCTGGAACGATTAATAATTTTAAATTCAAGGATTTTGTGGATGGAAATGCTGATTATTCGGGTAACATACTAACAGGCGTTCCTAACGTGCAATGGAATTTAGGCGTGGATTTGAGTACAGAAAGGGGTTTTAGTTTGAATACTTCTTTTAGAAGTGTGGGTAAAATTTCAATGAACGATACAAATTCAAAATATAGTGATGGTTATAAACTATTGGATATTAAAGCGGCTTACACTTTTAAAATACAAAAATTCCTAAAAGCAGAATTGAGCACTGGAATTAATAATGCAACGAACAGTCACTATGCAGCTAGCATTTTACCCAATGCAGTCGGTTTTGGAAGCGTACCTCCAAGGTATTATTACCCTGGAAATCCAAGAAATTTTTATGGAGGAATTTCGGTTGCACATATTTTTTTATAGCCGATTTTCAAAACGCGTAGTTGTTTAAAATCTTCAGTGAAAGATTTATAAAATTCTAAACTTATATAATTTAGGTTTTCTTGCATTTAAAAATTCTGTTTCCTTCCTAATAAGTTCTTTTGACTATCTTTAAAAAACTAAAATAAAATCATGGAAACACAATCTTATAAAAATCATATTCGGTATTATCCGCCTCATCATTTTGTTTATTATCCCATTGTAATGACATTTTTAGCTTTTAGTGTATATTTTACTTTTACATCCGAAGACAAATTGATTTGGTCTTTCATCAGTGCTAGTTTTGTTGTTCTTTTTTGTCTGGCTTTTATGTTACGCCAGCATTACGCATTAACTTTACAAAACCGAATTGTACGATTAGAGCTTCGGTACCGCTATTTTTATATTACAGGAAAAAGACTGGAAGATCTTGAACACCAATTAAATGACGACCAATTGTTTGCCTTACGATTTGCTCCAGATGAAGAACTTCCTACACTCATGAAAAGAACGTTGGATGAAAATCTTTCAGGAAAAGCAATTAAAAGAGCGATTATTAATTGGAAAGGTGATTTCGACAGAGTTTAAATTTTAAAAATAATTATTACAAAAGCTGAATTGTATAGCTATAGAATTTTGTTTCTTTGCTGAAAAGTATAACCGACTTAAACCTGAATTTAAAAGCCATAAATGCCAGAATATTTTTTAGATATTGAATACAAGAACATCATTTATAACGAAGAAGATGTCAATTTTAAGGAGTTTGAGTGTTGTACTTTTACCAATTGTAATTTCTCCCAATGCATATTTCTGGATGTCACTTTTATTGACTGCACATTCAATGATTGTACTTTTAGCAACGCAAAAATAAATTATGTCGCCTTTAGAACCGTGACTTTCAATCGGTGTGAAATCAAAGAAGTGAATTTTGCTATGTGTGATAAATTAATTTTCGAAATTGATTTTACCGACTGTATTTTGGATTTCTCCAAATTTTACACCTTAAAAATCAAAGGAACGTCGTTTACTAATTGTAGTTTAATTGCAGTTGATTTTATGGCTACTGATTTGACCGAAGTCCTATTTGAAAATTGCGATTTATACCGTTCTGAATTTGCAAAAGCAATTGCCAATAAAGCGAATTTCAAGACAAGCTACAATTATACCATTGATCCAAAAGCAACAAAATTAAAAAAAGCAGTCTTTGCTTTAAAAGGATTAAAAGGGTTGCTTTACAAACACGAAATTATAGTTAAATAAGCCGTTACGAAACTACTTTACCATCATCCATGGTGATGACTCTATTGGTCCGCTCAGCAAAATCAGTATCGTGCGTAACAACCAATAAAGTCTGATTTTGTTCTTGAGTCAATTGATTAAAAATATCAAAAACCAAGTTGCTATTTTTCTTGTCTAAATTTCCTGTAGGCTCATCACCCATAATAATCAGCGGATCATTTATCAAAGCCCTGGCTATAGCCACACGCTGTTTTTGTCCACCACTCAATTGATTTGGCATTTTTAAGGCTTGGTCTTCCATGTCCAATGTTTTCAAATGTTTCATCGCTCGATGTTCGATTTCCTGATTGGAATATTTACCCAATTTCATTCCCGGAAGCATGACATTTTTCAATACATTATATTCCGCTAGCAAGTAATGAAACTGAAATACAAAACCTATCTTCTCATTCCGTATTAATGCTAATTCTTTGTCGGACTTATCGGTTATGAGTTCATTATTGATCACTAATTTACCCTCATAATCCGTATCCATTGTCGAAAGCAAATACAACAAAGTCGATTTTCCGCAACCCGATTTTCCTATAATTGAAACAAATTCACCCTGATTAATACTCATGTTAATTTCTTTTAAGACCTGAAATTTCACTGGGTCATAAAAATATTTATTCAAACCAACCGCCTCTAAAACTTTATTGTTCTCCATCGTTATTTTCCTCTGATTATTTCTACTGGATCAACTTTACTGGCTTTCAAAGCAGGGAAAAGCCCTGCTATTGTAGTGGTAAATAATGCAAAAGTAATTCCGATAACATAAAATAAGGGATTGTAATTTATGGGATAAGTTTTTATTGTGGGTAACGAAGCCGTTTCAAATGGAATTACATCTATAATGGAGGAAAAAATATAGCCAAATAATAATCCAAATAATCCCCCGGCAAGTCCAATAATAATAGAAAGTGAAACAAAAATCCATTTGACATCATTCCCTGAAAAACCAGTTGCTTTTAGAATCGCTATACTATCCATTTTTTCATAAATCAACATATTTAGGATGTTATAAATCCCAAAACCAGCCACAATAAGCAACACTACGCCCACTGCATAGGAAATAATACTCCGTATTGTACTTCCGGTTTCAAACTGTGAATTTGCTGTTTGGTAATCGATGGTATCCAAGTTGAATTTATCCCTAAACTCTTTTGCAACAGCAGGAGCCGAAGCCATGTCAAAAAGTTTAATCTGAATATCAGTAATGTAATTTGTGGGTTCGCCCAAAATTTTTTGGGCTGTGGCCAATGACGTATAACTCATCGTATTATCAATTGCAGCAATACCAATTTCAGAGATTCCAACGATTTTTAAAGAGGCTAAACTCCCTTTGGGAGTACTGATTTTAATAATATCTCCTTTAGAAAGCAACATTTTATCCGCCAATCCTTTTCCTATAATAATACTATTATTCTGAAGCAAATCAGCCACATTCCCTTCTATGATATAATCGCTGATTTTAAATAATTTCTCTTCCGGCAAAACATCAATACCGTTGACTATTCCTGAAATTTCAATGGTTCCAGAATTAAAAAAAACTGGAGTAGTAACTTTTGGCGCAACATCAATAATACGTGAATCTTCTTTTAATACTTTAATAATCGTTTTACCATTGTAAATAGATTTTCCTCTGTCTTTTGGTTTAATAGAATGAATAAAATTGACGTTATTTTTATAATCATCCACTAATGAAACAGGTTCATTTTCAGAAGGTTTAATTTCGTTATACAAAAGAACATGAGGCGTTCTATTAAGCATTAATCCATCCAATAAATCATTTAAACCATGCATAAAACTAACCAAAGAAATAAACATGGCGATACCAAAAGTTACTCCAACGGCCGCAACAATAGTTTGTTTTAGTCTGGCTCGAAGCAAATGTAGCGCAATATTTAAAATCAATTTGAAGTTCATTATTTAGGCATGTAAATTGTTTCTTCGGCTTTTAATCCTTCTAGAATCTCTACTTTCTGATAATCACTCAATCCTATTTTTACTTCTCGTTTTTCATCTTTATTCACTAAAACGTATTTGTTTTGAATTAAATATGACTTAGGAATCGTGATTGTATTTTTCTTAATCTGAATGATAATATTCGCTTCAGCGGTAAGGTTAGGATATAATTTACCAGGCGGTTTGATAAAATGAGCTTCGATTTTAAAAGTACGGGAACGCTCCTCCATAATAGGATAAATTTTATCGACAACTGCGTCAAAAACCTGACCTTTATAGCTGTCCATAGTTACCAGTACTTTTTGCTCCATCATAACGTGTATCATGTCATTTTCATCTACTTCTAATTCCAATAAAAAAGAATCTGCTTTACCAATAATTGCCAAAGGAGTTTGCGGAGTAATCAAACTTCCTTCTTTAACCAACACATCGAATAATTCCCCTGAAAAGGCACTTTTAACACTAAAATCGTTTTGGGATTTTTGATTGATTTTAAGATTAATGCGATTGCGATTTTGCTCGTTTTCTAATTGTGCTTTGAGTTGACCCAATTGTTTTTTAGCCGATTCATAATTGATTTTTGAACTTTTATACCCCAATTCTACTCTTTCAAAATCAACTTCTGAAATTCCCCCTTGATTTTTAATGTTCTTGTTCCTGTTATAAATCGATTCGTCTAAGGTTAATTTATCTCTGGCAGCTTGGACTTTCATTTCCATCTCAGAAATTTTATCTTGAGTGTAACGATTGCTTTCTTGACTTAATTGATACGCTAATCGGGCATTTTCAGTATTCAATTGAGCTTTATCACTTTCCAGTTCAAATAAAGATTGCCCTTTGATTATGGATTGACCCGCAACTACATTTATTTTTTGCAAGGTTCCGTTAACGGTAGAAAAAACGGTATATTGACCATCCGCTTTAATAATGCCTGATGCATAAACACTTTCCGTTACATTACCCAGAGTGGGTTTTGTTTCTTGATTCTCTTTTTTTGAACAGGATAGAATGGCAAATAGCAATAAATAAAATAATGATATTGATTTAAAACTCATTTAATTTTTTATTTAACATTATACGTTACTATAAATTCTTCTATCAAATGTACGATATTATACATTTTAATATTAAATCACAGGTACTTAATTATGTAATAAAAAAACGTTTTTGTAAGAGAAAATCCAGCAATAAATTACAAGTCTTTTTGCATAATATAATCTTCCATCAAATAGTCATTGCCAATTTCAGTATCATACTCCTCTACGATTTCAAAACCTATTTTTTGATAAAAGGTAAATGCTTTATTAAATTTATTTACATTTAAGGAAATAGCAACGGAATAATTTTTTTTTGCCAAATTTTCGATGGTATCAATCAATAATTTCCCTGCTCCTTTACCCTGTGCTTCAGGAAGTAAATAGATTTTATGCAAGCGGGTTACATTTTTGTTTAAGTAATTGTGTTCGTATGAAGCAAATCCTAGGCACACAGTTCCATCAAAAGCCAATAAAAAGTAATGTCCTTTATTAGTCAAGTTATCAATCAAAACAGCTGAAGTGTACCATAAATTAAGCATGAAATCGATTTGCTCCTGCGAAAGTATTTCGCCATAAGTGTCAGGCCAAGATATATAAGCAATCTCTTGAATTGTATTTATATCAGATATTGTAGCTTCTTTTATTGTAATCATTATAATTTTATTGAAATTAAAGCAAATCCCCTTTAGGAATAAAAACATAGAATTTAGCTCCTACTCCAGGTTCCCCTTTTACTTTTATGAAACCTTTATGGTTCTCTACTATTCTATTGCAAATAGCCAGACCAAGTCCAGTTCCTGAATATTTAGGATCGGATTCTAAACGTTTGAACAAAAGAAATATCTTTTCGGAATATTCCTGTTTGAAACCTATTCCGTTATCTTCTACGACAATTTTATAATAATCCGCTGCATTCGCAATTTCGTTATCTACTACTTCTTTTTCAGTAATCTCTTTAGAAGCGATACTTATTTGAGGCGGCACGTCGTCTTTACTGTATTTAAGAGAATTAGAAATTAAGTTTATAAAAAGTTGTTTCATTTGAAACGGTATTACTTTGATTGTTGGCAAATTTCCAACTAGAATGGTTGCTTTTTTCTCTTCGATATTTAAAGATAAATCTTGAAGTGTTTCGTCAACCACTTTGTTTAAATCTGTTTCTATAAAAACCTTATCTCCTTTTATTGTTCTGGAATAATTGACTAAATCTATTAATAAAGTCTGCATTCTGTTGGCCGCAACACGAATTTTAGAAAAATAGTCTTTTCCTTGTTGGGTAAGTAAATCCAATTCTTTTTCTTCTAATCTTGAAATAAACATTTGAATCTTACGAAGCGGTTCCTGCAAATCATGACTCACTATATTGTTAAACGCTTCGAGTTCTTTATTGATATATTTAAGCTCTTTGTTATTTTCCTCTAATTCAAGTGTTTTTTTGTATTGGTTTGTAATATCACAATTCACACCTATTTTAATTAAATTTCCATTTCCATCATTAGTGAAACTTCCTACACCTAAAATGTATTTCACTTCTCCTTTTGGAGTTAAAAATCTAAATACCATCGAAGTAGACTGGTGATTTATTAAAGAATCTTTATGTACTTTCGTTACATAAGCTAAATCATCAGGATGAATAAATTTAATTGTATTTTTTATATTGGGTTCAAATTCATTGGGTTCAACGCCCATTAGACGGAACAAATTATCTGAAAAAGTATAGGTGTTCGTTTCCAGATTAACCATCCAATGTCCAAAACCCGCGGTCATTTCAGCCGTATTATACGACTCGTTAATCAGTTTTAATTTATCATTTGCTTTTTTGAGTTCATCAATATCTACATTCATTTTATTGAATGATAACAGCAATATTAAAAGGGAAAGAATGACTAATAAAAAGGCAGTTATAATGGAATCTCGTAATTCAAATTGATGACTGTCATTTTGAAATTTTGTTTTTGCACTTTCCGAAAATATTATTTTAGTGACAAAAAATTTCATAATTTCAGTAACCTCACTACTTTCTAGCAACTTCGCATTTAAGTATAATGGTCCTGAATTCTTACTTTTAGCAATAATCAACGTTTGTCTGAACAGCTTAAATCTGTAATCAATGATTTTCTTAAGCCGATCAATATCCTTATTTCGGCCAGGATTCTTCGAAGTCAACTTTTTTAATTTCTCTAAGTTTTCTTCAATTTTACCTCTGCTCAAAAAACGGTCTTCTAAATACGATTCATCTTTAGTGATAATATAACTTCGTAAACTCGTTTCGTAACTACTGATTACCGATAAAAGTTTTTCTAATTCAAGTTGCGTTTCATTTGAATTTGCAATTAATTCAACCGTAGAATCAAGCTTTTTCATTTGGAAATAAAACATTGAGGCTATATAGCAAACCACAACAATTGCAATAGCTAAAGCTATTTTAAACACTTGAGAGTTTTTATATAGTCCAAGAATTTTCATTTACCCTCTTTTATATGCTGAAGAAAAAGGTTTCTATATTTAAACCTGAAGTATGAAATTGCCAATTCATATTCACCACTTCCTTGATTACTTTTTTCAGCTTTGAAAAATCGTTTGGCTTTTTGATATAAATATTAGCGCCCTCTATAAACGTATCCTCAATATCTTTTTCTGATGAAGAAGTAGAATATATGGCAATAGAAACATCTTTAAAACGAATATTAGCTCTTATTTCTTTCAGACAATCTATTCCGGTTTTTCCTGGCATATTTAAATCGAGAAATAAAACATGCGGTAACCTAATATCTGGATGTACTAAATAATCCATTAGATCTTTACCATCTTTAAACAGAGTCAACTTATTATTCATTTTAAGCTCCTGTATAGCTTCACTAAAAAATGTGCGATCATCTTCGTCATCGTCAGCTAAAAGAATATGCATTGAATCTTGGTGTGAAATCATAAAATATCGGGGGTTATTTTGTATTTTTATTGTTCATTATTAGCTAACTCTCTTCTTTTACCTACAATTCTTTTAAACATGGAAGGTGTTAATCCTGTTACTTTTTTAAATTGAGTTGATAAATAAGCGACACTGCTATAATTCAGTTCATGAGAAATCTCAGTTAAAGTGAGCTTCTCTTCAATTATTAATTTCTTTGCTCTTTCAATCTTTTGAATAATAATAAAATTCTCAATTGACGTATGCGTATATTCTGAAAAAACATTTGTAATATATCCATATCTAAAGTTCAATTTATCCGATAGATATTGAGAAATTGTTATGTTAGGGAATTTATCCTTTTCATAAACAATTTCAATTATTGCATCTTTAATTTTTTGAATTAATTGCCCTTTTGGGTTATCGATAATATGAATCGCATACTTCTTTAAACGCTCTTGAAGCGCTGTAAAGCTATCTTCTGAGACATCGTCACTAATTTCAATTTGACCTAAATCTAAAAGTTGATATTTAATTTCTAAATTTTCTAATTGATCTTGCAATATTGCCCTGCAAGCAATATTTCCATCATAATTAAAATTGAGCTTCATAGCAATAACAATTGTTAAAGTTAAAATTAAACAATAAAAGTAAATCAAAAATTATTAATCCATAACAAATATTTTACTTTTAATCCAAAACATTGGCTTCTTTAAAATACAAAAAACATAAAAACCTGACTATTAATACTCTTAAATAAATTTGTTTATTCTAAAAAATATCCTAATTAAAGTTATCCATGAATTGTTTCACTTTTACCGTAATTTTTTATAATATTTTCCTCGAATTCAAGCCATTCTCTCCAACGTTTTTCAACATCAATGCCTACTCCATATTTTCGGGCATAGGTTATAAAAGTAGTGTAATGGCCCGCTTCACTTTCCATCAAATCTCTATAGAAAACAGATAATTCTTCGTCCTGGATATTTTCAGAAAGGACTTTGAAACGTTCACAACTTCTGGCTTCTATCATGGCTGAAAACAACAACCGTTCCACTAAACTTGAAACTCTGCTTCCGTTTCCATTTTTTTTCATGTAAAGATACAATTCATTCACATAATCATCTTTTCGTTCGCGTCCTAACTTCAAACCGCGTTTAATAATAATGTTGTGTACTTGCTCAAAATGGTCGATTTCTTCTTTGGCCAAAGCCAATAAATCCTTCACTAAATCTTGGTGTTCCGAGTTGTTAGTGATAATTGTAATGGCATTTGTCGCTGCTTTTTGCTCACACCAAGCATGATCTGTCAAGATTTCTTCAATATTCTTTTCTACAATATTCACCCATCTCGGGTCGGTTGGTAATTTTAATCTTAGTACGGACATTTTTTAGTCTTAAAGTTAAAAAGTCGAATGTCATAAAGCTAAAAGAAAAGTCATAAAATCAATAATCAAAAAGATAGAATAAATTCCACTTCAAGACATTCAATTTTATGACTTTAAAAACTTTAAGACTTATTTAATATACGAAAATAGCTCTTTCACTCATCATTTCGTTTACTTCAGCAGCTACTGCTTCGATAACATCTTCGTTAGTGTGATCCACTAGCACTCTATCAATAAGAGCAACAATAGTTTCCATATCTTCTTCAACCAAACCACGAGTTGTAATCGCTGCAGTTCCCACACGAATTCCTGAAGTTACAAATGGTGATTTATCATCAAATGGAACCATGTTTTTATTTACTGTAATTTCTGCTTTTACTAATGCATTTTCAGCATCTTTTCCAGAAATATTTTTGTTTCTTAAATCAATCAACATCATGTGGTTATCTGTACCTCCAGAAATGATTTCATATCCTCTTTTTACAAAAGCATCTGCCATTGCATTAGCATTTTTTTGCAATTGTAAAGCATAAGTGAAAAATTCATCATTTAATGCTTCGCCAAATGCCACCGCTTTAGCAGCAATAATGTGCATTAACGGACCACCTTGATTTCCAGGAAAAACAGCTAAGTCTAATAAAGAAGACATCATTCTGATTTCTCCTTTTGGAGTAGTTAGACCAAATGGATTTTCGAAATCTTTACCCATTAAAATCAAACCTCCACGAGGACCACGTAATGTTTTGTGTGTGGTAGTAGTCACTATATGGCAATGAGGCAATGGATCATTCATCAATCCTTTGGCAATAAGACCTGCAGGATGAGAAATGTCAGCTAATAAAATAGCCCCAACACTATCAGCAATTACTCTGAAACGTTCAAAATCCATATCACGGGAATAAGCCGAAGCTCCAGCGATGATTAATTTTGGTTGTTCTTTTGTTGCAATTTCTTGAATCTTATCATAATTTAATCTTCCAGTTTCCTTATCTACACCATAAAAAGAAGGCGTATATAAACGTCCAGAAAAGTTTACAGGAGAACCGTGCGTTAAGTGTCCACCATGTGACAAATCAAAACCTAAAATTTTATCTCCTGGTTTGATACACGCATGATAAACTGCTGTATTCGCTTGTGAACCAGAGTGTGGCTGCACATTTGCGTAAGCAGCACCAAATAATTCTTTCGCTCTGTCAATAGCAATTTGCTCAATAACATCAACTACTTCGCAACCGCCGTAGTATCTTTTGCCAGGATATCCTTCTGCATATTTATTGGTTAAAACAGAACCAGCTGCTTCCATTACTTCGTCACTTACGAAGTTTTCCGAAGCGATAAGTTCTAATCCATGTATTTGTCTTTCTTGTTCTTCTAGAATAAGGTCAAAAATTTGTTCGTCGCGTTGCATTTCTTTGATTTTCGTTAATATGTTGCAAAAATACAAAAAAACGTTTGGTTAATAGTTAGATTATAATATATTTGATGAGTAATTTTCAACAAAATAATTAACAGCCATATGCCTATAACAGCCAACAATACTAAAAGAAAATCATGGTTAGAAGTAGCTCCAAGCAGCGATTTTCCCATTCAAAACATTCCTTTTGGTGTTTTTCTTACCAAAGAAAACATAGTTACTGTAGGGACTAGAATTGGAGATTTTGCAATTGATTTGGGAGCTTTACAACAATTAAATTATTTTGAAGGTATTGAGCTGACGGATGATATGTTCATGCAAGACACTTTGAATGATTTTATTTCGGATGGCAAAAAAACATGGCGATTGGTTCGAAATCGTATTGCCGAAATTTTTGACGAAAAAAATCCAACATTAAGAGATAATATAAAAGATCGAGATATTGTGATCTTCAAAATGGAAGATGTAGAAATGCAATTACCGGTACTAATAGGTGATTATACAGACTTCTATTCCAGCAAAGAGCACGCAACTAATGTAGGAAAAATGTTCCGTGATCCAGAAAACGCGTTATTACCCAACTGGCTTCACATCCCTGTAGGGTATCATGGAAGAAGTTCCTCTATTGTTCCTTCGGGAATTCCAGTACACAGACCCATGGGACAAACATTGCCAAATGGCGAAACTACACCCGTTTTTGGCCCTTCCCGTTCCGTCGATTTTGAATTGGAAACTGCTTTTATAACAACCGATGTCAATATTATGGGAGAAAATATTCCTATAAATGAAGCCGAAGATTATATTTTTGGAATGGTTTTATTGAATGACTGGAGCGCCCGCGATATTCAAAAATGGGAATATGTGCCATTAGGACCATTCTTATCAAAAAACTTCGCCACCTCAATCTCGCCTTGGATTGTAACTATGGATGCGCTGGAACCGTTTAGAACCAAAGGTCCAAAACAAGAACCTACTCCGCTACCGTATTTACAACAAAAAGGAAAACATTCGTTCGATATCAATTTAGAAGTGGCAATTCAACCTGAAAACACCCAAGAAATTGTAGTTTCTCATTCTAATTTTAAATATTTATACTGGTCAATGTGCCAACAGTTAGCGCATCACACCTCTAATGGCTGTCGCGTAAATTCGGGTGACATGATGGGATCAGGAACAATCTCAGGACCAACCGAAGATAGTTTTGGCTCTATGCTGGAATTAACTTGGGGAGGAAAAAATCCAATAAAAATGAATGACGGCACAGAACGTAAATTCATCAATGATAACGATACTGTAATCATAAAAGGATTTTGTCAGAATGGGCAAGTTCGCATTGGTTTTGGTGAAGTTTCCAGTAAGTTGCTTCCACCTTTCGTAAGAAAATAAAAAAAATAAAAATATACTTTTCAAAACCTAACATTTATTCTATTTTTGTTAGGTTTTTTTGTGGCATTATTTTTTTAAAAATTGAATTTAAAAATTAGGATTACAGTTTCAAATAAACACTGACCCACCTTTTTGCTTATGAAAAAAATCACTCTTTTATTATCCCTATATATTCTTGTTTCGTCTTGTGGTGTAAAGCAAACTCAAAACTTATTAAACTCCGGAAATTACGATCAGGCAATTGAAAATGCTATTTCTAACTTACGAACCAATAAAGACAAAAAAGGAAAACAGGAATATGTTTTTTTGCTCGAAGAGGCTTTTGCCAAAGCCAAAGAGCGTGATTTGAATGCGATAAACATATTGACAAAAGAGGCAAATGCGGCGCAATTAGAAAAAATGTATACCACTTACATACAATTAAACGACCGTCAGGAAAAAATCAAACCGATACTTCCTTTGAAATTAATTAAAGAAGGCAGAAAAGCAATTTTTCCTTTTGACAATTATAACCACCAAATTGTAGACAGCAAAAATGTCTTGTCAGCTTATTTGTATGCTAATGCAAAAAAGTTAATGCTCACTTCAGACAAGATGAATTTCCGCAAGGGGTATGATGATTTGGATTATTTGAATCAGATAAATCCAAATTACAAAAATGTCTTGCAACTCATGGATGAAGCTAAACTCAAAGGTTCAGATTATGTTTCGGTTTACACCAAAAATGAAACTAATATGATTATCCCGGCTCGTCTGCAAAATGATTTATTGGATTTTAGCACCTATGGATTAAATGATAAATGGACCGTTTACCACAGTAACAAACAAAGAGAAATTAATTACGATTATGGCATGATGATTAATTTTCGTCAAATTTATATTTCACCGGAACAAATCAAAGAAAGAGAATTTGTAAAAGAACGCATCATAAAAGATGGGGTAAAAAAACTGATTGATGCGAATGGTAAAGAAGTTGTAGACGAAAAAGGAAAAGTTGTTATGGTTGATAATCTTAGAACTGTAAACGTCCGTATTTATGAATCGAGACAATTTAAATCCTGCCAAATTACCGCAAAAGTAGATTATGTAAACTTAAGAAGCAATCAACTCCTACAGTCCTTTCCTGTGACAAGTGAGTTTACATTCGAAAATATCTATTCAACCTATAAAGGAGACCGACGCGCATCTGACGATAATTATTACGCTAATTTTGATAAAAGAGCAGTCGCTTTTCCTAGCAGTGAACAAATGATTTATGATACGGGAGAAGATTTAAAAGCCAAGTTAAAAGATATTATTAGTCGCAATAGATTTCGAAACTAATTAATAAATTCGTACCATAACAACCCAATGAACGCTCTCATTAAGTTTTTTATTCATAGAAAACAAACATTGTATTAAATTTTTGTTACAAAAAATAAAACAAGCCTTGCGTTTAAAAAATAATTGTATTTTTGCGACCATGAATAATATAAGTGTACCTATAACTTCTATATCACGGACAAACAGACCTACGGCTTCTCCCGAAGTACGGATGCTATAATTATAGTACCCACAACGTGTTTTGTTTTTGTTTTTATTCATTTTTCATATATACCGTTTTGAAATTATCCCAGTTAACCGTTGGATTAGCATATCCTAAAAAAACTATATTTTCTTGCTCATTAGCATATACAAGGCTATGTTCAGGATCAATGTCTTTTTATGGATCTATTTTAATTGATTGGTACAACGATGGTTTTTTAAAACTTGAATCCAACTCATTTTTTAACTCAAAATAATCTCTTGAAATGAAAATTTCTATCATTGTAACTCAGGAAGAACATTATAAGTATTCGCAGGAAATATGCGATACTATTGAATCGTCCGCCTTATTGAGAGGTACTGGGATAGCTAAAAGAACTCCTGAATACATCCAAAAAAAGATGGAAAGCAAAGATGCTGTCATCGCATTAGACAATGGCAAATTTGCTGGTTTTTGCTATATCGAAAGTTGGCAACACGGAAAATTTGTAGCACATTCTGGTTTGATTGTACATCCTGATTACAGAAATTTAGGTTTAGCAAAAAAAATCAAATCATTTGTTTTTGATTATTCATTGGAAAAATATCCGGAGGCTAAGGTTTTTGGAATTACCACTGGTTTAGCGGTAATGAAAATCAATTCAGATTTGGGATATAAACCGGTCCCTTTTTCAGAATTGACCAGCGATCCAAGTTTTTGGAAAGGATGTCAAACCTGTACCAATTTTGAAATTTTACAAAGCAAAGATAACAAAATGTGTTTGTGCACCGGAATGTTGTTTGATCCAAAAGAGAAACCAAAAGATCCGCCTAAACATCCATTTAACGTCAGAGTATTAAACCGATTAAAATCAATTAAAGAAGCCTTGTTCTTAAAAAAATAAAATAATCATAACAAAAAATTCCCCTTTGCCAGTTTCGGCTCCCCTTCCTTCGGAGGGGCTGGGGGGAGGAAAAAACAATAATTATGAAAAAAGTTGTATTAGCTTATAGTGGAGGACTAGATACCTCATATTGCCTAAAATATTTAAAAAACGAAAAAGGATATGAAGTTCATACCGTTCTTATAAATACAGGCGGATTTGATGATGCTGAACTAGCCGCTATTGAAGAAAGAGCCTACGAATTAGGAAGTGCGCAACATGCAAATCTTACCATCGTAGATAAATATTACGATAAAGCCATTAAATATTTGATTTATGGAAATGTATTAAAAAACAATACGTACCCATTATCCGTAAGTGCAGAGCGTGTTTTTCAAGCTATCGAAGCGATTAAATACGCAAAATCTGTTGGTGCTGAAGCAATTGCTCACGGAAGTACTGGTGCAGGAAATGACCAAATTCGTTTTGATTTAATTTTTCAAACCATTGCTCCCGAAATTGAAATCATAACTCCTATCAGAGATTTGAAATTATCAAGACAGGAAGAAGTTGATTACTTGGCTCAAAATGGAGTTCATTATTCTTGGGAAAAAGCACAATATTCCATCAATAAAGGATTATGGGGAACAAGCGTAGGTGGTAAAGAAACATTGACCTCAAATCAATCTTTACCAAGTGAAGCGTATCCTTCGCAATTGCAAAAAACGGGTGAAGAGAAAGTGACACTACAATTTGAAAAAGGACAATTAGTAGGCATCAACGGGACATTGGACATACCAACAAAAAACATCGTTGCATTAGAAAAATTAGCCAGTGCGTATGCAATTGGTAGAGATACACACGTGGGAGATACCATTATCGGAATTAAAGGAAGAGTAGGTTTTGAAGCTGCCGCACCTTTAATCATTATCAAAGCACACCATTTATTAGAGAAACATACGCTGGGTAAATGGCAACAATACTGGAAAGAACAACTCGGAAACTGGTACGGAATGTTGTTTCATGAAGGACAATTCTTGGACCCTGTGATGAGAAACATCGAGGCTTTCCTAGAAGACACTCAAACGACTGTAAATGGAACCGTTATCGTTTCTCTAAAACCATATCACTTTACATTGGACGGAATTGAATCTGAAAATGACTTAATGAATACCACTTTTGGTCAATATGGAGAAATGAACAACGCCTGGACATCTGACGATGCCAAAGGATTTATCAAAATTCTTGGAAATGCCCAAAACATATTTTCATCTGTAAATAAACTGACACATGATTAATATTGGAATAATTGGTGGTTCGGGGTACACAGCGGGGGAACTCATCAGAATATTGATGTTCCATCCCAATGCTACACTTGATTTTGTGTATAGCACAACAAACGCCGGAAAACCACTTTCGGTTGCGCATCACGATTTAATGGGCGATATCGAAATGAATTTTACCGATACTGTAAATCAAAATGTGAATGTTGTTTTCTTGTGTTTAGGTCATGGTAAATCAAAATCGTTTTTAGAGAACAATCAATTTGCGAGTCATACCAAAATCATCGATTTAGGAAATGATTTCAGATTGACAAAAGACAAAGATTATGAGAGTAAAACTTTCGTTTATGGTTTACCTGAATTGAATAAAGCGGTAATCAAAAACGCTCAATTCATAGCAAATCCCGGTTGCTTTGCAACAGCAATTCAACTAGCATTATTACCATTGGCTAAAAACGAAATGCTTACGACTGATGTTCACATCAATGCCACAACCGGAAGCACGGGAGCTGGAGTTTCGCCTTCGGAAACGACGCATTTTAGTTGGAGATCGAATAATATGTCGCATTATAAAGCTTTTGAACACCAACATTTGGGCGAAATAAACCAAAGTGTCAACCAATTGCAGGCGGATTATACCAACGAATTGATTTTTGTGCCCAACAGAGGTGATTTTGCCAGAGGAATTTTTGCAACATTATACACAACAATCGAAGAAAATCTGGAAGATTTAGTAGCAAAATATGAGGCTTTTTACAAAGACCAACCTTTTGTCACGGTTACTACCACTGGAATCAATATGAAACAAGTAGTTCAAACGAATAAATGTATTATTAGTTTAATGAAAAAAGGAAACCGGTTATTGATTACTTCAGTAATTGATAATTTAACAAAAGGAGCCTCAGGACAAGCCATTCAAAATATGAATTTAATGTTTGGATTGGATGAAACCACAGGATTACATTTGAAACCAAGCGGATTCTAGAAATAATTAAAAGATTGAAGGATTTAATGATTGAAAAATTTTTAAGATTCTAAACACAACGATTTAAAAAGGCTTAAATCTTTCAATTTTTAAATCTTTAAATAATTAAAACATGAACTTATTTGACGTTTACCCATTATACAACATCACTCCTATAAAAGCACTGGATTGTACTATTACAGATGAAAACGGAGTGGAATATTTAGATTTATATGGCGGTCATGGAGTAATTTCCATTGGACACACACAACCGGATTATGTTGCCAAATTAAAAAATCAATTGGATAATATTGGCTTTTATTCGAATGCGATTCAGAATCCATTGCAAGTAGAATTAGCAGCGAAATTAGGAAAACTTTCCGGATTGGAAGACTACACTTTATTCTTGTGCAGTTCTGGAGCTGAAGCAAATGAAAACGCCTTGAAATTAGCCTCTTTTCACAACAATAAATCTCGTGTAATTGCTTTTGATAATTCCTTTCATGGAAGAACTTCGGCGGCGGTTGCGGTTACGGATAACAAAAAAATTGTTGCGCCAATCAATGCGCAACAAATAGTTACTTTTTTACCATTGAATAATATTGAGTTGGTAGAAAACGAACTAAAAAAAGGCGATGTTTCTTCTATTATCATTGAAGGAATTCAAGGAGTTGGAGGTTTAGACCAGGGAACTACTGAATTTTTTCAGGCATTAGAAAAAATATGCGCTACTTACGACGCCGTTTTGATTTTGGACGAAGTGCAATCTGGATACGGAAGAAGCGGAAAGTTTTTTGCACACCAACATCATAACATCAAAGCAGATATTATTTGTCTGGCGAAAGGAATGGGCAACGGATTTCCTATTGGCGGAATCTTGATTTCTCCAAAATTCACAGCGAGTTATGGATTATTGGGAACTACTTTCGGTGGAAACCATTTGGCTTGTGCTGCTGGAATTGCGGTTTTGGATGTGATTGCAAGCCAAAATTTAATGGATAACGTAAATGACGTTTACGCTTATTTTTTAGAGGCAATCAAACAAGTTCCTGAAGTTATTAAAGTAAAAGGAAAAGGATTAATGCTAGGTGTAGAATTTGATTTTGACGTAAGTACACTTCGTAAAAAAATGATTATGGACAAACATATTTTTACGGGAAATGCTAATAATAAAAACTTATTAAGAATCCTTCCTCCATTGACAATCAAGAAGGAAGCAATCGACACCTTTATAATAGCTTTAAAAGAAACATTGGCAGAATTGAAATGATTTTATAAACATATAAGTCATCTAAGCTCTTAAACTTACGTGACTTATATGCTTCGATTTTTTTCTAAAATAGTAAACCAAAAACTAATGAACTACGTATTACCAATAGAAAAACGAAATTCAGTTTTAAGCCTCATGGCCGAACTTCTTGAACAAGAAAGAGCCAATCTTAAGACTATAAATCAACAAGATTTGCAGCATTATTCTGGCGATGATTTGGCCATGGAAAAACGTTTATTGGTTGATGACGCCAAAATTGACGGTATGATTTTATCCATGCAACAATTGGCCAGTCAAGAAGATCCTATTGGCGTAGAGCGTTTTAATTTCGACCATCAAAACGGAATGAAAATCATCAATAAAACAGCGGCTTTTGGAACCATAATGATTATTTATGAATCCAGACCCGATGTTACTGTTGAAGCTGGCGGAATCGCTTTCAAATCCGGAAATAAAATTCTATTGAAAGGCGGAAAAGAATCTTTGCAATCCAACTTAAAAATTGTGGAATTATGGCATCAAGCTTTAACAGCAAACAATGTGGCTACAGAATGGGTGGAATACTTGAATTACAATCGGGAAGAAACGCAGGCATTTTTGGAAAAACCAACACAAAAAGTGGATTTAATCGTTCCTCGTGGTGGGGAGAAATTGATTGCTTTTGTAAAGAAACACGCCACTTGCCCAGTGATTATAAGTGGTCGAGGAAATAATTTTGTATACGTAAATAAGGAAGCCGATTTGAAAAAAGCGTTTGACATTATTATTAACGGAAAGACCTCAAACATATCGGTTTGCAATGCTTTAGATAAAGTTTTAATTGACACAAATCTTGAAAATTGGGAAGCTTTTGCTACCAATATAGTTCAGGAATTACAACAAAGAAACGTAACCGTTTTGGGAGATGAAAGTATTTCCAAGGCAACAAACGTTCCTCAGATTGAATCGGATTTAATTTGGTATGAAGAGTTTTTAGATTATAAAATTGTTATTGGAACAACCAATTCGGATCAAGAAGCGATTGACAAAATAAATAAATATTGTGGCGGTCATTCCGCTTCGATAATCACAAAAAATGATGCAATTGCTCAGGAATTCATGGAAAATGTAGATACTGCAGCCGTATATCAAAACGCCTCTACCCGATTCACTGATGGAGGACAATTTGGTTTAGGAGGCGAATTAGCCATAAGCACAGATAAATTGCACCAACGTGGACCAATTGGATTGCAACATTTAGTTACCAATAAATGGTATATTTACGGAAATGGACAAATCAGGTAAAAAGATTTTTGATTGAAGATTAACGATTTTTGATTGCAGATTGAAAGTAGAAATAATAAAAATGGCTAAAAAAAGGATTTTATTAAAGTTAGGAAGCAATACGCTAACCAAAGAAACCAATCACATTTCGAGAGGAAAGATTGAGGATATTGGAATGCAAATAGCAGCGTTGAAAGATGATTACGAGTTTATAATAGTGAGTTCCGGTGCGATTGCTGCGGCCAAACAATTTGTTAAACTGGAAAGTCAGGACAAAGATGTTTTTGTAAAACAAGCGTTGGCTTCGATTGGTCAGCCACATTTGATGCGGATTTATCATGAAAATTTTAGTGATTTAGGATTGCTAATTTCGCAATGTTTGCTTTCTTATTCTGATTTCGAAAAAGAACAATCCAAAGTAAATATCGTGAACACCATCAATGTGTTAGTCAAAAACAATTACATTCCGATTATCAATGAAAATGATACTGTAGCGACGGATGAGATTCGGTTTGGTGATAACGATAAATTAGCCGCTTTGACCGCCGTTTTATTAAATGTTGATATTCTTATCATTGCCACCAATACGAACGGGATTTACACCAAATCATCCATTCATGATGCAGTTCCTGAAACCATTTCTTTGGTAACCGATTTAAAAGTATTGGAAAAAGAGATTGGCGATTCTAAATCTTCGCACGGAACCGGTGGAATGCAATCTAAAATAGAAGCATCGGCAATTGCCAAAGCCGCTAATATCGAAACCTGGATTGTCAATGGCTTGGAAGACAATTTTATTTTGAAAGCTTTAAAAAACGAAATACCATTTACTAAAATAATTTAATTCGAATATTGGATTTTTAGATTGTTAGATTTTTGGACAATTCATAATTCATAATTTCATAATTCACAACTACAATGAACTATATTTCCATACAAAACATAGATTCGCTCAACAAATGGGTGAAAGAAGCATTAAAAATCAAGAAAAAACCCCTTAAAAACAAAAAACTGGGTAAGAACAAAACCTTAGGAATGTTGTTTTTTAATTCCAGTTTAAGAACACGTTTGAGTACACAAAAAGCAGCTTTGAATTTAGGAATGAACGTGATGGTAATGAATTTTACCAGCGAAGGTTGGACATTAGAATTTGAGGATGGAGCCATCATGAATTCCGGTGCTTCGGAACATATTAAAGAAGCGGCAGCAGTTGTTTCTCAATATTGCGATATTATTGCCATCAGGGCCTTTGCCGGATTGGTAGACAAAGAAAAAGATAATGCCGAAACCGTTCTTATGGGTTTCTTAAAATATGCCACTGTGCCAATTGTTAACATGGAAAGTGCTACTGGACATCCGTTACAATCGCTAGCCGATGCAATAACTATGGCAGAACACAAAACAAAACACAGACCAAAAGTAGTTTTGACTTGGGCACCCCATCCTAGAGCATTGCCTCAAGCGGTACCCAATTCCTTTGTGCAAATGATGCAGTTACAAGATGCAGATTTTGTCATTACGCATCCTAAAGGCTACGAATTGAATCCTGAAATCACGAAAGATTCCAAGATTGAATACGACCAAGACAAAGCTTTTGAAAATGCCGATTTTATTTATGCCAAAAACTGGAGCAATTATAACGAATATGGTCAAATTACAAATTCCAATCCAAATTGGACTGTAACGGCCGACAAAATGAAACTGACTAATAATGCTAAATTCATGCACTGTTTGCCAGTAAGGCGTAACGTAATTGTAACGGATGAAGTGATTGACAGCGAAAATTCAATTGTTATCGAACAAGCCAACAATAGAACCTATGCCGCACAATTAGTGTTGCAAAAAATATTGGAAAATGGAAAATAAAAAACCGGTAACGCTAATAAAAATTGGAGGAAACATTATTGACAACCCAACGGAATTAGCACAATTTTTAATTGATTTTTCTCAGATTGAAGGCTATAAAGTACTCGTTCATGGCGGTGGAAAATCAGCTACCAAAATGGCGGAAAGTATTGGTTTAGCTCCTCAAATGATTGATGGAAGACGCATCACCGATGCCGCAATGCTTGATGTAGTTGTGATGATTTATGCAGGTCAAATCAACAAAAATATCGTTGCCCAATTACAAGTAAATTCGACCAATGCGATGGGGTTTTCTGGTGCTGATGGGAATTTAATTCTGTCGGATAAAAGAAACCATCCTACAATCAATTATGGTTTTGTGGGCGATGTAAAAAAAGTGAATACAAACTTATTACAAACGTTACTTTCTAGTGGAATAGTTCCTGTATTTTGCGCGATAACACACGATGGAAAAGGACAATTATTAAACACGAATGCCGATACCATTGCCAGCGAATTAGCGATTGCTTTATCGGAAGTTTTTGATGTCACTTTGAATTATTGCTTCGAAAAACTGGGCGTTTTATATGATGCCGAAGATGATTCTTCCGTAATTGAGAACATAAATCAAGAATTGTATTCCAAATTAAAAGCTGAAGGCGCCATACATTCTGGTATGATTCCTAAATTAGACAATTGCTTCAATAGTTTGTCCAAGGGAGTTCAAAAAATAAAAATTGGTCATCACAGGATGTTGCAAGATAAAACGGCATTGTACACTACAATTACACTATGAAGAGTATAGAAATCTTTACACAAGAAGCCATTTCGTTATTAAAAGGACTGATTGAAACGCCTTCATTTTCAAGTGAAGAAGACCAAACAGCACTTTTAATCGAAAATTGGTTTAGAAAAAATAATATCCCTTTCGAAAGAGAGAATAATAATATTTGGGCTTTCAATAAGAATTTTGATAAAACCAAGCCAACACTTTTACTCAATTCGCATCACGATACCGTAAAACCAAACCAAGGTTATACTAATGATCCATTTGAAGCCATCGTAAAAGACGGCAAATTATTTGGACTGGGGAGCAATGATGCGGGAGGTTGTCTGGTTTCACTTTTAGCCACTTTTGTTCATTTTTATTCGAATGAAAATCTGCCTTACAATATTGTGATGGTTGCTTCAGCCGAAGAAGAAAGCAGCGGGAAAAATGGATTAAACAGCGTAATAAAACATTTACCGGAATTGGAATGTGCCATTGTGGGAGAACCTACTTTGATGCAATTGGCCGTAGCCGAAAAGGGGTTATTGGTACTCGATGTTATCGTAAAAGGTACCGCTAGTCATGCAGCACACAACAATACTGACAATCCTATTTACAATGCGATACCCGTTATTGAATGGTTTAACAGTTATCAATTCGAAAAAATATCGGAGGTTTTAGGTCCTGTAAAAATGACCGTAACACAAGTCACTGCAGGTAAACAACACAACGTAGTTCCTGCAGAATGTCATTTGGTTATCGATATACGAGTGAATGATTGCTACAACAATCAAGAAATTTTAGATATTGTAAAAAACCATTTGACTGCCGAAGTCAATCCGCGTTCGATGCATTTGAATGCGTCATCAATTCCTGTTACACACGAATTAGTACAAGCCGGAATCGCACTGGGAAGAACCACGTACGGGTCGCCTACCCTCTCGGATCAATCGGTTTTGAGTTGTCAATCCTTGAAATTAGGACCTGGTGAAACCCTACGGTCACATTCGGCTGACGAATTTATATTTATAAACGAAATAGAAGAAGGAATTCAATTGTATATCAAAATACTAACTGATTTTTTCAAACAATAAAAGTCATCCTGAGCGCAGTCGAAGGAGGAGCCAATCCCGCTATTCGTTGCAATCTTTTATTTTAAAAAAAAAAAATAAAAGGATTTCCACTGCTATCGGGGCTAATCTAACAGTCTAAAAATCTAATTATCCATATATGAAACTTTGGGAAAAAGGAATACCAACAGATAAACAAATAGAACATTTCACCGTTGGTAACGACAGAGAACTAGATTTAGTTCTTGCCAAATACGATGCTTTAGGCTCTATTGCTCATGCCAAAATGTTGCACCAAATCGGACTTTTAACAACTTCCGAAACGGAATCTTTAGTTCTGGCTTTAGAAGATATTGTCATTGATGCAGAAAAAGGGCATTTCGAAATCGAAGATAGTTTTGAAGACGTACATTCTAAAATCGAGTATCTTTTAACGCTAAAATTAGGTGATGCCGGAAAAAAAATTCATACTGCCCGTTCTCGTAACGACCAAGTTTTAGTAGACGTTAATTTGTATCTAAAAGACGTGGTTAAAGAACTAAAGGAACAAGTAAAAAGTCTTTTTGATTTGCTAATGGAATCGGCTGAAAAACATCAAAATGTTTTATTACCAGGATATACTCACCTTCAAATTGCGATGCCTTCTTCTTTTGGAATGTGGTTTTCTGCTTACGCCGAAACCTTAATTGATGATATGACGATGCTAAATGCTGCTTTGAAAATTGTAGACCAAAATCCATTAGGTTCAGCTGCAGGTTATGGAAGTTCCTTCCCAATTAACAGAACATTCACCACAAAGGAATTAGGGTTTGAAACTTTAAAATTCAATTCTGTAGCGGCACAAATGAGCCGTGGAAAATCAGAAAAAACGGTTGCTTTTGCAATGAGTAGTGTTGCTGCTACTTTGGCGAAGTTTTCTATGGACGTTTGTTTGTATATGAGCCAGAATTTTGATTTTATCAGTTTACCTGCCCATCTTACAACAGGTTCGAGCATCATGCCACACAAGAAAAACCCGGATGTTTTTGAATTGATTCGTGGAAAATGCAACAAGATTCAAGCGCTGCCCTACGAAATTACTTTAATTACCAACAACTTGCCAAGCGGTTATCACAGGGATTTGCAATTGTTGAAAGAAGGACTATTTCCAGCGATTCAAAACCTGAAAGCCTGTTTGGATATTGCTATTTTTGCTATAAAAGATATTAAAGTAAAAGAACACATTTTAGACGATAAAAAATACGATTATTTGTTTACGGTAGATTCCTTAAACGAAATGGTTGTTGCCGGAATGCCTTTTAGAGATGCCTATAAAGTAGTTGCAGAACAACTGGAAAATGGCACTTTCAAATCGCCAAAAGAAACCAAACATACGCACGAAGGAAGTATTAACAATTTGTGTTTAAAGGAAATAAAAAGGAAGATGAGAGATTCTTATTAATTCAAAAAAAAATAATGATTATAAAAAAATCCATTCGCTACAAAAACGAATGGATTTTTTTATACTTTAAATTTAAATTGTTAGTCTTTAAACCTTTTTACCCAATTCCTCTGCATCAATATCACTATGTGAAACATTGTAAACGGCTTTTCCATCTTTAATTAATATCAATTGTGGGGATTGATGCGTTACACTAAATTGATCTGCAATGGCATTAGAAATATCGCGATGCGCTATTAAATCTAAGAAATAAGGCGTAACTTTACCCACGCTATTAAACTCATTTTCAAACTGTTTCAGCGCCATCCTACTTACGCTGCATCGCGTACTGTGTTTAAAAATTGCTACCGGTTTTTCATTCGAAATGAAAATAATTTCATTCAGTTGTCCTAAATCGGTTAGTTCATTCCAGTTGATTTTGTTTTCTTTTAAATCCTTGTCGTCTGAACTATTAAAAATATTTTGAAAAAAACTCATAATTTCTTATTTTAAGACATTTTTACTTTGAATTATGATAAAAATCATGAAATTTCCGTCAATTTGTCTGTATTATTGTATTGGAATATATATTGAATATAATTCGCAAAGTTAGTCAAATAACAACAAAACAGTATACCATCATGAACATAAATAAATTTACTATCAAATCTCAGGAAGCCATTCAGCTTTCCCAACAATTAGCGCAAAGTCAAGGGCAACAACAAATAGAAAACGAACATATTTTCAAAGCTATTTTTGAAGTCGATGAAAATGTGGCGCCTTTTATTTTGAAAAAACTGAATGTAAATGTGCCCTTGTTTCTTCAAATATTAGACAGCACGATTCAGAGTTTTCCGAAAGTTTCCGGTGGGGAAATTATGCTTTCCAGAACTGCAAACACAACGCTAAACGAGGCCGAGATTATTGCCAAAAAAATGAATGATGAATTTGTTTCTGTCGAGCATTTGATTTTAGCCATTTTTGATTCTAAAACAAAGGCTGCTCAAATATTAAAAGATCAGGGAGTAACCGGAAAAGGATTAAAAGCCGCCATAGAAGAATTGCGAAAAGGAGAACGGGTAACCTCTGCCTCTGCTGAGGAAACCTATAATTCTTTAAATAAATATGCCAAAAATCTAAACGAATTGGCCCGTGCCGGTAAACTCGATCCGGTTATTGGCCGTGACGAGGAAATTCGCAGGGTATTACAAATTCTAACCCGAAGAACTAAAAACAACCCAATGCTCGTGGGAGAACCAGGAGTGGGAAAAACCGCTATTGCGGAAGGATTGGCGCACCGAATTGTAGATGGAGATGTTCCAGATAATTTGAAAGATAAAATTGTGTATTCCCTTGATATGGGAGCATTAATTGCAGGTGCCAAATACAAAGGGGAATTTGAAGAACGATTAAAATCAGTGGTGAAAGAAGTGACTTCTGCCGAAGGTGATATTGTTTTATTCATTGACGAAATCCATACACTCGTAGGAGCCGGCGGTGGCGAAGGCGCTATGGATGCGGCTAATATTCTGAAACCGGCGTTGGCTCGTGGAGAACTACGCGCCATTGGAGCCACAACATTGGACGAATATCAAAAATATTTTGAAAAAGACAAAGCACTCGAAAGACGTTTCCAAAAAATAATGGTCGAAGAACCAGATACTGAAAGTGCCATTTCGATTTTACGTGGAATCAAAGAAAAATACGAAACACATCATAAAGTCCAAATCAAAGACGATGCTATTATTGCGGCTGTCGAATTATCGCAACGGTATATTACGAACCGTTTTCTTCCAGATAAAGCCATCGATTTAATGGACGAAGCCGCTTCAAAATTGCGTATGGAAATCAATTCGAAACCCGAGGAACTGGATGTTTTGGACCGAAAAATCATGCAATTGGAAATTGAAATTGAAGCCATTAAACGAGAAAAAGACGAAAGTAAGCTTAAAATTTTAGGAATGGATTTGGCGAATCTCAAAGAAGATCGCAACGAAATCTACGCCAAATGGAAATCAGAGAAAGATGTAGTTGATAACATTCAAGCCGTAAAAACGGAAATTGAAGACTTCAAATACGAAGCCGAACGTGCCGAACGTGATGGTGATTATGGAAAAGTAGCCGAAATTCGGTACGGTAAAATCAAGGAAGCACAAGAACGTTTGGCCATTTTACTCAAGGAATTGCAAGAAAACCAATCTGGAACTTCGTTGATAAAAGAAGAAGTTACCCGTGAAGACATTGCCGAAGTCGTAGCCAAATGGACTGGAATTCCGGTGATGAAAATGCTTCAGGGCGAACGAGAAAAACTACTGAAACTGGAAGATGAATTGCATCACAGAGTCGTAGGACAGGAAGAAGCCATTCAGGCGGTAAGTGATGCCGTGCGCAGAAGCCGTGCGGGATTGCAGGATATGAAAAAACCGGTGGGGACCTTTCTTTTCCTTGGTACAACAGGAGTTGGAAAAACGGAATTGGCGAAAGCCTTAGCCGAATACCTGTTTGACGATGAAAATGCGATGACCCGTATTGACATGAGCGAGTATCAAGAACGCCACAGCGTAAGCCGTTTGGTGGGTGCGCCTCCAGGATATGTGGGTTATGATGAAGGCGGACAATTGACCGAAGCCGTACGTAGAAAACCGTATTCTGTAATCTTATTGGATGAGATTGAAAAAGCGCATCCGGACACGTTCAACATCTTATTACAAGTATTAGATGAGGGACGTTTGACCGATAACAAAGGACGTCTGGCCGATTTTAAAAACACGATTATCATCATGACTTCTAATATGGGAAGCCAGATTATTCAGGAGAAATTCGAAAATCTAAAAGGAAGCGTGGAAGCCGCAACCGAATTGGCCAAAGTTGAAGTACTGGGATTGTTGAAACAAACGGTTCGTCCGGAATTCATCAATCGTATTGACGAAATCGTAATGTTCACACCATTGACTAATGAAAATATTGCTCAAATTGTAGGGTTGCAACTGAAAAATGTGACCAAAATGCTGGCGCAACAAGGCATCACAATGGATGCTACTCCGGAAGCTATTGCCTACTTATCAGAGAAAGGATACGATCCGCAATTTGGAGCCAGACCAGTGAAAAGAGTGATTCAAAGAGACGTTCTCAATGAATTATCCAAAGAAATTCTATCCGGAAAAATAACTACAGACAGCATCGTTTTGATCGATGCTTTTGATGGAAAATTAGTTTTTAGAAATCAAACCGAGTTAGTGAGTTAAACCACTCATCAGTAAAAGCTTTGCCAAAGTTTTGAACTTTGGCAAAGCTGATAGAAAACATCAGTCGAAAGGCTGGTGTTTTTTTATGTCTTTTTTTAGGAGCAGAACATTTCTAATTTTTCAAGACGAGTTGTCCCGCTGTCCGCAGTATCTTTTTAAACGCAACCCTATCGGGTTACATTTATAAAAGGATACTTGCTCCCATCGAGGCTAAGTGATAACAACCTTTTTCCAAAATAAAATTTCGATAAACAAACTGCTTTGGTTACCATTTAAATCTTATATTAACCCTTTCCAAATGAACGGGCATGTAACAATTTGTAGTATATTATTTATATATTAGCAACTATAAAAAAGCTAATCGTGAAGGAGTAATGATATGGGCCGAGCCAACGGCTCTTTGTGATACTGGAGTTCCTTTATGTCAACTGGACTAAAGTCCAGCCTTACAAAATGAGTCGAGCCGATGGCTCTTAGACGTATGCAAAAGTTCCATAGAAACGGTACCTATTGTAGCAGCGGATTTTAATCCTTTAATGTTAAAACAAATTGTATGCAAAAGTTCCATAGGAACGGTACATATTGTAGCAACGGATTTTAATCCGTTGGGGTTAAAAACAAAACGAATAAAGATTCATCTAAAATATAAAAATGGCAAATACCTATCATCAAGTTTACATTCAAGTAGTTTTTGCAGTAAAGTATCGAGAAGCCATTATTAGTAAGGAATGGAAATCTATATTAATGGGCGTAATTGGAAATTTGATTAATGAAACTGGGTGCAAAACCATTATTATTAATGGTTTTGAAGATCACGTGCATTGTTTCTTGGGATTGAAACCAGTGGTTTCTATTTCAGAATTGATGAAAACCGTTAAAGCAAAATCATCTAAATATATCAATGACCACCAACTCACAAAATCAAGATTTGAATGGCAGGAAGGTTATGGTGTTTTTTCGTACAGTCATTCCCAAGTTGATACTGTTTATAAATACATTGCCAATCAGGAAGCGCATCATAAGAAACAAACCTTCAAAGAGGAATATTTGGCGTTTTTAGATACGTTTGAAGTCCCGTTTGATGAAAGGTATATTTTTGAACATCTGACATAACTGAGGCTAGGCGAAGTCTCATGTACGAAGTCTCATGTACGAAGTCTCATGTACGAAGTCTCAAGACTTCGTACCATTGCAAAATGCAAGTTCGCTACCATCAATCAAATGGTTTAAACCTATTAGCTTAACTTTGTAGCTATAATTAATCCTATAAAAAACAGAGCCATGAATATTTTAGAATTAATAAAAAAAAGATACACTGCAAAGAAATACAACTCTGACAAGGTTATACCACAAGAAAAAATTGAAGATTTGAAAGAGGTTTTACGCCTCACTCCTTCCTCTATAAATATTCAACCTTGGAAATTTACATTTGTACAAAATCCAGAAATTAAAACAAAATTAGCTTCTGTTTCTATGCATAATAAAGAAAAAATAAATCAAGCGCAACTATTAGTTGTATTTAGTGTAGCGGATGATTTGGATGCTTTTCAAAAAGTGGTAGACACCGAATTACCGAAAGCCAGAAAGGATTGGTACAATCAAATGAAAGCAAGTATGCCAGAAGCCGATTTGAAAATATGGCTGTCCAAACAAGTGTATATCGCCTTGGGAGTTGGTTTGACCGCTAGTGTTGCATTAGGGCTGGATTCGACAGCAATGGAAGGTATCGAATCGGATAAATACAGGGACATTCTTAATATGGCAGCTTACAAACCACTATTTGCTATGGCCGTAGGTTACGGTTCGGAAGATGATTTTAACCGAATTGAAATAACACCAAAATCTAGAAGATTACAAGAGAGTGTAATTGAAACTATTTAAACTAAAACGAATTAAATCAGCTTTACATTTTAAGAGACGAAAACAATATCCCTACCTTTGACCACCCATACCAAAACAACAATCGAAACTCATCCTTTCGATTAATTTAAAAAATAAAAAATGAAATTTAAAGGAATTATTTTTGATTTAGACGGAACACTGGTGAATTCATTGGAAGACATTGCAGATGCTATGAATAATGTCCTTCAAGGCCTCAAATTCCCTACTCACAATTATGATGCTTATCAATATTTCATTGGCAGCGGCCTTAGAAATTTGGTCACTAAAGCCTTGCCGGCAACACATAATGAGGAAACACAAATTGATCAGTGTTACCATTTGATGGTTGCAGTATATCGTGATAATTGTACACATAAAACAAAAGCCTATGAAGGGATATTCGAATTATTAGACGAATTAAAATCACGTAATATAAAACTAAGTGTATTCTCGAATAAAGCAGATGACCTGACAAAGGAAATTACAGCAGCCCTATTTCCTGATTATTTTAATCCAATAGTTGGTTTGACCACAGAATCACTAAAAAAACCGAATCCGTTTAAAACAGTGGAAATAAGTAAACACTTTGGATTAAAAGCCGAAGAAATCATTTTTATAGGGGATTCCGGTATTGATATGCAAACAGCTACGAATGCCAATATGTGTGCCGTAGGGGTTTCATGGGGCTATAGACCAGAGGCAGAATTGATTTCGAATGGCGCAAAATATGTATTAAACCAACCCGCTGATTTAATTGCTATTTTATAATTATTCTCCAAAAAAAGTAAATAGGCACAACCCATTTAATTTGTAGCTGCAATTTCACAAGTTGGAAAGTGTACAATTGGAAAATTACACGAATTGGATATAAAACAGAGTTGGTTTGCTTTTTTATGCAAGCTAAGTGCCTCCGCTATTTTTTCTTTGTTGCTGATACGCACTTTAGGATTTAGTTTAATTTCAATAAAACGGCCGCTACCGTCGGCCAAGACCTCCAGAGTTGCCTCTGCTTCGTCTGTATAAGACACCACATCGATGCCATTTTGCTTACAAACATATAAATACGACATCATGTGACAGGAAACCACACTGCTCAATAACAAATCTTCAGGATTGTACAAAGCAGGATCTCCTTGGAACGCTTTAGCCGCCGAAACGTTTAAAACAGCCTTACCGTCAATCGTTATGGTATGACTTTTAGTATACGTCGCCGCTTCGTTTTTAGAAAAAAGCCAACCTAATTTGGCTTTAAATACATGTTTGAATCCCATAATTTTTTTATTTCAAAAGTAAATATAAACAGTACTGCTAATACCGAAAGGTTTTAGTTTAATATTAACTAAAAATTCACCTGTTTTATAAATAGAGTAAATAAAAAAAGTTTTAGCTTCGCATCAATAAACAATGAAAACGCGTAAATTAAATTTGGGTAAAGCAATACCAAAATCAACGCAGTTTAAAAAACAATTAAAATGGCATCAGGTTTTTTCGCACTATTAGATGATATCGCAGCAATCATGGATGATGTTGCAGTAATGAGTAAAATTGCAGCCAAAAAAACGGCAGGTATTTTAGGCGATGACTTGGCCGTAAATGCCGAAAAAGCTTCCGGATTTATTTCATCAAGAGAACTTCCTGTATTGTGGGCAATTGCAAAAGGTTCTTTCCTTAATAAAGTAATCATTTTACCCATCGCCTTTCTGTTGAGTGCTTTTTTACCTGTGGCTGTAATCATAATCTTAGTGCTAGGCGGACTTTATTTAGCCTACGAAGGTGCCGAAAAAATATACGAGTACTTCTTTCCACACGAGAATGCAAAGCACGAAATTTTAATGGAACCGATGACCGAAGAACAAATATTAGCTTTCGAAAAGGGAAAAATAAAATCAGCCATCGTAACCGATTTTATTTTATCAGTAGAGATTGTAATTATTGCACTGGGCACCGTAATTGGAAAGCCTATTTCATCACAAATACTTGTTGTTTCTATCATTGCAATAATCGCAACAGTTGGTGTTTACGGCATTGTAGCCTTAATTGTCCGAATGGATGAAGCAGGTTTAAAACTGATTCAACTGAGTTCCAAAGAAAAAAGTTTTACAAAAACGATCGGTACTATTCTGGTACAAGCACTGCCAAAGGTCATCAAAAGTTTATCCGTAATAGGCACAATCGCCCTGATATTAGTGGCAGGTGGCATATTTGTACATAATATCGATTTCTTACATGATGTATTACCGCAATTGCCGGCCATCGTAACCGAATTTATAATCGGACTTCTAATCGGGGGAATTGTTTTGGGAATAGTAACCCTGTTCAAAAAGATAATTGGCAAAAAGTAAGCAGCAATTGAATACACTTTAGCAGTATACATAATTTAAAAACAAGGAGAACATCAGTCGAAAGGCTGGTGTTTTTTTATGTCTTTTAGCAGCAGAACTATTCTAATTTTTCAAGACGAGTTGTCCCGCTGTCCGCAGTATCTTTTTATAAACGCAACCCTATCGGGTTACATTATAAAAAGGATACTTGCTCCCATCGGGGCTATTTGACAACGCGTTTTTTCCAGAATAAAGTTTTCGAAAAAAGTGCTTTATTAAAGTTTAGATTCTGTTATAAATCATATTGGAATAAAAAATTTGATCAATAATTTGTAAGAAAATTTTAATATATTTGTTTACTATATCGCCATAAAGTAGCGACAATCTACCCAATTACGGTTGTATAGTCGCTACTTTATAGCGAGTATATAAGTTATGTGCAACCTCGCGAGAAAACCGCAGAATTCAAGAAATAAAAATAATGATAGATAAAATTTACGTAAAATTTGGAAGTTCAAATGATCAACCAAATTTGGAAATTGATGTAACACTTATAACTGTATTTGTTGGTCCAAATAATTCAGGCAAAAGTAAAATTTTAAAAGAAATCGAAAATTACTGTCGTGTTTCCTTTGGGCAACCAAATGATTTGATTGTTTCAAAAATAGATTTTACGGCATATAGTGAAGTAGAAATTGAAAAAGAAATTTCGGAAATTGAACAAATTCCTGTAGTTGGTGAGAAAATTAATGCTGGAAATATCATAATAGCAAAAGTTGGTGCTCAAGAAAATCAAGCACAAAGAATACATATTCCTAAATCTGATTTAATAAGCCAAGCAATTAATCCTAATCAACGAAGTTATTGGTTTGGACAATTTTTAAGTATGTTTACTTTACGACTTGACGGCACAAATAGACTCAATCTACTTGCTCAGCAAGCCGCAGGAGATTTACAGAATACTCCGCAGAATCATATTAGTCATTTATTTATCAATGACAAATTACGTCAAGAAGTTAGAAGAATAATTTATGATGCATTCGGAAAGTATTATGTGATTGATCCAACAAATATTGGTACTTTAAGAATCAGACTTTCAGATAGAGAGCCAATAAATGAGAGAGAAGAAAAAGGTTGGGAAAATGAGTCAATAGATTTTCACAAAGCGGCTTTAGAAATATCACAAGCAAGTGATGGAGTAAGAGCTTTTAGTGGAATAATTACAACTATCTTAGCAGGCAATCCTAAAATCACTTTAATAGACGAACCCGAGGCATTTTTACATCCGGCTCTTTCGAATAAACTTGGAAAAGAAATCGGCAATTCTCTGAGACGTTCTGGAAAAAGATTATTTGTTTCAACCCATAGTTCAAATTTTTTAATGGGATGTATTCAATCTGGTTCTCCTTTAAATATCATTCGTTTAACGTATAAAAATCAAATACCAACCGCAAGAATTTTACCAAAAGAAAAAATTCTTCATCTTATGAGACATCCGCTTTTAAGATCGACTGGTGTACTTAACGGATTGTTTTTTGAATGTGTAGTAGTTTGTGAAGCTGACTCAGACAGAGCTTTTTACCAAGAAATCAATGAACGTCTTTTACTTCAAAATGATACTAGAGGAATTAATAATTGTTTATTTATAAATGCACAAAATAAACAAACTGTTTGGGATATTGTTAAACCTTTAAGAGAGCTTGGAATTCCTTCAATCGGTATTGTAGATATAGACGTTTTGAAAGATGGAGGTCAAGTCTTTGCCAAACCTTTAGAAGGTTCATTTGTTCCAAATCTTAATCATCAAGCATTTCAAAATCAAAGAGCAACATTACTCGCAAGTTTAAATGCGACAGGTAAAAATATGAAACGTGATGGCGGTATTGATATTCTCTCAGTCTCAGACAAAGAAGCCTGCAACAATTTTCTTGAACAACTTAAAGAATATGGAGTTTTTGTTGTGAAAAATGGCGAATTAGAATCGTGGCTAAAACCGCTAGGTGCAACAGGACACGGCTCGGGATGGCTAATTAATATTTTCGAACTAATGGGAGAAAATCCTGAAACGCCAAATTACACAATGCCATCAAATGGTGATGTTTGGGACTTTTTAGGAGAAATAAAAATATGGATGGAAAACCCGAATCGGAAAGGTATTCCTGAATAGAGGCAGCACATAACAGCTGTTTTGATATAGCTGGAATTTAGTGGAATTACCCTTTCGCATCAAGTTTTCGTTAATCCGAAAATTGAGCGGTTACGAACTTCCAGCCATCTCAAAGCAGCGGGACATCATGCTGTTAAAAAACCTCTTATTTGGATTAAGATCTTCAAATTTTCCTTTTCTACAATCCAAAACAAAGCCTTTTAAGAAAGTTCTTTTTTAGGCTATTAATTGTAAAAAGAACCGTTTCCAAATAATTAAAGAAAACCAATACACTAAAATAACTTATATATTCGGTGTATAGGAATCATCACCCCTTGCTTCAACATAACATTTTTGTCAGTAACACCCCAAACCGTAGTATCTACTATTTTTTTGGATTCGTTATCTTCAAAGAAAATTTTAATTTTCGAATGCTCTAGATTACCCAATGCTAAAGCCCTATTGAGTTCACTTATTCTCGTTTTTATTTCGTCCACATCCTCAAGAACATCTGTTTTGGGAAATTTAAGAAGAGCGATGTCTTCTTTATCAATAATTTTGAATTCATGTGTCATAATAGTAAAAATTTAATAAATTATTAAAGTGCAATAGTGTAGTAATGCAAAAACTTTACCAGTTTTTATTAACTATAGTACATACAAAAATAAAATCTCCTGATTTCTCCAAGTCAAAGTCTTGACACAATTAGTTAATACTCTTTATAATCCATACAACATATCCGGCTACTGCTAACACATTATCGCTAATTTCTAATTCTGAACGCACTGATCCAACGCTTAGATGCTATCTGTAACTCACTATATACATAACGATTATACTGCATGAAATTATATACAAATATATTTTAATCAGAATTAATTTGTAAATCCTCATTTATTAGATACATTTGAGTAATCGATTACATTATTCTCTTTTAATTAAATAGGTCCCTTTTTTATATTGACCTAACAATAAAAATCTATACAATAAATCAAATTAATAAAAATGAAAACGAAACTAATTAACCTATTATGTATTGCTTTGGCAGTTTTAATAACAAGCTGTTCTAAAAATATTGTCTCCAATAATTCAGAGTCCAATGAAACATATAAAAACATTGAATTCAAAATGGCAAAAGTCAAAGAACCCATAATTCCTAACAATACCGTAAACATAAAAGATTTTGGTGCTGTAAATGGAGGAACTGTTTTAAATACCAAGGCTTTTGCCGATGCCATTGCTGCTGTATCTAAAAAAGGAGGGGGGAAAGTGATTATCCCTCCCGGAATCTGGCTTACAGGGCCAATCATTTTGAAAAGCAACATCGAATTGCATGCCCAAACTGGTGCCTTAATAAAATTTTCAACGGATAAAAGTTTATATCCACTAATCGAAACCAGTTTTGAAGGATTAAATACTTGGCGTTGCCTCTCCCCTATTTATGGAAAAAACCTTGAAAACGTAGCCTTTACTGGAAAAGGAGTATGGGACGGTTCAGGAGAAGTTTGGAGACAAGTCAAAAAGAACAAACTTACTGAAAGTCAATGGAAAAAATTTGTTGCTTCAGGCGGAGTACTCAATGATAAAAAAGACAGTTGGTACCCATCGGAAACCTTTATGAATGCTTCTAAAGGTGCCGACCAAAATGTACGCCTCGATTTAAAAACAAAAGAAGAATTTGAAGCCATTCATGATTTTCTTCGTCCGGTAATGGTCAGTATTCAAAACAGTAAAAGAGTATTGTTTGACGGGCCTGTATTTCAAAATTCTCCTGCTTGGAATATTCATCCGTTAATGGTGGAAGATTTAATTGTTCGTAATGTATCCGTTCGTAATCCTTGGTTTTCTCAAAATGGGGATGGTCTTGATGTAGAATCCTGTAAAAATGTACTCATTGAAAATTCAAGTTTTGATGTGGGCGACGATGCCATTTGCATCAAATCTGGAAAAGACAAAGATGGTCGTGATCGTGCTGTTCCCTGCGAAAATATTATTATAAGAAACAATATCGTGTATCATGGACACGGAGGTGTTACTGTAGGTAGCGAAATGTCTAGTGGTGTAAAAAACATGCACGTATCGAATTGTTCTTTTATGGGAACTGACGTTGGATTGCGTTTTAAAAGCAACCGTGGACGTGGCGGTGTTGTCGAAAACATCTTTATCTCGGATATTTTCATGACCGATATTCCTTCACAGGCGATTTCTTTCGACCTTTATTACGGCGGGAAATCCATTGCAGAAACTTTGGCTGAAGGAGGAAATAAAATTAGTACCAAAATGGTTCCTGTTGATGAAAAAACGCCACAGTTCAAAAACATTTCTATCAAAAACATAACCATTTCCGGAGCGTATCAAGCCGTTTTTTTACAAGGTTTGCCTGAAATGAACCTTGAAAACATCGAAATATCTAATTTGACAGCAAAAGCAGATAAAGGTTTTTCAATCATTGATGCCAAAGGAATAAAACTTAACAATATCAAATTGGACATAAAAGAAAGTAATGTTTTTGACATTTATAATGGTAAAAATATGTCCTTAAAAAATATTGAATTTAATTCGACATCAGCTAAAGCGGTTACTATTAATGGAGCGGCTTGCGAGAAAATTGAATTAGTTTCTTCGCCTAAGTTGGATTATTCCAAAACAACCAGCATTGGAGACACAGTTCCTAAAGGAGCCGTAAAATTATAAACTAATAAAAATTATTTAATAACTTCATGGATAAAGCAACTCCGATTTCTACTGACTTCGGAGTAGTTCTTAAAATCTATTGGGATTACCCTGAAGCAATTTAAAGTTAAAAAACACAGTATCGCTATTTTCTACTCTTTATAAAATTCACTATTTTTGCAGTCTAAAATTTTAGTCATGCCAAATAAGAAATACAAAATAGCAGTCATTCAATTGAATCTTAATGATATTGCCGAAAACAACTTAAAAAAATGTTTAAGTTGGGTTCGTGATGCCGCTAAACTTGGTGCCGAAGTTATTTCGTTGCCGGAATTATACAGCAGTCATTATTTTTGTCAAAGCGAAGATGTAGATAATTTTGCTTTGGCAGAACCATTGTACAGCACTTCTTTTATTGCTTTTAGCGCTTTGGCAAAAGAATTAGGCGTAGTGATAATTGTTCCTTTCTTCGAAAAAAGAATGGCAGGAATTTACCACAATAGCGCATACATCATTGACACGGATGGTTCAGAAGCAGGATTGTACCGCAAAATGCACATTCCGGATGATCCCCATTTTTATGAGAAATTCTATTTTACACCTGGTGATTTAGGTTTTAAAACTATTCCAACTAAAAAAGGAAAGGTTGGAACGCTGATTTGTTGGGATCAATGGTATCCGGAAGCAGCTCGTTTGACGGCTCTACAAGGTGCTGAAGTATTGTTTTACCCAACAGCAATTGGTTGGCATCCAGCAGAAAAAGAGGAATATGGTGTAAACCAACATGGCGCTTGGATGAGTGTAATGAAAGGTCACGCAGTTGCCAATGGCGTGTATGTTGCAGCAGCAAACAGAATTGGTTTAGAACAATACCTTCCAGATACAGCAGGAATTCAGTTTTGGGGATCTTCGTTTATTGCGGGACCACAAGGCGAAATTTTGGCACAAGCCTCACACGATAAAGAAGAAATTCTTATTGCAGAAGTAGACTTGGACTTACAAGAAAATGTGCGTCAGAACTGGCCTTTCTTTAGAGACAGAAGAATAGACGCTTTTGGTGACATAACAAAAAGAGCGATTGACTAACTATGAGTACTACAAATAATAGAAGATTTCCTGCTGAGTGGGAAAAACAACAAGGCATATTGCTTTGTTTTCCACACAATGGAAAAGATTGGCCAGGGAAATACGAAGCTGTTCAATGGGCTTTTGTAGAATTTATAAAAAAAGTGGCCACTTTCGAGCCAGTCTTTTTAGTAGTTGCCGATGAAAACCAAAAAGAAAAAGTCACTACAATGCTAGAAACAGCTGATGTTAAACTGACTAACGTTTCGTACATCATTCATAAAACCAATAGAAGCTGGATGCGTGATTCGGGTCCAATAATCGTTAAAAACGGTGCCGAAAGAGAAGCTTTAAACTTTAATTTTAATGGTTGGGCAAAATATAAAAACATTCAATTAGACAAATTTGTTCCTGCCAAAGTAGGTGAATTTCTAAATATTCCTGTTACTCAAGTTTTATACAAAGGAAAACCGGTTATTGTAGAAGGTGGCGCTATTGACACCAATGGACGCGGTACTTTACTGACTTCGGAAGAATGTTTAATGCATCCTGATATTCAGGTTCGAAATCCAAATTTCAGCAAAGCAGATTACGAAGCCGTTTTTAAGGAATACCTTGGAATTACCAATGTGATTTGGTTAGGCGACGGAATTGAAGGTGATGATACCCACGGTCATATTGATGATTTGTGCCGATTTGTAAATGAAGATACAATTGTGACTATTGTAGAAACAGATCCAACGGATACTAACTACAAACCATTACAAGACAACTTAAAACGTTTGCAAAACTCCAAACTAGAAAATGGAAAATCACCTGTTATTGTGGTTTTACCAATGCCAAAACGCTTGGAATTTGATGGCTTGCGATTGCCTGCCAGTTATGCTAATTTCCTGATTTTGAATAATTCTGTTTTGGTTCCTACTTTTAACGACAGCAATGATAGAAAAGCTTTAAATATACTTTCAGAATGTTTTCCTGATAGAGAAATCATCGGAATTAGCGCTACTGATTTTATTTGGGGTTTTGGAACATTACATTGCCTAAGTCAACAAATTCCTGAATAAAAATTCAAGTTTTTATTTTTGCATAAAAAAAACACCAACATTATGCTGGTGTTTTTTAGTATTAAAACTGTTTAATTACTCTTTAGTAAAAGGTATTTTTCTACCATCACTCAAAATCATTTCTAGGCCATTTTTACTTTCATTAAATTGAAATTTAATTTCCGCTTGTTTAGACTCGAAAGTATCTTTTGCAATTCGTTCAACAGAAAACTTAGGATAATCCGTTATTGCAACATTTAGAATACTGTTCTTTTCTGAAAACACAATTTTCATTGGTGAATTTTTATTAGAATAAGTTCCTAAATATTCATCTAAGACAATGTCAACATCAATCATTCCATTGGTAGAAGTCCAACTATTATTACTTTCATTACTATCTGGAAGTACATGATCAGGATCTATTGTTATACTTTCAATTTCCTCTGTAGAATTATGTTTGAATGACCACTCAATATTTTTTTGCCAAACTTCTACAGGTAACTTAATTCGAGTTATTTTTCCATTTTTAGTTTTTATATCTAAAATTACTGGCATTGCCATCTTTTCGAAGTTTTCAATTGAAATTATAACTCCTTGTTTTGGATCATTTTTTATATATTTAATGGAGTTAATCCCTTGGTCTAAACGCCAGTTATATTGAAACCAACCTCTCCAAAACCAACTTAAATCTTCTCCTGCAACATTTTCGATAGTTCTAAAAAAATCATCGGGAGTTGGATGTTTAAATGCCCAACGTTCTACATACGTACGAAAAGCCAAATCAAAACGCTCCGGACCTAAAACTTGCTCCCGCAAAATCACTAATCCTGAACTCGGTTTTGAATAACATAAAAGGCCAATATTAGCTTCTTTCATGTTATCTGGCGAACTCATAATCGTTTCTAACTTTGGATTGGTATACCTTTCTGCTCTTTCGTGTAAATCAGTAATTTTTTCTTTGTATTCCCCATTATTAAAATCAACAGAACTTAGTGAATTAATAAAGGTATTGAATCCTTCATCCATCCAAGCAAACAAGCGTTCGTTTGAACCCACTACCATTGGGAACCAGTTGTGACCAAATTCATGATCTGTAACTCCCCATAAATCAATACCTTTTGATTCCCATCCACAAAAAACGATTCCTGGATATTCCATTCCACCTTCATTTCCAGCCACATTTGTAGCGACAGGATAAGGGTATTCTAACCATCTTTTCGAATAATTTTCGATAGATGATTTTGTATATTCGGTTGCTCTTCCCCAAGCATCATTACCGGCACTTTCTATAGGATATGCTGAAAGCGCTAATGATTTTTTACCACTTGGTAAATTAATTTTTGCACCATCTAATATGAAGGCGCCAGAAGAAGCCCACGAAAGATCACGTGCATTTTTAATTTTATAATGCCAAGTTTTTTCTGTTTTGAGAGCAGTGCTATTTGCAGCAGCGACAACTTCATCCCCAGAACGAATTAGTACCGTTTTATCACTTTTTGAAGCTTGTGACAAACGTTTTTGTTGCTCAGCAGAATATACTGCTGTGGGATTTAGCAATTCGCCGGAACAAACTACAATATGATTCGAGGGAGCAGTAATATTTACATCTAAATCGCCATACTCTAAATAAAACTCCGAAGCTCCTAAATAAGGGTTCGTGTTCCATCCACGTACATCATCATACACACACATTCTTGGATACCATTGTGCTATTGTGAATATTTTGCCATTTTTAGTCTCCAATACCCCCATTCTATCTGAACCTTCATTAGGAGCTATAAAAGAAAAATCAATTTTAATTTTTACAGTTCCTCCTTTAGCATTCAATCCTTGAGGGATAAAAACTTGCATTCTGGTATCAGAAATTACATATTTAGCAACAATTTCAGTCGCCTTTCCATTACTTGTCGCAATAACTTTAACCGATTTAATTTTATGACCTCCGTCAAAAATTTGACCCTGAGCGCCATTTCGACTTCCTGTAATGGGAACAAGTGCGTTTCCTCTTGAATCTGATTTAAATAAATTTTGATCTAAATTCATCCAAACAAAATTCATTTTGTCCGGACTATTGTTTGTGTAGGTTATAATTCCGGATCCGGTAATTTCATTATTTTGGTCATTCAGTCGTGCCGTTAATTGATAATCCGCTCTGTTTTGCCAATATTCTGACCCAGGCTGACCACTTGCTGAACGCGTAGTTGTTCCATTTTTGGTATAAAAAAACGGGGCAAAGGCATCATGGTAATCATACTTTGATTCTTCGTTAATGGTTGCAGTGATCGGAGTTTGTTGTGCCCAAATAGACGAAACTCCCAATAATAAAGTCAAATTTAATAGGACTCTGAAGTGGCTTTTTTTCATTTTCATTTTATTTATATCACAAATAAATGAAAAAAAAGAGAATTTAAAACTAGTTTCAAGAAAATTAGCTGAATTTTAAAGAAAATAAAATTAATTTCAATCCCAATTATTATTAAAAATTATAAAATATATTTACCATCTAAAATCAATTTTTAAATTAACTGGAACCTATTTTGACTACAACACTTAAAAACTCGAATCTAACCGCTGAAATAAAACACTTTGGAGCCGAATTATGTTCTTTAAAAAATAATAAAAATAAAGAATATATCTGGGAAGGAAATCCTGCTTTTTGGGGCAAGCACTCTCCTCTTTTATTTCCTATTGTCGGTACGTTAAAAAACAATTCTTATCAGTATAATGATACAGAATATCATGTATCCCGACATGGTTTTGCCAGAGATATGGAATTTGAATTAATTGATAAAAAAGAAAATAGTGTTACTTTTTCAATCCACTCTTCTGAAGAAACGCTAAAAGTGTATCCATTTGCATTTGAATTACAACTCATTTACACATTGAATGAAAAAAGTTTACACATTGAATATAAAGTTATCAATAAAGGAGCATCCCAAATTCCATTTTCTATAGGGGCACATCCAGCATTTGCTTTACCCGGAAATTTCGAGAACTATTCTATCGTATTCGAAAAGGAAGAACCGTTAGAATATTATCTTCTTGAAAATGATTTGATTTCAAATAAAACTAAAAAATTAGATGTTCAAAACAACCGAATTCCATTGACCTATCAATTATTCGAAAATGATGCGTTAATTTTTAAAACATTAAAATCAAATTCATTGACTATATTAGAAAATAAAAATCCTGTTTTGAGAGTAAATTTTAAAGATTTCCCAAGTTTAGGTATTTGGACAAAAGTGAACGCACCATTTCTTTGTATAGAACCATGGTTTGGTTATTCGGATACTGCCGAAAATTCTAGAAATCTATTTGAAAAAGAAGGAATTCAAATTCTGAACGCAAATCAAACATTCCATTCTGAATTTAGCATCGATATCCTTTAATTTATAAAGCAACGAAATATGTTATCCATAAATTTTAACCCCTTTCCGAATCTGGAAACCGAGCGTTTACTATTAAGACGTGTAGATGCAAGTGATGTAAATGAAATTTTCGATTTACGCTCTAATTCCGAAACTATGAAATACATTCCCAGACCTTTAGTAAAAACTATTGAAGATGCCTTGGAACACATTGATATGATTGACAATAAAATTGAAACTAACGAGGGAATCAATTGGGCAATTACGCTTAAAAATGACCCAAAACTCATTGGTATTATTGGACATTACAGAATAAAACCGGAACATTTTCGAGCCGAGATTGGTTATATGCTACTACCTGAATTTAATGGAAAAGGAATCATGCCTGAAGCAGTAAAAGAAGCTGTTCGATATGGTTTTGAAGTAATGCAACTCCATTCAATTGAAGCTATAATTGATCCGGAAAATTTTGGCTCTGAAAAGGTATTACAAAAAAGTGGTTTTGTAAAAGAAGCACATTTAAAAGAAAATGAATTTTATAATGGGCGTTTTTTGGATACTGTCATTTATTCAATTTTGAATAAAATCTGATTTATATTTTCAATATCTAATTCAGTATAAAATGATTTAGTATTTTTTTTGAAAGAATAATCTTTATATTTGCCTCCAAAATAAATGCATCTCCTAAGTATCGCGCAAACTTTATCATGAAAAAATTATTAGTAATTACAATTCTTATCTTTTCAATTCATTCACAAAGTCAAACCTATGTTAAGGTTAATGCATTAACTACTATGTTAGCAATTCCAAATGTAGGTATTGAAACTAGTATTGGAAAAAAATCTACTTTTCAATTTGACGTTTTAGCTTCTCCCTGGAAATCGATAGCTGGAAAGCCAAGAGAGTTTTACACATTTACCCCAGAATATCGGTACCATTTTAAAGAAAAACACAACGGATTTTATGTTGGAGCACATATTGGCGCCAGCATATTTAATTTTCAAAAATGGAATTATTTAAATACTAATCAATATGAAAAAGGTGTAGGCTATTTTGTAGGTTCAACTCTAGGATACCAAGTGAAAATCAATGACAAATTTATGTTAGATTGTTTCTTGGGTGGTGGATGGCATCAAGGTTTTTATAAAGGATATTATATAGGTACTAAAGAACGCTATGAAACTGCTGAAAAATACAACAAAAGCGGCGAATGGATCCCATATAGAGGAGGCGTTATGGTTTCTTATAAATTAAACTAAACTTACTTCAGCAATTTAGGCAATACTTTTAGGTATAAGTCTTCTACTTGTTTTCTAGCCCAATCCGTTTTTCGTAAAAAAGTCAAACTGGATTTTACAGTTGGATTATCTATAAAACATTTAATTTTTATAAGTTCCCCCAAAGTATCAAAGCCATAATATTCCACTAATTGTTCCACAATTTTTTGGAGTGTTATTCCATGAAGCGGGTCTTTTGATTTTGAATTTTCCATTTTGCAAATTTAAGTATTTATATAAAAACAATTGGTGTTTCGTAGATTTGTTTCTACCTTTGTATTCCTATGCTGAAAACAATAAATATCTACAATAAAAGAGCCAAATTCGACTATGAAATAATCGAGACATTTACTGCTGGAATTGTTTTGGCAGGAACTGAAATTAAATCCATTCGATTAGGAAAGGCTAATATTACAGAGAGTTTTTGTGAATTTAGTAACAACGAACTTTTTGCTATCAATACTTACATTGAAGAATATACTTTTGGAAATCAATTCAACCATAAAGCCAGAAGTGAACGTAAATTACTTTTGAATAAAAGAGAATTGAAAGGATTAATCAAAAGCGTTCAAGCCAAAGGACTAACCATTATTCCTTTGAAATTGTTTACCAATGAAAAAGGAATGGCTAAACTGCAAATTGGTCTTTGTAAAGGGAAGAAAACCTATGACAAACGCGAATCGTTAAAAGAACAAGATACTAAACGCGACCTTGACAGAATAAAAAAATCATTTTAAATTAAATTTTAAGTCAGATTTGTATTTTTCAACAAATATAAATGACTAAATTAGTCAAGACAATTTAAAACATTTTTATGAAATGAAAACACTACTCAAGAATGCAAGAGAACAAAAAGGACTCAAAACTAGAGAAGTGGCTCAACTTTTAGGAATTGATCAAGCCTTAATCAGTAAATTTGAAAGTGGTACCAGAAAGCCTACTAGAGATCAAGTTTTGAAACTTGCAGCTTTACTTGAAATCGATTTAGAAACAATAATGGTAGCTTGGCTTAAAGAAAAAATTCTTTATGAAATTGGTCATGATGAATTTGCATTAAAAGCTTTACTGGTTGCTGAAGAAGAAATAAGATACCAAAGTAAATCTGCGAAGAAAAAGGTATCTCCAACATTGCAAAAAATTTTAGATGAAATAGATTCCTTAAAGAAAAAATTAGATTCTTTTAGAGCTTTTGATAGTTCTCGAATTACTCAGGCATTAGAATTAGAATACACTTTTGAAAGTAATCGTATTGAAGGAAACACAATGACCCTTCGTGAAACTGATTTGGTCATCAATGAAGGTTTAACTATTTCAGGAAAAAGTATGCGGGAACATCTTGAAGTCATTAATCATCAGGAAGCGATTGCTTATATCAAAGATTTGATGAAAAAAAACGCTCCTATAAATGAACGAGAAGTGCTGTCCATTCACAATCTTATTTTAAGAGGGATCCATCCAGAAGATGCTGGTCGCTATAGAAAAATTCAAGTGATGATTCAGGGGAGCAGCCATATACCTTCACAGCCTCTTTTGGTTGCCAAAGAAATAGAAGATTTTTTCATTTGGTTTGAAACCAATAAAAACAACCTTCATCCTATAGTCTTGGCTGCTGAAATGCACGAACGTTTAGTTACTATTCATCCTTTTATTGATGGAAACGGAAGAACTTCACGCTTGGTGATGAATCTGATTTTGTTGCAACATGGCTATATAATTGCTAATATAAAAGGTGATTATGAAAGTAAAATGCAATATTACCAAGCACTTGAAACAGCTCAAACCAAAAATAACAACGATGATTTTTTACTGTTTATAGCTAAAATGGAAAAAGAAAGCTTAGAACGATATCTAAGTATTATTGGTCAATAAAAAACCCGCTATTTAGCGGGTTCCAGTATTAATTTCTGTCTTCTAATAGCGGTACAAATCGGAATTCTCCAAACTCATGTTTCTCGAATTGCGTTTCATTTTTTCTGATTAGTAAAGTCATAATTTGAACATCTTCCCCTAACGGAATCACCAGCCTTCCTCCTATTTTTAATTGCGCCATCAATGGCTGGGGGATAAATGGAGCTCCCGCAGTTACAATAATACTATCAAAAGGCGCGTAACTTGGTAATCCTTTGTATCCATCTCCAAAAGAAAGATGTTTGGGACGAATACCTAATTTTGGAAATAAAATAGAAGTTTGTTTAAATAATTCATTCTGTCTTTCTACGCTAAAAACTTTTGCTCCCATGGTACATAAAACAGCCGTTTGATATCCTGAACCTGTTCCTATTTCTAGAATTTTATGCTCTTTTTTAACTTCTAATAATTGGGATTGAAAGGCTACTGTGTAGGGTTGAGAAATGGTTTGACCTGCACCAATAGGAAATGCTTTATCTTGATAGGCATAATCTTCAAAACTGGAATTTAAAAACAAGTGTCTTGGTATTTTTTTTATTGCATCCAAAACACTTTTATCCGTAATGCCTTTTTGTTCTAAAACGCTTACTAACTGATTCCGAAGTCCTTGATGTTTGGCTGTGTCTTTCAAAATTTACTATTTTATTTTGGCAAAAATAGAAAACAATTTCTAATTTTAAATATTGAAAATTGAATTTAAAATACATTAAATAATTGTTCATTATCAATAAAAAATTAATCATTTTATTGCTATTTTTGTACAAATTACATAATTATGCTGAAAATTGGAGTATTAGGTGCAGGTCATCTAGGAAAAATACATTTGCGTTTATTACAACAATCAGAAAAATATGAATTGGTTGGTTTTTATGATGAAAATCTTGAAAATGGAGCTAAAATCGCTTATGAATTTGGCTACAAACAATTTGATACTATAGCCAAATTAATTCATGCTGTTGACGTTATAGACATCGTCACTCCAACGCTTTCTCATTACAAATGTGCTAAAGTTTCTATTAAGTCAGGAAAACACGTTTTTATTGAGAAACCCATTTCTACAACTGTTGAAGAAGCCGAAGAAATAATTGCTTTAGCCAAAGAATACAATGTCAAAGGACAAGTAGGACACGTAGAGCGATTCAATCCAGCGTTTATTGCTACCAAAAACATGATTGAGAATCCTATGTTTATTGAAACACACCGTTTGGCGGAATTCAATCCTCGTGGTACGGATGTTCCTGTAGTTCTTGATTTGATGATTCATGATATTGATGCCATCTTGAGTGTTGTAAAATCCAAAGTAAAAAATATTAGTGCCAGTGGTGTTTCAGTTATAAGTGAAACTCCGGATATTGCTAATGCCCGAATCGAATTCGAAAACGGTTGTGTTGCTAATTTAACTGCGAGCCGAATTTCGATGAAAAACATGCGCAAATCCCGTTTCTTCCAAAAAGATGCCTATATCTCCGTTGATTTCCTTGAAAAGAAATGCGAAGTGGTGAAAATGAAAGATGCTCCGGAAGTTCCTGGGGATTTTGATATCATTTTACAAAATGCAGAAGGTGTAAAAAAACAAATCTACTTCTCAAATCCTGATGTGGAACAAAACAATGCTATTCTTGACGAATTAGAATCATTTGCGAATGCTATCAACAACAATACTACTCCAGTTGTAACATTAGAACAAGCAACCGAAGCTTTAAAAGTGGCATACCAAATCATTGATTGTTTTAAGAAGTAATTATTAATGGAAAACAAATTAGAAATTAAGTTCAAAAATCAAAAACAATCTTTTGAAGTTTTAGAAAATGAAATTATTGTTGATTTAGATACTGCAAAACATAAATTAAAGTATAATATTCCATTAGAAGAAATCAAAACGACACAATATATCAATAAGACTAAAGAAGACTCAAGATCGATGTTATTCTATTTTTCTTTGTTTTTAAATACAACATTAATTTTATATTTAATTTCAGATTATTTTAAGTTTAGTCCAGTTTTGATACAAAGTATTCTTTTATCAACTTTGCTAACATTTGTAGCAATTATAAAGGCTTTTTTTGATGGGCATAATGAAAAGCATATCGATTCATCAAAACTTTTTTATTTTATATATACCAAAAAGAATGCTTTAGAAATAGATAAATTCATTGAATTAGTATACAAAAAACAAATAGAATTTTTTAGAAGAAAATATTTTTTGATTGATCCAATCTTACCATACAATGTTCAATATGAAAGATATATTTGGCTTTACAGCAATAAATATATTAATGAAAATGAATATGAAGTAATAAAAGAAGATTTAGATAAATACTTCAGCTTTAATCCAACCCTATAATATGAAAACAATAGCCGTAATCGGAGCAGGAACAATGGGTAACGGAATTGCCCATACTTTCGCCCAAAGTGGTTTTACCGTAAAATTAATTGATGTTTCCGAAAAATCTTTGGATAAAGGAATGGCAACAATTGCTGCTAATTTAGACCGAATGTTAACCAAAGGGACCATCACTCAAGAAGATGTAGCCAAAACAATTACCAATATAATCACGTATACAGATATTAAAGATGGCGTCGTAGGTGTTGATTTAGTTATTGAAGCAGCTACGGAAAATGTTGAATTAAAACTGAATATTTTCAAGCAATTAAACGAAGCTTGTTCTCATAATACAATTTTGGCAACTAATACTTCTTCTATTTCCATTACACAAATTGGAGCGGTAGTAGTACATCCGGAACGTGTTATTGGAATGCATTTTATGAATCCGGTGCCTATTATGAAATTGGTGGAAATCATTCGTGGTTACAATACGAGCGATGAAGTGACTAAAATCATCATGGACTTATCCGAGAAATTAGGAAAAACTCCTGTTGAAGTAAACGATTATCCTGGTTTTGTTGCCAATAGAATTTTGATGCCCATGATTAACGAAGCCATCGAAACGTTATACAACAAAGTGGCAGGTGTTTATGAAATTGATACGGTTATGAAATTAGGAATGGGTCACCCAATGGGACCTTTACAACTAGCTGATTTTATTGGACTTGATGTCTGTTTAGCCATTCTAAATGTAATGTACGACGGATTCAAAAACCCCAAATATGCACCTTGTCCCCTATTGGTAAATATGGTTCGTGCAGGAAAAATGGGGGTAAAAACTGGTGAAGGTTTCTACGATTATTCGGAAAGCAAAAAAGCAGAGAAAATTGCTAAACAATTTATTTAATATGTCAATACCACAAAACCTTCTCAAAATAAAATCCACATTACCGGAACATGTAACCCTTGTTGCGGTATCAAAAACCAAACCTGTTGCAGATTTGATGGAAGCTTATGAAGCGGGACAACGCATTTTTGGAGAAAACAAAATCCAGGAAATGGCTGAGAAATGGGAACAAATGCCTAAAGATATTCAATGGCATATGATTGGCCACGTTCAAACCAATAAAGTCAAATTTATGGCACAATTTGTGAGCTTGATTCATGGCGTGGATAGTTTGAAATTAGTACAGGAAATAAACAAGCAAGCACAAAAAAACAATAGAATTATTGATTGTTTGTTGCAAATGCATATTGCAGAAGAGGAAACCAAATTTGGACTTGACCAGGTAGAACTTACTTCTATGCTATCTTCAACTGAATTTCAGGAAATGAAAAACATTCGGATTGTAGGACTAATGGGAATGGCAACTTTTACTGATAATAAAGAACAAATCAAGAAAGAATTCACTCATTTGAAATCGATTTTTGATTCGATTAGTACAGACACGATGAATCACATCTCTACATTGTCAATGGGAATGTCTGGCGATTACCAACTTGCAATTGAGTGTGGTAGCACGATGGTTCGAATAGGAAGTAGTATCTTTGGGGGAAGAAAGTAATTTTTGATTGAAAAATTAACGATTTTTGAACCAAGCGACAGCGAAGCATTTCACCTGTTTCATAACTTCAAAATTAAACATTAAACAAAAAATTTGTACGCAATACTTGACATAGAAACCACTGGAGGACAATTCAACGAAGAAGGAATCACCGAAATCGCCATCTATAAATTTGATGGTCATGAAGTTGTAGATCAATTCATCAGTTTAGTCAATCCTGAAATTCCAATTCAGCCTTTTGTTGTAAAATTGACGGGGATTAATAACGCCATGTTGAGCTCTGCACCCAAATTTTTTGAAGTGGCAAAGCGCATAATTGAAATGACAAGTGATTGTGTCATAGTCGCTCACAATGCCTCTTTTGATTATAGAATCTTAAGAACCGAATTCAGACGATTAGGATACGATTTCGAAGCCAGAACACTTTGTACTGTTGAATTATCAAAAAAATTATTACCAGAGCAACCTTCCCATAGTTTAGGAAAACTCGTTCGCGCTCTTGGAATCCCAATGGCAGACCGACATAGAGCCAGTGGAGATGCTTTAGCGACGGTAAAATTATTTAAAATACTGTTGGATAAAGATTTAGAAAAAGAAATTGTAAAAGACTTCATAAAGTTAGAAATCGAAAAAGGAATCGCTCCAAAATTACTGGATATTGTTGCAAACTTACCTGCCAAAACGGGGATTTATTACATTCATAATGAAAAAGGAAATCTTATTTATATTGGCAAAAGCCGAAACATAAAAAAGCGCATCAACCAACATTTTACAGGAAGTTCAACTAAATGCAAGAAAATCCAAGCTGAAGTTTTCACGGTAACTTATGATGAGACAGGAAGCGAATTGATTGCTTTATTAAAAGAAAGCGAAGAAATTAAAGTCAATAAACCAATTCATAATCGAGCGCAAAGAAAAAGCCTTTTCCAATTGGCTTTGTATGCCGAAAAAGACGAAAAGGGATACCTCAATCTAAAACTTCAAAAAGCGGACGGTCGAAAAAAAGAAATAACTTCCTTTTCTTCATTACAAGAAGGAAAAGACGCATTGTTCAGAATCACTTCCCATTATAATTTATGCCAAAAATTAACCGGTTTGTATGTTTCAAAAACGAACTGTTTTCAATACAATATAAAAGAATGTGATGGTGCTTGTATAGGCAGTGTTTCTGCTGAAGAATACAACGCAAGAGTTCAGGGATTCATCGACAAAAACAGTTTTGAAAATCAAAATATGGTGCTTATCGATAGAGGAAGAACCATCAACGAGCGTTCTGCTGTTTTGATAGAAAATGGGATTTACAAAGGTTATGCTTTTTATGATTTAAATTATCAAATTAACAATATCGAAATCCTTAAAAATATTATAATCCCAATGCAAAGTAACCGTGACACCCGAAATATTATCCAAAGTCATGTTCGAAAAAGCAAAACATTGAAAATTATACGATTTTAATCATATTCTATTTATTATCAATTTAATATGAAAATAATAAAATCGAAATTTGATAGTTTTAGACATCAAACCAATATTATAATCTACGGAACAAATACGGCTTCCGGACGTCTGTTTGACCTTATTCTTTTAGGAGTTATTGTACCGAGTGTCTTCATAGTTATACTAGAAACAGTCAAAGGTTTTATTGAAAAATACCACCATGAACTCATTGTGCTGGAATGGATTATTACCATTTTTTTTACATTAGAAAACCTTCTTAGAATTCTGTCCATAAACAAACCTCTAAAGTACATCTTTAGTTTCTATGGCATCATTGATTTAATGGCTATTTTACCTATGTATTTGTCCTTTATTTTGACAGGAGCAAGTGTTCTAACGATCATTCGAGCCATTAAATTCTTGCGATTATTTAAGATTTTAAAACACCCGAAATTTTCTAGCCAATCCATTCGTTTAAAAGAAGCATTGATTACGAGTAAAGGCAAAATTCTTATTTTCATCTACTTTATGGTAATCAGCAGTATAATAATAGGTTCCGTAATGTATGTTGTTAAAGAGGAAGAAATCGGTTTCACTAGTATTCCCACCAGTATTTACTGGACTATTGTAACTCTTACAACAGTTGGTTACGGTAATATTTCACCTATTACACCTTTGGGACAATTCATTGCCTCCATCGCTATGATAATGGGATACAACGTTATTGCGGTTCCCACAGGAATTGTCACAGCACAATTTACTAATAATTTCCATAGAAAAACGGTCTCTGATAGAATTAATCCTTGTCCGAATTGTGGAACAGAAGGGTATAATAACGCAAAATACTGTTACCATGGTACAGTTTTAAAATAATACTAATTGAAGCTAATTCCAGCTGTACACTGCAACTCCTCGTTATCAAGTTGTTTTTCTAAGGCATAAAAAGAGCTTCCTTTGGTCGCTCTTTTACACCAAGAAAAAATAACTTTTACAACTCCGGGGTTTTCGTTTCCATCTGGGCTAAAAAAATATGAAGTACTTAATAACCATAATCGGACCAACGGCAATAGGAAAAACATCCTTGAGTATTGTATTAGCCAATTATTTCAAATGTGATATTCTCTCCTGCGACAGCCGACAATTTTTCAAGGAAATGACTATCGGTACAGCTGTGCCGAACAAAACAGAATTGGCGGCAGTTACACATCATTTCATCCAAAATAAATCCATATTCGAGAATTATACTGTTGGTGATTTCGAGAAAGAAGCCATTACCAAACTCGATGAATTATTCCTGACCAATGACTATGCGATTCTGGTTGGTGGTTCCGGATTATATGTAGATGCAATTCTGAAAGGTTTTGATGAATTTCCTGAAATCGACCAAGCAATACGCGCCGAAATAACTACTAATTATGAAAAATTAGGAATTGGATATTTACAACAAAAACTACAAACACTAGATTCCGATTATTACAAAAGTTTGACAATCGAAAATCCGCAAACTTTGCAAAATCCACAACGAATGATGCGTTTTGTTGAAGTGTGTTTGGGCTCTGGAAAACCATATTCATCTTTTTTAAACCAGAAGCAAAACACCCGCAAATTCACTCCTATTTTAATTGGTTTAGAAGCTGACAGAAAGATAATTTACAACCGAATCAATCAACGTGTTGACATAATGATGAGTGAAGGTTTATTGGCTGAAGCAAAAACAGTATTCCCCAACAAAGAATTGAATGCTTTACAAACAGTAGGTTATAGAGAAATATTCAGTTATTTTGACAGAGAAATTTCATTAGAATTTGCCATTGAAGAAATAAAGAAAAACACCAGACGATTTTCTAAACGACAACTCACTTGGTTCAAAAAAAATGAAAACACCAAATGGTTCGATTTTGAAACTCCGTATGAAGTAATTGTTGATTATATCACTTCCAAAAAATAAAACTTAAATCTAAGAATACTTTCATAATTATTTATATGCCAATAGCACCAAATTTCACTTCTATTTTAAGCAAAGATTGGGAAATCAATTTCACGCAATGCGCGCCAAATGGATTTTTAAAATATACTGATTTGTGTAATCTTTTACAGTTAACGGCTGCGGCACATTCGGAAATTGGCGGGATTAGTTTTTTGGATATGCAGGAATTCAACCAAGCTTGGGTTTTGAGCAGAATGCGTGTTGAAATCACTAAACTACCCAAATGGGGTGATCTAGTAACCGTAAAAACGTGGATCAATTCGCTAGAAAATTCCCGTTCAGTGCGTGCTTTAGAAATGCATGTGAATGGAGAAAAAATTGTAGGTTCAGAGACTTTTTGGGCCGTTTTCAACACTAAAACCCGCAGACCGGAAGGCTTAGCCTTGCCGTTTGATCATTTTGAATTATATCCGGAAAAAAGAGCCACAGACGAAGGATTTTCTAGAATTAATTTCAATCACGAAAAAGAGATTGTTTTTGAAAAAACCGTGTTTTTATCAGATTTAGATATTGTGAATCATGTGAATAATGTAAAATACCTAGAATGGTGTTTGGATTTGGTTGACGAAAAACTAACGCTGAATCAAGCCGTTAAAAGTTTTGAAATGAATTTCCTAAAAGAATTATCTTTAAAAGATAAAGTAATCATTCATGAAAATAGTTCTGAAAACGAAACTATTTTTAGCATTACTAAAGAGGATAAAAATTGTTATGCCTTACAGCTGAATTGGAGATAAATAGTTTCTACCGATTATTATTTTATAATAAAAGATAAAATTCTTCCTTCTCGGAATGTAAAGTTACTTACTTTGGTAACGGAAGGCATGAAATAGTTCTTAAGACAAAAAGGCTTCGATTTCTCGAAGCCTTTTTGCTTATACTGCTTTTTTATTTTTTACTACTAATCTAAATCCTTCACCGTGAATATTTAATATTTCAACATCTTCATCTAGTTTCAGATATTTTCTTAACTTAGCGATGTAAACATCCATACTTCTGGAAGTAAAATAGTTATCATCCCTCCATATTTTTGTTAAAGCCAATTCTCTTGGCATTAAATCATTTTCGTGAAGAATCAACATTTTCAATAATTCATTCTCTTTTGGAGACAATTTTATCGGTTCTTCATTATCAAATGTTAGAAAACGAAGTTTAGAATTCAAATGGAATTTACCAATATTAAATTCAAATTGTACTTGTTCCGCTTTTGTATCAGACGATTTTCTTTGAATTATAGCTTTGATTTTCATCAACAATACTTCAGAATCAAAGGGTTTATTCAAATAATCATCCGCACCAGCTTTATATCCTTTCAATACATCCTCTTTCATAGATTTTGCTGTCAAGAAAATAATAGGCACCTCATTGTTCTTCTCTCTGATTTCTTTAGCTAACGTATAACCATCTTTATATGGCATCATTACATCTAGAATACACAAATCGTAAGTATCTTTTTTGAACTTTTCAAATCCTTCCATTCCATTCTTAGCCAAAGTGACATCAAAATCATTTAGCATTAAATAATCTTTTAGTACTGCACCAAAATTAAGGTCATCCTCCACTAAAAGTATTTTTTTATTTATATTTTCCATATTCCTAATTTATTAATGGTAATTTTATAATGAAGGTACTTCCTTTTCCCTTTTCACTTTCTACATAAATTTGACCGTTATGGTCTTCAACTATTCTTTTTACATACGCCAAACCTAATCCGTGTCCTTTCACATTATGTATATCTCCAGTATGTTCTCTATAAAATTTTTCAAAAATTCTTTTTTGAGCCACTTTACCCATTCCCAAACCATGGTCTTTTACTTTGATAATAACCATGTCTTTAACGTTTTCGGTATAAATATCAATCACCGGAACATTTGGGGAATATTTTATTGCATTTTCTAAAATATTAACAAGCACATTCGTAAAATGAACATCATTAATTAAGACAGTGGTTCTATTAGCGTCAAAATGACTCGTAACGGTTCCTTGTCGGTCTTCTAATATTAAATTAACATGCTCAATTGCATCATTAATAACCTCATGAATATTATTAGAATCTTTATTAATGTCTAATTCTTTTTTCTCCAGTTTAGAGATTCTTAAAACATTTTCAACCTGAGCGTGCATCCGTTTATTTTCATCTCTGATCATTTGGAGGTATCGAAACACTTTTTCTTTATCATCAATAATCTTTGGATTTTTAATGGCATCCAAAGCTAAATTAATCGTCGCTATAGGAGTTTTAAACTCATGCGTCATATTATTAATAAAATCCGTTTTTATTTCAGATATGTGACGTTGACGAATCAATTGGTTCAATGCACTTGAATAAGCTATAATAATAATAAGCGTAAAGATGATTGAAAGGATGGTTATGCTAACGAGTTCCGATAATAAAAATTTTTTTTTATGAGGGAAAGTAACCAATAATTGGTATTTACAATTTCCCTCATTATCAGTGAGTATAGGAATCGAATATGTGGCTACTTTATCATATTTAAAATCATTTGACTTAATTTTAGTTGCCAAATTATTACTATATATACCAAACTCAAATTTTGTATTTACACCATATTCCTCTAATTCTTTTTTTATAAGTTTGTTTAACGTTTCTTTTGAAACTCTTTCTTCTAGAGGCATTGCAGATGCAATATCTTTGAAAAAAATTTCAAATTGCGCATTATCTAAAACATCTAAATTTCCAGATTTTTCAATCCTGACATCTGGTATCAAACTTTGTTGAACACCAGGATTATCTACATTATTATTGTTATAAACTTCAGTAACCCTTTTAGAATTGAAATTTTTAAACCTTTCACTGTCAAATTTTTTATCAAAGAGCGTCGAAGATATATTGTAATCCTCTGATATGATACTATTTGAATATATTATGGTTTTGTTTGTTTTCGGATTCTTTTGAACGTAATAAAACTCTAATAAATCATTCTTTTTTGGAATCTTTCCAGTACTGTCTTTATAATGATTGTATTTATCATAAAAACTGTATGCTTCGTGTTGTTGCAATTTATCGGCTACGTTACCAATAACCTGCTTGACATGAAATTTAAATTGTTCATCATTGTTTTTAAATGAGGTATTAAACCAATACACCTGAACAAGAATTATTCCTATAAGGGATAAACTCATCAACAATACAAGTAATCTAAAAAAAAGTTTATTCATCGAGACAAAATTAGTATTTTAACAATATATTAAATAATACATTAACCAAAGATTAACATCTAAGACTCGTTTTGTTTAATCTTTAAAATTTTAAGAATTTTAACAATTTCTAATTTTGCCGCTTCAATTGAAATATTTTCTATGACAAAATCACTTTTTGAAATGCGCTGTTCGTCAGTCCATTGTGAATTTATTCGCTTTAAAACAAGTTTGCGTGTAGTTTTATCGCGCTCCATTACCCTTTGAATCCTTGATTCAACTGGTGCAGTAATCGATATAATTAAATCACAATTTTTATAACCACCGCTTTCAAATAAAATGGCAGCTTCATAAATAACATATGGTGCAGCTGCATGTTGCAAAATCCATTGATCAAAATGTCTTTTTACCGCTGGGTGGACTATTTTATTGAGTTCTTTTAATTTTTCAGGGGCATTGAATACGATCTCAGCTAATTTTTCTCTATTCAACGCATCATTTTCAAAAATAGAAGTACCAAATACTTTTTTAACAGCTTCAATAATTGCTGCTGATTGCATAATTTTCCTAGCTTCATTATCGGCAATGTAAACTGGAATGCCAAATGATTGAAAATAATTTGCAATAGTTGATTTTCCACTACCGATACCGCCTGTTAAACCAATTATTTTTGTCATATTATTTTTTGAAAAATAGCCCAGGAAAAGCCTCTTGTGGTTTTTGCTTCAGAATGATAATTTTTATAAATGATTCTAAAAATCCTATTCCGTAACCATAAAATTGTTTCCAAACGGCTATCAATGATAAAAATCCAATTTTGACACTCTTGTTCTGATATGTAGACACCATAAACAGTAACAAAAAATAAAAAAAATACAACTGAAGTAGCTGATCGAAATTGAAAACTAATAATAGTAAGGATATGAAAAATCCTAATATAAAAACAGAAGGAAAGAAAAAAGTGAGTTTATTGTATTGTGGATACCAACTGTTAAGAATAGGTCTTGCTTTACCAAATTTATTCACCTGAACAGAAAATTTATCCCAATCAATTCTTCGCTTGTGATATACAAAGGCTTTAGGAAAAAGTTTAGTATCAAAACCTAAATTCCACAAACGAATTGATAGATCCGGATCTTCCCCAGGATGAATGTTTCCAAAACCTTTCGACGCTTCAAAAGCTTTACGAGACAAGCCCATGTTAAAACTTCTAGGTTGAAACTTATCAATTTTTTCTGAACCACCTCTAATTCCTCCAGTAGTAAGAAAAGAAGTCATTGCAAAATTGATTGCTTTTTGAATATCTGAAAAATTATCTAAAGCTTTATCTGGACCTCCAAAACAATCTATATAATTTTGATGTAATGCCTTGTCTACTTCATTTAAATACCCTTCTGGAATAATGCAATCTGAGTCAAAAATGATATAGTAATCTCCTCTAGCTTTAGTCATTCCGTAATTTCTAGAATCCCCTGGCCCTGAATTTTCTTTATAATAATAGGAAATATCGAGTCTGTTGCCATATTTTTGAGCAACATCCTTACAAGTAAAAGTGGAGCCATCTTCAATTATAACAATTTCAAAAATTTCGTTGTAGGTTGAACGAGCCAAACTTTCTAAAAGTTCATCAACTTCGTCCGGGCGATTGTAAACCGGTATGATAAGGGAAAATAACATAAATTAAGAATGTGGTATTAAAGATGTTTTTTAGACTCAAATAATTTTAACAAATATAATCTTTATCTATTGCAGATTCAATACACAAAGGCAACTTTTAGGGAATGATTTCATTTCATAATTTAGATAATCATTTCTTTTTAATGACGTTTGTTTAACTTTTTGTATTAAAACTAGAAATTAAAAAGGAAACTAAAATCTATGTTGTTAGATTTGTGTTAGTTACATATTGAAATGGGTACGAAGTCAAGAGACATTCGCCCACAGCAGGGGTTCTCAATATTTTGAATTTCAATTATTCATTGTTCATCTGTCAATTCTCCTTTATTAACTTCTATCTAAAAGACATCAAATTGGGAATAGCACTAATAGGAATTCCTATTTCACTGATATAATTTATTTTTTTTGATGAAGCCCTTTATCCGATTGTTTCGTCGGTTGTTCCAAAGTCAATATACTCTTATACTCTACGGGCTTAATACGTATTGTACCCACAAATGGATTATCAAGAAGAATTATGCTGAAGAATAACATCCCAATGAAAAGACCTATTAGACAATTTAGTATAATGTGCATGCGAGCATTTTTAATATCCATCCATGAGCCACAAATTATAATGATGATTCCCCCTAGTATCATTGGTAACCACAAGGGAGGAGAAATTTCTGTATCTTTAGATGAAATTCTGAGTCCCCTATACAAATCTAATTGATTCAAATGATTGTACATTTCCGCTACCAACTGAATCTGAAATTGATTTTTCGGATTTAAGCGTTCCATTTTATAAAAAATGTCGTTAAGTGATTCCTTTGTTTTTGGACTAGGTCGCGTGTTTTCCATATTAGGAAATTCTTCATGTATTACATTGTTCACAAAATCAAGGTAAGGAGTCATGAGTTGTTTTGATTCAGCACTGTCAGGATAAAATTTAATATCGCGGTACAAGCCTAAAGCAAAATTGCCTTCTTTGCTAACATTACTGTACGTGTCATTAAATTGGTCCCAAACCAAAAATAAAACAAAACTCATCAGTAAGGAATAAAAACTGGCAATAGCTAAAAAAATAAATCCTGTTACTTCATTGTGAGACTTCATAATTTTTATTGGTTTGTATTTGCGAAAAATAAATGTGCTGAACCCGCCTATAAATGCACCAAAAAAACTCATCAAAATAAAAAACAAAACCGAAGGAAGATTAAGTAAATACTGAATTGTTGTCATTACTGTTTTTTTTATAAGTTAGAATTAAAAAATTTATTAATCCAAATCCATAGTTTTTTAAATGTCTTTTTTGTGAGGGAGTCTGCTAATTATCTTATAATTTAGAATTATAACACATTTCTGCTTGTTTTTCAATGCTCATTGGTTTCTTGAAAAAACCTTGTACTCGATATTCGTATGCTTCGGTTACTTGCTCCTTTATCGCTTCATTGCTATCAATGATAAGTGGCATAACTTTTTATCTTAGAATATCGTCATTGTCTATTGCTCTTTTTAATTCCAGTCCAGTCATTTTTGGCATAATCATATCTGAAATAATAAGGAATAGATCATCTTTAGTTTTTTTGGTATATTCTAAAGGGTTTTCAGTGTTATTAAAGTATTCCACTTTAACGTCCAATTCTTTTTTTATTTAAAGCCCCTTCCAAAAAGCCGCTCCTCATATTTTTTGATCATCTATGAGGATGATTTTTCCAGATTAATTACCGTTGAAAGTTGCCGTCGGGTAATTCCATTTTGAAGATATATTATTTAATTGTCATAAAATTAATGTCAAAAAATGCCCAATAAGTTTAGTGTATAAAGATAAGTTTTTTTGAACAAAAATTATTTTAAATCATTGAAATTTATATACTTATGTGTTAAATATTCATTGTTCACGCTGTGCGAAGTCTCTCGACTTCCTACCCATTCCAATGTGCTACCACAATTTTATTACGAATGCGTAGGAACTAATGTTAATTTAATATAGTAATGGCAACGAAGTCGGGAGACTTCGAACAGCATCGTACTCAAGAAGACTTCGGGGATCGAGGGAACTGGGTAATAAAGATTTTTTAGACTTAAATAATTTTAACAAATATAATCTTTACATAAAAAAACCATCAACTATTAATTGATGGTTTTATAAATATTTAATTTGGTATGGGATTACGTAATACTTTCGATGTTGACCACTTCGTTTGCATCTGCTTTATAATCTACTCCTTGAACGTCAAAGCCAAATAGATTATAAAAATCTTTTCTGTAACCTTCTAAATCACCTATTTCAGCTAGATTTTCAGTAACAGCCTCAATCCATAATTTAGCTACTTTTTCTTGCACATCAGCACGCATTTCTAAATCATCAATACGAATTCTTCCCTTCTCATCTACAGGAACTTCAGATCCAGTATATAATCTGTCTTGGTATAAACGTTGAATTTGCTCAATACAACCTTCATGAATTCCTTCTTCTTTCATTATTTTGTACAATAAAGAAATATACAATGGAATAACAGGAATCGCAGAACTTGCTTGGGTTACTAATGCTTTATTTACGGAAACAAATGCTTTTCCATCAATATCAATTAAACTCTCAGTAATAGCAAATGCAGTCGCTTCAAGATGATCTTTAGCACGACCTATTGTTCCTTTTCTATAAACTGCCTCAGTCAATGATGGTCCAATATAAGAATAAGCAACAGTTGTAGCTCCGGGTGCCAATAAATTTTCTGCTTTTAAAGCGTCAATCCACATTCCCCAATCTTCACCGCCCATTACAGCAATTGTATTTTCAATATCATCGCCACTACAAGGCTCTATAGAAATTTCAGAAACTTTACCCGAATGAAAATCAACAGTTTTGTTCGTATAAGTACTTCCAATTGGTTTCAAAACAGAACGATGCATAACACCAGTAACCGGATGAACACGAACAGGGGAAGCCAAACTATAAATAATTAAATCAATTTGACCTAAATCAGCTTTAATAAGATCTAATGTTTGTTTTTTTATTTCATTAGAAAAGGCATCTCCATTGATACTCTTTGCATATAAACCTGCTTTATGAGCTTCATTTTCGAGAGCTGCAGAATTATACCAACCTGGTGAAGCCGTTTTACCTTCAGAAGGCGCTTTTTCAAAAAACACACCAATCGTTGCTGAATTAGAACCAAAAGCACTTGTAATTCTGGAAGCCAACCCAAAACCGGTTGAAGCTCCAATTACTAAGACTTTTTTAGCCCCGTTAATATTTCCTTTTGATTTTATATATTCTATCTGATTTTTAACATTTTGCTCGCATCCTTTTGGGTGAGATGTCGTACAAATAAATCCTCTCATTCTAGGTTCTATAATCATATTTGGTTATTCTTTAATTTATTTTTTTGTATAATAGTTTTTAAGCTTTCGCAAAATGCTTCCTAAAAGAAAACAAATATAAAGCAAAATATTAGTTCAACAAGGCTTTTGCGTGATTTAAGGCTGATTCAGAAACGATTGTTCCTGATAACATTTGAGCTATTTCTACTACTCTATCTTCTTCGTTTAATAACTTTAGTTCCGATTGTGTATCGTCACCAACGGTCGATTTAAATACTTTGAAATGTGCATTCCCTTTTGCAGCGATTTGAGGTAAATGCGTAATGGCAAAAATTTGCATTTCCTGACTCATTTCCTTCATAATTTCACCCATTCTGATGGCAATTTCTCCGGAAACACCAGTATCAATTTCGTCAAAAATTAGTGTTGGTAATTTTGAATATTGCGCTAATATAGCTTTAACAGCCAGCATAATTCTAGACATTTCCCCACCGGAAGCCACTTTTTTCAATAAACCAAAATCAGTTCCTTTATTGGCAGAAAATAAAAATTGAAGTTCATCTTTCCCATTTTGAAAATACGTTTCAGCAGCATTAATGTCGATTTTGAAACGGACATTAGGCATTCCTAGAGTTTCTAAAATAGCAATCAACTTTTGTGATAAAATTGGAATAGATTCAAATCTATTATCATGAATTATAGTCGACATAACGTCTAATGTGGTTGTTTTTTGTTCTATCGAATGCGTCAATGCTATAATTTCTTCTTCGATATTTCCTAATTCTAAAACTGAATTTTCTAAGTTAGTTTGAATTTCCAGTAATTCATCAACCGTAGTAACCTGATGTTTCTTTTGCAAATTAAAAAGAATTTGCAGTTTTTGGCTAATTAAGTCCAATTGCTCCGGATCATTAATTAGTTTTTCTGAACAACGATTCATCTCTTCTGAAATATCATCAAACTCAATCGTTAAACTTGTAATTCTTTCCAACAAAGAATGGTAATCCGCCGAAAAAGGAGCTATTTTTTGTAATGAAATTTTAATTTCTTTCAAATTATTCAAGACTCCTATTTGTTCTTCATTGGCAATAGCCAAAGCTTTATCAATAGACTCTTTAATAATCTCAACATTATTCAATTTTTCAAAATCAGCTTCAAGAGTTACTTGTTCACCTGATTTTAATTGAGCCGCAACTAATTCTTCCAATAAAAAAGTATTGTATTCCTGTTCCTTCTTAGATTCGTTTTGTTTTTTCAGCAGCGAATTCAATTTGGACTTATCCGATTTATAACTTTTCAAAAGCAATTGATAATCCAAAATCTTTTCTTTGTTATTGGCAATGGCATCGATAATATCGAATTGAACATTTTCATCCGAAAGTTCTTGGGTTTGCTGTTGCGAATGAATATCAATTAAGAACAAACTCAATTCCTGAAGTTCCTGAAGATTTACGGGGCTGTCATTGATAAAAGCCCTGGATTTACCTGAAGGCAGGATTTCGCGTCTAATTATAGTTTCATTTTCATAGTCTAAATCATTGGCGTCAAAAAAAGGCAACAAATTATACTTTGAAATTTCAAAATGAGCTTCAATGATGCATTTTTCTTCCTTGTTCTTCAAAGAAGTCAAGTCGGCTCTTTTTCCTAAAACTAGTCCTAATGCTCCTAAAATTATTGATTTACCAGCTCCAGTTTCTCCTGTTATTGTTGAGAAACCTTTTGAAAAATCGATAGTCAATTTTTCTATTAAAGCATAGTTTTTTATCGAAAGTGACGTTATCATTTATATATTGTTTTGGGATGAGGAGCTAAAGATTAATTTAAAAAATTGAAAACTAATTAATATTTTATTAGCACCCATTTACTTGAATTCAAAGGAGAAATTTTATTCAGATTATCAACTAAATCTGATATAGTAATACTTGGTCCGCCAGAAAATATAGAAACAATTTCATCTGATTTGGCATCAAAAAAGACACGTGTTAAAAAGGCATTAGGCCTTGAAGCACTTAATTTTGCTAAATTAATTAATGATTCTTTTATTTTTCCTTTTGAAGCTTTTAAATCCTGACTCATCAAGTCTAATCCGGTATGATAATCATACATGGTTTGTCTGACTTGTTTGAATGCCGGTGATAACATATCGTTTATCAAAAAATATCGATTTTGATTTCCATCCGTTTGTCCCCACCCTTTCGAACCTCCTTGTTGCGCCACATTTGAAATGTTTTGGGCTATATCAAAATTTGGATTTCCAGATTCCAAAACAAAAGTATCCGAATCCATTCCTAAAATCACATAACTGTAAAAAGCAAGTACTGAAACTAAATTAGAATCGAAAGTAGTTGGATTAAAAATTAAATTTTCAAATTCAGTATACCTAAAACTAAAGTCTTTATCATTAAAATTTAATACTGGAGATGCGTAAGATGAATTAAAAACTGGTCGTGATGATTGTACCTGAATGGTGGCTGTAAATTGGTCTGCGCTATTTGATGAGACGGTAATGTACATCGAGCAATTAATCTTTTCGTTTTGCTTAAAAGTTTGCCCACTCCAATCTGTTTTGTTAACAAATTCACTTATTGATGTTTCTAGTGTCTTGAAAACTTGCAGGTTTGAATTACTTAATTTTTGTGCATTTACTGTCACGGTACAATTTAACTGTTGCGCTTGAGTAAGCCCAAAAGCCAGTAGTAAAAGAAAAGTAATTATTTTATTCATCTGTAGCTTTCTATTGTTTCTTATGGGCCATTTCTAAATCACTTACTAGCATTGACGTTTGAATTACAACCCGCTAGCTCATTTCATAAAAGTGTGCTATTACTTTATTTAGAATATCATCAGCAACTGCTTCTTTGGATTTCAATTCCATGGCTTCTATAGTAAAAAACTTATCTATAAAAGTAACTTTATTTGTCGCCTTTCCAAAACCGGCTCCTATATCCTGCAATGAATTTAGAACTATCAAATCTAAGTTTTTTTTCTGAATTTTCAACTTCGCATTTTCAATTTCATTTTCTGTTTCCAAAGCAAAACCAATTAGAAACTGATTTTTTTTACTTTGACCTAAAGAAGCTAAAATATCTTTAGTTTTCTCTAATTCAATAGTGAAATCATCTGTATTCTTTTTTATCTTTTGTGAAGCTACATTTTTAGGCTTATAATCCGCTACTGCAGCAGCAGCAATTGCTACATCTACATTAGCATAATAAAGATGACAGGCATCGTACATTTCCTGAGCAGATACCACTGGAATCACTTTTATTGATGGATTAGTAGCTTTACAATGTGTAGGTCCAGTAACTAATACTACTGAAGCTCCTAGATTTGCAGCACTTGAGGCAATATCAAAACCCATTTTCCCTGAAGAATGATTTCCTATAAAACGTACGGGATCTATAGCTTCGTATGTGGGACCGGCAGTAATTAATATTTTTTTTCCTTTTAATGGCAATCTGCTTTCTAAATCTGCTTCTATAAAACCTACAATATGTTCCGGTTCAGCCATTCTTCCTTCGCCTGAAAGTCCACTGGCTAATTCTCCGCTTTCCGCAGGAATTATAGTGTCTCCAAATTCAGTAAGCGAGAAAAAATTAGCAATGGTGGAGGGATGTTTGTACATATCCAAATCCATTGCAGGAGCATAATAAACGGGACATTTTGCCGATAAATAGGCTGCAATCAAAAGATTATCACAAGTACCATTTGCCATTTTTGACAAGGTATTTGCAGTTGCTGGAGCAATAACCATCAAATCAGCCCAAAGTGCTAATTCAACATGATTATTCCATTTCTCATTCGCATCGTCTTGATTGTAAAAGCTGGAAAATACAGGATTTTTAGATAACGTAGATAACGTTAATGGAGTTATAAAATCCTTAGAAGCAGGTGTCATTATCACTTGGACATGTGCACCTGCTTTTATGAAAAGTCGTACTAATGAAGCGGTTTTATAGGCTGCAATTCCACCAGAAATTCCTAGTAAAATTTTCTTACCGTTTAAAACTGACATTACTACTATTACTTATTTGAATCTCTGTGGTAAATTTTACCATCTAACCATTCTTGAACTGCTAAAGCGTGAGGCTTAGGCAATTTTTCGTAAAATTTTGAAACCTCAATTTGTTCTTTGTTTTCAAAAACTTCTTCAAGACTGTCATTATATGTAGCAAATTCTTCCAATTTCTCAGTCAATTCTTTTTTGATTTCAGAATTGATTTGGTTTGCTCTTTTAGCCATAATGGTTATCGCTTCATACACGTTTCCAGTAGGTTCCTCAATAACATTCTTGTTGTATGTTATTGTATTTACCGGAGCATTCGTCTTTTTTAAATCCATGACTTTATTTATTTAGTAAATTTTTGTAAATCTTTTTCAATTCTAGCGAACATTTCGCCTGCTTTATTTTTGTATTTTGTATTGGCATCAAATTTAACCAAATTTGAATGTGCCACTTTCGCAACATTTAATCGTTCTTCCATTTTTGCAGGAACACTATTGATTGCCAACTGATAAGCGGAATCATATTTGTAAAACAAGGCATCTTCCTTGAATTTTGTTCCGGGATAATCAGCTATAAAATTATCAAAAGCAACTATCGCTGATTTAAAATCGGAAATAGTATTATACCCTTTTGCATTTTCATATACTTTTTTCTCTATTTTATCACTTAACACTTTCAAAGTTGTATTCGCGTCTACTAAGTATTCCGAATTAGGATAAGTATCAATAAATGCTTGTAGTTTATCTATCGCTTTTACTGTATCTGCCTGATCCAAACTATAAACAGGTGACAACATTGAATAACTTTTTGCACCTAAATAAGCTGCCTCTTGAATTTTTTCACTTTTAGGATAACCAGAAACAAAACTTTCAAATTGATATCCTGCTAAATAATATTGTTTGGTTTTGTAATATGATTGTGCAAACATGTAAAACAATTTTTCCGCTTGAGGTTTCCCTCTGTATGCCGGTGCAATTTGTTCAAAAAGACGAATCGCTTTTGAGTATTTACCTGTGTCGTACAATTTAGTAGCTATGTCAAATTTTACAGCAACATCTTCGGTTTTTAGTGCTTTTTGATATTCGTTACAAGAACAAAAAACGGTAACAAGAAGCAATAGAGATATTATTTTTTTCATTTTTTTACTTTTTTTATAATTTCTGTGTTGCGTTCAATCTACAAGAAATCATACCGAAGTTTCGGTGGCAAATTTAGTTATTAATTTAGCTACTACAAAATATATTTTTGCATAAAAAAAGACATTGCTTTTTACGCTTGTTTATTCATTTTTTTAACAAATTGTCCAATTCTGTCAGCCAATGATTCATCAACTTTTACTAATGGCAAACGCACTGTGTTTTCAGCGATTCCCAGTGATAGAAACACTTGTTTGATTCCTGCAGGATTTCCTTGTTCAAAAATCATATCGATACAGTCCGACAAAAGGTATTGTGATTTGAATGCTTCCTCTACTTTTCTATTTAAACCCAATCGAATCATTTCAGAGAATTCTTTTGGAAAACCTTGTCCAATTACAGATATAACGCCAGATCCACCAGCCAAAATCATTGGCAAGGCAATCATATCATCGCCAGAAATCACAAGAAAATCCTTTGGTTTGTTTTTCAATATTTGCATCGCCTGAACAATATCACCAGCCGCTTCCTTAATAGCAACTACATTTTCAAAATCATTTGCTAAACGCAAAACTGTTGATGGCAACATATTACTTGCTGTTCTGCCTGGAACATTGTATAAAATTACAGGAATCGGAGAAGCTTCTGCAACAGCTTTAAAGTGTTGGTAGATTCCTTCCTGAGTTGGTTTACTATAATATGGTGAAACCGAAAGTATTGCAGCAAATTTTGACAAATCTCTCGTTTTAAGCTCCTCTACAACTTTCATTGTATTATTACCTCCAACACCTAAAACCAATGGCAATCTTCCATTATTAGTTTCTATTACCGTCTTGATAACTAATTCTTTTTCGTCATGAGACAATGTTGAATTTTCAGCAGTTGTTCCAAGTACCACGAGGTATTCAATTCCATTATCAATTGAGAAATTCACAATTCTTTTTAACGCTTCAGTATCAATTGAAAAATCCTCGTTAAATGGTGTCACAAGGGCAACACCTGTTCCTATTAATGATTGCATATTGGATTATAATTTGTTTAATATTTTTAAATATCTAAATAATTCGTGAGTGAAAACTTTATAATTTTCGGCATTCGTATTAATCATCAAGTGATTTAATCTTTTATCTATTGATGAAAATCCAACTTTAAATTGTGCTTTTGAATTGTGAGTAACTACCATTAAAATTGCTTTTTCAACATCGTAATAATTAATGAGCAAATCAAATTTTTCGTTTACAAAATCATTCACCTGTTGATCCGTAATTTCCCCTTTCCAATTGATATGTTTCGCTCCAAATGCAGGATGATTATGTGCATCACTTTTTCTAAATTTATCTTTGTAAACAATAATTTTAATATTGTCTGCTGAAATTCCATTTGCTATTAACTCCTTAACCAAGGCCTCTTTTTCCGAAAAATAACTGGCATCTATAAGCAAACCTACAGTTTGTACCAAAGTTGATAGCGAGCTGCTTTTAACATTTTGCAAGCTGCTTTTTAATATTTTTTTTACAGAAAAATCTTTTATGTAATTTAAAAACATATTACTTTTACTTGATTACAAAATTAATTAATTAAGTCGCATTTGAAATGGTAAATCTAAAAAAGTATAACGATGTTTTAAAACTTTTTGTTATATTCTTAACATTTATTTTAATTACTTCCTGCAGTAAGCAAAATTACTACATTAAGAAAATAGAAGGTAAAAAAATTCCAATTACCGAAAACGAAAACCAAGTTCCTGACCCGAGCCTAGATGGCGAACAGATAAAGCAAATTGAAAACTTTATCAAACCCTACCGTGAACACATTAATAAAGATTTAGACAGCGTTCTGGCGTATTGTCCGGTAACTTTAGATAAAAGCACTGGTAAATGGCAGACTCCTATTGGTAATTTACTAGCCGATGTTACCTTGATGCGCGGTAATTTAGTCTTTAATGCGCGAGAAGAAAAGAATATCGATATCTGTTTACTGAATCACGGTGGTATTCGTTCTATTCTTCCAAAAGGAAATATTACGACAAGAACGGCTTTTGAAATCATGCCTTTTGAAAACACCATGGTTGTTATCGCTTTAAAAGGACTGCAAATTTTAGAATTAGTTGATTATTTCATTGCCGAAAAAAAACCACATCCTTTATCTGGTATAACTTTTACAATTGACAAAAATAATACCGCCAAAAACATCTTAGTTCAAGGAAAAATAATTGAAAAAGACAAAATTTATTATGTAGGTACCAATGATTATCTATCCAATGGTGGGGACAATATGGATTTCTTTAAAAAAGGCGTTCAGAAATATGTTTTGGATTATAAGTTACGAAATATTCTAATTGATTATTTCAAAGAAGTGGATACCATCCCTGTTGTAAATGATATCAGGATTACTGTTGAATAGAAAAGGTTTCAGTTAAAAAGAAGAAAATAGTTTCCTAAATATATAGCCCTAGCCCTAATGGAAGCGGCATGCTTATGTTTTTTCTTTAAAAACATAAAGATTAGCGTACAGCAGGAAATAGCTCCAAAAAAAAAAACAAAAATGAAAAGAAGAGATTTTATAGAGAAAACCGCTGCAAGTACCGCACTATTGAGTTTAGGATTGCCATTAACCAGCTTTACATGCAGAGAGACGAAACACTTGACAATTCTACATACGAATGATGTTCACAGTTATATAGATCCTTTTCCGGCGGATCATCCCAGAAATCCTAATATGGGCGGCGTTGTACGAAGAGCGGCTCTTATAGAATCAATCCGAAAAGAAAATCCAAATGTATTGCTGCTTGATGCCGGTGATATTTTTCAGGGAACCCCCTATTTTAATTATTACGGAGGTGAATTAGAATTTAAATTGATGAGCATGATGCAATATGATGCTTCCACGATAGGAAATCATGATTTTGATAATGGCGTTGAAGGTTTGTATGCACAAATGCCTCATGCCATGTTTGAATTTCTATCGGCAAACTATGATTTTAAAAACACGGTAATGGATGGTTTTGTAAAACCATATAAGATATTTAATAAAAACGGAATTAAAGTGGGTGTTTTTGGCCTTGGAATAGAACTCAATGGATTAGTGGATAAAGGAATGTATAAAGAGACTGTCTACAACGATCCTATTGAGACCGCACAAGATATGGTACGGATTTTAAAGAAAGAACAGCATTGTGATTTAGTGATTTGCCTATCGCATTTAGGGTATCAATACAAAAACGAATCCAATAAAATTTATGATTTAAAACTAGCGGAACTGACCCAGGATATTGACTTAATAATAGGCGGTCACACGCATACTTTTCTAGACAAACCAACGGTTGCAAAAAATATTATTGGCAAAGAAGTTTTGGTAAATCAAGTGGGTTGTTACGGAATTAATTTAGGTCGAATTGATTTTTATCTGGATAATAACAAACAGAATTCATCCAAAGGAACATCAATTATTGTGTGATTTTTCGGAATCTGAAATCAAGTTGAAATACTCCACATAGACAACAAATTTATAAAAAAAAAAATGTAATGTTGTGTTGCAATCAGTAAGAGAATGAAATCGGTAAGTTTTGTCAATTTAATTATGTGAATAAATTATCAATGCTGAGTGTATTAAAAAGGCAACTAATCCTAAAAAAAGTATCTTTCAGTATTTAGAATAAAAAAAAGTAATTAATGAAAAGAATATTGTTGCAAAAAATAGTTTAAAAAAAGTACTAATTTATTTTTCAAGTTATCCTTAATTTTCACTATTGCATTTACACTTTCTAGCTTTCATTTATCAGCTTCATAAAATCATCTTCAGAAATTATCGGAACATTTAGTTTATTGGCTTTTTCAAGTTTAGCCGGCCCCATATTATCTCCGGCAACAACATAATCTGTTTTGGCAGAAATAGAACTTCCTACTTTGCCTCCGTTATCTTCAATAGCTTTTTTTAAATCGTCTCTTGAAAATTTCTCAAACACTCCTGAGACCACAAAAGTCTTTCCTAAAAGTTTATCCGTGGCATTTGGATTTATTTTTTCAACAATTTCAAATTGTACCCCATGTTTTTTTAATCTTTCAATGATAATTCTATTTTCTTGATTTTCGAAAAAATCAATCACGCTTTGTGCAATTCGATCTCCGATTTCATCCACTAAAATCAAATCCATCAAAGTCGCCTGACTCAATGCATCAATGTTCTTATAATGCTTCGCTAATTTCTTAGCTACCGTTTCACCAACGAATCGGATTCCAAGAGCAAATAAAACACTCTCAAAAGGAATGTGTTTTGAATTTCCTACCCCTTTCACTAAATTTTGGGCAGATTTTTGAGCCATCCTTTCTAAAGGAAGAATTTGTTCAACCGTCAATTCATATAAATCTGCATAATTATGAACCAATCCATTATTAAAAAGTAACGCAACTGTTTCACCACCAAGACCCTCTATATCCATCGCTTTTCTGGAAATATAATGTTGTATTCGTCCAATAATTTGCGGAGGACAACCATAAAAATTCGGACAATAATGATTTGCCCCGCCTTCGGATCTGACCAATTCTGTATTGCATTCCGGACAATGCGTGATGTATTTGGTTGGTTCTGTATTTTCTGGACGTTTACTTAAATCAACAGCAATAATTTTGGGGATTATCTCTCCTCCTTTTTCAACAAAAACAGTATCTTCAATACGGATATCCAGTTTTTCAATTTGATCAGCATTATGTAAAGAAGCACGTTTCACTATGGTTCCTGCCAATTGTACCGGCGCTAAATTAGCCACTGGTGTAATGGCTCCAGTTCGTCCTACTTGATACGAAATCGAATTTAATTTTGTTGAAACTTGTTCTGATTTGAATTTATAGGCAATTGCCCAACGCGGAGATTTGGCAGTATAGCCCAATTCATCCTGATAGTGAAAAGAATTTACTTTTACCACTACACCATCTGTTTCATAAGGAAGAGTATGCCTATGAGTATCCCAATAATCAATAAATTCAAAAACTTCTTCTAGATTACGAGCCAGTTTTGCTTCTTTGGGTGCTTTAAATCCCCATTGTCTGGCCGTTTCTAATCCTTCATATTGTGATTTGAAAGGCAGATTATTTCCAATTAAAAAATATAATAAACAATCCAATGGTCTTTTTGCAACTTCGGAGCTGTCTTGTAATTTTAAACTTCCCGAAGCTGTGTTTCTGGGATTTGAATACGGTAATTCACCAATTTCGATTAAATCCTGATTCATTTTTTCAAAACCGGCAAAGGGCAAAATGATTTCACCACGCACATCAAATGTAGCAGGGAAATTTCCTTTCAACTTAAGCGGAATTGATTTTATGGTTTTAATATTATTAGTCACATCGTCCCCTTGAAAACCATCGCCACGAGTAACGGCGCGTTTTAATTTTCCGTTTTCATAAGTAATACTGATTGATGCACCATCATATTTTAATTCACAGGTATATTCTAATGGAACTTCTCCAAGAACTTTTTGAATACGCTTTTCCCAATCAGCTAATTCTTCTTTAGAATAAGAATTATCAAGAGAATACATTCGGTGTTCATGAGGAACGGTCTGGAAGTTTTTCGTAATTGTACCACCTACTCGTTGCGTAGGAGAGTTTTCATCAAAATATTCTGGATATTTATTTTCTAAATCTTGGAGTTGCTTTAATTTCACATCAAATTCATAATCGGAAATTATTGGTTTATCCAGCACGTAATAATTATAATTGTGCTGATTTAATTCCTCTCTTAAAGTTTGAATTGTATTTTGAATATCCATAGAAAATAAAAATTGGCTATTTTAGTTTTTGAAAAAATGTACTAAAATAACCAAATTAAAAGAAACCGCAATACAATTATGACTCTATAATTGTATTTATTTGTTGGTACAATAGACCATCACTTAAAAACGAACCTTGTTGTATTAATTCAAAAATTGAAGTATTTCGTTCTTCTGTAAACTCTTTTTTTCCCACTTTCATTTCAATAGTATCCGTAAACATATTATCGCTAAGCCATTGCAATCCTTGTTTGGTCAAGAAATCAGTTTCTGGAACTAAAGATTTCAAGACAATTGATTGCACATGAGTATCAAAACAATGAAAAAGAAAAATATGATTTTTAGAAAAATGTTCTAAGTAGGTTGCTTTTGAAAGTACTCCTTCCCAAACCAAATCAGAAAACACATCAAGTTCTTGTTCGGCAACTTCTGGTTTTTCTGCTTTTATTTTATCCCACTCGGCTTTATCGATAGTCTGCGTTGCTAAAAAAGTACTGAATTCCTGATTCAATTCCTCAAATTGTTCTTTTGTTAATCTTGAGTATTTCATTATTGCGTTTTAATATTTAACTTTTTTTTAGCTGTTTTTTGAATTTATAAAACAAAAAAAACCCTCTCAAACGAGAGGGCAAATTTAATCTATATTTTTTATCTTTTTTTAGAAAATATATCTAATTCCAAACTGTGCCTGCCATCTTGATAATAAACTTGCATCATAGTTGAAGGTTTTGGTTTGAGTACCGTTAAAAGTATAGGTTGGTATTTTTGTGGTTTGATTGACTGACACTCCAATTGGCTGTACACTTGTTGGTACTTGAACCAATCCCCAATCCGAATTAATCAAATTACCTAAGTTCAATACATCAATACTAAATTGAATTGTATTGGTTTTATTAGAAGCTGAAGAAATTTTAAAATTATAATCTTGCATTATTTTAAAATCCCATTTTCCTCTCCATGGAGATAGCGCACCATAACGTGCTGCGTACTGACCTCTTCTATCACTCAAATAGTTGTCTTGCTTGATAAAGGCATCAAATGCTGCACCTTGACTAACTCCACCTGTAAATATCATAGTACTAATTTCGGCTGAAGTTGGTATATAAATTAAATCATTTCCACTTGCCCCATCATTGTTAATATCTCCACCATACGTATAATTAAAACGGCCTCCTTGAGCGTATTCAAAGAAAGTCGATACAGTAGTAGCCCATTTGTCATTAGTACCATACTTCCATTTTTTTGAAGCTACACCTATAAAACGGTGCGTATCGCCATACTTAGAATCAGATAAAACTGCATCATTCACGTTCCCTAAAGCCGGATTAAAAGCAAAAGCATCACCCGTAATTTCTGCTTCAATAGAATTAACATCTTGTGACTTCAAATAGTTGTAGGCCAAACTTGCAAACAATCCATTATCAAAAGTCTTTTGTACTTTAATAGAAGAGTTGAATGCACTTCCTTTATTGGTATTAGTCAATACATATCCATTAGTTCTCGCTGGAAAACCATAATCTGTCCAAGTACCATAATCCGCATTACCGTATATTGCTCTATTATCTGCACCTGTCAATTGACTTGTTGGTCTTTTTAACCCCCAATTTTGTATATGAACCCCATTTAAATCTTTATTATAAGACATGTCTATGGTTACAATATAATCATTTTCGAATTTGTGATCAAATCCTAAACTCGTTCTCCAAACCTGTGGAAATTTAAAATCTTCGTCTACTACTTGATAGAAAAATGGATCTATACCGCCTACTTGATTTCCAATCCATACAAAAGGAAGTTTACCGGTAAAAATTCCAGTACCTCCACGCAACTGTTGTTTTTTATCTCCATTAATATCCCAATTGAAGCCAACTCTTGGCGACCAAAGTAAATTATTATTGGGTAATTTAGTTGAATCAAAATTCTTTACACTTCCATCAGCTGGGTTATAATAATCAATATTTGGCAAATATCCTTCTGAATTATCTGTGTCAATAAATTTTTGAGCTAATTCAGATGTATTAAAATACAATGGCTTATCAGCTCTTAATCCATAAATTAATTTAAAATTATCACTGATATTCCACTCATCCTGAACGTAAAAAGCTAATTGTCCTACTGTCGTTTCAGCTAAATTCCACCCCCCATCAACACCGTCTTTCAATGCATTTTTTGTATCAAAAGTTGTCTGTGCGTTTTTTATTGCAGTGCTGTAATACCCATTTGCAATATTCGCATCAAAACCAGCCATATTTGTACTTCCAAAAACATCAAAACCATACCCTTTTAAGTTAAATGAATTTTTGAAAATGAACTTTTCGAATGAGAAACCTAATGTATAGGTATGATTTCCTCTAACAATATTCAAATTATCTGTAATTTGAATTACTTTTTGATCTAATTTATTATTGATAGAGAAAGGCTCATGACCTGCTATAATGTAAGGCGAACCATCTTTAGTAATTGTAATTACAGGCGCAGGAGTAGAAAACGGATTTCTAAAATCATTAAAATGAGTATAACCAGCTTGTAATTTATTAGAAACCGTCTCACTAAATTTAGAATTTAATTCTACTAAAAAAGAGCTAATTTGGTTGTTAATTTGGTACCCTGAATTTTCAAATTGTAACGTATTTGCATCAATTCCTCTACGAATAATAGCGGTAGGATGTGCAGGTTTATCTTTTGAAGCATCTAAAAAATTATAAATAACAGCTAGTTTATGGTTGTCATTAATATTCCAATCCAACTTTACAATTCCTTTACTTGAATTAGAATTGTGTGTAAATCCTTGATAAGCACCTGTATTATATCCTAACTTACCTAACTCAGTAGATACATGCATTAAATCAGTTTCTAATACTCTGGATTCATTCACTCCAGTTGTTCCATTTCCATCATTAGCAACAAAATTTGATCCTGAATCGCTTCTTTTATCAATTTCAAAATTGGTAAAGAAAAACAATTTGTTTTTAATAATTGGACCACCAAGACTAAAACCCGTTTGTTTTTGCTCTAATGAGGGTACAAATATTTTTTCACCTTTAATTTTATTACCTGTCATATCCTGATTTCTATAAAAACTATAAGCAGTACCATGGAATTCATTTGACCCTGATTTAGTGACTGCATTTACAGAAGCTCCCGTAAAACCAGATAATGTTACATCATAAGGAGCAGTGGCAACTTGAATTTGCTCGATTGCATCCAATGAAATAGGCTGAGAGCCAGTTTGTCCACCCGGAGTTGCTGCATCTAATCCAAAAGGATTGTTAAAAACTGCACCATTTAGTGAATAACTATTGTATTGATCGTTTCTACCTCCAAAAGAACCTCCACTTGCTGTTGGTTCTAAGCGGGTAAAATCATCAGCTGATCTAGAAATAGAAGGCAACGCTGATAATTCTCTTCGACCGATAGTGGTTTCCGCACCGGTTCTTCCACTTTGAAAAACTCTGTTTTTAGAACCAACTACTTTTACTTCCTCTAATTTTTGACTTTCATCTTTTAAGACAACATCTAAACTGAATACTTTACCTAAATCTAGGTAAACATCATTGTATTCTTCACTTCTATATCCTACATAGGTTACGACAATTTTGTAAGGACCACCAATTCTCATATTCAATAAACTGATTCTTCCATCCGCATTAGATAACGCTGAATACTTAGAACCTGTCGGAATATGGATTGCCTGAACCGTCGCTCCAGGAAGCGTCTCATTGTCAGAACCTCGCACAATCCCTTTGATGCTTGAAGTTGTAGTTTGCCCAATGACAGCGCTGAAACTACATAAAATTAATAATAAAGTAATGATTTTTTTCATTTGTATAAATGTGTTATATTGGGGTGCAAAAATAAACAAAAAAAAATCACTCCTAAGAGTGATTTTAATAATTTATTAACAATATGTTAACAAATTTATGCTTTTTCAGCAACAATTTCATAAGGTAATTCAATAATTACATCTCTGTGCAATCTAACGTTAGCAGCATATTTTCCTGTACGTTTAACGATTCCACTAGTAATAAATTTTCTGTCAATTACTTGACCACCTTTAGCTAAAGCTTCAGCAATATCAATATTTGTAATTGAACCGAATAATTTTTCACCACCTGCTTTTGCGAAAATTTTAATTTCGATAGCTTTTAAAGTTTCAGCCAATGCTTTTGCATCGTTTACAACTTTTGCTTCTTTATGTGCTCTTTGTTTTAGGTTTTCAGCTAATACTTTCTTTGCAGAAGAAGTTGCTAAATGAGCGTGACCTTGTGGAATTAAAAAGTTACGACCGTATCCGTTTTTCACATTTACTACATCATCTTTAAATCCTAAATTTTGAACATCTTTTCTTAAAATAAGTTCCATGTTGTTGTCCTTTATTTGAGAAGTTAGGTTTCATATTTCAGAAAACCAACAACTGTTAATTTTTAATTATTTTAATAAATCCGCCACATATGGCATTAAAGCTAAGTGACGTGCTCTCTTAACTGCAACTGAAACTTTTCTTTGGTATTTTAATGAAGTTCCTGTTAAACGACGAGGAAGAATTTTTCCTTGTTCGTTTACAAATTTCAATAAGAAATCACCATCTTTATAATCAATGTATTTGATACCTGATTTTTTAAAACGACAATATTTTTTAGTTTTGTTTGTTTCTATGTTTAAAGGCGTTAGATATCTGATATCTCCGTCTTTTTTTCCTGAAGCCGATTGTTGTAATGTTGCCATGATAATTAAGCTTTTGTAGATTTTAATTTAGTTCTTCTTCTTTCAGCCCAAGAAATAGCGTGTTTGTCTAAACTTACAGTCAAGAAACGCATTACTCTTTCGTCACGTCTAAATTCAGTTTCAAAAGCAATAAGAACTTCTCCTGCTACTTTGAATTCGAATAAATGGTAAAAACCGCTTTTTTTGTTTTGAATTTCGTAAGCCATCTTTTTAAGACCCCAGTCTTCTTTCGATACCATTTCAGCTCCACGACTAGTAAGAAAATCTTCAAATTTGCTTACTGTTTCCTTTACCTGAACTTCAGATAAAACGGGATTTAAAATGAAAACAGTTTCATAATGATTCATAAATATTTTATTTATTTGTTAATTTGGCTGCGAAAGTAATCAATTATTTTAAATAAACAATGATAATTTCACTTTATTCGTTGTATGGTAAAAAAAACCGATGAAAATTAGTTTTTTAAAAAAATGATTAGTAAATTTACTATTCCAAATCTTAAAATACAAAATTATGAAACTTAATTGTGTAGTAGTTGACGATAGTTCAATTCAAAGAATGATTATTGCAAAGTTAGTGAATAATCATCCCAATCTGCATTTAATTGGTGATTTTTCTAATGCAATTGAAGCTAGAAGTTGCATGTCCGTACACAATGTGGATTTAATATTTCTAGACATTGAAATGCCTGTAATTAGCGGTTTTGATTTTTTAGACGGTTTAAAAATTAAACCACAAATTATCTTTATCACTTCTAAAGCTGAGTATGCCATGAAGGCATTTGATTACGATGCTACCGACTATCTGCAAAAACCTATTGCTATAGATCGATTCAATGCATCAGTTAGAAGAGCAATGGATTTATATTCTCTTAAAAAAGAAAATAAAGAAGAAGAAGGGGAACATATTTTCATTAAGAGTAATCTTAAAAAATTAAAAATCTTCACTTCTAAAATTAAATGGATTGAAGCTTTTGGCGACTATGTTAGAGTTGTTACAGAAGAAGACAGCAACTTAGTACTTTCTACGATGAAATCTTTTGAAAATGATCTATCTAAAGAAAAATTCATCCGAGTTCACAAGTCCTATATTATAAATATAGACAAAGTAGAGCGCTTCAACAGTAAATTTGCCGAAATTGGAGTTACCAAAATACCTTTAAGCAGAAATAAAAAAGAAGATTTAGTTAAAGCCCTATCGTTTGCATAAAACTACTTTTAATAAAAATCAACGTTTAGCGTAACTTTTATAGCTCTGTATTGAGCAACAGCCTCAAAACTATTCAATATCTTTTGGATAGTTTTTTTTGTGCTTACTACAGACACATTTTGTGGAATTTTAATAATGATTGTTCGTATGTATTCATTTCTGATTCTATTTATAGCAGGTTCCTCAGGGCCTAATACTGGCATAGTAAGATTTTGACTCATTACTTGATACAACCACATAGCACCTTCCTTTAGTTTATCAAAATCGCGTTGTTTCAATGTTAGTTTTATGATTCTGAAATAAGGAGGATATTTATAAATTTGCCTGTCATACAATTGCTCCTTATACATTCCAAGATAATCATTATTGGTTACCTGCTGTATAGTATTATGATTGGGATTGTAGGTTTGAATAATAACTTTTCCTTGTTTCTCCGAACGCCCAGCCCTACCCGCTACTTGAGTCATCATTTGGAAACTTCTTTCGAATGCCCTAAAATCAGGATGATACAACATATTATCCGCATTCATGATTCCTACCAAACTTACATTGTCAAAATCCAATCCTTTGGCAAGCATTTGCGTTCCCACTAAAACATCAATTTCTCTATTCTTAAAACTATCGATAATTTTCTCAAAACCAAATTTACCACGTGTGGTATCCTGATCCATTCTTCCTATTTTTGAATTTGGAAAAATAGAAATCAATTCTTGCTCTATTTGCTCTGTTCCAAAGCCCTTTGTAGTCAAATCTACACTGGAACACGAATGACAATGCGTCGGTTTTGCCATCGTATACCCACAATAATGGCAACGCAACTGATTTTTATGTTTGTGATAGGTCAAACTCACATCGCATTGCTGACATTGAGGAACATTGCCACAAGTGATACATTCTATGATAGGAGAATACCCCCTTCTATTTTGAAATAAAATCACTTGTTCACCTAATGCCAAAGCCGTATTGATTTCTTCAATTAAAACATCACTGAAATGCCCCGTCATTTTTTTGCGAAAGTATTTGTCTTTCAAGTCCACCAATTCAATATTTGGCATCATTACGTTTCCAAATCGTTTCGAAATTTCGACTAAACCATATTTCTCTGATTTTGCATTAAAATATGTCTCAATACTTGGTGTTGCCGAACCTAATAAAACTTTTGCTTTATGCGAATGAACCAAAACCACCGCAGCATCACGCGCATGATAGCGTGGCGCTGGATCTACTTGTTTGAAAGTTTGTTCGTGCTCTTCATCAACAATAATAAATCCCAGATTATGAAAAGGCAAAAACAAAGCTGATCGCGCTCCTATTACTACTTGCGCTTTCTCGGAATTTACCAAAACTTGATTCCAAACCTCAATACGTTCATTATTGTTATATTTCGAATGAAAAACGGCGACTTTATTTCCAAAATAAGTTCTCAACCTTCCCACTAATTGTGTGGTCAAAGCAATTTCAGGCAATAAATACAACACTTGTTTTCCTGTTTCCAGATATTCTTCAATAAGCTTAATATAAATTTCAGTTTTCCCACTGGAAGTTACACCGTGTAACAAACAGACTTCTTTTTTAGTAAAACTATCTTTAATTTCCTCAAAAGCAGTTTGCTGCGCTTGACTTAATTGCAATTGATCTTCTCTTATTTTTCCATTGAAATTCACTCGGTCTTCCTGAAGAAAATAATCCTCAAATATTTCTTTTTCAATTAATGCTTTTATAATTGCCGAAGAGGAATTAGCCGCTTCGACTAGTTTTTTAACGGTTATCGGTTTTTTTTCGGTAGCACTCAATTGAAAATAAGTCAGTACAATTTCCTTTTGTTTGTTGGCGTTCTTCAAAGTTTCCAACAATTCGCCCAAACCTGCATTCGATTCGTATTTAGAATCCAAACGCACGTAACGAACTAACTTTGGCTTGTAACTTTCTGAAATTTCTTCCTCAAGGACTAATATATTTTTGTCAATCATTTTTTGAATAACAGGAAAGATATTTTTCTTGTTTAAAATGGCTATAATGTCTTGAACCTTAAGGGAACTTTGCTGTTGCAAAGCTTGATAAACCAGATATTCATCATCAGAAAGCAAACTTTCATCCACAAATAAATCTTGCTTTTGAGAAATTATGGTTTCGCTTTCCAGCAAAAGCGCGCTTGGCATAGCGCCTCGATACACATCACCAATAGCACACATATAATAAGCAGCTATCCATTGCCAATGCACAATTTGGATTTCAGTAACGATGGGTTTTTCATCCAGAATTTGGTGAATTTCTTTGGCTTCGTATAAAGTCGGTTCATTTTGATGAATTTCAATAACTAGCGCCGTGTAAATTTTACTTTTACCAAAAGGCACCGCCACACGCATTCCTTTCTTTATATAATGAAATTCGGCTTCAGAAACGCTGTAAGTAAAGGTTTTGGCAAGAGAAAGTGGTAAAATTACTTCGACGAAATGCATTTTTAGGTTTTAGGTATTTATTATTATTTGGGCATGTATTAAAGTTATTCCGTTTGCAATTAACTTTTTACTCGGTACCAATATTGTGTTCGACCAAACAATGAAATCCCAATAAAACCGCGAACTTTAAGTTTATCTTTTGATTCTAATGTAATGTAACATTTATAAAGCTTGCCGTTTTTAGGATCTAAGATTTTACCTCTTGTATATTGATTTCCTTCTTTTGTCAACCCCTTTATTACTGTCATTCCAAGAATAGGTTTGTTTTTATCCTCGCCTGAACAATTAGTACAAACTTTTTTTCTATGTTCTTCTTCCAAAATTTCAATTACTTTACCATAAATTTTTCCTGATTTCTCATAGATTTCCACTATTGATTTGGCTTTTCCAGTTTCGTCATCAATAGTTTTCCATTTACCAATAACCGTTTGATTTTGACCATAAAAAATAGTAACAAAAAACAGCGCTATAATAACTAATCTACTTTTTTTCATGATAGTTGATTTATACTCTCGCAAATTAGAGCCCTCAAATTAATTAATTGTAAAATTAAACATTAAAAAGGAAAAGATTGTAATGAATAGCAGGAAATAGCTTGCTAACTTCATTGGATTAAATCCTGAAAATTATTTTAAAAAAAATTGTTCCGTCTGTTGTTACGAAAACGTTTGAAGCTTTAAATTTTGCATATATACACCTTTGTCACCCGAAATAAAATCAATAAATTAGCCACTTGAAATCTTATACAAAATAACAATGAAAAATACTGCGCTTACGCACATACACGAGAGTTTGGGAGCAAAAATGCTTCCGTTTGCCGGATACAATATGCCTATTTTATATGAAGGTGTGAATGCAGAACATGAAACGGTTCGAAATGCTGTGGGTGTTTTTGATGTTTCTCACATGGGTGAATTCTTGCTTACGGGACCAAATGCGTTGGCATTAATACAAAAAGTAACTTCTAATGATGCCTCCACTTTGACAATTGGAAGGGCACAATATTCTTGTTTACCAAACAATGACGGTGGAATTGTAGATGATTTGATTGTTTACAAACTGAAAGAGGAACAGTATTTATTAGTCGTAAATGCTTCTAATATTGATAAAGATTGGGAGTGGATTGCTGCACATAACGATTTGGCTGTAGCAATGGAAAATATATCTGATGATTATTCGCTATTGGCAATTCAAGGCCCAAAAGCTGTTGAAGCCATGCAATCATTATCTTCTAAGGATTTATCAGCTATTCCTTATTACCACTTTGAAGTGGGTGATTTTGCAGGGATTTACAACGTAATTATTTCAGCAACAGGCTATACAGGTTCTGGAGGATTTGAGATTTATTGCAAAAATTCAGACGTAGAACAAATTTGGAATAAAGTTTTTGAAGCAGGCGCTCCTTTTGGAATCAAACCAATCGGTCTTGCCGCTCGTGATACGTTACGATTAGAAATGGGATTTTGTTTGTACGGAAATGACATCAACGACACTACTTCTCCTTTGGAAGCTGGTTTGGGATGGATTACTAAATTTACGAAAGAATTCACGAATTCAGAAAACCTTAAAAAACAAAAAGAAGCGGGAGTTTCCAAAAAATTAGTGGCTTTTGAAATGCAGGAACGTGCCGTTCCAAGGCATGATTATGAAATCGTGGATGCTTCAGGCAATACAATAGGAATTGTAACTTCGGGTACCATGTCGCCATCCATGAATAAAGGAATTGGTTTAGGCTACGTTACCATTGAAAACAGCGCTTTAGACAGCGATATATTTATTAGAATACGTAAAAATGATGTTCCTGCCAAAGTGGTAAAATTACCTTTTTACAAGAAATAAAAATAAATGAAGAAAATTTCACTCGTATTATTCTTGACTACATTTTCACTATTTGGTCAAAATGATGCCAAAACTTGTGAAATACTCTCTAAAATAAATGTTTTAATTCAGCGTGAGCATATTAATCCAAAACCGGTAGACGACAGTTTATCGGTTTTTGTTTTTGATAGTTTTATTGACCAACTTGATCCTTCAAGAACTGTTTTTCTGAAATCAGAATATAATGTTTTATCTCAAAAATACCGTTTGAATATTGACAATCTCATTAAAGATAAAGATTGTACTTTTCTAACCGATATTGCTTCGGTTTACGAAAAAGATCTTTTAAGAAATAAGAACATTTTAGAAAAAATCGATAAAGAAACCATCGATTATGAAGAGAAGGATACGATTCAGTTTTATAAAAAAGCATTTCCAATCTATTTGGTAGACAATCAGGTGGAGAAAGTTTGGAGAAAAAAAATTCGATACGAAATTCTGGATGATATTGCTCAAGTAAGCAAAAAAATAGATTCTATTAAAACCAATTTTAATGTATTGGCCATTCATTCGAAAAACACTATTATTCAAAATGAACTCTGTAGAATAAATAGCATTTTACAAAATGAATCGCTCTTAGCTGAAAGCCTCTACAATCTTTTTTGCGGATACTTCGACCCACATACTGCTTATTTTAGTGATGATTCCAAGTCAAGTTTTGTAGCTTCGTTATCCAAGGAACATTTATCAATAGGACTGAATGTAAGTTTAAACGAAAAAAGTGAAATTATTGTAGATGAATTAGATCCAAATGGTCCCGCATTTCTAACTGGAAAAATAAAAAAAGGAGATCAGATTGTTTCGATTTCAAACCTAAAAGAGACTTTACTGGTTTCTTGTGCTTCACTGGAATCCATTTCGAACATGATTCTCTCAGAAGCCAATAAAAACATTGTATTAACACTGCGCCGTAATTCTGGAAAAAATTTTGAAGTACTAATCGAGAAGCAAGTCATAAAAGATGAAGAAAACACTGTTTATAGTTTTATTGTTGAAAAAGACACCAAAATAGGATATATAAAAATCCCTAGTTTTTATGCTGATTTAGAGGGCTATAGCAGTAAAGGTTGTGCGCAAGATGTTGCTAATGAAGTAATCAAATTAAAGAAAGATAACATTAAGGGATTAATTATTGATTTAGTGGATAATGGGGGCGGATCGATGGAAGAAGCGATAAAACTAGCCGGAATGTTTATTGATACCGGTCCAATATCCGTAGTAATTGATAATAAAAAAGGACAAACTACAATTAATGATCCTTATAAAGGAATGATTTACAAAGATCCAATTGTACTTTTAATAAATGGTAATTCTGCATCAGCGAGTGAATTTTTCGCATCGGTTCTTCAAGATTATCATCGGGCATTATTAATCGGCAGTACTACTTTAGGAAAAGCAACTATGCAAACCATAGTCCCTTTAGAAGAAAATGATACTAAAAATTTTATAAAATTAACCGTCAATAAATTTTACAGAATAACTGGTGAAAGTCATCAAAGTGTAGGTGTTTTTCCAAATGTTCAAATCCCGGAAATCTATGAAAAAATCTTTCAAAAAGAAAATGACTTTCCTACAGCTTTCAAAAATGACAGTATTAATACTTTTATTAAATTTAAACCTTATGTGAAAAATCATTTAATTCAAAAAGTAGCAGAAAACAGCAAACTCCGAATCATTAACGATTCTTATTTTAATGCTATAAAAACGATTAATAGACGAATCGATGATTTAGTAAACCAACCAAAAAAAGCAATACCATTGACAATTGATATGGTTTTTGAGGAACAAAATGAAGTCAGTAATTTATGGGCCGATATTAATTCTTTTGATTCCGGAAATATTAATTTAAATGTTTACAATTCAAATTTCAATAAATTTCTTCTGGCCATTCATCCATTAGAAAAAAGTAACAATCAATTCCAGTTGGATGCATTAAAAAAGAATCATTATTTAAATGAAGCCATTACGATAATTGAAGATTTTAATACTTTGAAATAAAATAATACTACTAATTTATTTAATTAGATAAAAGAATTTAATTTGATTTTGGTAAAATAAGGAATAACTGTATTTTTGCAGATCAAAATAATAAACTAGCAATGGGAAGAGCGTTTGAGTTCAGAAAAGGAAGAAAAATGAAACGTTGGTCAGCTATGGCCAAAGCATTTACCAGAATTGGTAAAGATATTGTGATGGCTGTAAAGGAAGGTGGACCTAATCCTGATGCCAACTCAAGATTAAGAGCTGTTATTCAGAATTCCAAGGCAGTTAATATGCCGAAAGAAAATGTAGAACGCGCGATCAAAAAAGCAACCGATAAAGACACCGCTAACTATAAAGAAGTTTTATTTGAAGGGTATGCTCCTCATGGAATTGCAATTCTGGTTGAAACGGCTACTGATAATAATAACAGAACTGTTGCCAATGTCAGAAGTTATTTTAACAAATGTAACGGAACAATGGGAACACAAGGTTCGGTTGAATTTATGTTCGACCATACGTGTAACTTTAGAATTCCAGCAAATGGAACCGACCCTGAAGAATTAGAATTAGAATTAATCGATTTTGGTGCAGAAGAAGTTTTTGAAGACGAAGACGGTATATTAATTTATGCCCCGTTTGGGAGTTTTGGAACTATTCAAAAAGAATTAGAAAACAGAGGATTAGAAATTCTTTCTTCTGGATTTGAAAGAATTCCTCAAATAACTAAAAAACTGTCTGAAGCTGAAGCTTCCGATGTGGAAAAACTAATTGAAAAATTGGAAGAAGATGATGACGTGATGAACGTGTATCATACAATGGAAGAAGAATAGCTATCAAATCGCGCTTTTAAATATTAGCTTTAACTCCAGAGTAATCTGGAGTTTTTGTTTATATACCTTTTAATTTATTTATAACTAAGAAACTGAATATCCCTTAAACTGAAAAACTCCATCAACTTAAAGCTGATGGAGTTTTTTATCTTACTACTTGATTCTAAAATCTCAGTACTTATTTTATAAATTCAATTTTTTGCGCTTCTTCTTCGTTAATACTGTCAAAGAAACCTTGTTCATTCATCCAGTCATCACTAAATACTTTACTCATGTATCGAGAACCATGATCAGGGAATATAGCAATCACATTACTGTTTTTATCAAATTCACCTTCGTCAGCATATTGTTTTATTGCTTGCATTACTGCTCCAGAAGTATAGCCTACAAATAAACCTTCTTTCTTTACAATTTCTCGGGCAGAATGCGCACTTTCTTCATCAGTAACTTTCATGAACTTATCTATAAGGTCAAAATCAGTTGCAGATGGAATTAAATTTTTACCTAAACCTTCAATTCTATAAGGATAAATTTCATCGTTATCGAATTCTCTGGTCTCATGGTATTTTTTTAATACTGAACCAAAAGCATCCACTCCAAGAATTCTAATATTAGGATTTTGTTCTTTTAAGTATTTTGCTGTTCCAGAAATGGTTCCTCCTGTTCCGCTACATGCGATAAGGTGGGTGATTTTACCATTTGTTTGTTTCCAAATTTCAGGACCAGTAGATTTATAATGTGCATCAATATTCAATTGATTGAAATATTGATTGATATAAACCGAACCTTTCGTTTCTTCGTGCAAACGTTTGGCTACATTATAATACGAACGCTCATCATCAGCGGAAACATGTGCAGGACAAACATAAACTTTTGCTCCCAAACTGCGTAACATGTCTATTTTATCTTTAGATGATTTAGAACTTACCGCTAGAATACAGTTGTATCCCTTTATGATACTTACCATTGCTAAACTAAAACCAGTATTCCCGGATGTAGTTTCAATAATGGTGTCACCATAAGATAGAATCCCCCTTTTTTCAGCTTCTTCGATTATGTATAATGCTATTCTATCTTTAGAAGAATGCCCTGGATTAAAAGCTTCTACCTTTGCATAGAAATTACCTTCTAACTCTTCGGCGACTTTATTTAGCTTAATAAGTGGTGTGTTACCTATTAATTCTAAAACATTATTATAAGCGTTTATTTCTTCTTTCATAAAAAAATAGTTAGTCGCAGGCAATTTTTAATTTAGCCACGAACGTTGCAAATTTAACAAAAAAATTCTAATTACTTTTTAATTTTCTCTAAATCTAATAAAAAACTAAATTCTTTTGCTAATTCCTTTATAGCTTCAAACCTCCCGGATGCTCCACCGTGACCTGCCTCCATATTGGTATCCAGATATAAGACATTTACATCTGTTTTCATCGTTCGCAATTTTGCGACCCACTTCGCTGGTTCCCAATATTGAACCTGTGAATCATGAAGACCCGTAGAAACGTACATATTAGGATAATTTTGTTTTTTTATATTGTCGTAAGGAGAATACGACAACATGTATTTATAATATTTCTTTTTATTTGGATTCCCCCATTCATCATATTCTCCAGTTGTAAGCGGTATGCTATCATCAAGCATGGTAGTAATTACATCCACAAAAGGTACTTGTGCTATTATTCCATGATACAATTCAGGTGCTAAATTCACCACAACTCCCATTAACAATCCTCCGGCAGAACCCCCTTCGGCATATAAATGTTCTGGCGAAGTGTACTTTTGATCAATCAGAAATTTAGAACAATCGATAAAATCAGTGAACGTATTTTTCTTTTTCAACAATTTTCCGTCTTCATACCATTGTCTTCCTAAATCTTCACCTCCTCGAATGTGTGCTATCGCAAATACAAATCCTCTATCCAATAATGTCAATCGTGTCGAAGAGAAAGTGGCATCCATAGAATGTCCATAAGATCCATACGCATATTGCAATAAAGGGTTTGTACCGTCTTTTTTCAACTCTTTTCTATAAACTAAAGAAATTGGCACTTTTTCGCCGTCTTTAGCAGTTGCCCAAAGGCGTTCTTCTTTATAATTATTTTTATCAAATTTGCCTCCAAGAACCTGTTGTTCCTTTTTAATTTCTCTTTCTTTGGTTCGCATATTGAAATCAATGACCGAAGAAGGTGTTGCCAATGATTGGTATCCGTATCGCAAAATTTCTGTCTCAAAATCTACATTAGCTGTGGTATAGGCGGTATAAGTTTCGCTTTCAAAAGGCAAATAATACTCCCCTTCCCCATTCCAAGGCATAATCCTGATTTTGTTCAAGCCATTAGCACGTTCTTCAACTACTAAATAATTGGCGAAAATTTCGATATCTTCCAGCAAAACATCTTCTCGATGCGCTATAACTTCTTTCCAATTTTCTTGTGATGTGGCTGTTTCCAGCGTTTTCATCAATTTAAAATTTTCGGCATCATCTTTATTGGTTAAAATATAAAAACTGTCTTTATAATGATTGATGCTATATTCAACACCCCTGATTCGTTTCTGAAAAATTTCAAATTTTCCGTCAGGATTGTCTGCATTCAGAATTCTATATTCGGTAGTAAGGGTACTTCCAGATTCAATTGCTAGGTATTTTCTAGATTTAGATTTTGCAACTTCAACATTATACGTATCGTCTTTTTCAAAATAAACTAAAACATCTTCCGCTTGTTTAGAACCTAATTTATGTTTAAAAACTTTATCAGATCGCAATGTAACTTCGTCTTGACTGGAATAAAAAATGGTTTTATTATCATTTGCCCAAACTGCAGTTCCGGTAACTTTTTCTATTTTATCTTCAAGAATTTCATTGGTTTCTAAACTTTTTACTTGAATGGTGTATATTCTTCTTCCTACCGTATCAGTACTAAAAATAGCTGATTTATTATCCGGACTAATGCTCAAACCGCCCAATTGAAAATACGATTGCCCTTTGGCCAACTCATTACAATCGAACATAATTTCTTCTTTTGCCGAAAGGCTTTCTTTTTTTCGGGAATAAATAGGATAATCTTTTCCAGTTTCAAAACGAGTGATATAGTAATATCCATTATATAAATAGGGAACTGACTCATCATCTTCCTTAATTCTGCCCTTCATTTCTTCAAATAATTCCTTTTGGAAATCTTTGGTATGATCCGTCATTTTATGATAATACTCATTCTCTTTATTCAGGTAATCAATAACTTCTGGATTTTCTCTATCATTCAACCAAAAGTAATTATCAACTCTTAAATCACTTAGGTTTTCTAATGTTTTTGGAATTATTTTGGCAACTGGTGGTTGTATATTTTCTGGCATCGTTTCCTCTTTATATTTAAGTGAAGCTACAAAAATAGCACAAAGACATTTTAAAACGATTCAATTTTCTATCTTATTTAACATGCTTATTACCCCGAATGTAGTAATTTCGTAGTTCAATATTTAAAATTTATCAAAATGGATTTAATGGGAATGATGGGAAAACTTAAGGAAACCCAACAAAAAATAGAAGACACTAAAAAACGTTTAGACACAGTTCTTATAGATGAGCAAAGTACCGATGGTTTATTAAAAGTTACTTTGACAGCCAATAGAAAAATAAAATCAATCACAATTGAAGATTCTCTTTTAGAAGACAAGGAACAATTAGAAGATTATTTGATTCTGACTTTAAACAAAGCGATTGAAAAAGCGACTAAAACAAATGAAGCTGAACTTGATGCTGTTGCAAAAATGGATATGCCAATGATTCCAGGAATGGACAATCTTTTTAAATAAAAAAATCACGTTTAAGGTTTTTGAGAATACTAAAAACCTTAAACGTGAAACAAATATTTTAAACTACTATACTAATTTCTGCAGAGTTTCCAGAACATAGGTATGCATCACTTCACGATAATCAAGATGCGTTACTATCCGCAACTTTCCATGTCCCATAGAACTAATTGAAATATTTTTTTGTTTTAACAATTCAATTAAATTCTTTTCAATGCAATTTGGAACCAATGAAAAAATCAAGATATTAGTCTCCACCGGTTCTACCGAAGCTACCCAACTTACGTTTTTTAACACTTCGGCAATTTCTTTAGCTCTTCGATGATCATCGGCAAGACGCTCAATATTATTATCTAAGGCATAAATTCCGGCTGCCGCCAAATAACCTACCTGACGCATTCCGCCACCTAATATTTTTCGTATTCGCAACGCTCTGTGAATCGTAGCTTTATCACCCAATAAAACCGAACCTATTGGTGCTCCCAAACCTTTGGACAAACAAACCGAAATCGTATCGAATAGTTTTCCAAATGCTTTAGGATCTTGCTTTTTGGCTACCAATGCATTCCAGATTCGGGCGCCATCCATGTGAAATTTCAAATTATTTTCATCGCAAACCTGCTTTATTTTTTGTAAATCTTCCAATTCATAACAAGCACCACCGCCTTTGTTAGTCGTATTTTCTACACAAACCAAACTCGTCAATGGACTGTGATAAAACTCCGGATCATTAATTGCTCCAGCCACTTGTTCCGCTGTTATCATTCCGCGATTCCCGTCTAATAAACAGCAGGAAACACCACTGTTGAAAGAAACGCCACCGCCTTCATAATGATAGACATGCGCGTATTTGTCTGCAATCAATTGTTCGCCCGGTTGGGTATGTAATTTTATAGCCGTTTGATTTGCCATAGTTCCTGATGGGAAAAAAAGCCCTGCTTCCATCCCGAACATTTCGGCAACTTTAGCTTCGAGCTCAATAACAGTCGGGTCTTGTTTGTATACGTCATCTCCTACTTTGGCATTCAACATGTGCACTAACATTTCGCGAGAAGGTTTGGTAATCGTATCGCTAACTAAATTTATTTCCATATATATATTTATTTTCAGTACGGACAATTCTCGAATTGTCCCTTCGTAAAATTTTTCTACTTTTGTGCCACAAAATTACATAATACCATTTGTTAATTCAAACTAGTTCAGTTAAAAACTAAACTAAATGAATGATATAACGGCATTTTATATAAATATTGAAAAACAGACCTATTTAATTTAATATAATTTATGACAACTACCGAACAAATAAAGGGTATTGTAGAGCGCCTTGGTGCGTTGAGGAGGTATCTTTGACGTTGATGCTAAACTAATTGAAATTTCAAACGAAGAAGAGAAAACTTTTGCGCCTGACTTTTGGAACAATACAAAAGAAGCCGAAGTCATTGTAAAAAACCTTAGAAATAAAAAAAAGTGGATTGAAGATTACAACAAAGCTGTCGAAATGACTGACGAGTTGCAACTGGCCTATGATTTTTATAAAGAAGGACAACTTACGCCCGAAGAATTAGACGAGCATTACGCGACTACTGTCAATCATATAGAAGCGATTGAATTCAAAAATATGCTTTCTGATGAAGGCGATACTCTGAGTGCTGTTGTACAAATAACAGCTGGTGCCGGTGGAACTGAAAGTTGCGATTGGGCCGAAATGCTGATGCGCATGTACATGATGTGGGGCGAAAAATATGGCTACAAAATAAAAGAACTGAATTTCCAAAAAGGAGAATCTGCGGGTATAAAAACCGTAACACTCGAATTTGAAGGCGATTATTCTTTTGGCTATTTAAAAGGAGAAAACGGTGTACACCGATTGGTTCGAATATCCCCTTTCGACAGTAATGCCAAGCGTCACACTTCATTTGCTTCCGTTTATGTTTATCCGCTGGTAGATGACAGTATCGAAATTGATATTAATCCTGCCGATATTGAAATTACAACTTCGCGATCCAGTGGCGCGGGAGGACAAAATGTAAATAAAGTGGAAACTAAAGTTCAATTGTTTCATAAACCAACCGGAATTCAGATACAATGTTCCGAAACACGTTCCCAACAAGATAACAGACAACGGGCTATGCAAATGTTACGCTCTCAATTATACGAAATTGAGTTAAAAAAGAAACAGGCACAGCGTGCGGATATCGAAGCTGGGAAAATGAAAATTGAATGGGGTTCCCAAATCAGGAATTATGTGATGCAGCCTTACAAACTGGTAAAAGATGTTCGAACAGGTTACGAAACCAGTAATGTTGACGGTGTTATGAATGGAGAAATTGATGAATTCTTGAAAGCCTATTTAATGATGATGGGACAACGGGAAGAGGAATAGTTTGCAGTGTTCAGTCGCCTTTTAAGCCTTAACTTGTTATTTCTCCCGAAGCTTCAAGAAAAAGAAGAAATCCCAAATTTTATAAAAAAACCCTCTCCACTTTCGTTTATCGAAATGTTTGAGAGGATTTTTTTTTCATAATTATAACAGCTTATTTTCAGACGTTTAATGTTGCAATATTCACAAACCCCTTTTCAAAACATTAAAATTCCCCATGATAATTGTTGGATTTTGTTTAGGATCCAACCAATTTACCATCAGCTTCATATTTTCTTCATCAATAGCAACACAACCAGCAGTAAAAGAAGGTTTTTTTACTGCCAAATGAAAAAATATTGCACTCCCTTTTCCTTTTATAATTGGGTTTGTATTGTATTCTATAACCATACAATACTTGTAAGCATCCGTCTTTAATAATATTTTTTTATACGATTTTGCATTGGTAGCACCTTTCACATACGTATTATAATGCTCTGAATTGGGATCATCAATCCATTTATCTTCGGCAGTGGTTTGTTGGTTTTCCACTAGTGTATTTAGTTGTTTTTCATACGTATATAATTTCCCTAACCGAAATATTCCAGTTGGGGACTTGCCGTCACCTTCAATTTTTTTAAGCGGCGCTGCAAAACCATTTTTACCAATACCCACTTTTACTGGACCATATTTTATCAACCACTTCTTATCTTTTTTCTCTAATGCTACAAAAAAAGCGCTATGACTTTCTGGCTGATAATTGTACACCACCAATAATTGTTTACTATTTTCTAACTTACTTTTATTATACTCAGCAATTAATAATGCATTTTCAATCGTAGTATTATTTGTTTGAGCCTTAAGGCTAATGGATAAAAAAAGTATTGCAGCCAAAAACAAAAAACGTTTTAAAAAATTCATTTTATTATGGATATTTTATTTAATGGCTAGTAAGAAAATCACATTCGCATTCTAAATTCGAATTGTATTCTTACTTACAAACGTAGTAATTTTATCGCAAAACTATTCTGCTACTTAACCCCAACTTTATTGTACAAATTTTAAAACTTAGTACTAAATAAAGCATTAGGAATTTTAACTCTAAATTGCTTTATTTGATAAAATTACCAAATTCAAATCTAATACATAATGAAATCCTATTCCATCCAAGAAATAAATGAAATTTTAAAAGGAGTTATTGTTGGAAGCACTGCACAAAATATCACAGCTCCTGAACAACTTGAAGCAGCTAATGAATCCGAAATTTCTTTTATAGGAAACAAAAAATACGAAAAACTTTGGGTAACTTCTAAAGCAGGGGTTGCAGTTGTAAACGAAGATATTTCAATAGAACCAGGAGAAAACAGAGCTTTCATTAAAGTAAAAAATGCTGATTTGGCCATGTCACAGGTATTAACACTTTTTGCACCTCCAACCCCGTTATTCGATATTGATATTCATCCCACTGCAGTTGTCGATCAAACCGCGATTATTTGCAATGGCGTTAGAATTGGCGCAGGTTGTTATGTAGGACCTAAAGTTGTCCTGAAGGATAATACCACACTATATCCAAATGTTACTATTCTGGATGAATGTACTATAGGAAAAAATACTGTAATCTGGTCTGGAACTGTAATCAGAGAGCGTTGTCACATAGGAAATGATTGTATAATACATCCCAATGCGACAATTGGAGCAGATGGTTTTGGTTTTCGTCCTGATCCCGAAAGAGGTTTGGTGAAAATCCCACAAATTGGAAATGTGATTATTGGTAATAGTGTTGAAATTGGTGCTAATACCTGCATTGACCGAGGAAAATTCAGTTCTACTGTTTTAGGTGACGGTTGTAAAATTGATAATTTAGTCCAAATTGGGCATAACAGTAAATTAGGCCGTTTTTGTATCATGGCCGGAAATAGCGGACTGGCTGGTTCAGTAACGCTAGGAAACGGAGTAATCATTGGTGGAAGCGCTTCTATAAAAGACCACACCACTATTGGCGATGGAGCCATTGTAGGTGCTGGATCCGGTGTTACGGGAGATATTCCTGCAGGAAAAACCATGTTAGGTTATCCCGCTGTTGAAGCTCGTGATGCATTAAAACAATGGGCAATCTTGAAAAGACTCGTAAATGATTCAAAAAAATAAATCATCACTTTTTTATTAAATTCATAAAAAAACAGGAGTTACCTTCTGTTTTTTTGTTTTAACACCAAACATAAGCTTCATTTTCTTTCTAAAACGATTAAAATAATAAAATTTTATTTAGTTGGATTTTGTATTTTAGCACAAACTATTTTTAATATTCTTTCATCATGGATTTGAATTTCAACAAAAACGAAGACCACAATAAACTTTTACTTTCGGCATTGCGACAAAAATTAAGCTTGGTTAAATTGGGTGGTGGTGAAAAACGCATCCAAAAACTACATGGTGAAGGCAAAATGACCGCTAGAGAACGCATCGATTATTTGCTTGACGCCAAAGCTAAAAGTATAGAAATTGGAGCATTTGTTGGTGAAGGAATGTATGCAGAACATGGCGGCTGCCCATCTGGTGGTGTTGTGGTTAAAATAGGATATATCAAAGGAAAACAATGTATTGTTGTAGCCAATGATGCTACCGTGAAAGCGGGTGCTTGGTTTCCTATTACCGCAAAGAAAAACCTACGTGCGCAGGAAATTGCAATGGAAAATCGACTGCCAATCATTTATTTAGTAGATAGTGCAGGTGTTTATTTGCCGTTGCAAGATGAAATTTTCCCGGATAAAGAACATTTCGGTCGGATTTTTAGAAATAATGCCCAAATGAGCAGTATGGGAATTACCCAAATCGCTGCTGTAATGGGAAGTTGTGTTGCTGGTGGTGCCTATTTGCCAATTATGAGCGATGAAGCTTTAATAGTCGAAAAAACGGGAAGTATTTTTCTGGCTGGGAGTTATTTAGTGAAAGCTGCCATTGGCGAAAGCATCGATAACGAAACATTGGGTGGAGCAACCACGCATTGTGAAATTTCGGGGGTGACCGATTATAAAGCCAAAGATGACAAAGACGCATTAGACAAAATAAAAAATATAGTTGACAAAATTGGCGATTTTGATACAGCGGGTTACAACCGAATCAAAGCGGAAAAACCAGTTTTAGACGAAAACGAAATCTATGGCATTTTACCAAAAGCTCGTAATGAACAATATGACATGATGGAAATCATCAATCGTTTAGTAGACAATTCCGAGTTTGAAGCGTACAAAGACGGTTACGGCCAAACTATTATTACCGGCTATGCCAGAATTGACGGTTGGGCAGTAGGAATTGTTGCCAACCAAAGAAAAGTAGTAAAAACTAAGAACGGCGAAATGCAGTTTGGAGGCGTAATCTATTCCGATAGCGCAGATAAAGCCACCCGATTTATTGCTAATTGCAACCAAAAGAAAATCCCTTTAGTATTCGTTCAAGATGTTACCGGTTTTATGGTGGGATCCAAATCAGAACATGGCGGAATTATAAAAGATGGCGCGAAAATGGTGAACGCCGTGAGTAATTCAGTTGTTCCAAAATTCACCGTTATTGTAGGAAACTCCTATGGTGCAGGGAATTATGCCATGTGCGGTAAAGCCTATGACCCAAGATTAATTTTTGCCTGGCCAAGTGCGGAACTCGCCGTTATGGGTGGAACGCAAGCGGCGAAAGTATTGGCACAAATTGAAGCTTCTTCGCTTAAAGCAAAAGGAGAAGTGGTAGATGAAACGAAAGAAAAGGAATTATTCGATAAAATAAAAGCGCGATATGACGAACAAGTTTCGCCCTATTATGCAGCCTCCAGATTATGGACTGATGCCATAATTGATCCAATAGACACCCGTACTTGGATTTCAATGGGTATTGAAGCAGCAAACCACTCTCCTATTGAAAAAAAATTTAATTTAGGTGTTATTCAGGTTTAGATTCCAGAGAGCAAATTTCTGTTGACCGATTTCTAAATTTAGATTGCAATCATCAACTTACGTAGTTAAAACATGAGAAAAATAGCTCTATCCCTCTTAACTGTATTCATTTTTGTTCAATGTGCTTCCATAAAAAAGCACAACAAGCATTTGAACGATATGATAACTGAAGAGAAGTTACAATCTGATGTTGATTATACCTATCGAAAATTACAGGAATTACATCCCAATTTATACTGGTATATTAGTAAGGAAGCGTTAGATTATAAATTTGACAGTCTAAAATTGACCCTTACAAAACCAATGACCTCTTTTAATTTTTACAAAAAATTGAGTCCTGTTGTAGCCGCGGTTCGACAAGGACATTTAGTTGTTTATCCTCCAACAAAATTATTGACAAAGAGAGAAACCAAAGCACTAATTAAAAAAGGAACAGGCCCTTTTTCACAATTTGATTTTGAACTTTTTAAGGAAAAATTGTATGTTGTAAAAAACAAGTCCTGTAATAAAACGATACAACCAGGAACTGAAGTCCTCGCTATAAATGGCACAAAACCAATCGATTTAATTAAAAAATACAATCAATATTACAGTTCAGACGGTTATAATAGCACTTTCAAAAAAAATTATTCAGGCAAACGGTTTTCTACGTTTTTCTCTTATGAAAATGGAATTAAGGATAGTCTGAAATTTGATTTCAAATTTAACGATAGCCTAAAAACGATTACCATCAGAAGAAAAAAGGAAGATACAACTACACATTCTAAGAAAAAAATTGCTGCTAAGGATAAAACCAAACCGAAAGAAAACAGAAAAAAGAAAAGAGTAAATGGCTATTATTCGATTGAAAAAAATTACAATAGAAACCTTCACTTTTTAGAAAAAGACAGTAGCATAGCTGTAATGAAAATAAGAAGTTTCAAAATTGGTGATTATAAAACTTTTTACAAAGAAAACTTTTCTAAAATTGCAACATATCAGTCTAAAACACTTATTCTGGATTTAAGGAATAACGGTGGCGGACGAGTAAGTGAAATTGCTGATTTATATTCTTATTTAGCTAACTCTCCTTTCGTTTTTTTGGATAAATCCGAAGTAGTTTCAAAAGCAAGCTTGTTCAATGGCGCCTATTTAAACGGTGGTTCTTTTGGTTTTAAAGCATTAAAAACTGTTTTTTCTCCAATAATGTACACATATTTGCTATTGACTGTTCATAAAAAACAAAACGGTAAAAATTACTATGAAACACAAACTAAATTACATAAAGTGAGTAAAAATGCTTTCAAAGGAAAAATTTATGTTCTTATCAATGGAGGAAGTTTTTCGGCTTCAAGTATAATTTCTTCCAATTTAAAAGGTTCAAAAAGAGCATTTTTTGTAGGCGAAGAAACTGGAGGAGCTTATAACGGGACTGTTGCGGGATTTACTCCTCGAGTAAAATTACCAAATTCGGATATCCAAATTCGGATAGGATTAATGTATATGGCTGCATATTTTAAAACAACTTTACAAGGTCATGGCATATTCCCTGATATGGAAATAATTCCTACAATTGAAGACAGAATAAAAGAAAATGACCCTGAAATGAGCTGGATTCTTAAGAATCTAAAATCGAGTTTTTAAAAATCCTCTCCAAATTTATATTCTATTTTAACAAAAATAATAAAAACGTAAAATTAAATATTTGATTAATCTTTTACAATTGATTAATAGTTATTTGTATATTTACTTAATCTTTACATAAGCAAACACTAATCTTTACTATATCATTTTTTTTAATACAATAAAAAGTATTTCTGAACATTTGAATTATTTAATTATCAGAAAAAATGAAAATGATTCCGGTTGTATTATTAAGTATAATAACCTCCGTTGTACAGTTTAGTGCTGCACAGACGGTAACGGAGAATGATGGATCATTTTTATACAAAAAAATTTACCTAGAGTCTGGAATTAATCTATCAATACCGGTACATATTCAAATGTATCGCTCTCATAAATTTGAAATTGGCGTTAATATAAGAGCATTTAAAAAAATTTCTCCAAAATGGGACTTGGGCCTTAAGGCTGATTATGATTACTGGCTTGTAAAAAAAAACAGCCCAATTCTAACTTCTGAGAGTACATTAGAGGAAAGAACTCTATATAGTAACTTTAGTATTTTTTCCATTAAAGGTAATACCCAATATAGTTTTACCCCTAAATGGTATTGGGGAATTGAATCAGGAGTAGGTTATACTCTTTCGGACGCAGATCGCAAATTCGGACTCGGTTTTGTATCCGAATTTGGCGGAGGAGCCCAGCAATTTGGACTCTCTTCAGCTTTTTACCTAGGAAGGTATTTTATCATTGGGAATAAAACAAACAAACTAGGTTTATCAGCTGATTTCACCCAATTTTTGGCTCATGGTCATGCTGAAAATAGTCTAGGTCTAAAAGTAAAATACCGTTTTATAGACTAAACTTCTTTAATCATTATTACTTTTTCTAAGCATACTAATCTTCAGGCTAGATTATATTCAATAATAACTATTTTAAATATACATCTGAAAAATATTTCCATATATCTATAAAAATTAGTAACCTAATGTTAAATATTTTAAACTATAGTATCATGAACAATGTAAAAAGCTTGAATAAATGGGCAAATTCGCACACTTATTTACCAGTAGATTTAGCAAGAATAGCACTTGGTGTGTTTTTATTTATGAAAGGAATTTCTTTTATAACAAACATCCAATATTTACATGATTTGATATCTCCAATTGACAAAATTGGAGGTGGAATGTTTCTCATACATTATATAGCACCAGCACATATGGTAGGAGGAATAATGATTGCGTTCGGTTTACTTACCAGATGGGCAATAATTGCGCAATTACCTATATTGATTGGGGCGATTATTGTTAATTTTATGGGACAAATGCATTCTCAGAACTTATTGTTGGCCATACTTTTACTTGGAATTTGCGTCTTTTTCTTATTTTATGGAAGTGGCAAACATTCGGCAGATTACTATTTTAAAATGCAACAATAATAAAGACTAAAAAAGAATCCCGTTTTCAAAAACGGGATTCTTTTTTATATCTAATCGTAGCTAGAATAATCTAAATACATTCCAGAATTTCTTTCCTTTTTATTTTCCCATTTTGTGTTTCAATAAATTTAGAAACATAATACACTTCTTTAGGTTTTTCATATTTGTCTAAACCATCAAAAATAGTTTCGTCCAAAGGTTGTTTTTCACCTTCGATAATTAAAGCTAATTTTTCACCTAATGTAGCATCTTGAATTCCAGTTACAAAAAATCTTGAGTGAATTTTATCAGATAACTTTTCCTCTATTTGTTCTGGGATTAACTTAATTCCACCGCTATTAATCACATTATCAATGCGACCTAAAAAAATAAATTCTTTATCATTTATCAATTCAACCAAATCATTAGTTACAATTGTTGCTTCTGAAATTTTTGGCGCATCAATTACTAGGCAATTTCTATCGTCTTGATAAATTTTTATGTTAGGTAAAACTGAGAATGCCTTCTCCCCTATTTTCTTGGCAGCAATATGAGTGATTGTTTCTGTCATACCATAAGTCTCATATCCTTTCATATTCAATTTAGAAAGACTTTTTTCTAGTGTTTTACTCAATTTTGCTCCACCAACAATCATTTTTTTAACATTTTTTAATTCCGCTAATGAATTTTCAGCCTGCAAAGGTACCATCGAAACAAAATCATATTTAGTTTCATTATGCAACAAGGGATGGGAACTTGGAGCTACAAAATCCATATCAAGTCCCAAAATAAAACCTCTGACAAACATCATTTTCCCCGCTATATATTTTGTTGGTAAACAATGTAATGCTTTATCGCCTGGACTTAAATCAAAAAAATTACCTGTAGCCAAAGCTGAATTTACCATGGCCTGTTTATCCATTCGAATGATTTTTGGGTTTCCAGTAGTTCCTGATGAGTTTAATTCGATATAGCTTTTTTTATCAAACCAATCGAGTATAAAATCCCCAACAGATTTTTCGTATTCTTCACCTTCTTTTATAAAACTGTACGCTACTCTACATAAATCATTTCGATTCAGATGAAACCCATTTAGCTTAAAATGATTATTCACGTTTTTGTAAGTGATTTTATCCATTGTGATTATATTGATTTAAATGATTATGTGGTGTTGGTTCTTCAATTTTTCCTGTTAATTTTTCTTTCCAGTTTGTCCAATTGTATTTTTTACTAAAGATAAATAAAAGTATCGGGTAAATGACTACAACAGGCAATATAACATCTAAACCAGCCGATGGTTTCGAAATATCTTTAAAAATAGAATGGGTTTGAAACGCAGACCAATCAGACGTAACTAATAAAGCACTAACTAAATTATTGGCCGCATGAAAACCTAAGGCTAGTTCCATTCCTTCATCCATCAAGGTGATGATTCCTAGTAATAACCCTGTTCCTATATAATACACTAAAACAATATTTCCTATTTTAGAAACTTCGGGGTTTGAAATATGCATGGCTCCAAAAATAACAGAAGTCATAATTAAAGGGAACCATTTATTTTTAGCAAGATTAGCGAAACCCTGCATCAAATAGCCCCTGAAAATATATTCTTCGGTACTGGTTTGAATTGGTATTAATAACGTCCCTATTACTGCTAATATGAGAAATGGAATGGGTTTAAAATTGATTACAAAATCAATTGGATTCGAAAAATAAAACAATACTGTTGAAAAAATTGTAAAAATTGACCAAATAGAAAACGAAAATAATACTCTGTTCCAATCTACCTTCGATCTGGATGTTGTTATGGAAAGCATCGTTTGTTTGTGCAAATATTTGACCACAAAGAAAATTCCAAGCATTGCGAAAACAAATGAAATCAATATCAAAAACAAAGTCAAATTTGGTTCAAAAAAACGCATAATAGCATTATTTGTAGTAGGATATGGTTTCCCTTTTACAAGTGTTTCATAGAACAACGCTATTAGTAAAGGTGCCTGACCCAAAAAAGAAGCACCAATAATTATTACTGAACCTAAAATATACTTCCAAAACCTATTCTCAGACTTTATTCCTAATTCTATAAACATAGATTTTTTATTTTTATATAGTATCAAAATTAGAGTAACAAATTTTACTTTTGTCACTCTAATAATAAAAATTTAATTCTCAATTAGTTAAAAAAACACATGATACAAATATACCACAATCCCCGTTGCGGAAAATCAAGAAACTGCCTCGCTCTTATAAAAGAAACTGAAAAAGAATTTGAAATCATTAATTATCTTACTAACATTCCCACTTTTAATGAATTAAAAAGTCTTATACAAAAACTAAATTTTGAACCTCTTGCACTAGTGCGTCAAAAAGAGAAAATTTGGTTAGAAAACTTCAAAAATAAACCAATGACTAATGACGAAATCATTCAAGCAATGGTGACTAATCCAATTCTGATTGAAAGACCTATTGTAATCAAAGGGAATAAAGCAATAATAGGAAGAGATTTAGATAATGTGACTGATTTTCTATAATTAAATTAACACTTTTTTATGATTTACATATTAAACCAAACTTCGTTTTGGTAATCTAAAAAAAGAAACTAAAACTATAAAAATGCCAAAAAAATTAAAAACCCTTTTAGCGCTTGCATTCTTATTTACAAGCCTACTAATTTTTGCACAGCAATCCAGTCCTGTACAAAAAGTAAAGGTAAGCGGAAAAGTAATTGAAAAAATCAGCAAGCAACCATTAGAATACGCTACGATCACTTTGATAAATACTAAAAATCCAAAAGCACTTGCCGGAGGAATTACTAATGCAAAAGGAGAATACAGTATTGATGTGAATCCAGGCATTTATAACATAAAAATTGAGTTTATCTCTTTCAAATTATCTGAAATCAAGGAAAAAAGCATTCAGAGTAATATTAATTTAGGAACAACTGCTTTAGATGAAGATGCAGCTCAATTGAATGAAGTAGTCATAAGAGCTGAAAAAACTACCGTAGAAATAAAATTAGACAAAAAAGTCTATAATGTGGGTAACGATTTAATGGTAAAAGGAGGAACAGTTAGTGATGTTCTTGACAATATTCCATCAGTTTCAGTGGATGTTGAAGGAAATGTGAGTCTGCGTGGTAATGACAATGTAAAAATACTTATCGATGGAAAACCATCAAACGCTATAAATATAGCCGATGCCTTGCGATTAATTCCTGCCGATGCTATCGAAAAAGTAGAAGTTATAACCAATCCTTCGGCAAGATATGATGCTGAAGGCGGAGGTGGTTTATTAAATATCATTTTGAAAAAAGGAAAAAACCTCGGTTTAAATGGAACTTTCATTGCTTCTACGGGTTATCCTGAAAATTATGGATTGAGCGGTACTGTAAATTATAAATCAAAGAATTTTAATCTTTTTACTAATCAAGGATACAATTACAGAAGTAGCCCTGGAAATATGATCACAAATACTGAATATTTAAATTCTGATAATTCGATTCGAAATTATGTAGATGAAAATAGAGATAACGAGAGATTAAACAAAGGTTACAATGGGAATTTTGGTGTCGAATTGTATATAGACAAATCTACTTCTTGGACTAACACGCTTAATTATAGAAAAAATAGTGGAGATGACACAGATAATGTTTTCCAAAAATATTATAACGCGGACTATATTTACGACTATACTAGAACTCGAATCAACGTCGAAGATAGTAAAAGTGAAAATGTAGAGTTTGCAACAAATTTCACGAAAAAATTCAAAAAAGATGGACACAAATTAACTATAGACGGTTCCTTTTCTACTAATGATGATAACACTACCGCTTTAGTCACTGATACAACAAATAATTCAGATGAGATAAAACTAGATAATACACTTAATCATCAAACTCAAAACAGAAATTTACTTCAAGCAGATTATGTTTTACCTTTAGGAAAGGGAAGTCAGTTTGAGGCAGGATATCGCGGTGATTTCTCTAAATTAGTTACTGATTACCAAGTTCAAAATGATGGAGTGATTGACCCAAATTTCACAAATACATTAGAATACAAAGAAAAAGTGAACGCTATTTACACCCAATATGGTATGAAAGCAAATAAATTTTCAGCGCTTTTAGGATTGCGTTTTGAAGATTCAAATATAGAAATCAATCAATTAGCAACGAATGATTTCAATACTAAAAAATACAACAACTTCTTTCCCAGTGCTTTCTTGACCTATGAAATTTCAGATAAAAGCAGTGCTTCCATAAGCTACAGCCGAAGAATTCAAAGACCTAGAGGGAGAATGATCAATCCATTCAGCAATTTATCCAGTAATATCAATATTTTTATGGGAAATCCTGATTTAGATCCGGCATTCAGTGATGCTATTGATTTAGGATATCTCAAACGTTGGGATAAATTAACCTTCAATACTTCATTATATGTAAACAAAACCAGCGGTGCATTCCAATTTGCAAGAAGAGAGTCTGGCAATTTTGTAAATGGAACACCAGTTATTTTCAGTTCACCAATAAACTTGGCTACAGAGTATAGAACTGGATTTGAGTTTACCTTAAACTATTCTCCATACAAATGGTGGAAATTGAATGGGAACTTCAATTTCTTCAGAAACCAAACACAAGGTGATTTTACCTATATTGATTTTAATGACAAAGAAGTTATTCAAAATTTTGACAATACCACAACGTCATGGTTTGCCCGTGTAACATCAAAAGTTAATTTACCATACAAAATTGACTGGCAAACTAATGCGACTTATAATGGTCCACAAAACAACGCTCAAGGTAGAAATTTAGGTAATTTTTCAGCCAACTTAGCATTCAGTAAAGATGTTATGAAAGACAAAGGAACCGTTTCTTTTAATGTAAGTGATGTGTTCAATTCTAGAAAAAGACTTTCGGAAACGAATCTTCCCGGCATACTCAACTCCTATTCTGAAATGCAGTGGAGAGTGAGACAGTTTAACCTATCATTTACGTATCGTTTCAACAAACCTGCAAATGAAAAAGAAAAACCTAAGAAAAATCAAAATGAAAATGGCGATGGAGGCGATTTTCAAGGATAAAACAATAGGGGCTCGTGAAAACGGGTCCTTTTTTATTTAAGAATAAATCGATTACAATTAATACTCTTCCTTATAAATCCGGAAGTATCTTTACCACAAAAAAAAGGACTCGTTTTCACGGGTCCTTTTTTTATAAAACAATTAGATTAAACTGATTGTTCGTGCTTCTTTTTTGCTCTTTTCTCTTTATATGCTTCCCAAGTCGCTCCTCCTACCCAATAGGATACGAAACCAACAAGAAAAAACATCAACCAAAATCCTATTGTAAGAACGGTTAAGAAAAGTAAAAAGCCTAAGTACTGTGAAAATTCAAACATGTTTTCCGGAATTTTTGAATGTAGCCACAAATGTAAGTTTAATTCCTTTTCTTACCAATAAAAAGTAACAAAAACTACCAATCAATTTTTATAAAAAGGGAATTATCCGTATTTTTGAGCTCAGAATTTGGAGCTGATCCCGCTATCCGTTGCAATCTTTTATACCGAACCCCGGCATAAAAGGATTTTCATTGCTATCGGGGCTAAAAAATCTACTAAACTACTTAATACTTATAAACAACAACACCATGAAATTTAGAATAGAAAAAGACACGATGGGTGAAGTGCAGGTTCCTGCAGACAAATATTGGGGCGCACAAACAGAACGTTCCCGCAACAACTTCAAAATAGGTCCATCGGCTTCTATGCCAAAAGAAATTATCGAAGGTTTTGCTTTCTTAAAAAAAGCTGCTGCTTACGCTAATTGCGATTTAGGCGTTTTACCAGTCGAAAAACGCGATGCTATTGCAGCCGTTTGTGACGAAATCCTAGCCGGAAAATTAGATGATGAATTTCCATTGGTAATTTGGCAAACAGGTTCAGGTACACAAAGTAACATGAACGTAAATGAAGTGGTTGCTAATCGTGCGCAAGTGCTAAAAGGATTCAACATTGGCGAAGGCGAGCAATTCATCAAAGCGAATGATGATGTAAACAAATCACAATCTTCAAATGATACGTTCCCAACAGGAATGCATATTGCAGCTTACAAAGCAGTTGTAGAAATCACCATTCCTGGTGTTGAAAAACTAAGAGATACACTTCATGCCAAAGCAATTGAATTCAATACTGTGGTTAAAATAGGTCGTACGCATTTAATGGATGCTACTCCACTTACATTAGGACAAGAAATTTCAGGTTATGTAGCGCAATTGAACTACGGTTTAAAAGCAGTTAAAAATACTTTGGCACACTTATCCGAAGTGGCTTTAGGAGGAACAGCTGTTGGAACCGGATTAAATACTCCAGAAGGATACGATGTAAAAGTAGCGGAATATATCGCTGAATTTACGGGGCATCCATTCGTAACTGCCGAAAACAAATTTGAAGCTTTAGCAGCACATGATGCAATCGTAGAATCACACGGAGCATTAAAACAACTAGCGGTTTCATTAAATAAAATTGCCAATGATGTGCGTATGTTAGCATCTGGACCACGTTCAGGGATTGGAGAAATCATCATTCCGGAAAACGAACCAGGCTCCTCTATCATGCCAGGAAAAGTAAACCCGACACAATGTGAAGCATTAACAATGGTTTGCGCACAAGTAATGGGGAATGATGTAGCAATTTCTGTTGGTGGAATGCAAGGGCATTATGAATTGAATGTTTTCAAACCATTGATGGCAGCAAACTTCTTGCAATCAGCTAGATTGTTAGGTGATGCTTGTATGTCTTTTGACGAACATTGCGCACAAGGTATCGAGCCAAACCACAAAAGAATCAAAGAATTAGTTGATAATTCATTGATGCTAGTTACGGCTTTAAACACTAAAATTGGATATTACAAATCCGCTGAAATTGCTCAAACCGCACACAAAAACGGAACTACTTTAAAAGAAGAAGCTGTTCGTTTGGGTTATGTGACTCCCGAAGATTTTGATGCTTGGGTTAAACCGGAAGATATGGTTGGAAGCTTAAAATAAGTAAAGCTGAAACATTAGGATTTTTACAGGAAACCCTGCAACGTAATAGTTGCAGGGTTTTTTATTTTATGATGTAGAGACGCACTGCAGTGCGTCTCTACCGCACGCCTTTACAAATAAAAAACCGTTCACCCAAAGGCGAACGGTTTTCTTTATACCATGTAAAGACGCGATGATTCGCGTCTGTACGTACAGGAAATTATTATTTTACTTCTTCGAATTCAACGTCTTCAACATTGTCTCCTTGAGCAGCATCCCCTTGAGGTTGTGCTTCACCTTGACCTTGTTCCCCTTGAGCATACATCGCTTCAGTTGCTTTTTTCCAAGCAGCGTTGATGTTGTCAAGAGCAGTTTGAATTGCAGGAATGTCTTGAGATTGGTGTGCCATTCTCAATTCAGTTAATGCATATTCTACAGCAACTTTGTTTTCATCAGATAATTTAGAACCTAATTCTTTCAATTGAGTTTCAGTTTGGAAGATCATTCCGTCTGCTTCGTTCAATTTTTCAGCTCTTTCTCTTGCAATTTTGTCAGCATCAGCATTAGCTTCTGCATCTTTTTTCATTCTTTCGATTTCTTCAGCAGTTAAACCAGAAGAAGCTTCGATACGAATATCATGAGATTTACCAGTTCCTTTGTCAGTTGCCGAAACTTTGATGATACCATTAGCATCAATATCAAAAGTTACTTCAATTTGTGGAACACCTCTTGGTGCTGGTGGAATACCATCTAAATGGAAACGACCGATAGTTTTGTTATCAGCAGCCATTGCTCTAGCTCCTTGTAAAACGTGGATTTCAACTGTTGGTTGAGAATCTGCAGCTGTAGAGAAAACTTGAGATTTTTTAGTTGGAATGGTTGTATTAGACTCAATAAGAGTTGTCATAACACCACCCATAGTTTCGATACCTAAAGATAAAGGAGTAACGTCAAGTAACAATACATCTTTTACATCTCCAGAAAGAACTCCACCTTGAATAGCTGCTCCAATAGCAACAACCTCATCAGGGTTAACTCCTTTAGACGCTTTTTTACCAAAGAATTTTTCAACCTCTTCAGCAATTCTTGGCATACGAGTAGAACCTCCTACAAGAATTACTTCGTCAATATCAGAAACCGATAAACCTGCATCTTTCAACGCTTTAGCAACTGGTGCCATAGAACGCTTAACTAATGAATCAGTTAATTTTTCAAATTGAGCTCTAGTTAATTTTTTAACTAAGTGTTTTGGTCCTGAAGCTGTAGCAGTTACATAAGGTAAGTTGATTTCAGTTTCAGTAGAAGAAGACAATTCAATTTTTGCTTTCTCAGCAGCTTCTTTTAAACGTTGCAAAGACATTGGATCTAAACGTAAATCAATACCTTCTTCAGTTAAAAATTCAGCAGCTAACCAGTCAATAATTTCGTGGTCAAAATCATCCCCACCTAAGTGAGTATCTCCGTTTGTAGATAATACTTCAAAAACTCCGTCTCCTAATTCAAGAACAGAAATATCAAATGTACCTCCACCTAAATCGTAAACAGCAATTTTTTGATCTTTACCTTTTTTATCAAGACCGTATGCCAAAGCTGCAGCAGTAGGTTCGTTGATAATACGCATCACTTTAAGACCTGCAATTTCACCCGCTTCTTTCGTAGCTTGACGTTGTGCATCATTAAAGTAAGCAGGAACAGTAATAACTGCTTCAGTAACTGTTTGACCTAAGTAGTCTTCAGCAGTTTTTTTCATTTTTTGAAGTGTCATTGCTGACAATTCTTGTGCAGAGTATAAACGACCATCAATATCCACACGTGGTGTATTGTTGTCCCCTTTTACTACTGAATAAGAAACTCTTTTTGCTTCAGCAGAAACTTCTGAAAAAGAATGACCCATAAAACGTTTGATAGAAGCAATAGTCTTAGTTGGATTAGTTACCGCTTGTCTCTTAGCAGGATCTCCTACTTTAATTTCTCCACCTTCTACAAATGCAATGATAGATGGCGTTGTTCTTTTTCCTTCAGCATTAGGGATAACTACTGCTTCATTACCTTCCATTACAGAAACACAAGAGTTTGTTGTACCTAAATCAATTCCGATTATTTTACCCATTTTTACTATATTTAATTTTATTATATACTCATTTTAATAGCTCGAAGTCGATAAGTCAATCTTTGTGCCAATGCAATACACGTCCTTAAATTGTCAGTTTATGTTAAAATTGGCGTAAAAAAATCTGACAACATGACATTTTAGAGAGTTTGTCATTATAACCGAAGTTGTCATTCCTAGTGGCACCCTAATCCCAGCCGACAGTTAGATTCATCATGAATTCAATATAGTAGCCAGTTGCCGTTACTATTTAGCTCTACAAAGAAGAAATAATTAGCCAAACCGCAACTTCCTGTAGCTGCGCTCACATTATATAAAAGGGCTAGCAGATTGCATAAAAATCTATTTCAATAAAAATGAAATTAAATATATAATTTCACTATATTTGAAATAACTTAATTAATTTCATTAAAGATGAAACATTATATAATAATGGCAGATATTATTGCAAGTGTTGAAAAGAATCAAAATCAACTTATGCAAGATTTTAAAGAACTTATAAGAGAAACAAACGAATCTTATAAAGAAGAAATATTATCCCCTTTAACAATCACTTTAGGAGATGAATTTCAATGTATATTAAAAGATTTAGAAGCTTCAGTCAATATTATTCTAAATTTAGAAGAGGCTATTATTCATAAAAAATTAAATTTTCGATTAAGATATGTTTTACATCAAGGAAATATTGAAACGCCAATAAATAGTACTATTGCATATGAAATGCTTGGTTCTGGCTTAACAGAAGCTCGACACAAACTAAATAATTCAAAACATAATAAGTTCCGATATACAATTTCAGTCGAAAATAAATTACAGCATACTATTTTAATTAATGCTTTCAAAATATTTGAAAATATTACAGAAAAATGGGATATTGAAAAAGACTATGAAATTGTGTCAAATTTCATAAAATTTAAAGATTATAAAATTGTTTCAGAGAAGATGAATAAAACACGTTCTCAATTATGGAAAAGAGAAAAAACATTAAATATAGAATCTTACAATTCTATTAAAAATATAATACAATTAATAACTCTAAATCAATAAATATGGGCTTCTTCCACTTTGTATTATTGTTTATTTATATTGAAATTCTTTTAGGTATTTTCTACTACATAATTACTCCAAATTCTATACGCAAGAATACTATAATAGACTACAAATCTTTATTAAAGGGAATTATTGAAAGAATATTTTTGATGGTTTCATTAATTAACAATTATCCGCACGCTTTGACATTATTCGGAACTTTAAAATTAGCTACCAGATTGAAAAGAGATAATGACGAAAGATAAAATTAAGGAATCAACTTATAATGACTTTTACTTATTTGGTAACTTTATGTCAATAATTGTTGCCATTTTTTACGTATTTTTATATGGAAAATTTGTTATTTAAAAAACTTATCCGATAGCGCTGGGATCTCGCTCGCGACCACAATAAATTAGCCAGATAGCGCGGATTTGCAATCAGTACCCACAACAGTTAGATACAAAAAAACTGAAGCTATTATTTTTCCATTTATTTTTTTGCAAAAAAAGAACCCATACAAAAACCAATGCAGCTAGTTAACCCAAATAAAAAATGAAAAATTTAGATTTAAAAGAAATTAAAGAGAGAGCGCTACAAATCAGAAAGCAATACCATCAACTGGAAAAAGACCATCATGGTAGCGAATGGACGGTAGAAGAAGATGCCTTGGCTTTTCTAACTGATGCGGGATTAGTAGGACGTCATACGATGTCCCAACAAGGTCGCTGGCCAAAAGGAAATACAAATCCTGAACTACAGCATAAATTGGGTGAATGTATTTGGTGGTTGACAGTACTTGCAGACCGAATGGACATCGACATTAATGAAGCTGTAGCATCTTTTTTGACAAAAACTGAAAATTTATTAGGGGAATAAAATCTAAATCGGCACAAAATAAAAAACTCGTTTAAGTTCAATAGCACAGATTATAATTTCGTGCTATCGAATTTTATTTATAACATAAAGATAAATCCGAATGGATCTAAAGCAACATTATACTTCGTTATACAATCAATCTATTGAAAAGATTGCAGCCGATACCTATCAAATTGACAATCAAATCGATTCGCTTTCAGACAATAGATTTGGTATTTCTTTATTAATTCGACCTGATAGTCACACCAAAAAAAACATTCAGGGCTTTTTAGACGAGCTGAAACAAATCGATCCCGAGCTATATTATTATCCCAGTTCTGATATTCATATCACTGTGCTATCGATTATTTCCTGTTACGATGGTTTTGATTTGGCCACAATTTCGATTCCCGATTATGCAGCAGTTATAGAAAAAAGTCTTGTTGAAATAAAGGATATAGCAATTAATTTTAAGGGAATTACTGCTTCCCCTTCGGCTATAATGCTACAAGGTTTTACCAATTCTAATTCCCTAGATGATTTGAGAAACAACCTAAGAAAAAATTTCACGAATTCTGGATTAGAGGAAAGTATTGACAAACGTTATTCCATTAATACCGCTCACGCAACTGTAGCTCGATTTCGAAAAAAAATCAGTAATAAAGATAAGTGGATTGAAATTTTAGAAAAATATCGAAATTTTGATTTCGGAAATTTTAAAGTTGATAAATACAATTTGGTTTATAATGATTGGTACCAGCGAAAACAATTTGTCAAAGAATTACACGAATTTCAGTGCAGTTAAAAAAAGCAGCAAACAAAAGTTTGCTGCAAGTTACGTTTTTAACAATCAATTAATTTACAGCCTTAGTAGACTTCCCTACCGTTAAATAAATGTGATTGTTAGGATACAGGAATTCGATCTTAGTGTTCTGTTTATTTATTCTCATTTCTATTTGTTCCTTTTCATTTTCTAAAGAATAAACCGTATAATTAGGATCTAAAGAAAAAACACTTGACTTAACAATTTTATATTTCAATCTCATTTCAGTTAGAAAGAATACCACATTGCTTTTTTTTATATCTAAGAACACGAAAGAATATTCGTTTCCTGTAATATCACATTCTCCTTTTTTGAAAGGTTCCTCGTCTATGCAATACCGCTGAACGTTAAACACCTGTTCTTGAGCATACAAACCGCCAGTTATAAGTAGCATTAAAATTATTTTTTTCATCCTTCTTAGATTATATTTTATTATCCGGAAATGAATAATTATTTTTTATAATACAAAAGATAGGCCACATTACTTTTTTTCGTCTCAACAAGCAATAAATTAACAAATCACTTTTATCCGATTGTCATAAAAAAGCTTTAAAAAATAAGGTCAAGCTTCATTACATTCCTTTTTTATTAGTATTTTCGATTTTATAAATCTATATACTTTTATTGAAATTTAATCAATAACGTATTTTAAAATAACACAAAATGACTTTATTTATAAAAGAATTATCTTTCCGTTGGTCTGATCTGGATCCTAATTTTCATGTAAGACATAGCGCTTACTATGATTTTGGAGCCCAGCATCGTATAGAAATTCTAGAAAGTCTTGGATTAACGATGAAGGTGATGCAAGCACAAGGTTTTGGACCTATTCTTTTTAGAGAAGAATGTGTTTTTAGAAAAGAAATAAAAATTTCAGACAAAATTTTTATGCATACCAAAACCTCCAAAATGAAAGCCGATGCTTCGCGCTGGTCTATAGTACATGAGTTTTTGAATGATGACAACAAACTCTGTGCTACCATAACTGTTGATGGCGCTTGGATGGATACCAAACTTCGAAAATTAGCTTCTCCTACTCCTGAAATTGCAGTTCAAGCCTTGAGTATTTTCCCTAAAAGTGACGATTTTGTAAGTCTTTAAAAAGAATTTAAAAAGATAAACCCATTTCCTCATTTTGGATAGAACTATAAGAGATTGGGTTACTTTTTAATTTAATATAGTATTGACATTTGTATTGTTAATTAAAATCACAGTTAAAATAAAAAAGTATGAATATTAATAAAAAAATCGAACTGGGAAGTCAAGGACTTTTTGTTCCAAAAGTAGGGTTGGGCTGTATGGGAATGACCCAAATTGCAGGAATGGATATTTATGGAAAAGCGGATGAAGCTGAATCTATTGCTACTATTCACCGTTCATTGGAACTAGGGTACAACTTCCTGGACACTGCGGATTTATATGGTCCTTTATTAAATGAAAGGCTTGTCGCCAAAGCCATTAAAGGAAATCGAAATCAATATACCATTGCTACAAAATTTGGCTATGAAATTGATGACAATGAACAACTGACTTGGCAATTCAACGGTACAAAAAATTATGTAAAAAAAGCCGTGGAGCGTTCGCTTAAAAATTTGGGAACAGATTATATTGACTTGTATTACTTGCATCGTTTAGACCCAAATACGCCAATTGAAGAAACAGTTGCCGCAATGGCTGAACTGGTAAAAGAAGGGAAAATTGGTCACATCGGACTTTCGGAAGTTTCATCGGTGACAATAAAAAAAGCCCATAACGTTCATCCTTTGACTGCGGTACAAACAGAATATTCATTGTTTGAGCGTGGCGTAGAAGAAACAGGGATTTTAAAAACACTTCAAGATCTTGGAATCGGGTTTGTGGCCTACTCCCCATTAGGCCGAGGATTTATTTCTGGAGATATCAAAAAACCTGATGATTTTGCTGATAATGACTTTAGAAAAAGTTTACCTCGTTTTCAAGGTGAACAATTTTACAAAAACATTGCCTTAGTAAATGAAATAAAAACATTGGCTATTGAAAAAGAAATAACCCCTTCACAATTAGCTATTGCTTGGATTGTTTCAAAGGGTATTTTACCAATTCCGGGAACAAAACGCGTGAAATATGTCGAAGAAAATAATGCAGCCGCCGAAATTAAATTAAGCATTGAAGATCTGAAGCGTTTAGAAACCATTATTCCTATGGGAACCATCACAGGCGCTCGTTATGATGCTGCCAATATGGGTGCTATCGATCAATAAAACAAATTATTCAGTAGGTTAAGCTATCTTTACTTTCGCATTTCCTACTGTATTTATAATTCGCACCATGAAAAAAGAAACCAACTCTCCTTACATTATCAATTCCATTTCTGAGTTGCGTCGTTTATATTTAGTAAGGAAACAAAAAAGTAAAAATATCCGCAATAAATAAACGTCTTGTAAGTCTGATAATCTAATCATTCTATCTTGTTCCTCCATCAAAACAGCTACTGTTACAGGGAAAATTTCGGCTATTTAGAAAGGCAAAGATGGCTATATAGCGGCTATTGAAAAAAAAGACTAATTTTTTAAATTAAATTCCTCAAACTTTATGGCAAGAGTAACAATAATAGATTCCGAAATAATTATTTAACGGATATTTGCTTTTTATAAGATGCTTAAATTCGATAGAATTTATTTATTCATTTCCAAAAAGTGACACTTTTTTTATACTTTTATAAACAAAAATAATTAAGGCTAGTTAAAAAAAAAGGATAACAAATCGAAAGATAAAATAAAAAGAGATGAAAACATTGGGACTTATTGGTGGGATTAGCTGGGTTTCTACTGCTGATTATTATAAACTTATTAATGAAGGAGTAAACGAGAGACTGGGAGGCATCAATTTTGCCAAATGCATAATCCATTCTTTCAATTATGCAGATATTATAAGAAATAATAATAACAATGACTGGGAATCAACTTTTATCATGCTCTCTGAAGCCTGTGAAAACCTGCAGCAAAGTGGTGCCGAAGCTATTGTTTTATGCGCTAACACAATGCATCTTTTAGCCGATAGAATTCAGCAAAAAATGTCGATACCCGTAATTCATATTGCAACCGAAACTACAAAAGAAATAAAAAAATTGAATCTATCTAAAGTAGGGCTTTTGGGAACTAAATTTACAATGGAGCTGGAATTTTTTACCTCTAAACTCAGTGATCAAAATATTGAAACTTGTATACCGGAGCCGGAAGACAGAGATTTTATTCAAGACACCATTTACCATGAACTGGGAAAAGGAATCATTAACCCCGATACGAAACAGCGGTACATCAATATTATCAATAAATTAATAGAAAATGGAGCTGAAGGAATTATTCTGGGTTGCACTGAAATCCCATTATTAATTCAACAAGAGGATATTGCCGTTCCTATTTTTGACACCGCAATAATTCATTCGGCAGCTGCAGTTGCATTTGCTTTAAGCTGAAATTTTCAATCTTTTTTAATTAAACCAAAATTATTATAAATCAAATAAAATATGAAATTACCAAAATTACTATCCCTAATGGCTGTTGCCTTAGCCATTACGAGCTTTAAAACAATAACTTCTGATTCTAAAATCGTAACGCCATCAAGAGAATTCTACCAACTCAAAACCTATATTTTCAAAACGGAACAGCAGGAACAAACAACTGACAAATTTTTAAAAGAAGCGTATTTACCTGGACTTAATAAATTGGGAATTAAAAATATTGGAGTTTTTAAACTAAAACCAAATGCTACTGATTCGCTAAAAAAAATTATCGTACTAATTCCTTTTTCATCCCTATCACAATTTCTTCGATTGGAAGAAAAACTGGCCAAAGACAAAACCTATTTAACTGCAGGAGCAGATTATTTGAATGCGACCTATAAACAAGCACCTTATGCGCGTATCGAATCTGTTTTATTGAAAGCATTCGCTGATCATCCGATGATGACAACTCCCGCTTTGAATAGTCCTAGAGCAAACCGGGTGTATGAATTAAGAAGTTACGAATCAGCAACCGAAGCGATATATAAAAATAAAGTGGATATGTTTAATGCTGGTGGAGAAATAAAACTCTTTGACCGACTTGCGTATAATCCTGTTTTTTATGGCGAAGTTATTTCGGGAGCTAAAATGCCAAACCTAATGTACATGACTACTTTTGCAGATCAGGAAAGTCGCGATGCACACTGGAAAGCTTTTGTAGATTCACCAGAATGGAAAGGGCTAATCGCTATGAAAAAATACAAAAACAATGTTTCACACATAGACATTACTTTTTTATACCCAACCGACTATTCCGACTATTAGACCTTTGTATAAAAAGCTAAAAAATACTTACACCTAAACTATTGGTTTTATAACTAATCGTTGCAAACATTATTCCCCAAACTACAACCCTAAAAAAGTTGTAGTTTTTTATTTTTAAGAATTATAAAATCCATTTTTAAAGATAGAAATACGCATTGTCAGAAAGATTATACAAATAAATTTAAGTATCTTTAATACTATGGAAACCCTCAATACAATACTAAAACTCGCTGCCGGTGTAGGCTTATTCCTTTTTGCCATGTATCTTGTCGAAGAATCTTTAAAGAATCTATCCGGGAGAAGTTTTAAATTGTTTCTTCAGCGCATTACTAAAAATAATATCGGTGCTGTAGTCGGCGGAACCATTGTGACTGCTGTTCTTCAGAGCAGTTCCATGGTTTCGATGATGGTTTTGGCATTTGTCGGTGCTGGTGTTTTCACAATGAAAAATGCACTGGCAATTATTTTGGGTGCAAATCTGGGCACGACACTCGCAAACTGGATTTTCGCAACGCTGGGTTTTAAAACGGATATTGAAGTAATAGCCTATCCCGCGGTTTGTTTGGGTGGTTTTTTATTAATGGTATTTGGGAATCGGAAAACCTTAAAATATCTCTCCTATTTTCTTTTAGGATTTGGCTTATTGTTCATCGGTCTTTCCTTTATGAAAACAGCTATGGAATCGCAGGTCCAGCATTTTGATTTTTCTCAATATGCCATGATGCCGCTTGTCGTTTTTTTACTCATTGGATTTGGAATTACTTTAATCGTCCAATCCAGTACCGTGACCATGGCACTTACATTGAGCGCACTTCACGCCGGAGCGATTGGTTTTCCCATGGCAGCCGCAATTGTTCTGGGTTCAGAAACCGGCACCATCATTAAAATAGTAGTCAGTGCAATAGGTGGCAATGCTTCAAAAAAGCGGGTGGCACTTGGTAATTTACTTTTTAATATCACCAGTACCGCAGTTGCTTTTGTATTACTGAGACCAATCCTGCTAGTGATAACAGATGTTTTCAATATCAAAGATCCTCTGATTGGCCTCGTAACTTTTTCGAGCCTGATCAATCTGTTTGCCATTGTACTCTTTCTTCCCTTTCTTGAAATTTTTACGAGGTTTTTAGAACGTTTTTTTAAAAACTCCAATGGGTCAACTGCTGCCTTTATAAACCATGCCTCCATTAATGAACCAGAAACTGCACTTGATTTATTCCGAAGAGAAACAAAATACTTCATTCACAATTCGATGCTTTTTAATCTAGAATTATTCAAAATTGATACACTACAGATTCGGGAAAATGATGATTTTAAGATCATCAATGAGAAAAAAAATTTCTTTTCTAAAACCGAAGAAGAAAAATATGATTTTCTGAAACAATTACAGGGCGAATTACATGCTTTTTATCTGGAACTAAGAACAATATTAGAAGGCGAACAACAGGCGGAACTCAACCAACTTATTTCAGCCGTACGTAGTTCTATGCACTGTGTGAAAAGCGTGAAAGACATTGGAACCAATATTACGAATCTCAGACATTCGTCAAAAGATATCAAATACAATTTTTTTATACATCATAAAAAAGAAACTGAAAATCTATACGTTCAGTTGAATGCATTCCTCTGTGAGGATAAAAAAGCAAGCTTTGAAGAACTACAAAATATATTTGATTCCATTCAGAATAATTATAGTTTAGCTCTCAATAATTTTTATACAGAAGCACAAAACGCATCCATTGAAGATATTGATATCACTACTGTTATTAACTTCAATCGGGAACTTTTCACGTCAAATAAAGCGATACTTATGGCCGTAAAAGAAATCTTATTGGAGGAAAAACAAGCGGAATATTTTAATGAGATTCCGATTTACAAAACCTAACGTAAACACTATTTTGCCCATTTACCTCTCATTTTCAATTAACCAGGTCATAAAATTATTTTAAGGATATTTTAATCCAAAAATTTTGTAAGTTAATATTCAAATTATATAAACCATTTCTGATTTAAATTTTCATCTTTGTGTTTAATTCAATTTAGACTTTAAATTGCTTTTCTAGTCTAAATTGGCTAATTTTAGACCTAAAATCAAGACCTTTTGAAAAAATACCTACAAAAAAGTATTAAAATTTTCCTCTGGATAATAGGAACTATAATCGTATTGTTTTTATTGTTACTCCTTGCTATCCAAATGCCGTCAGTTCAAAATTTCGCCAAAGAAAAAGCAGTATCATATCTGGAAGGGAAGATTAAAACCAAAGTTTCCATCGACACCTTAAAAATTGGATTTCCAGAAAAAATAATACTCAAAGGTGTTTATTTTCAAGATCAAAAAAAAGATACCCTTTTAGCCGGAGAGCGATTAGCTGCTGATATTAGCTTGTTACAATTGATCAATAACAAAATAGAAATCAGCTCCTTGGAACTGGAAGGCATTACCACCAATTTAAATAGAGATGCTAAAGCTGTTTTTAATTTTGAATATATCTTCAAAGCTTTTGCTTCGCCAGAGAAACAAAAGAATGATTCACCCCCAATGCAATTTTCCGTTGAGGAAATTAAGCTAGACCGAATAAAATTTAATTATAATGATGCCGTTACAAAAAATGATATAAATGCCAATCTAAATCATTTTGAAACAACGGTAAAAACATTTGATTTGGATCAAATGAATTTTGAAATTCCGAAAGCTAAAATTAATGGATTGAAGTTTAAATTAAAACAAGGCGTAGTTCAAATATCCAATAAGACCAAAGTTGCTGCTGCAAAAAATGCGCCGGAGGCCATCTTAAAATTAAAGTTAGGTGAAATCGATTTATCTAAAATTGATTTCGATTATCAAAGTGATGAAACCAAGTTATCCACTAATTTTTATTTAAAAAAACTGTTAGCTAAAATTGATAAAATTGACCTTAACAATCAATTACTATTAATAGAAAGCATTGATTTGACCGGTGTTGAAGGCGGATTGGCTTTTGGAAAACTAGATCTAACAAATGCAAAAAATCAATCTAATAACAAAACTAACAACTGGGAAGTAAAAGTAAACAAAACAACGTTTAACCGAATTAACTTCCGTTATGACAATAATAACAGTGTCGCAACTAAGGAAGGCATCGATTACAACCATTTAGATTTTACTAAATTAAACTTACAAGTTGATGCCTTGTATTACAATCCCGAAAAAATTTCCGGAGATGCAAATTCGTTAACATTCAGAGAGAAAAGCGGATTAAATGTTCAATCGTTTAATGCTGAATTTTTCTACGGTAAACGAAATGCTTCTCTTAAAAAATTATATTTAAAAACGCCTCAAACAGAATTGAGAGATGAAATTCTAATAGGGTATCCTTCCATTGAATCATTGGCTAAAAATTCAGGAGAATTAGGTCTTATGGCTAATTTGAAGAAAAGTAAATTGGGAATTAAAGATATTCTTCTTTTTGCTCCTACCGTATCCAAGACGAATCCTTTCATGAGCTATCCCAATGCGATACTGCTTATTAATGGTAAAGTTTCCGGAAAATTAAAGAATATGGTATTTCCAGCTATCGAAATCAGCGGCATTGGAACCACAAAAGTGGCAGCAAGCGGCAGAATTATAGGTTTACCTGATGTAAACAAAGCCTACTTTGATTTGAATATCAAAGACTTGCAATCCGGTTCGAAGGATTTTAATGGAATTTTACCTCCAGGAACAATTCCAAATTCGATTCAGTTGCCTTCAAAATTAAGTGCAGTAGGAACTTTCAAGGGGACAATTGCTAATTTTAATACCAATATGAATTTGGTTAGTAGTTTTGGAAATGCAAAAATCAAAGGTGCGTATGACCGCAGCATAAAAAATCGAGATAAGTATGATGCCCAAGTAGAACTGACTAATTTTGAATTAGGTAAATTTATCAAAAACGATTCTATTGGAAAAGTCACTTTAAAAGCTACTATAAAAGGAAATGGTTCCAATCTAAAAACTGCTACGGCTTCGTTCAACGGAACGATTCAAAAAGCCTATTATAATAAATATACATATCAAAATCTAAGCGTAAAAGGAAGTATTCGCAGTGGAAACTTCAATGCTACTGCTGTGGCAAAAGATCCTAATCTGACTTTTGATTTAGTCAGCAGCGGCAGTTTTAGAGATAAATACCCAACTGGCAAATTAAAACTGAATGTTGACATTGCTGATTTGGAAAAACTGAATCTGCATGCTGGTCCAATGAAAATAAGAGGTGTTGTAGATGCTGATATTCAATCGGCGAATTTAGATTATCTTAATGGAACCTTAAATGCACACAGCATAACTATAGCCAATGCGAAAGAACAATTTGTAATTGATTCAATAAACGTAATGGCAACATCTACTTCTGAAAAGAATACATTACTATTGAAATCACCATTTTTAGATGGTGAGGTAAATGGAAAATACAAGTTGTCAAAAATAGCGACCGCTTTATCTAATTCTATTGCAAAGTATTATGACCGCAAACCAAATTCAAGAAAAATTGCTGTTGAAAAACAACAATTTGCTTTTAAAATTGGGATAAAAGATAGTCCCATTTTATTGAAACTTATTCCTGAATTGAAAAGTCTTGAACCAATTAACATCAATGGAAAATACAATTCTGTTAACGATAGTATTGTTCTAAGCGGTATAATTCCAAAATTAAATTACGGAGAAAATACCATCACAAATGCTGCTCTGAAAGTGGACACGCAAGATAAAGCGCTTGTTTTCAGTTTGATTGTAGACGATATTCAAAACAAACAAATTCAGTTGCCTTACACCAATATTTCGGGGAAAGTGCATAATAATATTCTGGATTATACGCTACAATTAAAAGATGTAAAAGACAAAGAAAGATACTTGATTACAGGAAATTTGCAGGCAACAAACGGAAATAACCAAATCAGTTTTGATCCAAAAAATCTATTGCTCAACTATGAATCTTGGAAAATATCCCAAGACAATTTAATTCGTTTTGGCAAAAAAGGAATTTACGCGGATAATTTCGAATTGAGTAAAGACGGGAGCAGTATCCGAATACAATCGCTATCCAATACTACTAATGCACCAATCGCGATTGATTTCAAGGATTTTGACATCAAAACCATTACCAGTATGGTTGAAAAAAAGGATTTGCAAATGAGCGGAAAAATCAACGGAAACGCATTGGTTAAAAATGTAACTACAAAACCCTTTTTTACTTCGGATTTAAATATTGAAGATTTCACTTTCAAAAAAGATACTGTAGGTAACGTTAGTATCAAAGTTAATAATGCATTTTCCAATAGATATGACGCAGTAATTTCGATTACAGGTCAAGGCAACCAAGTCAATTTAGACGGGAATTATAAAACAGCAGACAGCAGTTTTGATCTGAATCTGGCTATTGAAAAACTGAATTTAAAAAGTATTCAGGGCTTTACTTTGGATAATATAAAAGAAAGTACAGGCTTTTTTAGTGGCAATTTTAAAATTACAGGCAATACAACTCAACCCAAAGTAATTGGAGAATTACAATTCAATGGAATTGGTTTCAAAGCCACAAAACTCAACTCAACCTTCAAGTCAGCAAATGATAAAATCGTATTTACCAGCGATGCCATTCTTTTTGATAATTTCATTCTAAAAGACGAAAAAGACAATGATTTAAACATTAACGGAAAAATCAACAGTACGAATTTCAGGAATTTTGGTTTTGATTTAGCCTTGGATGCCGATAATTTCAAAGCTATTAATTCTAAAGCCAAAGACAATGATTTGTATTATGGCGAATTGTATTTAGACAACCATTTAAAAATATCAGGCAATTTTGACAATCCTGTTGTTGAAGGAAATATCAAAATTAATAAAGACACTAAATTCACTATTGTTTTACCACAATCTGATCCATCTATAGCCGATAGAGAAGGAATTGTAGAATTTATTGATCAAGACAATCCACAATTAATGGGCGATATTGCTCTAGCAGAATTTACTAGTGAATCAGAGATAAAAGGAATCAATGCTTCAGTAAATATTGAAATAGACAAAGAGGCCGAATTATCGCTGATTATTGACAAAGCAAACGGGGATTTCCTTAAATTAAAAGGAGAAGCACAATTGAACGGTGGAATTGATCCATCCGGAAAAACTACCTTGACTGGCCGTTATGAATTAACTGAAGGAAGCTATGAAATGAATTTTAATGCTATCAAAAGAAAATTTGACATTAAGCCTGGAAGTTATATTTTATGGACTGGAGAACCTACCACGGCCGATATTAATATTACAGCAATTTATAAAACAGAAGCGGCACCAATTGATTTGGTAAATGACCAATTAGGGACTGTTACAGCCGAAGTTAGAAATACTTATAAGCAAAAAATTCCTTTCGAAACTAAATTAAAAATGACTGGTGAATTGATGAAACCTACCATTTCGTTTGACATCGTTTTGCCAGAGGGTAACAATAGTGTTTCAACGGAGATTATCAATACTACACAAGCCAAACTGACTCAATTACGTCAGCAGCCGGATGAATTGAACAAACAGGTTTTTGCTTTACTCCTACTTAATCGTTTCATTGGAGAAAATCCATTTGCGAGTGAAGCAGGAAGAGCCAACGTTTCTTCATTAGCGAGAGAAAGTGCCAGTAAAATTTTATCACAGCAACTGAATAATCTTGCCGGCGATTTAATTAATGGTGTTGAACTTAATTTTGATTTGAATACATCTGACGATTATACAACGGGAGAACGAACAAATAAAACCGATTTGAATGTAGGCATTTCCAAAAAATTACTGAACGATCGATTGAAAGTTACTGTAGGAAGTAGTTTTGGAATTGAAGGACCGCAACAAGTAAATCAGAATGCTAACAATATAGCCGGTGATGTTTCTTTAGACTACCAACTTTCAAAAGACGGAAGGTATAAAATTCGAGTCTATCGAATAAATAAATATCAAGTGGCCCTTCAAGGTGAAGTAGTAGAAACAGGAATTGCTTTTATCATTACTTTGGATTACAATAAATTCAAAGAGTTATTTGGTAAAAGTAAAAAGCAAAAAGCAACTAAAAAATCAAAAAAAGAATCAAAAAAGAAATCTGATGAATAAGACCCATTTACTATATTTTCTTTTTTTAGCATTGTTTGTCACATCGTGCAGCAATACAAAATTTTTGCCCGAAGGAGAACTGCTTTACACTGGCGCAACATTAAAAGTAGAAGGAAATGAGACAACTAAAAAAGAAAAAAAAGCGTTAAAAACAGCACTAAAAGAGATCCTCAGACCAAAACCCAATTCCTCTTTTCTTGGGTTAAGACCCAAATTATTCATTTATAATTTAGCGGGAACGCCAAAAAAAGAAAAAGGATGGCGTTACTGGCTGAAAACCAAAGTGGGTGAACCACCGGTTTTATACAGTAAGGTTGATTTAGAATATAGTAAAAGTGTTTTACAGAATTTCTCTGAAAATAGTGGTTATTTCAACACTAAAACAGAAGCAGATTCAACTCGCCATGGTAAAAAAGCCACAGCGGAATATATTGTAAAACCCGGTAAACAATATAAAATTAGAGAAGTAAAATTCCCTACAGATTCCTCCATAATCTCTAGTGCTGTTCGCAATACCAACCGCAGAAGTCTATTAAAAAAAGACAATGGATATAGCCTTGATGTTATTAAAGAAGAGAGAGTTCGTATTGATACCAGACTAAAGGAAAAAGGTTTTTTCTACTTCAACCCCGATTATCTTATAGTACAGGTCGACAGCACCGTTGCAGACCATCAGCTAGATCTTATTGTAAAAGTAAAAGACGAAACTCCAAAACTAGCGGAGACACCATTCAAAATCAATAAAATTATTGTTTATCCTAACTATTCTATTGGTTCTGATAGTTTGAAACCTAATTATAATTCTATCAAAAAATATCATGATTTTACTATTATAGATCAGGAGAATTTATTTAAACCACGAATTTTTGACCGTGCTTTGTATTTCAAAAAAGAAGATTTATACAATCGCACCAATCATAATTTATCTTTGAATCGACTGGTGAATTTGGGTACTTTCAAATTCGTTAAAAATCAGTTTAAACCTTCAGATACCTTAGGAAATTATTTAGACGCCTATTATTATCTTACGCCTCTACCTAAAAAATCACTTCGTTTGGAAGTATTGGCAAAAACCAATTCTGCTAATTATACCGGAACGGAACTCAATTTAAACTGGAGCAATCGAAACGCTTTTAGAGGAGCTGAATTACTGACTATATCTGCTTTTGGCGGTGTCGAAGTACAGGTTTCCGGACAAAACAATGGATTTAATGTCTATCGGGTTGGAACCGAAGCTAATTTAGTTTGGCCAAGATTTGTTTCCCCATTTAAGCTCAGATCATCTAGTGGTTTTGTACCAAAAACAAAAGCTACCTTAGGATATGAATTTCAAAACAGAACCAAATTGTATTCTTTACAAACATTCAAAGGATCCTTTGGTTATTTATGGAAAGCAAGTGAAAAAAAAGAACATTTACTAAATGTTACCGAAATCACTTATGCAAGTCCTCAAAACGTAACTCCTTTGTATCGAGAACAAATTGTAGCCAATCCATCACTGGGTAAAGTAATTGAGAAACAATTAATTTTTGGCCCAACGTATTCCTTTACGTACACCAATACGCTACAGAAAAGAACGAAAAACACGTTTTATTATAAAGGAACCATCGACTTAGCCGGAAATATAGCCGGATTAGCTACAGGAGCAAATCTAAAAAAAGGAGACACCATCAAACTGTTTGATGTTCCTTTTAGCCAATTTATAAAAATAGAAAATGATTTTAGACATTATTTAAAATTAGGTCCTGACTCCCAGCTAGCCAGCAGAATTATTGTAGGCGCAGGATTTGCTTACGGAAATTCGAATGAGTTACCATTTATTAAGCAGTTTTTTATTGGTGGAACCAATAGTCTAAGAGCATTTCGCGCGCGATCCATTGGTCCTGGAACGTATGATGGCAATGCTGCGGCCAGTAGTTTTTTAGCAGATCAGTCCGGAGATTTAAAACTGGAGTTTAATACGGAATATCGAGCCAAAATTTATGGTTTGGTAAAAGGTGCCTTATTCCTAGACGCGGGAAATATTTGGCTGTTACAAGATAACCCTGAAAAACCAGGAGCTAAATTTTCTAAAAATTTCATGAATGAATTAGCCGTTGGGGCTGGTGCCGGGTTGCGTTTTGATTTCTCTTTTCTAATTCTTAGAACAGACCTCGCCTTCCCTATCAGGAAACCTTATTTACCGGATGGACAACGCTGGGTTTTGGATCAAATCAATTTTGGAAGTGGCACGTGGAGAAAAGAAAATTTAGTTTTCAATTTGGCTATTGGATATCCTTTTTAGGAGGTAGAATTAAGGCAATAAAAAAAATTTTATTCCTTTTTAGTTGAAAATTCCAACAGTTTTTACAAATTTATATGGAACATCCAGAAGTACAACCAAATAAAAAATATTTAATTTACCTTACACTCCTATAAAAGCAATATAATTATTTACTGTAATTTGTATTTATTTAAAAATAAGCAATTTAAATAGAAATAAAATTAATTAAAGTGAGTAAAATGTTTTTCATTCTTGAAAACTAAACACAATAAAGTAGGCAATACAATCAAAAGTAAAGGCATCGCAATAATAAATCCTCCAATCACAGCAATAGCTAGTGGCTGATGCAATTCTGAACCCGTTCCAATTCCTATTGCTAGTGGAAACAAGGCTATGATTGCTCCAAGCGCGGTCATTAATTTAGGGCGCAAACGAGTGGAAATTGAATAAATTATAGATTCATTTACATTCCGTGTCAATTTAAAAGTTTCTCTAAATTGTAAAAAAGTAAAAATAGCATTCTCACTTATTATTCCTACTATCATAATAATTCCTGTGTAACTCCCCACGTTTAATGGCGTTCCTGTTAGAAAAAGCAAGATATAACTTCCTGCAATTCCCAAAACAGAAATTATTAAAATTACCAATGCTACTCTAAAATCTCTAAATAAAAATAAGATCACACCAAAAACCAATAAGGAAGAAGCGATTAATATCATCAACAACTCCTTGAACGATTGCTGTTGCTCTTTATAAGCTCCTGCATATTCTATATAATAACCACGTGGTAAATGAATATTGCTTTTAACTTGTGTTTGAATATCCTTCATCACACTTCCTAAATCTCTATTATCAAGCCTTCCCGTTACAACGCTTATCATTTGGAGATTTTCACGTTCTATTTCAGCTACTCCTTTTTGAGCTTCAATAGTAACCAAACTGGAGATAGGAATGGATTGTCCATTTGGTAAAAAGAGTTGCAATTTTTTGATGTCTTCTAAACTTCTTTTTTCTGAATTTTTATAGATTAACCGAATGGGAATTATGCGTTCATTCTCTAATAAATTCCCAATAACATTCCCTTCAAGCGCAGTTTGCAACTGAAATTGCAAGTCGGCTGGAGTGATTCCATATTGCGCTAACTGACTATAATTAGGCACAATATTTATGGATGGTCCAGCCAAAATAATGCCATCAAATACATCAGCAGTACCTTTTACTTTTTCGACTAATGCATTTACTTTTTTGGCTATTTTTTGCAATTCTGCTTGATTATCACCAAATATTTTTACTTCAATTGGCGAAACGGAGCTCATTAAATCACCCAACATATCCCCTATCACCTGACCAAAATCAATACGTAAAGCCGGCTGGGTCGCTTCTACTTTTTGTCTGATTTCATCAATAATAGCATTACTGGTTTTACTTCGGTCTTTTTTTAATTGTATCAAATAATCGCCGCGATTGGGTTCCGTTATAAAAAATCCCATTTGTGTCCCTGTGCGACGACTGTACGCTTCTACTTCAGGAATTTTTATAATTATTTTCTCTACTTCTTTCAGCATTCTGTCAGTTTCTTCAAGTGAAGTTCCTGGTGGACTTTCATAATCCAAAATGATGCTGCCCTCATCCATTTCCGGTAAAAAACCAGTTTCTAAATTAGGGAGTATAATAAAAATAGAAAGTACCAGAACGATACAAAATGAAATACTAATGATCGGTTTTCCAATAAAATAAGCGACCCATGTCTGCTTTTTCACATCATGTATTTCAGTTTCGTTTTTCGATTGAGAACTATTTTCTTTTTTGGAAAGCAATAAATAAACTACAGGAAGTAGCAACCATGTCACAAAAAAGGAACAGACCAAAGTGATTATCATGGTATCCGTTAATACTTTAAAATACGAACCCGCAACACCGCTCATTAAAACAAAAGGAATAAAAATCACAATTGTACTTATGGATGAACCCACCATTGCCGGGAATAAATACTGTATCGCTTTTTGCAAAAGCGATACAGTAGGCTCATCAGGATGTTCCTCATGTGTTCTATGAATTTGCTCTACAACTACAATCGCATCGTCAATAATTAATCCTAAAGCCGCTGCAATCGCTCCTAAAGTCATAATATTGAATGTTTGTCCGGTTAGGTACAAAACAATTAGTGTGAGTCCTAAAGTAACGGGAATAACAATCAAAATAGTGGCACTGGCTTTCACCGATTTCAAAAATAAAACAGCAACAATTATGGCCAACAAAAGTCCTATTAACAAACTATCCGTTACACTTTTTACAGCATCATTTACAAAAATGGCCTGCTCATAAAATGGCGTTATTATTATGTTTTTAGGAAGGATTTTTTTTAATGATTCCAGTTTATCATGCATCGCCTCTGATAGCGTAATCAAATTTGAATTGGGTTGCTTGAGAACAGCTATAAGAATACTTTCTTTACCATTGGCATTAACTTTTATGTATTCTTTAGCTTCACGAATTTCCACCGAAGCAATATCTTTTAAGGTTACAATTCCTTTTCCGTTATTACGAATAACCAGATTTTCCAGTTCCTCCTTTTTATCAACCTGAGCATCTGTAATTGTAAGATATAAATACCGGTAATCCGACAAATACCCATTGGATTTAATAAAATTAGTTTGACTTAATACTTGTGTGATAGCATCCGGTGTAATTCCTAATGCTGTCATTTTAGTAAAATCAAGTGACAACCAATATTCTTTTTCTTTTCCGCCAATAATCCTAATCTCAGAAACACCATCAATTTGAGAAAGGAACGGTTTTATGGTATAATTGGCTATTTTTTTGAGTTCAATAGCGGAGAGTCCTTTTCCTTCTATAGCATATCCAATTACCGGAAGAATTGAAGGATTCATTTTTTCGACTGAAATTTGTGTATCAGGCGGAAGATTATTTTTTATCTGATTGATTTGCTCTTCTATCCTGGTTTTACTCAAATCGATATCGGACTTCCAATCCATGAATGCCGAAATCTCACAACTTCCTCTACTGGTTGTGCTCCTGATTGTTTTTAAATCCTGTACTTTTTTTATGGCATTTTCCAACGGTTTTGTCACCGTAATCATCATTTTATCGATGGGTTGTTGTCCGGCATCAGCAATGATTTTTATTTTCGGAAAAGTAATTTCGGGAAATAAACTGGTTTGCATTTTAGAATATGCGAAAAAACCTCCCAGAATTATTAGAAAAATGATGGCACTCAGTCCGTTTTTATGTTTGACAAAAAAGTTATTCATTTCAATCCGCTTTTATCACTTTTACTTTAATTGTATCTGCAACACCATAATTTCCTGAAAGTAAAATTTTATCTTCAGGAGTTAAAATCGGCGACAGAATCTCTACTTTATCTTGAGTTTCTACTCCTTTTTTTATTGGAATTTTTATTGCTGTATTGTTATTAATCAGTTTCATAATCCAAAAATCCGTTTCCGTTTCATTACTTAAAACGGCTGCTTTTGGCAACGAAACAGTTTTTAAATTTGAACTTTTATTAATTCTGACTTTTACTATTAAATTCTCTGGAATATCATGTTTGCCAATTACTTTTAGAATCACACTTTGCGTTTGCGAAGTGGCGTCAACTGTGGGCATGTATTTTTGAACTTTCGCTTTTACCAAAGTACTATCCGGTAAGATTACCGTTAGTTCTTCATTGATTAAAACATATTTTTTGAACTCATAAGGCAAACTCAGTACTATGGCAAAACTATTGGAGTCATTGATAGAAACTAATGGATCACCATCCTGAACATAATCACCTTGTTGCACATTTACTGAAGTTACAAAGCCATTAGTATTTGCTCTTACTTTTATGGCTCCGCCAAAATTTAAGCTTGGATCAATTTTATTAATCGTATTCCCTAACACTTTTGCCTCACGGGTTTTTATCGAAAATAATACCGCCCCGTTAGAAACATAATCATTGGAAGCCACATTAACTGAATTTAAATACCCCGTAGCATTTGCTTTTATAATATTTTTGACCAAATAAGCGGCTGTAGCATTCAGGTCAATATAACTTTGAATTGAACGGGTATTAATAGTAGTTAAAGTCACAGGAACACTCGGGTCAATTACTTTTTCGGCTTCATTGCTATTTTTACAGGAAATAAAAAAAAGTGCTGTAAGGATAAAAAATAGAATTGATTTCTTCATAGAATTAGTCATTAAAGCTCCAATAATTAATTTCATTTATAATTTGGAGTTTGTTGCTATTATTTAGGGAAATGGCATTTTTGATGGCTATTAAATTGCCAACAGCAATAATATATTCTGTGATTTGTGCATCTCCGGTAAACAATAATTTTTTATTCGCTTCAATTAATGCGTCAGCAATAAGAAGCTGCGATTGCAACTGATTTTCTACAGCTGCTGATTGTTTCAAATTCAAATTCAACATCAATAATTGTTGTTGGTATTGTTTATTGAAATTGCTTTTATAAGCTAAATTAGTAGCTAATGCCGCATCATTTTTTTGATGCTGCAAAGTACGTTGGTTGCCATCATAAATAGGAATTGACAGTCCTAAACCCACACTAAATCCAAAATTTTTATATGCCTGATAAGCAAAACTGGAATTATAACCTGCATCACCTAATAAAGACAAGGACGGTTTATAACTGTAATCAATGAATTTATTTTGATTCTGAAGTTTTAAACTGTCTACTTCAAATTGTTTCAAAAAAACTATTTTCTCAGAAGATCTACTATTTTTCAAAGTAATTTCAGGCTTTTTTAAATGGACAAAAGTCGTATCAGTTTCTCCAGAAAGATAGTTTAACAAGGCCATATTATTTTGATATTGCTGTTTTAATTGTAATAATACTAAATCTTGTTGCTTTACCGTTGCACTAAAAATTAAATAATCCGTTTGTTTATAAATGGCATTTTGGGTTAATTTTTTTAGAATGCTTGTTTCTTTTTTTAAAAGATTTGAGATTTTCTGGTTGAAGGTAATTTGTTCTGAACTAGCCGAAGCCAAAATATATTGAGTAATAATGGTTTTGTTTAAATCTTTTGAAGCAATTTTTTGATTCAAAACCAACCTTTCTTTAATAAGTTGAAACGAGTCAGATTGCGAATTGATTCTATTTTTTCCAATTATTTTTTGGTTAACACCTACCAAACCCGCAACAGATTGCCCGTTACTTAGCGCGGTATCATAACCAAAACCACCAATTAGAGGTGCATAATTAACATTAAGATTTCCGGTAACTTGTGGTTTATAAACTGCTCGATTCAATAAACTATCCAGTGTCGCGGATTTTATTTGATTGCTGTAATCCTTAAGTAAAGGAGAGTTATTTTGTGCTTTGGTAATGAAGTAACTCAAATCTTTTTCTTGCGAAAAAGATTTGAAACAAATAAAAATTAATAGTAAAAGCTTCCATTTCATTGGATAAATTTAGATAAAAAGAATGAAACTATTTAGAAATTGGCTCAACAACTAGAATAACGAACGAATTAAGTACTATTCCTGCTCGTGGTTTTGGGTTATCTGCTGTTGGCTCTGGTTTTACACCAAAATCCGCCGTAGGCAAATACAGTTGATTTGTAGTTCTGTTCACTGCAATGGTTCTGGCCCCTTTTTGCGTCTTTACAGTTTCAATAACTGAAAAAGTATTTGCGTTACTCTCTTTTATAACGGTAATCGTTCCTTCACCATTGGAAGTAAAAATAAGATTCTTTTTGGCATCAAAAGCAACGCCGTCACAACCATAACCAATTGGCAAAGCCTTTATTATTTTTCCATTTGTAGCATTAACAACAATCATCAAATTATTACCGCAAACAGAAAACAATCGGTTCGTAACTAAATCTATTGCCAATCCTGATGGTTCCTCGCCAGGAGCAATATTCCAGGTATTTGTAACTTTTAATGTTGAAGCGTTTATCGTTTTTATTTCGTTTTTATCTTCAATATTCACATAAATTAACCCTTTAGTATTGGTTACTGAAAACTCTGGTTTTCCACCCAATGGAATTGTTTTCACCACTTTATTTGTATTGGCATCAATAACCGTAGCATCATTACTTTCAGCATTGTAAACAAACACTTTTCTAGAAAATTGATCGTATAAAATGGCATCTGGTTTAACTCCTGCAATTTTCACTTTTTCAAGTAATTCAAATGTTTTCAAATTGACAACTGTAATAGAATTGTCTTTTCCATTACTGATAAATGCTTTATTTAGATCATTTGCAACCGCAATTCCATGAACTCCTTTTGTATTTGGAATAGTAGCTATTGTTTTATCTGATTTTAAATCAATCACATTGACCATGTTTCCGTGTGAAACAAATAAATGTTGCGCCACATCATCAACGGCAAGATAATCCCATCCATCATTTCCAGAAGTGCTGATCTTTTTGGAAAATTTATAGGTTTGACTGTAACTATTAGAAATGGCAGTAATAATTACAATCGATAGTAGTATTTTTTTCATTTTAAAAAATTTTAAAAATTAATTTCGACCTTTTTTTTTACGACAAATAACAGGTGCGATCTATTTGTATTTTATGCAGACACCACTCTTTGCATCATTAAAAAGAGTTGGATATAAAACCAACTCTTTAAGATATTAATGTATTAACCAAAACTATTCTTTAACCGACATACCATTTTCTTTAAAAGCAAGGCTTTTACTCTTCATCCCTTTTTTTAAATCTACTTCATAGATAGTTCCATGTTTTGAACTTTCTGTTTTGTCCGCTTCTGCAATTTTCCAATCACTGTATTTCGATTTTACAGCTGCTAAAACTGCTTTTGGTAAATTAACAACTTTAATTTCTCTTTCTGTTTCCAGCCAAGTTCCATCTTCTGAGAAATTAGCAGAAATCTTGTCTCCTTCCAATGTGAATTCTGCTTCCCATTCTTTTGGACCTTCAACTCCCCAACTCACTTTTGTTGCAGTAGGAAATTTTTTAACGAAGGCTTTTTTTACTGCATCCGGCGGAGTTCCGGCAAACGCACAACTGCAAACGAATACAATTGACATAATCATTACTAATTTTTTCATTTTTTTAGATTTAAAAGTTAATTGCAAAAATATTACAGTACAAATATCAAATGAAATTCTATTTTAATTCTATGCTAAGAGAATAGCAATTCAGTTTTTAAAATTCAACTATTTATTACATCTGGTCAATTATTTGCAAAAATACTTCCTGCCAATAATTTGGATGATACGAGGTCTCCCTATCCCCAAAACGTACTATAATAATATTCTTTTCTGGATACATATAGAGATATTGTCCAAACAAACCAACAGCAAAATAACTCCCATATTTCAAAGGTCCTATTCCCCAATTATTATTATAAAAGTGTTTGTTATTTCCAGATGGATCTGAATGAGTTGATAATTCTACCCATTTTTTGGATAGAATTTGCTTCCCATTCCAATTCCCACCGTTTAGATAAAGTCTGCCTAACTTCGCAAAGTCAATGGCTCTTGCTTCTAAACAACAAAATGATTTTTCAATTGCTTTAGCATCTTTTCGGTCTAAACTCCATGCCGCAGGTGCCTCCATTCCTAATGGCTTCCAAATTTTATCTTCTAAATATTTTGAAATCGTACCTCCAGTCACCTTCTCTATGATATATCCTAAAAGTAATGTGTTCTCGCTGCTATATCTAAATTTAGTATTGGGTGGACATTCAAGCGTTAAATTGAGCATTCTCGCTCTTAAATTATCACCCCAGTAAAACGCTGCATTATCAGATGCAGGATCTAATTCGCTATCTGTAAAGCGAATCCCTGATGTATGTTGCAATAAATTCTTTATGGTGATTTGTTCCCAACCTATTTTATTTTTAAATTCGGGTAAATAATCAACAATAAAATCATTCTCACTTTTTATTTTTCCTTCATCAATTGCTATTCCTATTAATGTTGAAACAAATGGTTTGGCCATCGAGAAGGAAGAAACTAACGAATTTGATGTATACCCTTTGTTATATTTTTCGTAAACAATTGAATCATTGCGAATAATTAAAAATGATACCGTTTTATGTAATGTCGTAAAACTATCCAAGCTGACATTTGTAGAATTAAAATCCCTATTGATTACTCCTATTTTTGTTCCTAAATGAGAATCTTTACTGGATTTAAAGAAATTATAAACGGGACCTTCATTATTAACTACCCTTTGCGGAAAATGTTTATAATCATTTTGACTTGGAATCCCTCCATATCGCAAGGATCGCAATATATCACAAGAAATTAACGAACACAATAAGAGAGAAAGAAAAAAATATTTAACCATCTGTTTTGATTTCATTGTATTGACTCTTTTTTATTTAAATTCAATAGTATAGTCTTTTGTCAAAATAAAACAATGTTTACCATTAGTATGTTTATAGTTGAACCCCAACCCGCTTACATCCGCAATTTCTTTTACGATTGACAATCCAAGACCTAATGATTCCTGTGAAGTAGAGTTTTTATGGAACCGTTCAAATAACTGACTATCAATCGGGCTGTCATCTCCCAAATTTGATATTATAATTTCCTTATTGGTTATAAAAATCTCAATATTCCCACTATTAATATTATGCCTAATTGCATTTTGCAATAAATTATTAACCAATACTAAACACAAGTCAGCATTCATCAAAACACAAAAATCACTTTCAATATTTTTTATTACCTCAATTTTATTGGCTTGAATGTGCTCTTCAAAAAAGACTAAGGAGTTATCAACTATATTTTCAAAAGAGACCTTTTCTGTAACATTAAATTGTCTGTTTTCAATTTTGGTAAGTAATAAAAATGATTTGTTTAATCGAATTATTTTAGAGCAAGCATCGTCAATCGCAATGATTAATTTTACATCATTCTCTTTCAAATTTTCAGATTGAATAAGTAAATCAATTTTCGATTTTATAACCGCTAATGGCGTTTGAATTTCGTGCGAAGCATTTTCAGTGAATTTCTTTTGACTATTAAAATCAACTATCATTTTCCGCATCATAATATCCAAAGAAAGATTCAATTCATCAAATTCTGTTACAGAAGTATTAGTAAAATGCGGAATTACATTATCACTGGCACGAAATTTATTTAAATTGGATACTGTCTGATAAAAAGGTTTCCATACTGTTTTTGAAATCCAAAAATTTATAATCAAGTAGGTCACAAAAAGCAAAATCAATAAAACAACTAAGGAAGTAAAAATACCTCTGAACAATTCGTTATATTCTAATGTACTTCTCCATATTTTAATGGAATAATTAGTATTTCCAACTTTAAAAATAGAAGAAAGTAATCTGTTTTCTGCCAGTTCATTTTCTTTTTTATCAAAAATTAAAGTGTCTGAAAAAATAAGTGCAGGTGTTTTTAAAGCATTTATTTTATCCGTTTTTTTAATTGTAGCTTCACTGCTTTTAGTGATTATTTTCAAAAAAATAGTATCATCCTCTTTTAAATAATTTTCTATTAGTTCTTTTCGATTTAGCAATAGTTCGTTATTACTTTCGCGCACCTCTCTTGTAATGATATGAAAACAAATGAATCCTGATAGAAATAATATCGGAATACTCAATATCAAATAATACAAACTTGTTTTAGCTAATAATTTCATTCTTGCGTTTTAAAATTGTAACCTATACCGTAAATAGTTTGCAAATAATCTTCACATTTTTTTTCTAATAATTTTTTACGCAGATTTTTCACGTGATTGTATATAAAATCGAAGTTATCTAATCTATCCGAATTATCACCCCAAAGATGCTCTGCAAGCGCACTTTTACTCACTACTCTATTTTTATTAGATATAAAATATAGTAATAAATCATATTCTTTTGACGTTAAAATTACATCTTGATTATGAACTAAAACACGTCTTTCGTGAGGCAAAATTTTTATTTCATTGATACTAATTTCTAAATTTCCATCAAAACTTTTTCTTCTAATCAAAGCTTTAATTCGTGAATTAAGTTCCGACAAATGAAATGGCTTTGGCAAATAATCATCCGCTCCAAGGTCCAAACCATTTACTTTATCATCAAGTGAATTTTTTGCAGAAATTATTATAATACCCGCTTTAGATTTTTTTTGTTTAATTTCTCTGAGTAAATCTAAACCAGAGCCGTTTGGCAAAGTAATATCTACTAAAATACAATCATAATCGTATATCGCAATTTTCTGTTGTGCATGATAGAAATCAGGAGAAATTTCAACAATATTCCCTTCCATTTCAAGATATTGTTCAATGCTTTTTTGTAATTCTGGCTCGTCTTCTATTAGTAGTATTTTCATAGGTAATGTAAAAATAAAGCTAAAATCTATTCTAATTCTGTTTTTGAATTAAATTTAAGTGATTTCAATAGCTCATTAGTTCAAAGTCGCCCCACTAACCCAAATTTCAGAAGCTCCCATTGACCTCTTATCTAAACCTCTTATTTATTTACGTTGTTGAATGATTAGAATATGACGTAATAAATTGCCAAATATTTAATAAATCTCCATTTTTAAACCTTATCATTGCTACATTCTATTATCTTTGTTTTAAGTAAACCTACTGATAAATTATGGAAGAATGTATCTCTGTCTTTGATATGCTTAAAATCGGTGTTGGACCCTCTAGTTCTCACACACTTGGACCTTGGCGCGCAGCAGAACGTTTTCTAAGTGAATTGAGAGACGAAAATTTAATCCATAAAATAACTAAAGTAAAAATAGACTTATATGGTTCACTTTCGTTAACGGGAAAAGGGCACGCAACTGATTTAGCCATTATGTTGGGCTTAAGTGGAAAAGATCCTGAATATATTCCTATCTCGGATATTGATAAAATTATAAAATCAATCAAGGATAAAAATGAGATCAAACTTGGCAATGAAAACCAGATTCCTTTCCATTTTTTACAAGATATTGTTTTCAATAAAAATTTTCTTCCTTTTCATTCCAATGGTTTGACTTTTACAGCTTATATAAATCATGATAACGAATATATTTCAACCTTCTACTCCATTGGGGGCGGATTTGTTGTAAAAGAAGAACGCATCAATGCCAAGAAAAAAAATGCTATAAAATGTGCTTTTCCCTTCCCAATCGATAAAGCAACTGAACTTTTAGACTACTGCAGAAAAGAGAATAAAAAGATTTCGGAAATTGTTTATGAGAATGAAAAATCGATGCGCACCGAAGAAAAAATCAATCATGAGTTAATGCGCATTTGGAAAACTATGCTGGAGTCTATATATATTGGTTGTCATTCTGAAGGAATTTTACCCGGAGGATTACATGTCCGCCGTCGTGCATTTGATATGCACCAAAACCTCATTGGCTTAGCAAACTATGACTCTCCGCAAACTTGGTTAGAAGAAATTAGAAAAACCGAAGTGAAATTTCGCCAAATCTTAAAATGGGTAAGCTGTTTTGCACTTGCTGTAAATGAAGTCAATGCTGCTTTAGGACGGGTGGTTACCGCTCCAACTAATGGAAGTGCAGGCGTAATTCCATCTGTTTTAATGTATTATTTAGTTATTGAAAACCATAATGCAGGCGAAAAAGAAATCAAACAATTCCTAATGGTAGCCAGTGAAATAGGAAGTATTTTCAAAAAAGGATCTACTATTTCAGCAGCTATGGGCGGTTGTCAAGCTGAGATAGGCGTTTCATCCTCTATGGCGGCGGCGGCTTTATGTGAATTAATGGGAGGAACACCAGAACAAGTTTTAATGGCTGCCGAAATTGCCATGGAACACCACCTCGGTTTAACGTGCGATCCTATTGGCGGATTAGTACAAATTCCTTGTATCGAAAGAAATACAATGGGAGCCCTAAAAGCGATTAATGCTGCCGAATTAGCATTAGAAACAGATCCGAAAAACGCAAAAGTTCCTCTAGATAAAGTGGTCGACACCATGTGGCAAACGGCTAAAGACATGAACAATAAATACAAAGAAACATCTGAAGGTGGTTTAGCAATCGCTGTAAATATGGCAGATTGTTAAAAAAGTATTCAGTGATCAGTCACAGTTACTCCATACTGCGACTGATCACTGAATACTTTTTTTTAAATCTCTTTTCTTTCCAATTCTAATTTTTGAATAGGTTGATAGACAAAAGGTATCTCTTCAATTTCGACATCGCTTTTATCCAATCCAAATGCTTTAGTGTCTGAAAGTGACCAGTTTTTAAGCATGTAATAGGAATTCAACAATAAAGCATCTTTAACGGCAAACTCATTTTCGACAGAAAGGAATTTTTCTAAAATAATGAATTTAAAATCAGGTTCGGTATTGTATTTTGTAGAACCGTCGGGACGAATATGTAAATTTAATTCTTTATTTTTAACTAAATTCTGTACAATTTTCTTGAAATACAATTCAACCTTAGGCTGGATTCTAAAACCAATATTCAAAACAATTTTGATGACTTTATCGTCTAACAATTCGATTACCTCATAATTTAAAGTAAAAGGATCATTGGTTCTGTTGATATGAAAAAACCAGTAGACATCCGCTCTTTTTGGCTTTTTGGAAAAAATGGATTTTAATATTTTTTCTTCCACTTCATAATTTCTATCCGCCTTAGACAGATAAATCAAATGCGTAGAGTATTTTGGAATACTCATATCATTGCTCAATTCCTGAAGTTGTTGCGTATGCGCAGATAAATTAGTGAACTTTAGAAATTTATTGTTAATTTTTCTGGAGAAAAACCAAGTATACATAGTCATAAAAATGAAAAGCTCAAAAAACAAGAACATCCAACGTTCTTTGATTTTTACAATATTGGCAACAAAAAATGCGATTTCAATAATACCAAAAACTGTAATGATTATGGCTATCAGAATTCTGTTCATTTTTTTTATATAAATTAGATAATAATTTAAAAGGACGGTTGTCATCAACATGGCAATAGTAATCGAAAATCCGTAAGCTGCCTCCATGTTGGAAGAATTTTTAAAATATAAAATCATCAAAATACAGCCTGCCCAAAGAATTGTATTGACAGATGGAATGTAAATTTGGCCTTTCAAATTAGTTGGATTTCGCATAGCAACTCTTGGCCAAAAGTTAAGTGACATCGCTTCATTTATTAACGTATAAGAACCGCTTATTAAAGCCTGTGAAGCAATGATTGCCGCAAAAGTGGCAATGATAACACCTGAAAAAAGAAACCATTGGGGCATGATGGTATAAAAAGGATTTCTTCCTTGAAGAAATGTATTTCCCTGCGTCATAAGCCAAGATGCCTGACCCAAATAATTCACAACTAAAGCGATCTTAACAAAAATCCAAGTAATCCTAATGTTCTTTTTTCCACAATGTCCTAAATCCGAATACAAAGCTTCGGCTCCCGTAGTACATAAAAAAACGGCTCCCAACAACCAGAATCCATGAGGATATTCAACCAGTAATTGATAGGCATACTTTGGGTTTAATGCGGTCAAAATAGCAGGATGATCTAATATTTGGACAAATCCTAAAACAAAAAGCATGGAAAACCATACTACCATAGCCGGCCCAAAAAAGAAACCCACTTTTTGGGTTCCAAATCTTTGAAAAAAGAATAATCCAGATAAAATTATAATCACAATGGGAAGTGTTGGAATACCCGGAACCACATCCCCTAATCCTTCAACAGCAGAGGCTACCGAAATTGGTGGTGTAATAATTCCATCAGCCAAAAGTGTAGTTGCTCCAAGTATTGTAGGAATTATTAACTTGCCTTTACCAAAACGCTTTACTAATGCATAAAGTGAAAAAACACCTCCTTCTCCATGGTTATCTGCTGAAAGTGTCAATAAAATATATTTAAATGTCGTTTGAAATGTTAGTGTCCAAAAGATGCACGATATACCGCCATAAACGAGCAGTTTTGATATTTCTCTTTGTCCAATAATGGCTTTCATAACATATAATGGACTGGTTCCTATGTCACCATAAATAATTCCTAGTGCCACTAAAAGGGATGCCGCACTGACTTTTTGAATAGTTGATTTATTCATTTTAATTTTTAATTTTTAGATTGTAAAACGTATTAATTATTAGGCAATAGATATCTTAATCGTGATGTTTAGAACATACAATTCAATTATTTTTTTGCCTTTTTTGATTATTGCTTAAAGCTGATTCCTGAAAGCATTGTGAATTTTAGCTGGTATTAAAGCGATAACCAACTCCGGATTCTGTAATGATAAATTTAGGTCGGTTGGGGTCTTCTTCTATTTTTTTACGAAGTTGCGCCACAAAAACACGCAGGTATTGTGTTTGATCAGAATAACTGTTACCCCAAACTTCCATGAGTAAATACTGATGTGTGAGTACTCGACCTTCATTTTTCACCAAAATAGAAAGCAAATTATATTCGGTGGTTGTTAATTTTAGAATTTCGCTTTTTAACTTCACAATCCTAGAAGTGAAATCAATCGAAATTTCGCCAAACTCAATTATTGGTTCGTTCTCATTTTGGTGTAAATTTCTTAAAGCAGTACGAATTCTAGCCAATAATTCTTGGGTTCTAAATGGTTTTGCCAAATAATCATTAGCACCGTTATCAAGTGCTTTTACAATTTCTGCTTCGGTATTTTTTACGGTTAAGATTAGAATAGGTTTTTTATACCATTCTCTCAATCTTTTTAAAATGATCTGTCCGTCTTCGTCAGGTAAACCTAAATCCAAGATAATTAAATCCGGCTGGTGGTTTGCTGCAAGAGAAATTCCTTCCTTTCCATTTACAGCGAAAATAGTTTTATACCCATTTGAATCTAAAGCGATTTCGAGTAGTTTTCTAATTTGGCTTTCATCGTCTATGATTAATATTTCGGCTGAGTTATTCATTTGAAATGGCTGCTGTATTCATTACTAATGTGGGGAAATATATTTTAAAAGCAGAACCGCCTTCTTCTTTATTTTTTAAAGTTATTTTACCATTTTGGGCTTCAACAAAACCTTTTACAATAGACAAACCTAAACCGGTTCCACCCGTTTTAGAATTTTGCAGTCTGTAAAACTTATCAAAGACTTTATCTATTTCAGCTTCTGGAAAACCGTTCCCATCATCGGAAATAGTGATAACACAGGGCATAAATTTATCTGGATTATACTCAAAATCGGCATCTGCATGGTATTCTACTTTAATTTCTATTTTAGCTCCTTTCGGCGTATATTGGGAAGCATTAAAAACCAAATTATAAATAATTTGTTCCATCAAACCGTAATCCAATTTGAAAAGCGGTAAATTTTCATCGGCAACAACTGCAATTTTATGAAAATGTAAATCCTCTTTCAAACTATCTAGAACATTATAAACTAATTCTTTTAAATCACACCAATCCATTTTTGGTTGTATAACACCCGATTCTAATCTGGACATATTCAATAAATTCTCCACTTGATGGTTTAGTCGTAAAGATGCTTTTTCGATTTCTGAATATAATTTTTGTTTATTTTCCTCAGAAATAGTCAACGTTTTACTTTGTATCGTATCTATGGAGCCCATAATTGTAGAAATGGGAGTACGTAATTCATGTGATAATGAGTCCAATAAAGAATCGTAAAGCTTCATTGTATTAATCCTGAGTTCTTTTATTTGCAATATTTTTTCGGCTTTTCTAATTCTATAAGTCAAAACGCCATTGATTAGCGCAATTAGAAAGAACAAAAACAATAGTAAAGAATCTTCTGCATTACTAACATGAAATGTGTAATAAGGTTGCAAGAAGAAAAAATTCATGATTAAAGCACTTAAAACGGCACTTAATAAAACAGGGAAAATGTCTAAAAATGTAGCTAATAAAGAAACTACTACTAGCAATAAATAACCCACAATTTTGTGATCCAAGTAATCTCTAGTGAATAAACAAAGCGAAGCAACTATACTTACAGACAATAAACATATCAGGTATTGGTTTTCTCGTTTGATTTGGTTTAAAATACTTCTCACAACTATTTTTATTATTAACACTACAAAGTTAAATGATATGTTGTAAGTATTTTATAATATATCTGAACATGGTATAAAGATTTTATAAAGATTTTTTCACTGATTTCTTAAGAACATTCCAGTAGAGAATATGTTTAATCGTAATCATTCATTTCAACAACTTAAGACTCCTACCAGCCTTCATTTAACCCATTTTTAAGTGCCAATCGGTATTTTTCTAAATCAAATTTATATAAATCCGGTGCTTTGTGCGCTCCTCCTTTTCTGCTTTCTTCTAATTTTTCGAGAATATCATAACGCAGCATCTTTCTATAAAAATTACCGCGATTCAACTTCTTTGCTAAAATAATTTCATACAATTTTTGAAGTTCGGGCATAGTAAATTTTTCAGGCAATAAACTGTAACCAATAGGTTTATGATTTAATTGTCTGCGCAAGGTTTCTAATGCTTTATCAAAAATACTTCTGTGATCCATCATAAAATTTGGTAATTCATCAATTGATTTCCATTCGCACGCATCAGAAAAATCATCAATAATTAAATTTACATGTTGAAAATCGACTAAGGCATAAAACCCAACGGATAGAAACCGCTGTTTGTTCCATAGCGTATCAGGAAAATTATCAAAAATTCCATCAGATCGATTTAAATCACTAAAAACTTTAAATTCTTGCAAATAAATATTTTCCGCCCCTGTCCTACTAAATAAAATTCTATTAGCCGCTTCTTCAAGATTTTCTGTTTTTAAAACATACCCTCCGGGAAGAGCCCAAAGATCTGTCTCTTTTAGTCTCGTTACCAATACTTTTAAAATAGTATCATGAAATCCAAAAACGACACAATCCACGGATAAATTAGGAATGTATATATCCCAAGATTCGTTTGATTTTTCTTCTATTATTTTATTAAATTCCATTATTTTATATTGATTTCAAAAATACGAAATTGATTATAATTTCTACTTTAAAAACTGATAATCAAAAAATAAACTATCTTTTTTTGTAAATATTAAAAAAAATAATTAATATTGCTTCATAATGAAGCAATAAAAAAACTATTTACTAAAAAAACCAAATGAAGAACAATTCAATTTCAAAAATCGCAAAGACTTCGCTTCTTTCAGCGCTTGTCATTTCTGGAATTTCTTGGGCAAAAAACCCAGAAATAAAAGAGACTACACCCAACCCAATAATAACTGTTAATGGATTTACCTTTTCTGATTTAAATAAAAATGGAAGGTTAGATAAATACGAAGATTACCGTCTTTCAACTCAAGACCGAATTCAAGATTTGATCAATCAGTTGACTGATGAAGAAAAAGCAAGTATGCTTATTGGAATTGGAATGCCCGGTTTTGACTGGGCTAAAATGCAGTTTACCACTGGTAAAGACACTGCAAAAGTTCCCGGTTCTGCAGGAGGAACAACAGCGATTTCTCGTTTAGGAATTCCTTCTGTAATTGTATCTGATGGTCCTGCTGGTTTGCGTATTAAATCCATTAGAGAGGAGGATCCGAATACCTATTATGCTACCGCATTCCCTGTGGGAACAGCATTAGCTTCTACTTGGAATGTAGCTCTTATCAATACTGTTGGTAAAGCAATGGGTAATGAGGTAAAAGAATATGGAGTAGATGTTTTATTAGGTCCAGGAATGAATATTCACAGAAACCCGTTATGTGGTAGAAATTTTGAATACTATTCTGAAGACCCATTAATAGCAGGAAAAATTGCAGCTGCAATGGTAAATGGAGTACAATCTAATGGTGTCGGAACTTCAATAAAACACTTTGCTGCAAATAATCAAGAAAGAAACAGAATGGGTGTTAATGCCCATGTTAGCCAAAGAGCGTTACGCGAAATATACCTACGAGGATTTGAAATTACTGTTAAAGAATCACAACCATGGACGGTAATGTCTTCTTATAACTTATTGAATGGTACTTACACATCAGCACGTAAAGACTTATTAACTACCGTACTTCGTGACGAATGGGGTTTTAAAGGATTAGTAATGACTGACTGGTTTGGGGGTTATAATGGATTTGGAGCTATTATGAACAAAGACGTTGTTAGTGATGTTACTCAACAACTTAAAGCAGGAAATGACTTATTGATGCCGGGTTTACCTGCACAACAGAATGCAATTATTAAAGATATAAAAAACGGAAAATTATCTAAAGAAGAAATCAATATTAATTTAAGAAGAGTGCTTGAATTAGTAATGAGATCTCCAGCAATGAGCAATTACAAATATTCTAACAAACCAAACTTAAAAGAAAATGCAGAAGTTACAAGACAAGCTGCTGCAGAAGGGGTTGTTTTATTAAAAAACAGTAACAATGTATTGCCTTTTACTTCAAAATCAGCTCCTTTAGCCGTTTTTGGTGTAACCTCTTATGACTTTATCTCTGGCGGAACTGGTAGTGGTGATGTTAACGAAGCCTATTCCGTTTCCTTAATCGATGGTTTAACAAACTCTGGGTTTACTATTGACAAAGAATTAGAAGGATTATACAAACCTTTTATGGCTACTCAAAAAGAGATTGAAACAAAAAGACGTGAAAAAGAAGGTTTATTGGCAACTCCAAAAAGACTTCCTGAATTAGAATTAAATTCAGAAATTGTTAAAAATAAAGCGAACACTTCTGAATTGGCATTAATTACAATTGGAAGAAATGCTGGTGAAGGTGATGACCGTAAAGTAGATGAAGATTTTAATTTAGCTCAAGATGAAATCAACTTAATCAATACGGTTTCAGCAGCTTTTCATGCTCAAGGCAAAAAAGTGGTGGTAGTTTTAAATATTGGTGGTGTAATCGAAACGGCAAGCTGGAAAGATAAAGTAGATGCTATCCTTTTACCTTGGCAACCGGGTCAAGAAGGTGGAAATTCTGTTGCGGATGTTTTCTTTGGAAAAGTAACTCCTTCTGGAAAATTAACAATGACTTTCCCAGTAAAATATGAAGATACACCGTCCGCTAAAAACTGGATTGGAACACCTGCTGAAAATCCTACAAGTGTAACTTATGAAGAGGGAATTTATGTTGGATACCGTTATTTCAATACATTCCATGTAAAACCATCTTACGAATTTGGTTACGGATTATCTTATACCACATTTGATGTATCTAATTTAAAATTGAGTTCAAGTGCATTTTCAGACAAAATGAATGTTACCGTAACTGTAAAAAATACTGGTAAAATAGCAGGTAAAGAAGTAGTACAATTATATCTTTCTGCTCCTGCAAAAACAATTGACAAACCAACAGAAGAACTTAAAGCTTTTGGTAAAACTAATTTATTACAACCTGGAGAAAGTCAAACGATTGTATTGACACTAAATTCAAAAGATCTGGCTTCATTTATTCCTAACAAAAATGCTTGGATTGCCGAAGCAGGTTCTTATAAAGTGGCAATTGGAACCTCATCATTAAATATTAAGCAAACAGCAAATTTTACGTTAGCAAAAGAAAAAATTGTTGAAAAAACAAATTCAGCGTTTACTGCAGATGCAAAATTTACAGACTTGAAACACTAATTTATACATTTCAATTATTAAATTATTGATTCAGCTTCTGCAAAGAAGTAGTAATTAAAAGCCTGACAGCAATGTTGGGCTTTTAAAATAAAAATTAAGTGCTGTTTAAGTTTTTGCATCTTATGCTAACTTGAAAGAAGTTCGATAAATTTATTTACCCTTTAACCATCAAGGAGAAAAAATGCTTTTTTTAAGAAGAGAAATATATACTTTTGAAACCCAATACTAACTTACGACTAAACACAAGATAAAACATGAATATAAGCACTTTAAAATCAAAACCCCATTATCCTATTTTAGATGGTTTGCGTGGCGTAGCCGCATTGATGGTGGTTGCTTTTCATATTTTTGAGGCACATGCTACTAGCCATCTGGACCAAATAATCAACCACGGGTATCTTGCGGTTGATTTTTTCTTTTTATTATCTGGTTTTGTTATTGGCTATGCTTATGATGATCGATGGGATACTATGTCAATTGGAAATTTTTTCAAACGCCGATTGATTCGGCTTCAGCCTATGGTGATTATAGGAATGATTATCGGAGCTTTGTTATTCTATTTTCAAGATTCGGTATTGTGGCCTACTATTCATGAAGTACCTGTATGGAAAATGCTATTGGTAATGTTCATTGGATTTACGCTGATTCCTGTCCCAACGTCTTTGGATATTCGTGGCTGGACAGAATTGCATCCGCTAAATGGCCCTGGCTGGTCTTTGTTCTATGAATATATTGCTAACATTCTCTATGCCCTTATTGTCAGAAAATTTTCAAAAACAGCGCTTTCGATATTCGTATTTCTTGCTGGATGTGCACTAATTCATCTTGCAGTTACAAGTCCAAATGGCGATATTATTGGGGGATGGTCGCTAGAACCGGAACAAATACATATTGGTTTTGCTCGGATGATGTATCCTTTTTTTGCAGGATTATTGCTTTTCCGTATGGGAAAATTGATTCAAGTAAAAAACGCTTTTTTTTGGTGTAGTTTGCTAGTTATAGCAGCATTAGCTATGCCAAGGATTGGTGGAAGCGAGCATGTATGGTTGAATGGTATTTATGATACAGCAGTTGTAATTTTATTTTTTCCTCTGGTTATTTTCTTGGCGGCAAGCGGAGCCATTAAAAGTAAATTTTCTTCACGGGTATGCAAATTTTTTGGTGATATTTCTTATCCGATATACATTACTCACTATCCAATAATATACATATATACAGGATGGGTAGCAGATAATAAAATCCCATTTAGTGAAGCATTTCCGGTGAGTATATTAATTTTATTATCGTGTGTTGTACTTGCTTACATTTGCTTGAAATTATATGACGTACCTGTAAGACAATGGATAAATAAAAAAACAGCTTAGATCAAGTTGGAAATGATTTTTTAGCAAAAACAATAAATAAAAAAAATTACTTACATAACTTTAAATATTTTCTATTTAACAATAATTAAAAAATGGATTTGAATTATTTCAAGTCCATTTTTTTGTTTTAAAACTAATCGATTTTACTACTTTTACAAACTAAATCTGAAATATAATATCAAATGTCTGTAGCAAAAAAAGATTACAAAAGAATTACAACAAAGTCATTAATTGAAATGAAAGCCAATGGAGAGAAAATTTCCATGCTGACTGCTTATGATTATACGATGGCTAAAATTGTTGATACTGCTGGAATCGATGTAATCCTTGTTGGTGATTCGGCTTCGAATGTAATGGCTGGACACGAAACGACTTTACCTATTACTTTGGATCAAATGATATACCACGCTTCCTCCGTAGTTAGAGCCATAGAAAGAGCTTTGGTTGTGGTTGATTTACCTTTTGGAAGTTACCAATCTGACCCAAAAGAAGCATTACGCTCTGCCATCAGAATCATGAAGGAAAGTGGTGGACATGCCGTAAAACTGGAAGGTGGAAAAGAAATTAAAGATTCTATCAAGAAAATATTAAACGCAGGGATTCCAGTGATGGGACATTTGGGTTTAACCCCACAATCGATCTATAAATTTGGAACCTATACTGTTCGTGCCAAAGAAGAAGAAGAAGCTGAAAAACTAATGGAAGATGCTCAATTATTGGAGAAACTAGGTTGTTTTGCCTTGGTTCTTGAAAAAATTCCGGCCCATTTAGCTGAAAAAGTTGCACAGAGCGTTTCGATTCCAGTCATTGGTATTGGTGCCGGTGGTGGTGTTGATGGTCAAGTATTGGTCATTCACGATATGTTAGGAATGAACAATGAATTTAGTCCGCGTTTCTTAAGAAGATATATGAATTTATATGAAGGAATGACAACTGCAATCAGTCAATATGTCGCAGATGTGAAATCTAGTGATTTTCCTAATACTAATGAGCAATATTAGTATTCATCCACAGTATTAGTTTTAAAAAAAAAGCCTAAAAGTGTCTAACAAAATCATTTCAAACAAAAATAACTTACAAATTCTGCACGAAGACAACCACCTTATTGTGATCAATAAACGTGTTGGTGATATTGTGCAAGGCGATAAAACCGGGGATAAGCCATTAAGTGAGGTTGTCAAAGAATACATAAAAGACAAATACAATAAACCCGGGGAAGTATTCCTGGGCGTTGTACATCGTTTAGACAGGCCTACAACTGGAATTGTCGTTTTTGCCAGAACAAGTAAGGCCTTAACCCGTATGAATGAACTGTTTAGCAATCGAGAAACTCAAAAAACATATTGGGCAATCGTAAAAAATAAACCTTCAAAAGAGGAAGATAATCTTGTTCATTATATAAAAAGAAACGAAAAAAACAACACTTCAAAAGCACATATAAAAGAAGTCCCAGAAAGCAAATTAGCCAGTTTGGATTATAAAATATTCAAAGAACTCAATAACTATTTTGCATTAGAAATCAATCTTCACACGGGAAGACATCACCAAATCAGAGCGCAACTTTCTGCTGAAGGTTCGCCTATAAAAGGGGATTTAAAATATGGTTTTGACCGCAGTAACCCTGATGGTGGCATTCATTTACATGCTCGAAAATTAACATTCATACATCCTGTTACAAAAGAAGCCTTAACCCTAACTGCTCCTACTCCATCAGACTCTATCTGGGATGCGTTATGATTTTTTTAAAAGAATAATTCATTATGTAAATTATAAAAATTAACTTGCATAGCACTAACTAAATTGTGCGTGCCTAATGAATTATAAAACGACTATAGGATTTAGAAAAGAAACTTTAACAAAGTTACTGGATGTAATCATTACTCATGAAAATGAAATTATTCAGGCTTTATACGATGATTTCAGAAAACCGGCTTTTGAAGCGGTACTCACAGAAACCAATTATGTTATTTCTGAATTAAAAGACACTATAAAGAATTTATATAAATGGGCTAAACCAAAAAAAGTATTCCCTTCCATTCTCAATTTTCCTTCCACTGATTATATTTACAAAGAACCTTACGGCAAAGTATTAATTATAGCACCATGGAATTATCCGTTTCAACTGGCTCTTAGTCCTTTAATTTCAGCTGTCGCGGCGGGAAACCAAGTAGTTCTTAAACCTTCTGAACTCACTCCAAAAACATCCGAAATTATTGGAAAAATTATTGGAAAAACATTCCAAATCAGTCATGTAGAAGTTGTTGAAGGCGGAGTTGAAGTCACTCATAATCTACTTACTCAACGCTGGGATTATATCTTTTTTACAGGAAGCGTTCCGGTAGGCAAAATTGTTGCAAAAGCAGCAGCCGAAAACTTAACTCCCGTAACCTTGGAACTTGGCGGAAAAAACCCTTGTATTATTGATGAAACTGCCAATTTAAAACTCGCCGCTAAAAGAATCGTTTGGGGAAAATTTATTAACGCTGGTCAAACTTGTATCGCACCCGATTATATTTTGATTCAAAAAAACATGAAAAATCATTTCATGGGATTCATGAAAGAAGAAATCACCAAAGCATACGGGGAAGATCCTAAACTATCCCCCGATTATGCACGGATCATAAATCAAAAAAACTGGCTTCGGTTGGTCAATATGATTGAGAGCGACAAAGTAGTTTTTGGAGGTCAAACTGAAATTGAAAATTGTTACATCTCCCCTACTCTTATAGATGAATCGAGTGTTGATAGCATGATTATGAAAGAGGAGATTTTTGGTCCCTTGCTTCCTATTCTTTCCTATGAAAATGAGACAGAAATAAAAGTTATAATCTCTAAATACGAGAAACCATTGGCTTTATACATTTTTACGGAAAATTATTCGTTTGCACAAAAAATCATTCACAAATATTCTTTCGGAGGTGGCTGTATTAATGATACAGTAATCCATTTTTCTAATAAAAGGTTACCTTTTGGAGGTGTTGGCCATAGCGGAATAGGCGCGTATCATGGCAAATGGAGTTTTGATACTTTTTCACATAAAAAAGGAATCGTAAAAAAAGCAAATTGGTTGGATTTATCGATGCGTTATGCGCCTTACCATGATAAATTAAAAACAATTAAAAAATTATTAAAATGGTTGTAACCAAAAAACAATCGGTAAATGAAGCCATTTAATACCGACTGTAAGTTCGGTTTTTTAAAAACAAGTCCATTTATACAAAATCCAGGAAAAAAATTATTGGATTATTCAAATCTACCTATTTACAGAGAAACAAGACAAAGTGATATGCGCATTGTTGCACATAAAAGAGCTGGACTTACAGCTCAAAATTTTACGATTAGCGTACTTGCAATAAACTATGTCACTTGTCCAATGCAAGATTTTGATTCGCTAAGAATAAAAAAAATATTACATTTACCTGCTTCATCCGAAATAACTATGATTATTGGATGTCGTCTTCCAAAGGAACAAGGCGTTTATGGAGATCGTTTTAGAATTCCATTTGAAGAAGTCTATTTTAAACTATAAATACAATCAATTCGCCTAATACATAAATTAAATGATGAAAACTACCAAAGAAAAGATAGAAGAAATTAAAATCAATGGATACCAATTAGATTTTGGAAATGTATTCAATCATGCATTTGAAAACTATAAAAAAATCGCAATATATGCCGGTTTAATCATTTTTGTTTTCTCGGTTCTGATAGCAATTCTTATATTTGGAGCAGTAATTTTTACTTTTGGAGTTTCCATTTTAAATGAAAAATCATTAGAAAATTTAAAAAACGAAAATTTTTCAGGTGTTTTCATGTTGGTTTATGTAGCTGGAGCAATTGTATTATCTTGCCTTTTGAGTCCTTTCCCTGCCGGTTTAATTAAAATGGCACATTGTGGCGAAAAAGACGAGGAATTTCATGTTTCTACAATTTTAGAATATTACAAAGCTCCTTATTTTAAGGAACTGCTAATATCTACAATCATAATTTCAATATTAAGTTCCGGCATATCATCATTGCTTGATTATTCCGGAATTAAAATAGTTGGATCTTTAATTGCAATGACAATTTCTTTTTTAACTTTTCTAACAATTCCCCTTATAATTTTTGGTAATTTAAAAGCTATTGAGGCTATAAAATCTAGCGCCATAATTATATCAAAACAACCCTTCGTACTTTTGGGATTAATCATTGTATCCGCAATAGCTTCAATGGTTGGATTTATAGGATGTTGCATTGGAATATTTTTCACAATTCCTTTTATGTATTCCATGTACTATGCCATCTATGTTGCCATTATAGGAATAGATTCAGAAAACGAGTTTGAATAAATCTTTTTAGATATTAACCGTCTTAAAAAACAGAATTAAAAACTTTATTTGTGTTTTTTTGAAAAAAGCCATATATTTCAAAAATATAAAGATAGATCCCCAAGTCAATCTTTCAAACCTAAGCAAATTTATCCTATGGTATCATACTGTAGTTCTTTACTATACTTTAAACTTAACTTTATTTTTTTTAGTTTGTTTAATGATTTTATAATGGTCAATCATTTTTTATTAATTAAAAAACTGATTGATAACGGCTTGAAATTTTGGTTATTATTTACTATTTTACTCTTATTTCTTTTTTTGACAATCTATAATTTTTTAAAAATTAAAGGTTTTTTAAACAGTACCTTCATAGAAAAAAATGACTACAGTGATTCAAAAAATAAAGAATATCAAACCTATCTTTTATTTTTAGGCCTTATACTACCCATCATCGAAATTAATTTTGAACTTTTTGATATAAGACCAAAAAGTCTCTTAATCACTAACGGTCTTATTGGTTTTTCTTTATCGATTATCTATTTTATTAGTACAAAATCTATTTATGTTTTAAAAAATATTAAACATTTATTCATTGTAGTTTTTATTTTATATTTTGGTTTAATCTGTAGGAATTTAATTTTTACCCCTTCTGACATTATTCCTATTATAGCATTTATAGTCAATTTTTTCTTTTCTTATAGTGTTCTAAAACCTTTAAAATTGTATTGGTTTTTTGTTCTGTCTGTAATTCTTTATTTGATTACAGTTACAACTTTAGAATTAATTCCATTTAAAACAAGTATCTTATTATTAAATTATTCCCTTATAATATTCATTATAAACTACATTCGATATATATCATCATTAAAAATCAAGGACAAATTTCGTTTTAATGATCAAATTATAAATAAGGGAAATTCTCTTATTATTGCTACAAATAGAAAGGGAGAGGTTTCCTTTTGTAGTGAAACTATTACTTCAATTTTAGGATACTCTATAAATGAAGTTTTGGGATTAGGATATTGGGAACTTACTGAAGATACCGATTTTTTTGGCGAAGCATCCCAAACTGATTTCAATGAAGAAGCAATGTTTATAAGGAAACTTAAATGCAAAAATGGAGAATACAAATACATTCAGTGGAAAAATAAAAAATTTTCAGACGATTTAATCATCGGAATTGGTCAAGATATAACTAATGAAATTCAGATTCAAAATCAATATAAAAACTTAATTCAAACAGCTACTGACATTATTTTTGAAGTAGATGATGATGGTAATTTTACATTTGTCAATGATTTTACCATTAAAATTTTAGGCTATCAAGTGGAAGATATCCTTACGAGAAATTATTCAGAATTTATACGGGAAGATTATATTGCTGAAATGATGCTTTTTTATCAAAATCTAGAAGAAAATGAATTTGATTTTCCAACTATCGAAATTCCATTATTAAAAAAAAATGGTCAAATAGTTTGGATTTCTCAAAAAGTAATTATTCGCAGAAATGACTTAAACATAATAATTGGCTACTCCGGTATAGCCAGAGATATAACTATTTTAAAAAATATCGAAGCTGAAAATAGAATACGCCAAGAAAAAAATGAAGAATACAACAAAATCATTAAAAAATTATCTACAACTAATTTTAGCCATTTCGAAAATTTTGAAATTAGCATAAAGTTAATATTAGAAGCTGCTGCAAAAAGTTCTAAGTGTAATCGGGTCAGTTTTTGGAAATATACAGTAGATACCATTTATTGCGAAAATTTATACTTACTAGATACCAATACATTCGGAGAAGGAATTATTTTAAAGAAGAAAAAATTTCCAATTTATTTTGAATCTATAAAAAACAAAAAACAAATTGTTGCCCCAGATGTTTTTAATAAATGGGAAATATCAGAATTCATCGAAAACTATTTTTTAAAAAATGACATTAGATCAATTCTAGATATTCCTATTTTTACAAATGGTGAATTAATTGGAACAATATGCTTTGAAACTACTGGAATTATTAGAAATTGGGATAATGAAGATGTCAATTTTGCACGAACAATTTCAGACATTATATCATTGGCAATTGCATCTCAAATGCGACATGAAGTAGATAAAAAATTAGAATATAAAAGCGAGCTATTATCCGCTATGGCGCTTTGCACCGAGAAATTCTTAAATAGTAAAGATATCAAAGCTATTTTTTCGGATGTTCTTATAATAATGGGAAAAGCAACAAAATCACAGCGGGCGTATTATTACGAAAATGATGAGAATTCATTGATAAGCCAAAAATACCGATGGATAATTAATAACAATAAATTAACTAAAAACAACAAAGAACTTCAAAATTTACCTCATGAGTTTTTTGAGGAATTGCTATATCCGCTTTTAAATAATCAAATTTTTAAATCTACAGTTTCCAAAATTGAAAATGAATCCTTAAGACATAAATTATCTCAAGTAGATGTATCTTCAGTAATCCTTTTTCCAATTTTTGTAAAAAACAAATTTCATGGATTTTTAGGATTTGATGATACTCACAATGAAAGAATTTGGAATGAGGATGAAATCAATATTTTACAAACATTAGCAAGAAACATTGCTGCCTCTATAGAACGAATTACAAATGAAGCCGTAATATATGAAAGTGAAGAAAAATTTAGATTATTAGCTAATAATATTCCTGGTACTGTTTATTTATCAAAATATGATGAAAATGCCACTAAAATTTATATCAATGATGAAATTGAAAAACTAACTGGATATCTAAAATCAGATTTTCTTACTAATCGACTGTCATTTATAGACTTAATTCACACAGAGGATAAGGAACAGACTTTGCAAAGCCAGCAAAATGCGATTAAAAGCGGAATACCAATCCATTCCATTTATAGAATTCTTCATAAAAATAAAGAAATTATATGGGTAGAAGAATTTGGAGATGTTATCTATAAAGAGGGGAAAATCGCATTTACAGAAGGTATTTTTATTGATATCACAGAAAGAAAACGAGCTGAAACCTTTATTAAAGCAAAAGAATTGGCTGAAGCCTCCAACAAAGCAAAATCAGAATTTCTAGCTAATATGAGTCATGAAATCAGAACTCCTTTAAATGGAATTATTGGTTTTACTGATTTATTGATGAAAACCAATCTTGGAAGCACCCAAGAAAAATATATGATAACCGTAAACCAATCGGCACATTCATTATTAGATATCATAAATGACATTCTTGATTTCTCAAAAATCGAAGCTGGCAAATTAGACTTATATATTGAAAAATATGATGTTAAAGAAATATTGAGTCAAATAATTGATTTGATATTATATGAATCCAATCAAAAAAAATTGGGCTTAGAATTGAATATAGCCAGAGATGTCCCTAAATATTTTTGGATAGATAGTGTTCGTTTAAAGCAAATCTTGATTAATCTTTTAGCAAATGCAGTAAAATTTACTGAAAAAGGGGCTATAAAATTAGATGTATATGTTACTGAAAAAACGGATAATTCCAGAGCCAAAATTCGCTTTGCAGTTACAGATACCGGAATGGGAATATTAGAAGAAAATAAAAAGAAAATTTTCAAAGCTTTTTCTCAGGAAGACAGCTCTACAACTAGAAAATTTGGAGGTACAGGCTTAGGCTTAACGATTTCGAATCAGCTATTAGGATTAATGAATAGCCATTTACAACTGGATAGTACTATTAATGTAGGTAGTACCTTTTATTTTGATTTAGATTTAGAGATTACTGATAAAACATCCGGGAACACGGCCCAAATTAACTCTCCTACTAATAAAGAGGAGGACATAATTGTACCAACCAAAAACTCAAAAAAAATAAAAATAATGATTGTTGAGGACAATAAAATTAACATGTTATTACTTAAAACAATACTTAAAAATTTATATCCAAATGCCACAATTTCTGAAATTTTTAACGGGAAAGATGCAGTTGATCAATTTGAAATCCTAAACCCAGATCTTATTTTCATGGACATCCAAATGCCAATAATGAATGGATATGAAGCCACAAAAGAAATCCGTAATTTAAAATCCGGTCAAAGTATTCCTATTATTGCAATTACTGCAGGTACCGAAAAAGAAGAAAAAGACAAATGTATTGAAGCAGGAATGAATGATTATATATCAAAACCTATTATAAAAGGCATTATTGAAGAAACACTTTCTAAATGGACAACCCTAATTTATAAGGATTAATAATACTGGAAAACAATACTGCTTTAAAAAAAATAATTTAATTTAGTACTACTATTGAAAAACAAAAATTAATTTAATATTTTAAATTATGAAATGGATAGGCAGAAGACAAAGTGACAATGTTGAGGACCGTAGAACATTATCCGGTGGAAAAATAGCAGTTGGTGGTGGAATAATAGGAATTATAATTTTATTACTGAATGTTTTTGGAGGTGAAAATGCACAGCTGTTAACTCCTGTTTTGGAGCAAATGCAAGGCAATCAATCCACACAAACAGAATCTGGCATTCCTTTAACGAAAGAAGAGGAAGAAATAGGCGATTTTGTTAGAGTGAATTTAGCCGACAATGAAGACATATGGAGTAAAATTTTCATTGAAAATGGTAAGGAATATATAAATCCAAAATTAGTTCTGTTCAAAGGAGCGGTAGAAACTGCTTGCGGAGGTGCTTCATCTGCATCTGGCCCATTTTATTGCCCTAGCGATCAAAAAGTATATATGGATTTAGATTTTTTTGAACAATTAAAATCAAAATTTGGTGCAGAAGGCGGCGATTTTGCTATCTCCTACGTAATTGCACATGAAATAGGGCATCATGTACAAAATTTATTAGGGACTTCAGATAAAATGAGACAAGCTCAAGAAGGAAAAAGTGAAGCCCAAGCCAATAAATTATCGGTAGCGCTAGAATTACAAGCTGATTTTTATGCGGGTGTATTGGCACATTATCAAAAAGGAAATAATGTTCTGGATGACGGTGATATTGAAGAAGCCCTTAGTGCTGCTAATGCTGTAGGCGATGATGCGATTCAATCAAAAATGCAAGGACAAATTGTTCCTGATTCCTTTACTCATGGAACCTCTGAACAAAGAATGTATTGGTTTAAAAAAGGATACCAAACTGGTGATATAAAACAAGGAGATACTTTTGATGACATGCATTAAATCTTATGACATAAAAAATCGGGCTTTGTACCGGATTTTTTTGTGTAAACTTGAAAATTTAAGTACTATTCTCTAAAATTAAAATCACCCCTACTAGAATCAGCAATGGTTCTAGCCTCATTCAAAATTCTATCATAAGCAGATTTTAGAACTTAGCTATTTCATTCAGTATAAAGGAATAATAATATTAGCTACCCTTATTTAATTTACTATAATTATTAACATCGCGACTATTGTTTGTAACGGATTAAAACGAACTACTAATCTTTTATTTAAACAAAGTCAAGCAATAAAAAGTACATCGAAAAAATTAGCAGTACCTTTGCGCCCAATTAAAAAAGTAACCTAACTAATAGTGTTTACTTTATAAACACTATTTATGTCATTTAACTCATTAGGCTTATCTGATGCTTTATTAAAAGCCATCAGCAAAAAAGGATACACAACACCTTCTCCAATACAACAAAAAGCAATCCCGCCAATCCTGGAAGGTAAAGATGTATTGGCATCCGCACAAACAGGAACAGGAAAAACAGCCGGTTTCACGCTACCTATATTGCAAATATTATCGCAGGGAAAACACTTAAGCCACAGACCTATTCGTGCTTTGATATTAACCCCAACACGAGAATTGGCAGCTCAAATATTAGCCAATATAAAAGAATACAGTGAATTTTTAGATTTGCGCAGCGCCGTAATTTTTGGTGGCGTAAACCAAAATCCACAAGTTGCTCAATTGCGTCAAGGTCTTGATATTTTGGTAGCAACTCCCGGTCGATTAATCGATTTGCAAAATCAAGGTTTAGTATCGCTTGCCAAAGTTGAAATTTTGGTTTTGGATGAAGCGGACCGCATGTTGGATATGGGATTTTTACGTGATATTGAACGTATCATGAAAGTATTACCTTCAAAAAGACAAAACTTGCTATTTTCGGCAACCTTTTCAAAAGACATTAAGAAATTGGCAATGGGTATTTTGCACCATCCGGTCCAGGTGGAAGCGACACCAGAAAATACAACGGTAGATGCTATCATTCAAAAAGTATATCCTGTTGCCAAAGAGAAAAAAACAGAACTGATTATTAAATTGATTACAGAAGGCAACTGGAAACAGATTTTGGTATTTACGCGTACCAAACAAGGTGCCAATAAGCTAACAGAAAGCATGATTAGTGCTGGCATTAAAGCAGCAGCTATTCACGGAAATAAAGGTCAAGGCGCCCGAACTAAAGCCTTAGCCGGTTTTAAAGACGGAAGCCTAACCGCTTTGGTCGCTACAGATATTGCCGCTCGAGGTTTGGACATTCCATTATTACCGCATGTTATTAATTTTGAATTGCCTAATATTCCTGAAGATTACGTGCACCGAATAGGTAGAACCGGAAGAGCTGGCGCAAGTGGAGAAGCCATTTCGTTGTTTAGTCCAGACGAAACTGTTTTTTTACGTGATATAGAGAAATTGGTTGGCTTGAAATTACCCAAAGAAAACATTAAAGGTTTTGAGCCAGATCCTAATGCGTCAACGGAGCCAATTAAGCAAGGGCAAGGAAGACAACAACGGAATTCGACTCCTAAGAAACCAAAAACAGATACTCCAAACCGCAGCAGCAACAATAGTTTTGGTCCAAGACGTCCGAGTCAAAATAACGACAGACGTTCAAATAGGTAACCACTAAGAAAATACGTTTTCTTCTTTTAGGAGCAGAACGATTTCGTTTTTTGAGGAAGTAACCTCCCGCTATCCAATACAACCTTGTGAGGGCTAAACGCCAGCCCTCACAAGGTTTTTCGTTTCTATCGGGGCTATAATTCACGATTTTTATCTAAAGACCATTGTATTCAAATCTTTGAAAAAACAAAGTTGCTTTCGTTTATGGGCATAGTTTGCAAAACAGCGCTATCCAACTCGATGTGTTTAGTTCAAATCAGAGCAATCGAGTTTTCAATAACTCCTTTGAAGCATTATCCAATGCACAATATTCCCGAATATGCTTGGTGTTCATTTGAGCATTGTAATATTTATTATTTAATTTTAAAATGAATATCTTATTCACCTAAAACCTTTCGAAATTCAATTTCAATTTCGTTCTTAATTGGTATTACTATTTCATTCAATTTACTATAAACCTCCATACCAGCTTGTCCTTTTTTCATTGCATTTTCTGACGCAATAATATTTGCTTGCATAACAAAATTATCAATTAAACTTGCAATATTAGCACTAAGATAAATTTTATTTATTGCAAAATATTCATAAAAGCTAAATATTACTAATCTATAATTGTTTAATAGTTTTTTTTCATTCTCTTCAAATGAAACATTCGTTTCATTTTTCACAGGAGTGATACTATTATGTAACGCAACTATTATATCATTGATATACTTATATATCTCAGCTAATACTTCAAATCTCTTTTCATGTAACTTTGCAAACTTGATACTTTCTTGAGATTTCAGTATTTCAATTTCAGATTGAAAATCAGAAAGCTTTTTAGCATTTCTAAATTTAACTTTTTCAAGTTTTTTATCGTACTTAAGTTTTGCAATGGCTGTAACACCAATAGAAATTAATGCAGGTAGACCAATAAATTTGAAGATTTCACCAAGATAGTTAGTATAAGACATTGAAAGATGTTTAAGATTAAAGAAAATTATTTATACGCAAAAAATTGATTTTTTTGTTAAGGTAAACAATTAAGATATTACTTATGAGCCTTCATATTTATCCCGCTCCTTCGCCCACCCCCGCTAGCGCTAGCGTCCCGCTCGTGAACACTAACAAAAGTAAATCACTATAAATTTGTAATAGGCACGAGCGGGACGCTCAAGCTATAAATTACATTATCGATTTAGCAGAGGTTAAACATCTGAAATTAAAAATCGTTGATCAAAAATCTCAACTCTGCTCCTCTTTATAGTGAAAACTGTTGTTTCCAAATACAACAATAATTTGAAGCATTACTTTACAAATTAGTATTCTATTCATAGGTATTCAAATCTAGCTTAAGAATAGTACCTACTTTGCTAAACTCTTCATTAATTTTTGCATTCAAGATAAGTTGTTCATTTGTTATTGGATGATTAAAAATTAACTGATGTGCATGAAGCATCATTCCTTTCAGTTCAAAATTCTCCAACCATAATTTATTTTGTTTGTTACAACCATGTGGACGACTTCCTAAAATGGGATGAAAAATATGTTTGAAATGTTTTCGTAATTGATGCATACGTCCCGTTTCAGGAATCGCTTCCACCAAACAATATCGTGACGTTGGTTGATTGTTAAATTCTAACTCAATTTCGGTACTTTGCAATCGATGAAAGTATGTTATTGCATTTTGTATAATGCCATCATCATTGGTTAAATCATAATCAATCGTTAGTTCTTCGGGTGACCAACCACGTAAAATTGCTAAATATTTTTTTTCAACTCCGCGATTGGCAAAACGATCATTCATAATTTTTAAAACATCCTTGTCCAACGCAAATAACAAGACACCAGATGTTTTGCGATCTAACCGATGAATAGGATAAACGTGTTGCCCTCCTATTTGATTTCTCAATTCTTGAATAGCAAAAACTTTTGCATCGCGCGCATAAAATGATTTGTGAACCAACAATCCACTTGGTTTATTAATTGCGATAATATATTCGTCTTGGTAAAGAATTTCTAACATTTGGCAAAAATAAAAGAGATTTCTATCGAAATCTCTTTTTTGACTTATTTATTTCTATATTTTTCTTTTTTCATTTTAGTTCGAAAAACAAAATAGAAGATTACGATTGCTAAAACTGTTATTAAAATTGATCCCAATGCTCTTTTATACTGTTGATTATAGTACACGCTCCACAAAGTCTTCGACTTTGAGAATGTGATAAAAGGTCTCTAACCTTTGTTACCAATTATAAATAGTGCTAATTGATTGAGGTTTCAAAACATCTATTACCGGATTATCAACTTTTGTAATTGCTATAATTCCACTATCTTCAACATAATTAGAAGCACTAGAATAAACATAATGAGAAGCTCTAGCAACAATTCCTGCTCGAACAGGATTCAAATGAATATAATCCAATTTCGACCAAAAGAACTTTTCTGAAAAAATTTCTTCGGGATGATTTCCATATTGCCAAAACTGATATTTTTCATTTCGGCTATGACTTTTACAAGCAAATTCAAAACGTTTCAGCATCCAATCGGCCCTGCTTTCTGGCTCAGTTTCTATTTTATTCAAAATAGTCTTTGCTGTAAACTTCTTGAAATCCCGAATCAAATCAGATAATTTACTGTTTTCTGACTGAATGATTAAATGAATGTGATTGGACATAATTACAAATCCATACAAAATCATTCCTTTGTTTTTTATACAAAAAACCAGACTTTCGATGATGCAATCTTTATAGGTTTTTCTAGAAAAAACATCAACCCAGTCCACAACTGTTGCGGTTATAAAATGCGTTTTGGATTGATCTCGAATTATGAATCCTTCTTTCTCTTTTATTTTGTTTTTTAAGGTCAGTCAGAGACTGAAAATCACCACCTCAAAGTCGGAGACTTTGCGGAGCTTGGGCAGAGGTTAAACATCTGGAATCAAAAATCTAAAATCTCAACCCAACCATCCATCACGATCCAAACTTCTATACTGAATGGCTTCGGCGATATGTGAAGAAATTACTTTTGGAGCGGCATCAAGATCAGCAATGGTTCTGGCTACTTTCAAAATACGATCGTAAGCCCGAGCCGAAAGATTCAAGCGCTCCATTGCGGTTTTCAACAATTGTTTCGAAACATCATCAAGAGCGCAATGTTCCCGAATGTGTTTGGTATTCATTTGGGCATTGTAATGGATATTTTCCATTTGCTCAAAACGTTCCGTTTGAATTTCTCGTGCCGCAGTTACCCTTTGACGAATAGCAACACTACTTTCTGCTTTCCTGTCATCAGATAGTTTTTCGAAAGGAACAGGCGTCACTTCAATGTGAATATCAATTCGATCTAATAAAGGACCTGAAATTTTACTCAAATACCGTTGCATTTCGTGTGGCGAAGAAGTTTGTGGAGAATCTGGATCGTTGAAGAAACCACTTGGACTCGGATTCATACTTGCCACCAGCATAAACGAGGACGGATACGTAACCGTGAATTTAGCTCTGGAAATGGTTACTTCCCTATCTTCTAATGGCTGACGCATCACTTCGAGAACATCTCTTTTAAACTCGGGCAACTCATCCAGAAACAAAACGCCATTATGCGCCATAGAAATTTCACCGGGTTGCGGGTAACTTCCACCTCCTACTAAAGCCACATTTGAAATGGTGTGATGTGGGCTGCGAAACGGTCTTTGATTCATTAAACCCACTTCTTTCAGTTTTCCTGCAACACTATGTATTTTGGTAGTTTCTAATGCTTCACGCAACGTCATGGGTGGCAAAATACTGGGCAATCGCTTGGCTAACATTGTCTTTCCTGCTCCAGGTGGACCAATCAAAATAATATTATGACCTCCGGCAGCGGCAATTTCCATACAACGCTTGATACTTTCCTGTCCTTTGACATCAGAGAAATCAAATTCTGGGAAATCTAAATCTTTATAAAATTCTGCTCTGGTATCAATGGTCGTAGGTTCTAATGTACCTTTTCCTTCCAGGAAATCAATGACTTCTTGTATATTTTCCACTCCATACACCTCTAGTCCGGCAACAATTGCTGCTTCTTTTACATTTTGCTTTGGAAGAAAAAAACCTTTAAAACCCTCTTCTTTTGCTTTTATTGCTATTGGTAAAGCTCCACGTATTGGTTGCAAACCACCATCCAGAGAAAGTTCTCCCATGATCATGTATTTGTCAATATCATCTGCTTTAATTTGTCCTGAAGCAACAAGAATTCCAATCGTTAAAGTTAAATCATAAGCTGAACCTTCTTTACGCAAATCAGCCGGGGCCATGTTAATGGTTATCTTTTTACCTGGCATCGCATATCCATTATTTTTGAGCGCAGCGGCAATCCTGTAACTACTCTCTTTGATGGCATTATCAGGCAATCCTACTAAATGATATCCAATTCCTTTATCAATATTTACTTCAACGGTAATCGTTGTAGCTTCGACTCCAAAAACGGCACTTCCATAAACTTTAATTAGCATATAATTGTTTTGTTTGAATGTAAAAAAGTATTAATTCTAAAATAACAATAAAAAATCAACTCCTTCTTAATTATATTTTTTCCAAAGGATAGACTAATCCAATTTCGCTTTTGACTTTATCAACTATTTTTATAAGATCTAAACTATTTTGATGAGACCAAAGGGTACTTTCAATTTTGTTTTCTTTAATACATTTATGGCATTCTTCAATTTCATAGGTATAGCCTTTACCTTTGGTAGGTAATTTATATTTTACTTTTTCATTGTCTTTAATCAAAGTATATGATTCTGCCATAAACCAAGGCGAATTCAAATTAATTCTACCTTTTGTTCCGCTAATGGTTGCTTTCATATTTGACGAAGAAAGAAAACTAGAATGCAAAACTGCCTGAGCATTATCATATTGCAAAATCATTGTTGTCTGTAAATCTGCTCCCGAATCATGAAAATTTGCTTTGGCGATAACTCCATCAGGTATGCCTAACAGTAAATACGATAAAAAAAGAGGATATACACCAATATCTAAAAGTGCACCTCCTCCTAATTTTAAATCCGTCATTCTGTTTCCTTCCAGTTCCTTAACTTGAAATGCAAAGTCTGCATTGATATATTTGATTGCCCCTATTTCACCGTTTTTAATTTTATAAAAAACTTCCTGAACAGAAGGATTAAATCGAGTCCAAAAGGCTTCCATGAAAAATTTGTTGTTTATTTTTGCAGCTTCAATCATTTGAAAAGCATCTTTATAGCCTAATGCTATAGGTTTTTCACAAAGTACATGTTTATTGCTTTGTAACGCTTTTATAGTTAAGGCTGCATGATAACTGTGGGGTGTTGCTATATATAAAATCTCCACTTCATCGTCGGCAAAAATTTCGTCATAAGTGGAATAGGCTTTTTTACAATTGTACTTTTCTGCAAATCCTTCTGCTTTCTCAATATTCCGCGAAGCTACTGCTACAATCTTAGCATCATGAACCTGCATTAAATCATCCGCAAATTGGGTGGCAATTTTACCTAAACCTATAATTCCCCATTTTATCTTAACCCCTTCTTCCATAAAAAATAATTATTAAACCTTTTCGAAAACCTTCACGCATATTGTTAAACTATAATTCCCATAATTTCAATACAAATTTGATTAGCATCTATGTTAATTTTGTATGAAAATTAGTAAAATATTGGCATTAATAACCTATAATTTAATTTAATTTTGAAAATTATAAATTTTAAAAAATTATGGGAATATTCAATGCCATTTTAGGCAACGCATCAGAGGTAAACATTGAAAATGTTTCAAAAGAATTTGAACCAATATTAATTGACGGGGAAATAATAGAGAAAGCATATAAAGTCATTAAAGACATGTTTATTTTTACCAATAAAAGACTGATTTTGGTCGAAAAACAATTGGTTGGAACCAAAGTAGATTATATGTCGATCCCTTATTCAAGCATCAAAAAATTCTCCAAAGAAAGTGCCGGTATACTTGATATGGATGCCGAATTAAAAATTTGGTTAAACAATGAAGACAAACCCATTTCAAAACAATTTGGAAAAGGAGGAAACAATATTAATGAAGTTTATAAAATTTTAAGTAAACACATTTTAAAATAATCATTTCTCAAAAGATAAAAACACCTCTTACAATAATTGTATTAGGTGTTTTTTTTTATCTCCTATTTTAACAATTATCAGCAAAATTATTTACTGTTGTGTATAATTACCGAATAATCCCTCGCATTATTAAAAGACTCGCTACTATAGTATAACAAATTTAAAAGTTTATAAAAACTATTTTTTTAGGACAACACTATTAATAAATCATTAAATTTAATGTTTAAATATTGTATACCCATAAAATATAGGGGTTTAAACTGAAAAATTAATAAAAATAAAATATTATACTCTTTTTTAACAGGGGGTTGGAAATCATTTTATATTTTTATGGAAATTTAAACCTAAAAACTATGCGAAAGATTATTTTAAGTGTGATAATGATCACCATTCTAGTATTATCTATTTTTTCAGTTCATCTTTTTGTTGGATCGGCAGCACTTGGTGCACATGTTATTCCGCTAAAATTAGACACAGGAGATACCGCTTGGATGATAGTTGCCACAGCTCTCGTATTATTAATGACTCCAGGACTTGGATTCTTTTATGGTGGAATGGTAGGTAAAAAGAATGTTATTAGTACGGTACTACAAAGTTTTATGGCTATGGTTATAGTAACTGTTCTATGGGTTGTTATTGGATTTGGATTATGTTTTGGACCAACAATTGGTGGCTTTATAGGAAATCCTATGTCAAACTTATTTTTCCAAGGGGTAAGCGCTAATGCTGCTTGGGAGTTAGCTCCAACAATTCCAATGATCTTGTTTGCCTTATTTCAAGCTAAATTTGCAATTATAACACCAGCCTTAATAACAGGAGCTTTTGCAGAACGTGTTCGTTTCTGGGCCTACTTGTTGTTTATGGTTTTATTCATATTATTTGTTTACGCTCCTTTGTGCCACATGACATGGCATCCTGATGGGTTATTATTTGGATGGGGAGTATTAGATTTTGCTGGAGGAACAGTAGTTCACATGAGTGCAGGTTGGGCGGCTCTCGCCGGAGCTATTTTCTTGGGAAAAAGAAAAGTACAAAAGGCAAATCCTGCTCGTATTACTTACGTATTATTAGGAACAGGTTTATTATGGTTCGGTTGGTTCGGTTTCAATGCAGGATCTGCTGTTGGAGCTGGAAGTCTTGCTGCTCAAGCCTTAGGGACTACAACTGTAGCTGCTGCTGCTGCTGCAATGGGTTGGGTATTTCTTGACAAAATTCTGGGACACAAACTTTCTGCAATGGGAGCTTGTATTGGAGCTGTTGTAGGTTTAGTGGCTATTACACCGGCGGCAGGATTCGTTAGCATCCCGCATGCAATGGCAATTGGTCTTATTGCCAGTATGGTAAGTAATTTTGTGGTAAGTAAATTCCCTAAAGGCAAAATTGATGATGCTTTAGATGTATTTGCTTGTCACGGGGTTGGTGGTATGGTAGGTATGCTTTTAACAGGTGTATTTGCTTCAAAATCAATAAATGCGGTTGTAGGTGAGAATCAAGGTTTAATTTTTGGTGACGCTACATTGTTTTTAATTCAATTAAAAGCGCTTATTCTTGTTTCTATATTTGCATTCTCTGTATCGTATTTCCTTTTCTTTATTGTAAATAAAATTACTCCCTTAAGAGTTTCTGAAGAAAAAGAAGAATTAGGTTTAGATATTTCTCAACACGGAGAATACTTGTAATATACTTTTTTATAAATAAATTAAGGCACTCTGAAAATTAGTATTCAGGGTGTTTTTTTTTGCAGAACATCCCATACTTTTTTCTCTACTTTATCTTCTTTAAATCCTTATTTTCTAAAATCTCTAAATAATAGTGATTGCATAATCCTATTTCTATTTTGTTTTAAAATAATTTAGATGCGGCACTCCAAAAATAAATTCGAATTGTCTTCGATACGAATTATTTCTATTTTGAACTTCTACATATATGCAACCACCCTATATTATTACACTCACAATGCCTAAATCATTGCTTAAATAAATACTCAATCAGGTTACATTTCATTTTCATTTGATATTCCATTCCTGATAGCATTATAATTACTTTTCACAAAATTGAATTCTCAAAAAATTAGTTACTACATGAAAAAACTCCATTCCAATAAAAATTGAAATGGAGTTTTTAAACTTATTTATAAATAACCTTTACTGTTTTATCAGTTTGATTGTTTTTTGGTTAATACCCTGACTGATTATCGCAATGTAAGCACCAGATGGAAGTTCATCTCCAAACTTAATTTGTTGGCCATTACTAGTATCAATGTGTTTAACCATTTTTCCCAGTGAGTCATAAATTAATACTTCCACTTTTTCATTACTACCCCCTTTAACAATCAAAGTAAATTGATAATTTGATGGATTTGGATAAGCAATAACATCAAATTTACCAACTGTTAGCTCTAAAGAGGAATTCTGAGTAATAGCAGTAACATCAACTATGCGACTATTATTACTATTACATTTATTAATCTTTAATGTGGTAGTGGTTATACCAGAGCAAGTACCATAACTGAAACTGTAAGTTACCATATATGTCCCCGTTAAACTGGCTTCAAGATTGATTCTTCCTGTTAAACTATTAATAATCAATCCCGCAGAAGAGGAATACGTACCCCCTGCCTGACCCGTTCTAGTTACATTTGCTAAACCTGAATTACAGAACGGACTACCATTATAACTGATGCTTGCTGTCGGTAATATATTTACCGTTAAAGTTCCAGATGATGAAGTAGTAGGACTACCACAACCTGTAGTTACAGTATATCTGATAAGTGCATTTCCTGCATTCACTGCAGTTACAAGTCCCGTACTAGCATTCACCGTTGCTACAGCTGTATTTGTACTACTCCAGCTTCCACCTGTAGTACCGTTACTAGTGTAGATTGCTGTTGCTCCTTTGCAAAGAGAAGCAGTACCACTTACTATTCCTGCCGTCACATTTGGAAGAACCGTTACGCTTACTGCAACTCTTGCACTTTCGCAAGTGCCCGAGATGCGACTTACATAATAGGTATTCGTACTTAGAACATTTGCATTTGCAAGAGCTGTACCGCCACTTGCTACAGAATACCATTTATAAGTACCGCTACCATTTGGCAATGATGCTACCGTTGTCAAACTACAAAAGCTTTGGGTGGCTACAGATGGTGCTGTTGGCACTGCATTTATAGTTACAATTGCTGTTGCTGTGTTTGAACAATTAGCATTGTTGAAGCTGTATTTAACAATATAAGTCCCCGCTGTGCTTCCCATAAGATTAATGGCTCCCGTTGAACTATCAATACTCAATCCTGACGGAGATGCAGTATAAATACCTCCCGACTGGCCTGACCTTGTCACTGAAGCGAAACCAATTGCACAGTAAGGACTGCCACTGTAACTAATACCGGCAATTGGAGTTGCGTTAATTTTAATATTAGCCCCGTTATTAGTACCAATAAAAGCTGGTGAGCTGCTTGTTATGCGTATTCTATAGCCGCCACCTGCCACCGTATTAGCAGGAATCGTTACATTAATCACAGCTGTAGACGCATTGCCAGGCAGTGTACCAATGTTTACCGGACTTGCAAAACTTCCCGTGGCGTTACTTAATTGCGCCGTAAAAGTATTGTTCCCTCCTATATCAGTGGCAGTATACGGAAGATTAAAACTGCTTCCAGCACATATTGAAGTAGCCACACTACCCGTCCTAATTTGCTCCCCTGGTTGTTGAAAACCTTGTGTGATCATAGCAGTAGCAGTATTCAGCGAAGGAATAATTGTTTCCCCAATACTAAAAGTAATTTGACTGCTGCCTCCCGTTAAGGTCCCTCCAGCACTGGAGACGACCTTACGACTTATGGTTTGCGCATTTGCATTACTGACAATTGCCAGTAATACAAATAGTATGATTATATTTTTCATTGTATCATTTTTTTAAATCATTCTATTTGTTATGATTCATGCTTTCTAATTGTAAATGTTCCTAATATAATCTGCTATACAATGCAGCATTATTTTACAAAATTCTCATTCAGTAGCTGTTGTTATACGATTCTCTTGATTTGACTCAAAAGATACTCTTAATAAACAGAATAAGCAGTTGAACTAGTAAAACGTATCGTTACAACCCTAGATGTAGTAATCGCAGCAGGCCCCACTAAAGTTCCGCCTAATCCAGCAACTACTGTGATACCACTTGAACCAGTACCTGGAACGATAACAAAAGTAATAACATCTCCCGTTACAGCTACACCCCCTGGCATTACTCCCGCTAAACTTGTCGCATCAGGTAAAGTAACATTTTTACTTGTTCCTGTCATTACAACAATTCCAGCATCAACAACTTGAGCAGGCGTTAATATTGGATTACCATTGGAGGTAACAGGTGCTGTCGGTTTGTTTATGGCCATTCTACCATTTCCAATACGAATTCCATTCCCTGTAGCACTTCCAATAGTAACAGTACCGGTAGAACTACCCGTATTGATATCTGTATTGAAATTAGAGTTATTATTAATGCTTGTAGTCGCACCCGAAATGGTCGCACCGGCAGAAGCTGTTAGTGTACTTGTAAAAGTTTTGGCGCCGGCTATGGATGATTGCGTTGTTGTAAGGTCTACAAAATTTTGCGTAGTAGATCCTGTACCACCATTTGCCACAGCCACTGTTCCGGTAACATTAGTAGCTGTACCTGTAGTGTTTTGATTTAAAGTTGGAATATCACTTACTAATAAAGCGGCTCCTGCGGTTACTCTACCTTTTGCATCTACTGTAACTTTAGGATATGTTCCAGCTGTCACTCCAGTTATTGAAAGTGTTGTTGTATTTCCCACACTGGATACATCTCCTGTTAAGTTTGCGTTTGTTGTAACTGTCCCAGCTGTTGTTGCTGTCGTAGCATTTCCATTTAAAGCCGCAGTAATTGTTCCTGCACTAAAATTCCCTGATGCATCACGTTTTACTATTGTGCTTGAAGTATTTATATTAGTAGCCGCATTAGCCAAGTTAGCTCCGCTTGCCACGTTTGCAGCAGTTACACCACCAACTGATGCAATTGTTGGAACAGCAGCTGTACCTGATAAATCTCCCGCCAATTGTATTTTTCCTTTCACTGAACTAGTAGCATCTGGTGTAGTTGTAGCTGCTACTTGATTGTCAACATACGTTTTAACCGCATTTTGAGTCGGATACAAAGTAATGCTTGCTCCTAATGTAATAGTATTAGATTTATTAGATAGATCTTCTTTCAAATCTAATGCTATTTGAGTAGCTGTAGATACGGGCTTGCTTGCATCAGATGTATTATTAACATTTCCTAGTCCAACCATTGTTTTATCAATCCCTGATACTGTTCCTGTAAAGGAAGGAGAGGCAAGATTTGCCTTTAAATTTAATGCTGTTTGCTGTGTTGTTGATACAGGCTTACTTGTGTCAGATGTATTATCAACATTTCCTAATCCAACCATTGTTTTATCAATACCTGATACCGTTCCTGTAAAGGTTGGAGATGCTAGATTTGCTTTTAAATTCAGTGCTGTTTGCTGTAATGCTGATACCGGTTTACTTGTGTCAGATGTATTATCAACATTTCCTAATCCAACCATTGTTTTATCAATCCCTGATACTGTTCCTGTAAAGGTTGGCGATGCTAGATTTGCTTTTAAGTTATCAGCTGAGATACGATTTGCAGTTTCAGTTGCTAAAGCAGATGAAGCTGTTGTAGCACTGGTGTCAACATAAGTCTTAACCGATTTTACACTTGGATATTTTGTATCCGAAGCTGCATCGGTAGTTACATTCGTTGATTTGTTTACTACATCTTCTTTTAAATTCAGTGCTGTTTGCTGTAATGCTGATACCGGTTTACTTGCGTCAGATGTATTATCAACATTTCCTAGTCCAACCATTGTTTTATCAATCCCTGATACTGTTCCTGTAAAGGTTGGCGATGCTAGATTTGCTTTTAAGTTATCAGCTGAGATACGATTTGCAGTTTCAGTTGCTAAAGCAGATGAAGCTGTTGTAGCACTTGCGTCAACATAACTCTTAACCGATTTTACACTTGGATATTTTGTATCCGAAGCTGCATCGGTAGTTACATTCGTTGATTTGTTTACTACATCTTCTTTTAAATTCAGTGCTGTTTGCTGTAATGCTGATACCGGTTTACTTGCGTCAGATGTATTATCAACATTTCCTAGTCCAACCATTGTTTTATCAATCCCTGATACTGTTCCTGTAAAGGTTGGCGATGCTAGATTTGCTTTTAAGTTATCAGCTGAGATACGATTTGCAGTTTCAGTTGCTAAAGCAGATGAAGCTGTTATAGCACTTGCGTCAACATAACTCTTAACCGATTTTACACTTGGATATTTTGTATCCGAAGCTGCATCGGTAGTTACATTCGTTGATTTGTTTACTACATCTTCTTTTAAATTCAGTGCTGTTTGCTGTAATGCTGATACAGGCTTGCTTGCGTCAGATGTATTATCAACATTTCCTAGTCCAACCATTGTTTTATCAATACCTGATACTGTTCCTGTAAAGGTTGGCGATGCTAGATTTGCTTTTAAGTTATCAGCTGAGATACGATTTGCAGTTTCAGTTGCTAAAGCAGATAAAGCTGTTGTAGCACTTGCGTCAACATAACTCTTAACCGATTTTACACTTGGATATTTTGTATCCGAAGCTGCATCGGTAGTTACATTCGTTGATTTGTTTACTACATCTTCTTTCAATAAGTCCGCAGCTGCTCTGTTGGTTACTTCAGTAGCTAAGTCTGCTGCTAAAGTTGTGTCTGCTGAAATTCTTGCACCAGTTTCAGTTGTTAAATTATTAGCAATCGTGTTTTCTGCCGTTGTAGCTCTTTCATTTTCAGTTACTAAAGCAGATGAAGCAGCAACAGCTTTTGCATCGGCAATAGCGGCATTCGCTAAAGCATTATCAGCAGTTCCTTGAGCAGCAACAGCTTTTCCATCGGCAGCTTCTGCGGCAGTTTGTGCAATTCCAACATTTGTATCGGCAGCTTCAGCAGCTCCTTGAGCTGCAACAGCTTTTGTATCAGCAGCTTCGGCAGCAGTTTGTGCGGTTGCAGCATTTTTATCGGCAACTTCAGCGGCAGTTTGTGCGGTTGCAGCATTTGTTAAAGCAGTATCAGCAGTTCCTTGAGCGGCAACAGCTTTTCCATCGGCAGCTTCAGCGGTAGTTTGTGCGGTTGCAGCATTTGTATCGGCAGCTTCAGCGGCAGTTTGTGCGGTTGCAGCATTTGTTAAAGCAGTAGCGGCATCCCCCAAGGCGGTATCAGCAGTCCCTTGAGCAGCAACAGCTTTTCCATCGGCAGTAGCTGCATTCGCTAAGGCAGTAGTAGCAGTCCCTTGAGCGGCAACAGCTTTTGTATCGGCAGTAGCGGCATTCGATAAGGCAGTAGTAGCAGTTCCTTGAGCAGCAACAGCTTTTGTATCAGCAGTAGCGGCATTCGCTAAAGCAGTAGTAGCATCACTTTGAGCAGCAACAGCTTTTCCATCGGCAGTAGC
>NZ_JBLNKY010000008.1:0-206883 GCF_048158655.1 Flavobacterium algoriphilum
CATCATTAGTCTTAGAAACAAAAGTGGTATTTACTTTAGAAGAAACTACAGCCGCTCCATTTAGGGTGTCATTTGATAAAACATTAGAAAACGTTCCGCCCGTGTATCCATTTATTGAGGTAGTATCATTAACCGCATCAATAATCGGAGCAGTTACGGTTACCGAAACGGTAGCCTCGTCGCAATTAGTCGGATTAAGAATTTCACAGATTTCGTATACCAAAGAATAAGTTCCTGCAGGCGTACCTGAAGCAACTAGCACATCGGTACCAGAAAGTGTCACACCCGTTTTAGTTGAAGATACTAAAGTGGTATTTACTTTAGAAGAAACTACAGCCACTCCATTTAGCGTATCATTCGACAAAACATTAGAAAACGTTCCGCCCGTGTATCCATTTATTGAGGTAGTATCATTAACAGCATCAATAATTGGAATAGGATTATCAAAGCAAAGGGTGTTGTTATAAATTACACCTGTACTAAAACCAATTGCACCCTCAGTGGAAAGCATTCTACCTTCAAGATTTCCATTAGCTCCCATGGTGTTGGCACCATTATGCGCAATAAGAGTACCTTTCATAAACGTAAATGTACCCATTGAAATTGCTCCTTCTGCTACCCAAAACACATTACAACGACGTACACCATTACTCAAAATAACTTTAGACTGTGCTGCTGTTGTAAAAGCTCCTTTAAATTTAAAGATAAATAAGGCATTGGGATTTCCCTCTCCGTTTAAAGTAATTGTTCCGGCTAAAGATCCAGCTCCAGCAATGGAATAAACTCCTGCAGTTAAAGTTTCTCCACTTCCAAATGCAGGCGTATGTGAAGTATTTGTTGCAGGCGTGTTTAAAAGTTGAGTATAAGCCGCTTCTAAATCTATTTTAGCTTGTGCGGTTGTTGCATCAACATGATAAAATGAACCAGCTACAGTAGAACTTGCGAAACCGCTAATATCTCCAGCATTTGTTCCTATATCACCTACTATTCCTGAAGTGGCTGCGTTAGCGACTGCCCCAACGCTAGTAAATAGAGCAAAATTTGCAGCAGTTCCTAAAATATTATTGTTACAAGTGTTAACACAAGTAATTGGAATACTAATAGGACCGGCGGGTATGGTTGCCACACCAGGTCCAAAAGTAATAGCACCTTCAGTAGAAAGCATTCTACCTTCAATATTTCCTGAGCCTCCAATTGTTATGGCGCCAGGGTGCGCTATAAGTGTCCCTTTGGTAATGGACGATGAACCAATAGATATAGCACCTTCAGCGATCCAAAATACATTGCATGCACGGGCTCCATTTGCTAAAATAATTTTTGAACCTGCTGTTGAAGAAAATCCACCTTCAAATTTAATAACAAATGCGGCATTCGTATTTCCTTTAGCGTCTAAAGTTAGATCTCCTGCCAACGATCCTGCGCCTGCTATCAAGTAAACTCCGGCTTCAATGGTTTCTCCACTTCCAAATGCTGCAGTATGCGTGGTATTTGTTAGTGGAAGATCACTAAGATGAATATAAACCCGAAGTAAATCAATTTTAGCTTGTTTGGTTGTAGCATCGGCATTGTGAAATGCACCGAATGTAGATGCAGGTCCAAAACCACTGATAGCGCCTACATTTGTCCCTATATCACCGCGGTAAGTAGAATTACCTGTATTTGAAACTGCTCCGGTACCGGTATAAGCAGAAAAATTGGTAAGCGTTCCTAAGTTAAGTACCTGAGCAAAACTTATATTTGGAAATGATAATAAAGCAATAGTTATTAAACTATAGAATATTTTTTTTTTCATTTTATGTAAGTGTAGGTTAGAAATTTTCATTTTAGATTTGTACCAAATGAATTTCACATTGAATGATTTAAATATGATTTCTTGCAAACAATTTTTACTGTTGCTGAATCACTCTACGTGGTTATTTATCATTTTTTTGAATTGTTAATATGTGGTTTCTTGATCTAGATAATAATAGATTGAATCGATCGTGACCTAATGTTGATAGTAACGGAATAAATAATCTATTCCTGTTATGTTCCATAGCGCTAAATACTTCTTTCATTCTTGTTCTTATCTTTTTTTCTATTATGAGGCAAATTAAGATGTCCTTGTTGCTTACTTTATTTTTCATCTAATACTTTCTAACCGTTCTCTAAAGTTTTTCTAAAAAGCCTTCATTTGTTAATGGCTCTCTAAACACCTAAAGTGTTTTATAAACAGTATTTTAAACGATAATTTAGAACAAGTTTCACATCGCGTAAAACTACTTACATAAAATTGGTATCTATGATTTTATCTGTGAATAACCTAAATACCTGTTAAAAGGAGATTTCTTGTTAAAAAAAAACAAAAATTAAAATTTTTTTGCGTTTTTTTAAGACAATTTTAATTTATTTTTATTCTATTCTTCCTTTTTTTTGTAAAAATTTAACATTTCAAATTTATAATTTTTATTACCTAATTACAAGCTAAAAAAATGACAAAATGCATATTTGTCAGATTAAGTGTATTTTTAAGTGGTTTTATGTAAGAAATTTTTTGTTTTTTATAAAATGCTTATCATTTTTTTAAAAGACTATTAACTATAAAATATGTTTTATTAAAAACGAGATTTAAAAAATATTTTGTAATTTGTAATCTTAAAGAAATTAATGCAATGCCATTGATAAATAAAATTTGAAAGTATGAAAAATTTAATATTAATACGGCATGCAAAATCAAGTTGGGAAGCTCCGTTACATGATAAAGATCGACCTTTAACACAACAAGGAATGAAAGATGCTCATTTGGTATCTTCTAATATAAATGACTTTATTCCCAAAACATATATAGTATGGAGTAGCTCAGCTGAAAGAGCTTCAAAAACAGCAATGATTTTTGCTCAAAATATAACTTACCCTATAGAATCAATCGTTTACAAAGACGAACTTTATACTTTTGACGAAAATAAATTGGAGAAAGTTATCAAATCTTGTAATAATGATATAGAAAGTGTTATTCTTTTCGGACATAATGAGGCTATTACAAATTTTGTTAATAAATTTGGAGATACTTTTATTAATAATGTTCCTACATCAGGATTTGTGTCTTTACAATTTGATACAGACAACTGGAATGCTATTAAAAAAGGTAAAACAAAAAAAATAATATTTCCCAAAGAATTAAAATAAAAAAAGTGTTAGAACATAAATATATTGATAGAGAAAAAAGTTGGTTAGCGTTCAATGCACGAGTACTTCAGGAAGCCGCGGATGATTCAGTACCATTATTGGACAGATTGCGATTTTTAGGAATTTTTTCGAATAATCTGGATGAGTTTTTTAGAGTTCGTTTTGCTGCTATAAGAAGATTAAGCCTTTCAGGAATATCCGGGGAGAAATATCTTGGAGGTATATCTGCCCAACAATTAGTGAAAGATATTACCGAAATAGTAATTCAGCAACAATCCGAAAGTCTCCGAATTTTAAACATTATCGAAACTAAACTGGAAACAGAAAACATTTTCATTATTAATGAAAATGAAATTTCCAGAGAACAGGAAAATTTTTTAAAAGACTTTTTTATTCAAAAATTAAGTCCGGAATTAGTAACTATTATACTGAATGATTTAGCCGAATTTCCTTTATTGAAAGATACTTTAGGGTATTTAGCTGTAAAATTGGTAATGAATCATACCTCTGAAGTTCGATATGCAGTTATTGAAATTCCAAAAACAATTAATCGATTTGTTGTTTTGCCATCTAATACTGAAAAGCAATACGTAATCCTACTTGACGATGTTATAAGACATAATTTGAAAAGTATTTTTAATATTTTTGATTACCAAAGTGTGTCAGCACATATGATAAAAATTACCAGAGATGCTCAGTTAGACATTGATAGTGATTTGAGTAAAAGTATGATTGAGAAAATTTCTACAAGCGTAAAAGATAGAAGAATAGGGGAACCCGTTCGGTTTATTTATGATCAGTTAATAGAAAAAGACACACTCCATTTTTTTCTTGATAAGATGAAAATTGTCACTACGGACAGTATTATTCCTGGGGGTAGATATCATAACAGACGTGATTATATGAATTTTCCAAATCTTGGCAGATTCGATTTATTGTATCAAACTAACGAACCTTTGCCAATTCCTGGATTAAGCCTTGAAGGAAGTATATTAGAAAAAATCAGTACTAAAGATTATTTGTTAAATGCACCTTATCAATCTTTTTCATATCTCACTAAATTTTTACGGGAAGCGGCTCTTGATCCTAAAGTCACTTCGATTAAAATTACGTTATACCGATTGGCCAAAAATTCTCAAATTATTAGTTCACTAATTAATGCTGCCAAAAACGGAAAAAAAGTGACTGTTCAAATAGAATTACAAGCTCGTTTTGATGAAGCTTCTAATATTTCGTATGCAGAGCAAATGAAAACCGAAGGAATTGAACTTATTTTTGGAATAAAAGGGCTGAAAGTTCATAGTAAAATATGCGTTATCGAAAGAACTGAAAATGATAAAATAAAACGTTATGGTTTTATTTCTACCGGAAATTTTAATGAATCAACCGCAAAAGTCTATACTGATGTGACTCTTTTTACAAGTCACCAACAAATTCTAAAAGATATTACAAAAATTTTCGAATTTTTCGATATTAATTATAGAGTACACAGATACAAACATCTTATTGTTTCTCCTCATTACACCCGAACTAGATTTTATAAACTGATAGATAGAGAAATTTTGCATGCTTCAGCAGGGAGAAAAACCCATATAAAATTAAAAATGAATAGTTTGTCCGATTTTAAAATGATTGATAAATTATATGAAGCCAGTAACGCGGGAGTAAAAATACAACTCGAAATTAGAGGGATTTGTTCATTGATACCTGGAATTCCTGGGATGAGCGAAAATATAGAAGCAATAAGTATTGTAGATAATTATCTGGAACATTCCAGAATTTATATTTTTGGGAATGCTGGACAAACGGAAGTTTACATTTCCTCAGCTGATTTTATGACTAGAAATCTGGATGGACGAGTCGAAGTTACGTGTCCTATTTATGATCAGGAAATAAAGAATGAACTCATAGATAATTTTGACTTAGGTTGGAAAGGAAATGTAAAAGCGAGATATCATTCCTTTAAATTAGATAATAAATATAGAGTACGAAATAATAATCCAGTTTTTAGAGCGCAATTAGAGACTTATAAATATTATCGAAATAAAATTGACGTTTTAGAAGAAATTGTTTAAAAAGTAGTTTCATATTTGCTATTGTCCTCGAATAAAATAAGAAACTATATTCAAATCATAAATCAAGAATGATTAAAATAAAAAAATATGCTGCAATAGACATCGGTTCAAATGCGATGCGTTTATTGATTGTAAATATTGTTGAGCAAGCCGGAAAAGAACCCCAATTCAATAAAAGTTCCCTTGTACGTGTACCAATTCGTTTGGGTCAGGATGCTTTTACAGTTGGTGAAATTTCTCAAGAGAATATGGAAAGAATGTGTGATGCCATGAAAGCATTCAATCTATTGATGAAAGTACATAAAGTAGAACGTTATATGGCATTTGCAACTTCGGCGATGCGAGAAGCATACAACGGTAAAGAAGTTGTAGCAATGATTAAGAAAAAAGCGGATATCAAAATAGAAATCATTGATGGAAAAAAAGAAGCAGCAATAATAGCATCAACTGATTTGCACCATTTGTTAAAAACAGATCAAACGTATCTTTTTGTGGATGTTGGTGGTGGAAGCACGGAATTTACCTTGTTTTCCAATGGTAAAATGATAAATTCGAGATCATTCAAAGCAGGAACAGTCCGATTGTTAAATGATATGGTTTGCGAGGTTGTTTGGGATGAAATTGAAAAATGGATAAAGACAAATACTCAAGAATATGATGATGTTACTTTGATAGGTTCCGGTGGAAATATCAATAAACTTTTCAAGTTGTCAGGAAAAATGCAAGAAAAACCTTTGTCTTACATTTACATGAATTCTCAATATGCTTTCTTGAATTCGCTTTCTTACGAACAAAGAATTTCAGAATTAGGATTAAATCCGGATCGTGCCGATGTAATTCTTCCAGCAACAAGAATTTATCTAAATGCAATGAAATGGAGCGGAGCAAGAAATATTTATGTGCCTAAAATTGGACTTTCTGATGGTATTGTAAAAGCGATGTATTACGGTAAAATATAAATTTAAAATGAAAAACACTTGAGGCTTTTAATAATGGTGTTTTGGCTATCATAATTACCATTATGATACTGGAAATAAAAGTTCCGGAAGGAGAAAATTGCAGCGCTTTAATATCGTTTTTCCCTAAATTTATTAGTTACTATTGAGTTTTGTTGATGTAATTGATGTTATAGTAGCAATGATGTTATGCCTATACAAGAATTGAAAAAAATATCAATTTTAAAGAATAATCGATCTTTAATTGCATAAGATTATGCATCTAAATCTAATCCAAATGTTGTTCGTAAAAGTTCAATATTTGGATTTATTTCAAGAAGCCTGTTGTAGCGGTCTTGATCATTAAAGTTTCTTTTGCTTTCGACACTTTCATTAACAATAACTTCGATTGTAATATCATGATTATGCAAATGCCCTTTCAAATGTCCTAAAAGACCATTTAATTCTTTTTCAAAATCTAATTTAGAACCTTCATTTGGTAATTCAATTGTGATGGCAGTTCCATTTAATTTAGGATCGTTAATAAGTAATAACGATTCCATAATTTTATATCCTTTGTCCCCTAAACGTTGTGCATATTTATTCCAATACAATAACATTTCAGTTTCAGTGAATGATTCAGTTGGTAAATGAACCACTTCTTTTACTATTCCTTTATTACTTTCTTCTAATGCTTTTTTGGCCCGAATACTAGATAATGAAAAAGCCGAAACCTTTAACTCATTTGATTGTGGAATGTCAATTTTTATTACAGCAGTAGGAACTGGAATTATAGAAGGAATAAAAGCTTCTGGTTTTTTTTCCTGAAGTGATACAATTGGAGTATTTACAATGTTTTCTGTCTTAACTTTTGTGCTTTCTACAATAGAATAATCGTTCTTTCTAAAATAAGTAGGAGGGATTATAAATTGCTCAACTTTTTTTTTTCTCCATCAAAAGTGATAGAGGCAAGTTGCATTAGACAAAGTTCAACGAGAAGTCTTTGATTCTGACTCAGTTTGTATTTTAAATCACAATCATTCGCAATTTCCATTCCTTTTAAAAGAAAGTCTTGGCTGGATTTTTGCGCTTGCACGCCATACATTTGTTGTGCTTGTTCCCCAACTTCTAATAAAGATAAAGTAGCAGGTGTTTTAGAAACTAATAAATCTCTAAAATGCGAAGCTAATCCGGATACAAAATGATGCGCATCAAATCCTTTGGAAAGGATTTCGTTGAAAGCAATTAGTAAATCTGGAATTTTATTATCCAGAATCAAATCGGTTACATTAATGTATGTTTCGTAATCCAAAACATTCAAGTTTTCCGTAACAGCCTGACGTGTTAAGTCTTTTCCACAAAAAGAAACTACTCTGTCAAAAATAGATAAAGCGTCACGCATAGCTCCATCTGCTTTTTGAGCAATGATATGCAAAGCGTCGTCTTCAAAATTAACACCTTGACTGGTAGCTACTTCGGCAAGATGTTCTTTGGCATCTTTTACAGTAATTCTTTTGAAATCAAATATTTGACAACGAGAAAGTATCGTTGGAATAATTTTATGTTTTTCGGTCGTAGCCAATATAAAAATGGCATGCTTTGGCGGTTCTTCCAATGTTTTTAAGAAAGCATTAAAAGCTGCCGAAGACAACATGTGAACCTCATCAATGATATACACTTTGTATTGTCCCGTTTGTGGCGGAATACGGACTTGGTCAATTAAATTCCTGATATCATCAACTGAATTGTTGGAAGCAGCATCTAATTCGAAAACATTAAAAGCGAAATCTTCATTTGGATCATCGTATCCAGGCTGATTAATTTTTCGAGCTAGAATACGGGCGCAAGTTGTTTTGCCAACCCCACGAGGCCCTGTGAATAGTAGGGCAGAAGCAAGATGATTGCTTTCTATGGCATTCAATAAAGTATTGGTAATGGCTTTTTGTCCTACAACATCTTTAAATGTTTGAGGACGATATTTACGAGCCGACACAACAAATTGTTCCATAGAATTTTTATTCGAAAGCAAATATAGGTTTTAATTTAACGATGAAAAAATTTAAGTATTGAAAGATTTTATAATTTTTAAATTAATGTTTTATTACAAAATCGCTAGCCTAGATTACTTCGCTGTACTCTAATTTTCATAAGAGTTCAGGGCTAGAAAGATTGCATCGGAAAGCTGGAAATAGCTCTTGAAAAATTATAATTTCATGAATGTAAAGCTCTTGAAGAATTCGAAAATTTCAAACCTGATAAAGGATATGCAGGTACACCTTTTTGTTGTATCAATACTTTAAATTTTAGTCCCATATCTACCAATAATCTATAATTCATGATTGATACCTGCTTTGCCGTTTGCAAATTGGCCTGACTATTTTTTAAAGAGACGTCTTGATATTCTTTAAACCCAAGAGCCAATAAAAAACTGGCTTGGTCCACTACTCCACAACAATCTATTCCAAATTGTGAACCCCAATGCGATATTGCAGAAAAGTTGATGTGTGTTGTTATGTCTTGTTGTCCAATAAATTGATATGGATTGTCGTTTTTGTGGTGTTTGTAATAACATAAAAGCGTACCACAACTCCTGCGATTGTTGTATAAATCAGATGATAATGAACCATAATCGATAGTAATTACATACCCTTTATGTAAAGATTTAGAAATTTCTTTGATCCATGATAGGGCTTCCAAATTAATTTCCGTACGAAATCCTTCGGGCAATTTTATATTTAATGCTATTAGATAATCGGTGAGTTCTTTTTTTGAAGGTTTTAAAATTTCAATAAAATTTTCTTTATAGTCCACAAAAACTTCTTTAAGTTCTTTTTCCATAATTACCTGATGAACAGAGAAATTATCAATTAATTCATTGGATAAAATACAGCCATTAATTTCACCAATATCTTGAATTGAGCTGTGCCAACTCACTTTTTCATGCAGATGTTTCTTTTGAATTTCCCTCATGCTGGTACTTTTCTCAATAATGCAGTAGGTTAGATCCTTATATAATGGACTGTTGTTCTTGAGATAATCTAAAATATCATGACACAATAAACCTGTACCGGCTCCATATTCAACAATTTTGAAAGGCTTTTTTTCTAAGTTTTGCCACATTTCTTCGATTTGGCGCCCGATCATGGCTCCAAAAGCCGCAGTAAGATTGGCGCTGGTATAAAAATCACCATCTGCCCCAATCTTGTCTTGAGCAGAATTATAATATCCTAATTCAGGATAATACAATGCCATTTCCATAAAATCCCGAAAAGATAATGGACCTTCTTTTTTTATTCGTTCTATTATTATTTCGGAAAGTAACATCGGATTTATAAATTAAATCGTGAAGTTTTTTCATAAATAAATTACAGGTAGCCACCCATATAACTAAAAAAGACCCAAAATAAACCAAGTTTTTGTTTATTTGTTTCTTCCCTTAATAATGATATCATTCAAAACTCGTGCAGCATCATTCTCGGAATTTGCAGCAAAACCAGCTACAAACACCCCTTTTTTACCGGAACTGGATTTTATACCATAAACTGTTGCTTCATCATCAGGGTTACTGTCTCCTTCATATCGATAGATGTGTTGAATTTCATAGCGATGTGGATTTTTGATAATATCTTCCTCATGAAGATTAAAATCAAACGTAAATCCCATTTCACTCAAATCATCTAAGGCTTTAGAAACACTGGCATAATGATAAATATTTGACATAATACTAAATTTATAGTTAATGTTTAAAGGTAACTATTTTATTATGAATTCATTGTCAAAGAGTTGTTAAAGTAAATAATCTAAAACCCAAAAAAAGAATTAAATATCGTAAATTCGCACCGCAGACCGCCTTATCGTTTTATGTTGAACTTGTTTCAATACCTGATCTCAGGTTCCGAATCGAGTTCGGTGTAAAGAGGAAAGTCCGGACACCATAGGGAAGCATAACGGGTAACGCCCGTCGGGTTGAGCAATCAATTCAGGACAAGTGCAACAGAAAGTATGTACAGGTAATGCTGTAGTGAAACCAGGTAAACTCTATGCGGTGAAATATCAAGTATATCAGCATTTAAGGGCTTCTCGTCCGTTGTTGAAGGGTAGATAGCTTGAACTTATGAGTAATTATAAGTCTAGATAAATGATAAGGCTCCGATTTTTTCGGTGACAGAATCCGGCTTATAGGTCTGCATTTTTTTATTTTTTTGCTCTGAAGGCTCAAAGACACTACCTTTTTTTCTCATTTTTATACTTTATCTCTTTAGGATTATTTGTCAATCGCTCATTTTCTTTGAGCCTTTTTGCATTTGTGGCAAGTTTGATTAATATCTTTGGGGGTTCACTTTTCAAATAGCGCTAATAATCGACTTATTAATATGAAAACAAGAATAGGAATTTTAGGATTAGGTGGAGTAGGTGGTTATTTCGGTGGATTATTGGCCAAAACTTACTTTGATTCGGATGTAATAGAAATTATATTTATTGCTCGTGGTGAAACCCAAAAAGCAATTGCCCAAAATGGATTGAAAATTATTTCTGACACTAATGAAACAACTGTTTTCCCTAATTTGGTTTCAAATAATCCAAATGAAATCGGGAATCTCGATTACCTAATTTGTGCCACTAAAACCTATGATATAGAATCAAGTTTTAAATCTATAAAAAATTGTATTACTCCAGATACGGTAATTCTTCCTTTATATAATGGTGTTGATGCTACGGAACGCATACAGAAATTATTTCCTGAAACTACCATATTACAAGGTTGTGTTTACATTGTTTCGATGATTGTTTCTCCGGGAATTATCAAGAAAATTGGCGTCTATGAAAAACTATTTTTTGGTTCTAAAAATACTCTAGTTTCTAAATTAAATGAGTTGCAATCCATTCTCGAAAAATCTGCTATCGAAAGTTATCAAGTTGAAAATATTGAAGAAACGATTTGGGAAAAATTCATTTTTATTTCGGCTTTGGCTTCGGCTACTTCGTATTTAAATCAGAATATTGGAGGAATTTTAAACAATTCAGTTAACAAAGCAATTTATATTTCATTGTTAAATGAGATTGGTTCAGTCGCTATCGCAAAAGGTTTAGCGATGCCAAATGATATTGTTGCCCAAACGATTATTAAACTCGAAAAAACACCAAAAGATGCCACTTCGTCAATGCATCGGGATTTTTTAGCAAATCGAAAAACGGAAGTAACTTCTTTGACGGAATATGTGGTAAATGAAGGTCTGAAATATGGTGTTACAACTCCTACCTATCAGAGGATATTTGAAAAATTATCAAAATAATACTAAATTATTCTTCTTCTCCATCGTTTTGGTCTGATTCATTTTCAGAATTTTCCTCTTGATTACTTGAACCTATTTCGAAGAAACTAAAAATAGAACCACCGTAACTTTTCTGAAACGAAAAGTGAATCATGTGATCCAGTTTAGTATATTTAGAATGTTCGATGACCATCATTCCTTCTTCATTAAGCAATTCTTTTTCGAAAACTAATAAGATGATTTTCTCGAAAGTTTTTTGGTCCAAAGCATAAGGCGGATCTGCAAAAATAATATCGTACGAGGTTTTACATCTTTCTAAATAAGCAAAAACATCACTTTTAGTAGCTGCAATATTAAAATCATATTCGGCTGCAACTTGCTTGATGAATTTTACACAACCAAAATCACCATCAACAGATGTGATTGGCGTGCTTCCTCGTGAGGCAAATTCGAAACTGATATTTCCGGTTCCTGCGAATAAATCTAGTATTTTAAGCCCTTCAAAACTGAAATGGTTGTTCAAAACATTGAATAATGCTTCTTTAGACATATCGGTAGTGGGACGAACGGGAAGTCCTTTTGGTGGAAAAATGCGTCTTCCTTTGTATTTTCCTGAAATGATTCTCATGAGTTGAAAAGTATAAAATGATTTCTGTTTTCGGCCTCAGAAAAATAATTGTTCCATCGCAAATCTTCCACATCAATAAGGGAAACGTTGCGAATGTATTTGTAAGCGATTTTGAAATAATCACTTTCGGTATCAATATTTCCGATTAGTTCCAATGGGAAGTTTTCGGGATTTAAATTCAATTGTTCAGCAGTAAATAAGATGTAATACAAGAAATCTTCGGGCGTGCTAAAATCAAAAGAATTGAAAAGTAATAATTTTTGGTTCTGAACCACAATGATTTCAAAATGGCCAGAATTGATGTGAATGAACATCTTTTTATCATCCTTATTTTTGGATGCAACCAGTAATTTGGAAACCAAAATGCTATTGGCATGTTTGTAATCGAAAGAACCAAATTGGTCAATAAAAAAATTATTGATATTCACATACGGAATATAAACCGCATTCATTTGATAGTTCGGAATTTCGTCAAAAGCAAGAAAATCGGTTTCAAAAACCTTGGTATTGTATTGCAAATAACTCCCTAAAAAGTTCTCGTCAAAAAGAGCTGTAGGAACAAGTGTCGAAAGATTATTATTGTGAATCACCAAAATTTCATCATAAGAATCCTTTAATATTGGATAATCTCGAAATGCATCACCGAATAATTCTTCAATTTTTGTGGCTTTATTAAACGTATCAAAATGCACTTCGTTAAATGAAGTTACCGTATTGTTTAGTGTGTCAAAACAACAAAAAGAAAGTCCAGTCAACGAAACTTGAATGGACAGTTTTTTATATTTTTTTTCGGTGATGTTCGTATTTTGTATTGACATAATTTGATTTTCAACCCATTTCTACCTTATATATAGTACAAGAATTAAATGCGGTCACAAACTTACAATTTTTTTTGATTCTAATGCCAATTTATGCAATTGCCTCGATTTTCATACTTATATTTGATGTTCATTTATAGCAATCAACTTCACATGAATTCCTCCTTGTTTTACAGTCTTTTACAGAGAAAATTTCCTTTTCAGCCCACTTATAAACAAGATATTTTTTTTCAGAAAATTGCTATTTTTTTAACTGAAGCTGATAATAAGACTATTTTCGTTTTAAAAGGATATGCTGGAACTGGAAAAACGACCGTAATTTCTACGATTGTAAATAGTTTATTGGACATTAATAAAAAATATGTCTTGTTGGCGCCAACAGGTCGTGCTGCAAAAGTGATTGCCAATTATTCGAACAAACCGGCTTTTACGATTCATAAAAAAATCTACTTTCCGAAAAAATCTTCTGGTGGTGGTGTTTCGTTTACATTGCAACAAAACAAACACAAGAACACGATTTTCATAGTTGATGAAGCTTCGATGATTTCGGATACCAATTCTGATTCTAAGTTATATGAAACCGGTTCTTTGCTTGATGATTTGATTTCGTATGTTTATTCGGGAACTAATTGTAAGATGATATTATTGGGAGATACCGCTCAGTTGCCTCCGGTGAATTTAGATATTAGCCCAGCTTTGGACATCCGTACTTTGGGGATGAATTATGATAAAGAAGTGGAACATATCGAGCTAGACGAAGTCATGCGTCAAGAAGAAAATTCTGGGATTTTGCATAACGCAACGGAGCTTCGGGAATTATTGAAAGATTCCTTTATTGACGAATTCAAATTTGATGTCAAGAAATTTAAAGATATTGTTCGTTTGACCGATGGGTACGATATTCAGGATGCCATCAATTCCGCCTACAGTAATTATAGTATTGAAGATACCGCTTTTATTGTTCGTTCCAATAAAAGGGCGAATCAGTATAATGAGCAGATCAGGACTAAGATCCTCGATAAAGAAAGTGAACTTTCAACGGGTGACTTTTTGATGGTAGTAAAGAATAATTATTTTTGGTTGAAAGATTCGGATGAAGCCGGATTTATTGCTAATGGTGATATTATCGAAATATTAGAAATTTTCAATATCAAAGAATTATATGGTTTTAAGTTTGCCAAAGTAAAAATTAGAATGATTGATTACCCCAATCAGATTCCGTTTGAAACGGTTTTACTGATGGACACTATAAAAAGTGAATCGCCATCGTTAACTTATGAAGAATCCAACCGATTGTATCAGGAAGTGTTGAAAGATTATGAAGGCGAAACCAAATTCAAGCAATTCGAAAAAGTAAAAGCTAACGAATATTTCAATGGTTTACAGGTGAAATTCTCGTATGCGATTACGTGTCATAAATCACAAGGAGGGCAATGGAACACCGTTTTTATTGAACAACCGTATTTACCGGATGGTATCAATAGAGATTATATTCGCTGGTTATATACCGCAATGACCCGGGCCAAAAATAAATTATATTTGATAGGTTTTAAAGATGAGAATTTTGTGGAGTAAATTTTTTTTAAAAAATTGAAATGAATACATTAAACGACTTACATAAAATGTCAAGTTCTTTTTCGAATACCGAAAAAATGCCGGTACTGTTTTTGGGACACGGAAGCCCGATGAACGCGATTGAAGAAAATCAGTTTGTGACTGGTTTTAGAAACTTGGCTAAAACCTTACCACAACCGAATGCCATTTTGTGTATTTCGGCGCATTGGTTTACCAAAGGGACAAAGGTTACCGCAATGGAAATGCCACGAACGATTCACGACTTTGGCGGTTTTCCACAAGAATTATTTGAGATGCAATATCCAGCGAATGGAAGCCCGGAATTAGCATTGGAAACAAAACAATTATTATCACCATTAGAAGTAGAGCTGGACGAACACTGGGGTTTAGATCACGGTGCTTGGAGTGTCATTAAACATTTATATCCCGAAGCGAATGTTCCCGTGATTCAGTTGAGTATTGATTACACAAAATCCGGGCAATACCATTTTGAGTTGGCTCAGAAACTAAGTGCCTTGCGAACTAAAGGAATCCTGATTGTAGGTAGTGGCAATATTGTGCATAATTTGAGATTGGTCGATTATCACAATTTTGATAAAGACAATTACGGGTACGATTGGGCAATTGAAGCAAAGGAAACGGTAAATAATTATTTATTGGAAGGGAATTTCCAACCGCTGATTGATTTTGAAAAACAGAGTAAAGCGTTTCGATTAGCGATTCCTACGCCCGAACATTATTTACCTTTACTATATACCTTGGGATTAAAAGGAAAATCGGAAGAACTGAGTTTGTTTAATGATAAGTTATTGGCAGGTTCGTTGAGCATGACATCAGTAAAGATTATGTAGATTTACTTATTTATTTTTTTGAAGCACAAATTCAAGCGTATCTACAAAAGCCCCATCGATTCCGTTGTCGATTTCAAAAGTCTGGTAGGAGGGATCAGCCATCAGCTGTAAATTTTCTAATTGAAGTGCATCTATTTTTGCAACATATTGCCCCGATTTTAAACCCAAAAAACTAAAATAACCATCAGGTTCCGAAAGAATACTGGTAATTAATGTATTGTGCAGATCATAAATAGAGACTTTTAAACCTCCAGTTCCCAAGAGTTGCTTCTTTTCTTTTCGATACACCATTCCAGAGACTTCTCCAACAACTACAACCGGAATTTCAATTATTTTTAATTGATTGGGATTTAATGTACAATTTAAAGTTTTGTTTTTTATGCGCCAAGCAATAGAATTAACTTTGTTGGTATTAAGCTCCACGTAATTTTTAATATAGGGTTCTAATCCGGTTATAATGGTGGTTCCATCGGGATTGACAAGCTGACGGTCACCGCCCATTAATACAATTTTCACTCCTTTTACCAAAGGTTCTTTGGTATCTCTTTTTCCATTTCCGTTGATGTCTAAAAACGGAACAAATTTTACACTCGCTCTGCCCACACTTATTCGGTTATTAAAACGTACAAAATTAGCTTGGGGTTCAAAGATTAAGCTTCCGCTGGCAGATTGCGAAAATGAAGCACTGTTTTTATAAAAAATACTTGAAAATCCGGTATTTATATGATCGAAATTGTGTGTAAAACTAATTTGAAAACTACTATTTCGGTTCTTAAAATTATAATCTAAAGAGGCTTGAATAAAGCCGTTTTTAAAAATTGGCTTTCTCAATTGTGTTTGCAATGTCGTCATGGCATTGACATCATATCCATAACGCAATTGGGGAACAAGGACAAAATTTTCAGGAAGTTGTAACGATGTAGAAATATTGCTGTACACCAATGGTTTATGGTTTTCGCTAAAAAAGGCATTGGTCGTAAAATTAAAATTAAAACCAAACGAATTTCCCGAGAGTAATAATTCGGAAGTGGTGAATTGAGTAGTGCTAAATAGGTTTTGTTGAATGGTAAATCGGGAATTCCCTGAAAAAAAAGAATTGCGAATCGGCATCGAAATACTTGCTTTCCGAATTTCGGAATAATTGAATCGAACAGCTTGTTGGTTCTTATCGTATTTGCTATAATCAAATTCAAATCTAATGTTTTTCGCAGTGGTGTAGTTTAAATTTAGTTCATAAAGCACTTTGCCATAATAACTCCCCATAAAAAACAATTGGGAAGCCAATCTAATGGAAGAATTTAAAAAAGGAATAATTTTATTAGATTCAAATGAGGAAACATATTCTGCTCCACCGCCCAGCGTAACATGATTGGAAAGGCCATAATTTACTTTTGCATTGCTAAAAATACTCCCTTTTCCATCCTCAATAATCCCGGAACTAATAGTGTATTCTATTTCCTTTTTGGGAACAAAAAGCGCAGGAACTACAAATTGATTGCTAAATAACTGCTCTTCGCCCCAAGGTCCATAATATCGGAGTGTAACTTCGGTACGACCGTACATTAAAGGAACGTTGAACGAAAAGAAACCGTTGGCATCTGCCTGAAGATAATCAATTAATACATTGTTGATGTAGAGTTCCACCGTCCAATTGGCCTGGGTATGATCGCTCAAGATATACGTGCCAAAAGATTTTCTTATTTGGGTAGAGGCATTCGTGATCTGAGCTCCGATAATAGGAAACAAAATTGTCGCTTTGGAAGGAGCTGAAATTTTTCCTAAAGTGAACTGCTTAATATATTTGTTTTCATTGTTCACATAGCGCCATCGATAAAACTGGTTTTTGGCCACTATGGGTTGGTTGCTGGTGTAATTTAGCAAAGTGGTCAATTCACCTCCAGCTACAATGCCGCCTAAACTGAGGAGTAATCGTTCTGAATGACTTCCTTCAGATTGTTGTATGGTATTAACAGCCCAATTAGCTGTTCCAAAATGAAGTAGTGGTTTGTCACGTACGATAGTTGTGTCCGCTTTAAATTCCATTTTCATTTTGTTGATGTTATCGCGCATTTCTAGCAATCTGGCTTCTCTAATGGCGGGAAGTTCGAGTTTTGAGACCATTTCAACGGATAAACTCCTAAAGATAAAATTATTTTCGAGCCCAAATATTTGATTGAAATAAGAAGCGTTTAAAAATAAATTTGTTTTGGTACGAATAAAATCACTTGATTTCAGGGTGTAAACCTCATCTTTGTAGCTAATGGTGTTGGTGTTTTGGTCAATTTTGAAGGTGTTATTTTGATTAATAAAAAAACCTTCAATATTAGTGAAATTAGAATTGGGTATATTTCGTATTTTAATATAATCCAAAACTTCGGATACCGAAAGATAGACTTTAGAACCACATATTACCGAGGAAATTTCGCTGGCACCAATGTATTTTACCTTTAGCAGCACTAAAACTTCATCACAATCTTCCTCTTGTGCCGCACCAGAAAAGGATATCGTGCATAGCAGTAAAAGGTACAGGATAGAAGACAATTTAGTCATAAAGAGCGAAGAGAAAGGAAGTCCTTTTGCTAAAGGAAATTAATTTTAAGAACGGGTTTCGGTTTGGTAAAGTTGGAGATTTTAACCAAAAAAATTGATACGAAGCACTTAGTCGTCACTTTAAGCAAACCGTTAGGTATTAGGACTTTTGTCAGACTGGTTGTGAATCATTGTCCTTAATGAGTTGTCGTTTATATAATATTAATTAGAATTTGTTTGTCCTTAAGTATTTTCAATTCGAATTTTAACTAAAAAATCTGTCAAAGTTCTTGTAAAGGTGTCAAGTTCAGTGACTGAATCTTTTAAATAAATACTAATACTTTCTAACTCTTCTTTTGATATATTGTGAGAATCCACATGATTAATCAGACCTTGGATTCTGCATATAGGACTTCGAACTTGATGGGATACTTTAAAGAGCACCTCAGTAATGGAATTTAGGTGTTTCTCTTTTTCTGTATCTTTTTGTATCCTTATGTCTTTGTATCGAAGAATAATAAAGTAAGATATCCAGATAGTAAGAATTGATAAGGCTCGGTTAGTAAAAACACTATAATGCACCTCGGTATTATAATAAAAGGCTGTGTCAATTATAGTTAATGTAGTCGATAGGATAGCAAATGTAATTATTTTATTTTTGCTTAGTGTATAGGAAATAACTAAAGGAACTATATACAAAACAGCAATTGCTGTACCTAGAGGAGCTATCAAGTCTATTATAAAGATAAATAGGATTATACTTAGTATAAGAAATTTCGTTATTTTTAAATTTTTAATATTATTCAATAGTATATCAATTTAAAGGTTGTCCATTTTGCGATCTTTTACACTTGCAATCTAATAACTCTTTGGCTTGCTCTTTTTTATAAAATGTAAAGGGAGGAGTCTTTTTAAGTTTGTTTTAGAAAAAAGTAGTTTTATTATTTATTTCCCTGTTGGATACAATTATTTAAAACGTCAGTTTAAGTGTTTCTTGTAGAGTAAAAGGGAACAAAAAATGAAAGACTCTTATTTGATGCCATTAATAACTGTATCAAGTGCATATTTTTTTCTAGCTGACAAATCCAAGAATGACTCGGCGTAAACAGCTGCTTGATTTAAAGTAAAATAAATCACTTGTAATTTTCCCTTGGAAAAATCAATATTTGGAATAGTATTGAGTTTAATTTTGGTTTTGCGCAAATTTCCCGGAGTATATATTGCAAAGCCTTTTATTAATCCCACATTAGTGCTGATTCCCTCTGGAGAAATATAATTGACATTTAGTTCCCCATATGCCGATTGATTGCCTGTGCGGTTAATATCCAAGTACAAATCCTGCGAGGCAAGCAATGCCAAATTAGATAAGGTCACTACCGTATTTGCTGGTCCTATCGTAATAATATTTGCAATTGAAATCCCATATACAGGCGTTAATTGAATATCTAAACTTTTTGGTTTGAGCGTATCTGTTGCGGTTGTTTCGTTTTCTAAAAGTTTCGTTTTAGGAACACCTCGAAAATACAGATGAGAGCGGTATTCGCCTTCTTTTAATTCGCTGGTTTTGATGAGTTGAATTTTTACTACCTGCGATTCATTGGGCGCCAAAGTTATGGTGCGGGGATAATAACGGAGATAAGGTGAGGCGAAATTTTGATTTTCTTCTGGTTCTTCTATGGTATTAAATTTACCATCTTCATCCATTTTAATCTGACTGTAGGATAATCTGTAGGTTGTAGTATCCTTACCGGTATTGGATAAATTAACATTTTGCACCCGGCTTTGAATTCCGTCAAAGACAATGCGTTTTGGGAATACCATTAAATCTCCTTGGGCCAGTAAAGGAAATGAAAAATTTAAAAAAAGGACTAGAATAAGAATACTTTTTTTAGTCATGAGAATGTTTAATTTTGTGGTAATTTGCTTTTCTATTTAATTAATTAAGTTCCTTAAAATTTAATTAAAAAGGGTGTTTATTTCTAAGCACCCTTTTTATTCAATTTAGTTGTAATTTACGGTAACAGCAAAACCAGTAGCGTTCTCATATAAACCAACAACTTGACCAGCTGCAACATTTAGCGTAGCTCCAACAGTGAAGCTATCAGTACCACCAGCAGCCAAAGTACCTTTACCACTAGCAAGTGAGCTTGTAAAAGCATTAACTAGCATAGTTGTGGTTGTTCCTGTAGCTGCAGTTGTAAGTGTAAGTGAAGCTGGTAACGTAATATCATAACCATAAGATCCTTGACCTGTTACTGCAAATGCAGCAGCGGTAGGAGTTCCGGTAATAGTAGTCAATTTAACTCCGCCAGTTGCAGATCTAACAGCTGCAGAAGTCATAACTAATGTACCTGCACCGCCTGTTGCAAAAGAACCGAAAGTCATTGAACTTGTTTTAGTAATTCCAATTGGCGCAACAATAGTTGTGCTTGTAGGAGCAGAGGCAGAAGCACTTTGTTGCGCCAAAACGCTTGAACTAAACACAGCAGTTAAAGCCATAATAGATAAAAGTGATGTAATTTTTTTCATTGTAAAAGAATTTGGGATTAAAATTAAGAAGCAAGTACTGGTTTTGTCTTGATCCTTAATCAGTTTTAAATAATTTGTTTTGTATTGGCAAAAGCACAACTACGTTGCAAATGTATTTAGTCAGTTTATATCTGTAAAACGAGAAGTAACAACTGATATCCACTAAGTCATAAGTGAAAGTAAAGGGAAGGAAAAGACTTTAAATAAAAACTAAGAAAAGCATTGTTTTTTTTTATTTACTTATTTTTCAAGGATAAAAAAATATTAAAAATTTAAATTTAACTAAAATGATTTGAATTCAATAATTTAAGCTTTGTGTAAAAAAGTATTTTTTATCTGCTTTTTTGATCTTCTGCTATAAAAAATTTTAAATTAAATTCCTTACATTTTTAAATATAGAAAAAGAATGTTAATCGGGTATAATTCGATCCAGAAATTCTTTTGTAATGGGTTTTTGTTGAAAGGAAACCACATTTGGATCTCTAGAAACCCTAACAATATCGAGATTATCAATTGTGTTTGAAATAATAAATACTTTAGACTTATTTTTCACAGTCAGCGGCAGTTTGTCATAAGCTTCCAGGAATTCAAAACCCGAAAAATGTGGCATGTATAAATCTATAAAAATTATCTGAGGCATCTGGTCGGTATTTTCCTGATTTTCTTCCAGATAAGCTAGTGCTTCACTTGCTAGTGAAAACTCGATGACTTTTTTTCCAAAATTATTATTGAGAATCATTCGAGAAGAACAGTAGCGTTCGATGGGATTATCATCAACAATTATTATTTTTTCGAATTTTGGTTCTAACTCGTTTTTCATATTTTTTGTTTTTAAGTGCAATCATAAAGGGAATACTCATCGTTTTTAAAACGAAAAAAAACTCCATTATTTTAGTATGAAATTGTTATTCTTTTAGTTTAATAAATTTATTGAAATCCTCTTGCCTTCTTTTGGCTACGGCTAAAAGCACACCATTAGGAAATTCGCAGAAATAGCCTTCTTTTTTAGAAATTTTCACTATGTGACGCAGATTAATTATATACGAGTGATGAATTCTAAAAAAATAGTTGGGATCTAGAATCGCACTGTATTCCCCTAAATTTTTACTGGACATAATCTTCTTCCCATTCTGGAGAAAAAAAGTAGTATATCTTCCTTCGGCCTGGCAGTAAATAATTTCTGCCTTCGGAATGAGTTCAATTTTATCCAAAGAGGATACAGCAACATAATCGTTTGGCTGATTTAATGAGTTCAATAACTCAATGGCCTTAATTTTCTGATTTTGATAGGATCGCTCCATTTTAATTCTTTTAATTACTTTGTATACAGCTAAAAGCAAAGAATTAAAATCGACGGGTTTTAAAATAAAATCAATCGCATTTTGTCTAAATGCTTTTACAGCATCTTGTTTCTTGGCAGAAATGAATACCAGTTTAGGAATACTCAGTTCTAATTCATTGAGCATATCAAAAAAAGTATCGTCTTTAAAGGAAATATCTAATAACACGAGATCTGGTTTTTGTAATTGTATACTATTGATTCCTTCAATTATAGTGGTAGTTTCGTTTACTATTTTAAGAATCATAAAGTTTTCTTTTTCAAATTTTTTAATGATTTGTAAAGTGTCTTTTTCTTTCGTAATAATTACGGCATTAATGGGGGTCATAGGTGTGTACTTAAGGGATAATTTATCTTTAAAACCAACGAATACCATTAATTTTTAATGTAGAGTATTCATTTTAAGTGTAATAGGAAAAAGATAAAATGATAATTTTGTGTTTCGAAAATAAAACAATAAATAGCAATATTATGTAGTAGTTCTTTTAAAAAAAATAAAAGTAATAATCGTTACGTTTCTTGTATTAAGTGTGGTTAAAAAGGTTGTTTTGCTAAAATAGTATCATTTTTTTTTATTTCATTTTGATATTTCCATTAACAGAATGGAATTTCCAGTTCTTTATTTGTGCTCGTAAAAGGATTAAGAATTCACAATCAAATAGTAGTATTTTGATCCGTTTGAAGGTAATTAGAATTCATACATTTTAATACTTTTCAAGCAAGGTAGCATTGATTCTCGATAAAAAGAACTGTTTTTGAAAGTATGTACTTAACTCTATACCCTCACCCAGATTACCAGTCAGTTATAATCTCGTAGGGGATTTAATTATTATTATTATTATTCTAAAAACAGACTCGTATTGTTTTTCTAAAGCAATTTTATATTTGCATTCAGAAGCCAATATCTCGATGATTCAGATAAGAAATCCAGGTATTACTATTTTGAATTGGCTGAGAAACTAAGTACTTTGCGTGCCAAATAAATTTTATTGTAAACAATTATTTAATGGACGGGAATTTTTAACCATTTATTAATTTTGAGAAACAAAGCAAAGCGTTTTAATTAGTGATTCCTTCGCCCGAACATTATTTACCTTTATTATATAGTTGGGATTAAAAGTAAAAGCAAGAAACTGAGTTTGTTTTTTGATAAGTTATTGGCGGGTTCGTTGAGTATGACTTCGGTGAAGGTTATGTAGGATGGTTTTTTGGGAATAAATCTTATATTTGAGAGAATATTTTTAAGTTAACATATAATATAAGAATGAGATTTTCACAAAAAATAGGAAAAACATCTTTTAGAGATTCTATACAAATAGACTCGATTGATGAAAAATTAGAAAATAGACTTTGGAATACAATTCTTCTTAATTTTTTTGATGAAATAGGAGTTGATATTAATCATAAAGTAAATAGAGATTCAGATATAGAAAAAACATTACAAGTAATTTGGCAAGATTTTTTTGGAAACCCTGTGGATGAGATTCCTAAAAATATCCAAAGTGATATATCTGCAAGAAAATTTATGGGATATATAAAAGAATGGTTTTTTAGATCTCAATGGTATGAAAAATATGATTTTTTAGAATTTTTATCAAAACTTGATTTACAATATTTTGAACTTAGTTTTACAGAAGAATGTAATAATTCTTTAAAAAGTGAAATGTCAGCATATCGTCTTGTTGATGGAGATATTGTGCAAATTACTTCTGAAGAAGAAATTATTGAAATAGAGGAAGCTCTTGTTAATTCATCAATATGGGAACCCGTAAATACTCATTTGAAAACTGCAATTACCTATTTTTCTAATAGAGAAAATCCAGATTATAGAAATTCTGTTAAAGAGGCAATTTCAGCAGTGGAATCTGTTTGTAAAATAATTGTTGGAAATAATAATACAACGCTTGCGCCAGCATTAAAAATAATAGAGGTGAAGCACAAAATTCATAGAGCTTTAAGAAGTGCTTTCACATCTATATATGGTTTTGCTAGTGATGCTGGAGGAATTAGACATTCACTATTGCTTGATGATATAGAAGTTAGTATGGAAGATGCTAAATTCATACTAGTTTCCTGTTCAGCATTTATAAATTATCTAAAAGTTAAAATAGAAAAATAACGAAAGATGATTTTATCGACTTAGATAAAATATTAAAAACTACTCATTGTGAAAACAAAAGACGATAAAAAATTAGATAATCCGGTTTGGTTTTCGGTATCAGAAACACATCAAAGTTTTGCGGTGGATTATGGTAGTGTAAAATTCTATCATCCGGATTATTGTCCGTTTGGTGGTTTTGAAAAAGGAAATGCGATTGCAAAGTCTATAGATGAATATTCGACTAAGGTTGACAATTTTTTTATTGTTGGAGAAAAGCCGGAACTTTCAAATCTATTGAAGTTAAATAAAGAATTAGTTTGTCTTCAAATGATTGTTTACAATCCAATCGATATTCCAATTAATGACCACATCATAATACTTACTGGCGAACATATTGATGCTTTATATAAGTTAGTGAACTTGGTACAACCGGGTTATTTTAAAAATAAAACGGCTTTATTAGGTAATTATTACGGTATTTTCAAAAATGAAGAACTTGTTGCCGTGACTGGTGAACGGATGCAAATGAATGATTTCATTGAAGTAAGTGCAGTAGTTACACATCCCAATCATACCGGAAAAGGATATGCTAAACAATTAGTTACGCATGCTGTAAATGAAATTTTCAAGCAAAATAAAACGCCTTATTTACATGTGATTGAAGATAACAGGGGAGCAATACAACTGTATGAAAAATTGGGATTTACAATTAGACAAAAAATTAGTTTTAGGAATATCACAAATCAAATTTAGGTTGAGAATTGAGAACAATTTTGTAAATCCTAAAAACATACTAACTTAGCACCCAACTAACCTGATCATACCGTTTGCAGCTAATAAAAATTAAAAATAAAACTTTGCTACTTTCTTGGTGGCAAAACGAAAAATATAAAAATGAAAATAATAGCAGTCATTCCCGCCCGTTACGCTTCCACACGATTTTCCGCTAAACTGATGCAGGATTTGGGAGGTAAAACGGTTATTTTAAGAACTTATGAAGCCGCTATAAACACGTATTTATTTGATGATGTTTTTGTAGTAACGGATTCGGATTTAATTTATGATGAAATCGTTTCTCATGGTGGAAAAGCCATTCGAAGCATCAAAGAACACGAATCCGGGAGTGATCGAATTGCGGAAGCCGTCGAAAATCTGGATGTTGATATTGTGATAAATGTTCAAGGAGACGAACCGTTTATCGATGCGCAACCTTTGGCTGAAGTCATTGAAATTTTTAGAAATGATTTGGATGGAAAAGTGGATTTGGCTTCGTTGATGCGCGAAATTACAAATGAAGACGATATCAATAATCCCAACAATGTAAAAGTCGTGGTGGATCAAAACGGATTCGCTTTGTACTTTTCACGTTCGGTAATTCCTTATCCAAGAGAGAAAAATGTGGGTGTTCGTTATATGCAACACATTGGGGTTTATGGCTTTAGAAAAGAGGCTTTATTAGATTTTTATAATTTACCGATGAAATCATTAGAAGCATCCGAAAAACTGGAGCAACTTCGTTATCTTGAATTTGGAAAAAAAATCAAAATGGTCGAAACTACTCATGTTGGAATTGGAATTGATACTTTGGAAGATTTAGAAAAAGCGAGAAAGATGCTAGAATAACCGCAGATTTACAGATTGTCAAATAAATTGGCGGTCGTGTTTTTTGAGGTTATGAATATAGGAGTGTTTTTATTCTAATTTTTCAATTACTATTAATTCATTATGTACTTCGATTCTTGGAATGGTTTTAATCCGGAAGTGATTCTCATAAAATTCAGAAACATATTTTTGATTTCTTATATTTTGGGTTTCATTCAAAATCATCGTATTGAAAAGAATAAAACCTTTACTTCTTAACAGAATACAAACCCTGTTGATGAAAAATGTTTCAAATAAAAAATTGGGCATTTTAGTATCCTGGAAGATATCAATAATAATTAAATCGTATTTATTTTTGGTTTTCAAAACAAATTCAAATGCATCTACTATAACAATATCAAGTTGGTGAATTTTATCTAGAGCAAAATATTTATTAGCTACCTTAATCATATCAGAATCAATTTCAACTCCGGTTATTTTACCTTTAAATTTAATTTCATCAACCAACGTTTTTATAACGCTACCTCCGGCTACTCCCAAAACCAAAATATGTTCCATGGTAACTATTTTTTCGTAACCAATGTTTTTTAGTCCGATTCTTAAAATACGTTGCAGACTCCCATAGGAATAATTAGCATTTTCAGAATCTAATACTAACTCCCCATTTGTCCAAGTTACTTCAATCGATTTGCTCAATGACGATTTTGATTGGAAAATTTTGATTGGAATAAGGTAACTAAATATTTTTTTAATCATTAAGGACAGTTTTACTCAAAAATAAGATATTAATTATTTATTTTGTGCAAAAGAATTAAAGAATGAAGAAACAATTTTATAAATGGATATTTTTTAATCTGATGGGGTGGGAAATAGTTGGGACCATAGATGCAAATATTAAAAAATGCGTCATGATAGTTCTGCCACATACTAGCGCCCATGATTTTTATTTGGGAATTTTTACCAGAGGAATAACTGGGTTGGAAATGAACTGGGTTGGAAAAAAAGAATTATTTCGTTTTCCTTTTGGATTTTATTTCAAATATATGGGTGGTGAACCTTTGGATCGAAGTGGAGGATTGAATAAAGTAGATTCAATTGCAGCTATTTTTAAAAGAAAGGAAGTTTTTCGGCTTGCCGTTGCACCCAAAGGAACCCGTGAAAAAGTAAATGAACTAAAAACAGGATTTTATTACATTGCCTTAAAAGCTAATGTTCCCATAATTCCTGTTGCGTTTAATTTTGGTAAAAAAGAAGTGAATTTGGGAAATCCATTAATACCTTCAGGAAATATAGAAACTGATTTATTTATTTTGAAAAAACATTATATAGGAGTAGAAGGTAAAATTCTGGAAAAAGGATATAAATTATAAATTGAGTTTATTTCAGTTTTTAGGTTTTTTTTCAGACCATTTTTTAATTAAAAGCGGTCTAATTTTTAATTAGGATTAAACACTTTGAAAGTACCATCTTTATAAAAGAATACAATTTTTTCCACGTCGCTTGAAATGGAATCTTTTAGGGTATTTTGATTTTCTGCTTTTTTTGTTTCCAATGCAGGAATTGAATTTGGAATTTTTATTTCCGAAAATAAATTCTCAGGAATTATTTCAGTAAGAGGAAGAGTAGAAATATTTAGTTTTACAATTTGCTCAACATTGTTTTCTTTTTTATCAAACTGTTCTGAATTTTTCGGAAAGTTTCCTTTCCCATTTAAAATCCAATACAAATCCACATCGGGGAAAACCTCCAATATTTTAAGTATAAAATCCAAGCTGGGTTTGTTTCTTCCTGAAAGTAGGTGAGACAAACTGGAACGCTGTACGCCAATTTTATCTGCAAAAGAAGAAGCATTCAAACTGTAGTAATCCAGTATAATTTCTAATCTTTTTATAAAATCCTCTATGTTTACCATTGTAAATTAACATTAAAAATTAACTATTTACAAATGTAATCAAAATAGATTGAAACACCAAAATCACAAGTGTAAATAGCATTTATCACATCAAATTAGATAAAGTATTAAAGGATATAAATTAATATAACTACTTGATAAATAATAACATAATTGCGATTTTAAAAATAGGTAACAATTGTCAATTATAGCAAGTAAATCTAATGGGAATAAATACTAAATACTGTTTACATCATTGAAATATACCAATTGAAGCTGGTTTACAAATGTAAATACAAAGATGTTTACTTTTGTAAATCAAATAAAACAGCATGAATTTAGAACAACTATTCAGTCAATATAAAGAAAAATCTATTCACGGTCGCTATATCACTTTAGATTCAATCGAACCTTTATTACAAAAATTAAACACCAATAAGCAATTAAAAGTTATAGGCAAATCAGTCCTAGGAAAGTCTATTTATTCGTATCAAATTGGAGATGGTGAAACTAAAATTTTCCTTTGGTCTCAAATGCATGGCAATGAAAGTACAACTACAAAAGCACTCTTTGATTTCTTAAATGTGCTAAATAGTGGTTCAGATTTAGCGAAGCAATTGCTGACGAATTTTACTTTTTGCAGTATTCCAATGCTGAATCCTGACGGAGCAACTTTATATACGCGTGAAAATGCAAATAAAATTGATCTTAATCGAGACTCTCAAAATCTTTCTCAACCTGAAAGCAAGATATTAAGGGAAATTTTTGAAGCTTTCAAACCTGATTATTGCTTTAATCTTCATGATCAACGCACTATATTTGGTGTTAGTAATACGGGTAAACCTGCGACATTGTCTTTTTTAGCACCTTCTTATAATGAAGAGAGAGAAATAAATGAATCTAGATTAAAAGCCATTAATTTAATTGCAGGCATAAATGAGGTATTACAAGGCTATTTGCCAAATCAAATAGGACGTTTTGATGATTCTTTCAACATAAATTGCATAGGGGATACTTTTCAGTATTTAGGTGTGCCAACGTTATTGTTTGAAGCGGGACATTTTGCTAATGATTATGATAGAGAAGAAACAAGAAAATTTGTTTTTATGGCGTTAATTTCCAGTTTCACGATACTTAGCGAAAACGTTATAGTTGACAACGGAATTAACAAATACTTGAATATTCCTCAAAATAAAGTCGTTTTTTATGATTTAATGTATAAAAACATCAGAATAAATTATGATGGTATTGAAAAAATCACCAATTTTGCAGCACAATACAAAGAAGAGTTATTTGAAAATCAGATTTACTTTAACGCCTACATTTCACAAATTGGTGCATTAGAAAATCATTTTGGTCATTATGTATATGATGCTGAAGGAGCGCTATATAAAGATGATTATGATAATTTTCCAAAATTAAATCAAAAAGTTAATTTTTACTTAGATAATAACATGAAATTTGTTAATGGAATGATAAAAGTGTAATATTTGTATCATTTTATTAGATTTTATGTATATTTTTATACTTTGTAGTAGCAATTATTAATATTAATTAAAGAAATATGAGTAAGTTTCGTTTAGATGAAGTAGATCACCAGATATTAGATATGTTGATAGACAACACAAGAGTTCCATTTACAGATATAGCAAAAAAATTGTTAATTTCTGCAGGAACTGTGCATGTAAGAGTAAAAAAAATGGAAGATGCCGGAATCATAATGGGATCTTCATTAGTTCTTGATTACGACAAATTAGGATATTCTTTTATCGCATATGTAGGTGTTTTTCTTAACAATACCTCTCAAACAAAATTTGTATTAGAACGTATTAATGAAATTCCTTATGTGACTGTTGCTTCTGTAACAACAGGTAAATTTAATATTTTCTGTAAAATCAGAGCCAAAGATACTAAACACGCTAAGGATGTTATCTTTATGATTGATGATATAGAAGGAGTTTACAGAACAGAAACTATGATTTCTCTTGAGGAAAGTATAAATGACAAGAAGCGCTTGATGCATACTATTTTTAAAAATATGTAATTAATCTTGAACGCTATATTCTAAAATATAACCTCAAGTTTATTCTTGGGGTTTTTTTATGAAAAATTAACTAACTAAATCAACTATAACTGAATTATGTACACGCTTCCTAAAATAGAACGTTTCAATCAAGATGTTCTTTCAAAATATCACATTTATAATAGTGTTTTTATTACATTACCTTTTGATTCTATAGATAATACGGGTGTTTTACTTCCTTTATTTACAGATGTTTGTGATACGGGTTTTAAAAAACAAGAAACACCTAAAGAAATAGTCGATTTTTTTGCTAAAAGATATTTGCATAGTGCTTCAGAAACAGAAAAAATTGATTTAATGTTTCGTTTTATTCAATATATCGAACGTCAAATTGTATTGTTTGATGCTATTGAAGATGCTGCTTTTCCTGTAGTAAACAATATGGAGGGAAGAGGGTCCTTAAGAGATATTAAAGAAAAATCAGAAGCAAAAGAAAAGCAAGAGGAATTGATTAATTTTCTTGAAAATTTCAATGTAAGAACTGTATTGACAGCTCATCCTACACAGTTTTATCCGGGTGCAGTACTTGGTATTATCAATGATTTAACTAATGCTATTCGTAAAAATAATTTGCTTGACATCAAACAATTATTGGCGCAATTGGGTAAAACTCCTTTTATTCAAAATGAAAAACCGAATCCTTTTGATGAAGCGGTAAGTTTAATTTGGTATCTTGAAAATGTGTTTTATAAAACTTCGGGAGATATGGTTCATTATCTTCAAAAGAATATTTTTAATGGAAATTCTATTAAAAACCCATTAATTAAACTTGGATTTTGGCCAGGTGGAGACCGTGATGGAAATCCATTTGTTACTACGGAGATTACTTTGAAAGTTGCGGAGCGTTTAAGAACTTCTATATTAAAATGTTATTACATTGAAATGAGAAATTTAAAACGTAAGTTAACATTCTCTGGTGTAGATGTTTTAGTTTCAGAGCTTGAATCTAAACTTTATCGTTCTGTTTTTTATTCTCGTGGAGAGATCTTTATCACTTTGGATGAATTTAAATCACAGTTAAAAAAAATAAAACAGATAATTATAGATCAACATCAATCATTATATCTTGATGAGTTGGACGCACTTTTAATTAAAATTAATTTATTTGGTTTTCATTTTGCTTCTTTGGATATTCGTCAAAACAGTAAAATTCACGATGCTGTATTTAATGACGTTGTAGAATTCTATTTGAATTCAAATCCAGATGTTTTTCCTGAAAATTATTTTGAATTATCAGAAGAAGAGAAATTTGTAGTTCTTTCTAATGTTAATGGAGATCTAAATCCTAGTGTGTTCAGTAATGAAATGACTAGATCAACTATTGAATCGATTCAGGCTATTAAAACAATACAGGGGAATAATGGCGAATTTGGTGCCAACCGTTACATTATAAGTAATAATGAGAGTGCGCTAAATGTGATGGAGACCTTCGCTTTATTCCGTTTAAGTAATTGGGATTACCCATCTGTTGATATTGTTCCGCTTTTTGAATCTGTTGATGATTTGCAAAATGCGCATGCTATAATGGAGAAATTATATTCAAATCCTGCTTATGCGAAACATTTGATAAACCGAAACAATAAGCAAACCATAATGCTTGGTTTTTCTGATGGTACGAAAGATGGAGGTTATTTAATGGCAAACTGGAGTATTTATAAAGCCAAAGAAGAGCTCACGGAAATCTCTAGAAAATACGGAATAAAAGCTATTTTCTTTGATGGTCGTGGTGGTCCTCCGGCTCGTGGTGGTGGGAAAACGCATAAATTTTATGCTTCATTAGGTCCAAATATTGAAAATAATGAGATTCAAGTTACTGTACAAGGACAAACTATAAGTTCTAATTTTGGGACTTTAGATTCCTGTCGTTATAATTTAGAAAATTTACTAAGTGCCGGTGTAACTAATCAAGTTTTTAGTAAAGGTCAAAACGAATTGACAAGTAACGAAAAAGATATTTTGAATCAATTGGCAGGGTTAGGATATGAAAAATACTTGAGTTTTAAGAATCATCCTAAATTCATCCCGTACTTGGAGCAAATGAGTACTTTGAAATATTATGCTAAAACTAACATTGGAAGCCGACCGTCAAAAAGAAGTAAATCTGAAAGTTTAGATTTTGCAGATTTGCGGGCGATTCCTTTTGTGGGTTCTTGGAGTCAGTTAAAACAAAATGTACCGGGATTTTTTGGAGTAGGATCGGCCTTGAAACATTTTGAAGATACGAATCAATGGAATAAAGTTCAGGATTTATATGACAATTCTTTATTCTTTAAAACTTTGCTAGAGAACAGCATGATGTCCTTGGCAAAATCATTTTTCCCATTAACAGCTTACATGAGAAAAGACCCTGAATTTGGTGTTTTTTGGCAAATAATTTATGATGAATTTTTAGAAACAAAACGCTTACTATTGAAAATCGCAGGCCATAAAGAGCTCATGGAGAATTACCCTGATGGTAAAGCGTCTATACAGATAAGAGAGCGTATTGTATTGCCATTGTTAACGATACAACAATATGCTTTGTTGCGAATTAATGAAATTAATAAAGAGAAAAGTCCTGATTTGGATTTGATTAAAGTGTATGAGAAAATTGTAACACGTTCTCTTTTTGGAAATACAAACGCTAGTAGAAATTCAGCTTAATTATAAAAAATGAAAACAGATCAATTGCCAGTAAATGAATATTCTGAATTCAACGCAACTTACATAAAAGCTGCGGGATATGCTGATATGATTGATGAATTGGAAATTTGTCTTCACGATTTCATTCGTTTTGTACAAAATATTCCAATGGATAAATTTGATTACAGGTACGCTGAAGGGAAATGGACAATCAAAGACATTATTCAACACATCATTGATACGGAGCGAATTTTCGGGTATCGTGCGTTGCGAATTTCCAGAAATGACAAAACGGCATTGCCTGGTTTTGAAGAAAATGATTATGTAGACAATACGAATGCAAACGGTAGAAATATCCAGGACTTATTAGCTGAACTCTCGGCCGTTAGACATTCAAATTTGTTTCTTTTTAAAAGTTTTTCAGAGGAACAATTAAAAAGAATTGGAACAGCTTCAAATAATGAAATTTCAGTTCGTGCAATAGGTTTTATTATTATTGGTCATCAAAAACACCATCAAAAGGTTTTTCAAGAAAGATATTTATAGGGTTCTCGAAACAAGTTGACCAGATTTTTAACTTGTTTTCAAAAGACATTGTATTGGCAGGACTAGTGGAAGGCATCACATAATACGTGATGCCTTTTATTTGTCCAAATTTTTTTAGAAAGTATTTATGACTTTCTTTTCCGTTAAATACAATTTTAGTTATTGCGGGAAATTCTTTAAATAAGTTTTCAAAATCATTTTCTTTATGATTTTTGATGTGAATATCCAAACTCCCTTTTCTTTCGCAATTTTCCAATACATCCCACAATCCAATTTTATTAGTTTGCAATAACTGTATTTTTTCTTCGAAAATTTCTGACACAGGTAGATTACAGAGTAACGTGTACATTATTTTCCAAAAATGATTCCTTTTGTGAGCATAATATTCCTGTTTTTCCAGAGAAGTGATACCAGGCATAGTTCCCAAAATCAAAATTTCAGTTTGAGAATTTACAAAAGGGGAAAATGAATTTATCATGGTTTTTTTTTAAAGTACAGCATTTTCTTTTTCTAATATAGCCAATGCCAAGCGGATTTTTCCGTAATCTATTTTTTCTTCAAAGTAATCAAAATACGGTTTTAATGCATTTGGAAACTCTAGTTTTATTTGAGCTTCGGCTATTTGCGTTACTTCTTCTGTAGAAATGAATGGTGTTAAATCTACTGCAGCTCCGTCAATATATAATTTAGCTAAATGGGACATAATCGTACTTAAACCTAATTTTCGCTTTTGAGAAATTTCTTCAACAGATAACCCGTTTTGATACAATTCTAATGTGTCTTTATAAGTGGTTGCTTCTTTCTTTTTTTTAACAACTTTAGATTTTTGAAAATCATTGATAGCTTTTATGAAAACATCACCATATTTTTCTAGTTTTGCTTTTCCAACACCATCAATTGCTAGTAAATCCTGATCGCTTGTAGGTCTTTCAGTTTCCATTTGACGCAAAGCAGCATCACTAAAAATCACGTAAGCAGGGACTGATTCTTCTTTGGAGATTTCATAACGCAGTTTTCTTAGTGTTTCAAAAAGTGAATTCGCAACTGATTTGTTTTTCGTTTCTTTAACTTCTTGTTTGTCAATATTAATTTTCGGAACTGTAGTCAATTGTACTTGCTCTCCTTCAAATAAAACTTTTTTTGCAAATTCTGTTAATCTAATTTTGTTTTGCTGATGAAAGGCAATTTCGCAATAGCCCAGATTGATAAGCTGTATTAAATATTGATTCCAATCAAACCAAGAAAGATCATTACCAACACCATAGGTTTTAAGATTTTGATATTCTTTTTCATAAATATAAGCATTTTTTGAACCACGTAGAAAATCAATGATTACAGGCAATGGTTCTATTTCTTGGAGACGAATAATTGCTGATAATGCTTTTTGTGCAATAACAGTTCCATCAAAAAAGGAAGGTGGGTTTTTACAAATGTCGCAATTTCCGCAATTTTCCGTAACCAGTTCTCCAAAGTAGGAAAGTAATATTTTTCTGCGGCAGCTCAAGGCATCTGCATATTGCTTCATTCTTTCTAATTTCGCCAATTGTATTTCGGCATTCAAACCTTGTGATGCAAATTTTTGTAATTGGATTACATCACCATAGCTTTCGAACAATACCGTTTCTGAAGGTAATCCATCGCGACCAGCACGACCAATTTCTTGATAATAGCCCTCTATATTTTTTGGTAAATTATAATGAATCACCCAGCGAACATTCGATTTATCAATTCCCATTCCAAAAGCAATTGTAGCACAAACCACTTGGCAGTCATCATTGATGAATTCGTCTTGGGTTTTGGAACGAATATTATTGTCTAAACCCGCGTGATAGGCTTTTGCATTAATACCAGTTTTTTGTAGTTTTTCGGCAAGTTCTTCCGTTGTTTTTCTACTTAGACAATATACTATTCCAGATTCATTTGGCTTTTCTTGAATAAAATCTATAATCTGTTTTACGCGATCTAAAGCCGGACGAACTTCTAAACTTAGGTTTTTTCTGTCAAAAGAAGCTACGAATATTTTAGGATTTATTAAGTTTAATTGTTCGCTAATGTCCTTACGTGTAGCTTTATCAGCGGTTGCAGTTAAAGCTAGGATTGGAGTAGAAGGAAAGCGTTTTTTTAGATACCCTAAATTAGTATATGCAGGACGAAAATCATGTCCCCAAGCCGAAATGCAATGTGCCTCATCAATAGCAATAAGGCTTATGGTTAAACTATTGAAAATGTTATCAAGATAAGAAAGACTTTCAGGTGCAATGTAAACTAATTTTATACTATTCGATTGTAAGCTTTCAATAAAAAATTGACGTTCAGCTTCCGTTTGGCTGCTATTTATAAAACAAGCTTGAATTCCATTTGCTTTAAGACTATCTACTTGATCTTTCATCAAAGCAATTAGGGGTGAAATTACGATAGTGATTCCTGAAAAAATTAATGCCGGTAATTGAAAACAAATTGATTTTCCGCCACCCGTTGGCATTATCGCCAAAGTATCTTGTCCGGAAAGTACACAATTTATTATATCTTCCTGATTGGGTCTGAATTTTTCAAAACCAAAGTTTTCCTTAAGCTTGGCATGTAAAATTTGTTGCGTCATTTTGGCGTATATTTTGAATTTTAAATTAACAAAAAAAAGGAACTCGTTGGGAGTTCCTTTTTAATTTTTTATCGAAAAATTGAATTAATCTTCATCATCTTCATCGTCTTCTTCTGATCTCTCTTTATCTTCTTTTTCATCGTCATCATCGTCTCCGCTATCAGCATCTGGTTTATCTATAGTATCGTCATCATCATCTTCATCATCATCATCTACTGAATCATCATCATCAAGATCTAAACCGCTTATTGGTTCAACAACTGCATCGATATCATCATCTTCGTCATAATTTTCAATTCTGTCTGCTAATTTTGTACTGACTTTTACTAAATAAATGGTGTCTTCCGTACGGACTTCGACAGCTTCTATTAATTCATTTTTAGCATTTCTAAAACGGATAATGTTTGAGTCATCATATCCTTCAGGAAATTTTTCTACCAAAAGGTTCAAAATTTCATTTGTAAGTTTTGCGTAATCAACTATTACTCTTTTCATAAAGTTATTCTATAAATCTAATAAATAAGCGAAAATTAAAGGTGCTACAATGGTAGCATCGGACTCAATAATAAACTTAGGAGTTTTTATATCTAATTTACCCCAAGTAATTTTTTCATTCGGTACCGCTCCAGAATAAGAACCATAACTGGTTGTTGAATCTGAAATCTGACAAAAATAACTCCAAAATGGAATGTCATGCATTTCCATATCTTGGTATAACATTGGTACAACACATATTGGAAAATCCCCAGCAATCCCTCCACCAATTTGGAAAAAACCTACACCATTAGTACTGTTTTTTGGGTACCAATCGGACAAGTAAACCATGTATTCTATACCTGATTTCATCGTTGATGCTTTTAATTCGCCTTTAATTACATAAGATGCAAATATATTTCCCATGGTACTATCTTCCCATCCTGGAACAATAATAGGTAAGTTTTTTTCGGCCGCTGCATACATCCAACTGTCTTTTAAGTCAATTTCATAATATTCTTCTAGAACACCTGAAAGTAACATTTTGTACATAAACTCATGTGGAAAATATCTTTCCCCTTTATCATCTGCATCTTTCCAAATTTTATAAATATGTTTTTGTAATCGACGAAATGCCTCATGCTCAGGAATACAAGTATCTGTAACTCGGTTTAAACCTCTTTCTAATAAATCCCATTCATCTTGAGGAGTTAAATCTCTATAATTAGGAACTCTTTCATAATGGGAATGTGCTACCAAATTCATAATGTCTTCCTCAAGATTTGCTCCTGTACAAGAAATGATATGAACTTTATCCTGACGAATTATTTCTGAAAAAATCTTTCCAATCTCGGCTGTACTCATAGCACCAGCCATACTCACCATCATTTTTGCACCGTTGGCTAATTGTTGCTCGTAAGCCTTAGCTGCATCAACTAAAGATGCAGAGTTGAAATGCAAGTAATGCTTCTCAATAAACTGACTGATCGGTCCTTTGCTCATTTTTTTAAATTTAAAGATTTAAAAACCGAAACTTTGAATTTGTATTTCAAATTTAACGAATTTTTAAATTGACTAATTGTATAATTATGTATTTATTTTTTGTCGTAACCTAATATTTTTAAAACATCCTCAGAAGTTTGTTGTTCTGAGAAAACCTCAGTTGCCAAAATTCCATTTTCGTCTCTATCTATCAGTATGTGTTTGGGTTGAGGAATTAAGCAGTGGTGTAAACCGCCATATCCTCCTATCGTTTCCTGATAGGCCCCGGTATTGAAAAAACCAATATATAACGGTTTTTCTTTGTTGTATTTTGGCAAATATATTGCATTCATATTTTGCTCTGAATTGTAATAGTCATCACTATCACAAGTCATCCCACCTAACAATACCCTTTCATAAGTCTCATTCCAGCGATTGACCGCTAACATGATAAAACGTTTGTTGATAGCCCATGTATCTGGCAAAGTTGTGATAAAAGAGGAATCAATCATATTCCATTTTTCTCTATCATTTTGTTGCTTTTGATACAAAATCTGATAAATTGCACCGCCACTTTCACCAACTGTAAAGGAACCAAACTCTGTAAAAATATTTGGCACAGCAACTTCTGCTTCATCACAGGCAATTTTTATCTGATTGATAATTTCGTCAATCATATATTGGTAATCGTATTCAAATGCCAATGAGTTTTTGATAGGAAAACCACCACCAATATTTAATCCGTCTAATGTAGGACATTCTTTTTTTAGTGCAACATAAACTTTGATACATTTTACTAATTCATTCCAGTAATATGCATTATCATTTATACCGGTGTTGATAAAAAAGTGTAACATTTTAAGTTCCAGTTTCTTATTTTCTTTGATTTCTTTTTTATAAAAAGGAACGATGTTTTTATATCCAATTCCCAATCTTGAAGTATAAAACTCAAATTTAGGTTCTTCCTCGGCAGCAATACGAATTCCAATTTTGAATTTGCCCTTTATTTGACCCTGAAGTAAATCCAGTTCTTCATAGTTGTCAATAATTGGAATAGCATTTTTATGTCCGTTATTTACTAATCGAGCTATGTTCTCAATATATTGATCTCTTTTAAAGCCATTACAAATAATATAAGTGCTTTTATTGATTTTTCCATTTGCCAATAAATTTTCAACAATATTAATGTCAAAAGCAGATGAAGTTTCAATATGAATATTATTCTTGAAAGCTTCATTCATTACAAATTCAAAATGAGAACTTTTTGTACAATAGCAATAATAGTATTTTGCCTCATATTTATTTTTTTCCATCGATTTACGAAACCAGCTTTTGGCTTTGTTAATGTTATTGGAAATTTGAGGTAAATAAGTAAATTTTAATGGCGTTCCATATTTTTCTACCAGTTTCATCAAATCAATATTATGAAACTGAAGGTTATCTTTGTTTAAAGTAAACTCTTCTTGGGGAAAGTAATAAGTTTGATTTATTAAATCAGAATATTTTGTATTCATTTAGTTTTTAATATTTTAGATTAAGTATGCGTAAAAATAATTAACCTAAAATTCAAACTCGGATATTTGCATAAATTATTTGAAGCTTTTCATTATCTGCTTTCAAATATTGAAAAACATCAAAACTAAAGTTTCCTTTGATGGAATAAAAACGTTTCAATATTCTTAAAAAAGACATATTGTTTCGGTTTTTCTTAGAACTATAATTTCTCTTGTTTTGACTTTTTTTCATTGCCGCAAATGTAAAAAATATTATATACCTAATGCAATCCTTTTCATAAAAAAATATTTAAGATTTATAATCCAGAAACGCTTTAAGAATTAATTCATTGTCAACCGATTGATTGATTTTTATGTTTCCGATGCCTTCAATTAATGCAAACTGGATGTTGCCATATTCATTTTTTTTGTCGTGAATAAGCAATTCCAAAATAGGTTTAATATCATTTTCTTCAAAAATAATGTCGTCGTAAATTGTCTTGATACTTGATTTTATTTGAAAATATTCCGCTTGATTGATTAAATTTTTATGTAATGAAATATAACTTTCCAATATCATCCCAACTGCAATCGCTTCTCCGTGTAATAAAGTAGTTTTGCTTTTATTCTCCAGAAAATAGCTTTCAATAGCATGGCCAAGAGTATGACCAAAATTTAATGCTTTTCGGATGTTTTTTTCAGTCGGATCTTGTTTAACAATTTCATTCTTTATTTCTACAGAACGGTATATTAATTCATCAAAATCAGCAAAATCGATGGCTTTCAAATCTAAAAATTGCTCCCAGTATTCTTTGTCATATATTAAACCATGTTTCAACATTTCGGCAAGACCGGAACGCATTTCGTTTTGAGGTAATGTCTCAAGATATTGAGTGTCAATAAGAACCATTTTTGGGACATTGATAACCCCGATTTGGTTTTTCAAGTTGCCTAAATCAACACCGTTTTTCCCACCCACAGAGGCGTCAACCATGGACAGTAGAGTAGTAGGAATGTGAATGAAATCAACACCTCTCTTGAATGTTGAAGCAACAAATCCGCCTAAATCAGTAACAACACCACCACCTAAATTAATCACAAGGGTTTTTCTGTCAGCACCAAGTTCAGTCAATACGTTCCAAATTTGAACACAGGATTCTATATTCTTATTCTGTTCCCCTGCTTCAAATTCAATGATTTCAATTGTAAGATCAGTTTCTAAAAAAGGTAGAAATTTTGGCAAACAAAAATCATTTGTATTACTGTCTATAATAATAAATAGGTTAGAATATTTGTTCTCTTTTAAATGAAGGTTTAATGCTTCATATCCTTTTTCGTTGAAATAAATTGGATAACTGTTGGCTTGAATCGTTTGCATCGTTGTTAATTAATTGAAAGCGCAAAATAAGGTAATTTTTGCTATATAATATTTAAAAATCGCTCAATAATTTGACAAAAATATCACAAATAATAAAAAATATATTTAATAAAACACAAGTTGTCTTTTTATAAAAAGGTTTTTTAACTTTTATTTTAATTTATTAAAACTAGTTTAGATCATGCTTTTAATAAATTAATCATTGGCATTCTTGTTTCGGAATTTCTTGGGCATTACCATAATTTTTGTCTTTTGCTAAATTTAAATATCTACAGCAATTTTCTTTTTTTTATAAAAAGTAACTCATACCCAATAAATTTTCGGATTTTCCATCTTTTAAATTAGGAGAAATTAATGTTTGTATTGTTTTAGGTTATAAAAAAAATACTTCTGTATTTAGTATTAAAAAAACTGGATTATAACGAACTAATTTCTTTAATAAACTTACATTTTATACATAGTTTAAAAATAGAGGTCTTGTATTGGCTTTAACTAATATAATTCCAAATGTTTTTCTTTTTGGTCATTTCTATGAAAACAGCTCTTAAAGCGGCATGTTCCGGTTTTTGCATTCCCGCATCATCTTTGAGTAATTGGACCGCATAATTTCTAGCCAACATTAATGTGTCTCTATCTCGGACAATATCGGCAATTTGAAGGTTGAGCACTCCGCTTTGTTGCGTTCCCATTAAATCCCCCGGACCACGAAGTTTAAGATCCACTTCGGCAATTTCAAAACCATCATTAGTTTTTACCATCGTTTCCATTCTGGTTTTACTGTCGGAACTCAATTTATGGCTCGTCATCAGGATACAATAACTTTGCTCTGCACCACGACCCACACGACCCCGCAGTTGGTGCAATTGCGACAATCCAAAACGTTCCGCACTTTCAATAATCATCACACTGGCATTAGGAACATTCACGCCGACTTCAATAACCGTTGTGGCCACCATAATATTGGTTTTCCCTTCGGAAAAGCGTTTCATTTCGGCATCTTTATCCGCTGGTTTCATTTTTCCGTGTAAGATTGAAATAGAATACTGTGGCAATGGAAAATCACGGGAAATACTTTCGTAACCGTCCATCAAATCTTTGAAATCCATTTTCTCTGATTCTTGGATTAGGGGATATACAATATATATTTGTCGGCCCAAAGCGATTTCGTCCCGCAGGAATTTCCAAACCTTCAATCTGTTACTGTCAAAACGGTGAACCGTTTGAATGGGTTTCCTTCCCGGTGGCAATTCATCAATCACCGAAATGTCTAAATCACCATACAAACTCATCGCCAAAGTTCTGGGGATAGGCGTGGCCGTCATTACCAAAACGTGTGGCGGAATCGTATTTTTCTTCCACAATTTAGAGCGTTGTTCTACACCAAATCGGTGTTGTTCATCAATTACGGCTAATCCTAAATTCTGGAATTTCACTTTATCTTCTAATAAAGCATGAGTTCCAATAAGGATATGTAACGTACCGTTTTCCAGTTCTTCATGTATAATTCTTCGCTGTGCTATTTTGGTAGATCCGGTCAGTAATCTAATATTTATATTTAAAGTTTGGGCTAATTCGGATAAACCAATAAAATGCTGATTGGCTAGGATTTCAGTGGGCGCCATTAAGCACGCTTGGAAGCCATTATCGAGTGCCAAAAGCATACTCATAAAAGCCACAATTGTTTTTCCGGAACCTACGTCACCTTGTAACAATCGGTTCATTTGAGCGTAGCTGCCCATGTCAGTTCTAATTTCTTTGATTACTCTTTTTTGGGCATTGGTCAATTGAAAAGGCAAATGATTTAGATAAAAATCATTGAAATTTTCACCCACTTTGGTAAACGGATGTCCTTTTATTTTATGTTTACGGATGAGATTTTTCGTGATTAATTGCAACTGAATAAAGAACAATTCTTCGAATATTAATCGGAATTTGGCTTTCGCCAAAACTTCCGCGCTTTTTGGAAAATGAATGTTGAATAAAGCTGCTTTTTTAGGAATCAGATTCAATTCGTTGATCAAATAATCGGGTAAGGTTTCCGTGAATAATGCTTGAGTTTCCAGAAACAATTGCTGCATCAGTTTATTAACCACCCGGTTCGAAATCCCGCGATTGGTCAAGGTTTCTGTCGAAGGATAAACGGGTTGCATCGCTGAACGCAGACTTTGTTCGTGCTCGCTCATCAACTCAATTTCCGGATGCGCCATATTGAACGCATTTCCAAAAGAGGTGCATTTCCCAAAAATCACACAGATTTCATTGAGCTTTAAACTCTCCCGAATCCATTTGTGACCCTGAAACCATACGAGTTCCAATTGTCCTGTATCATCCACAAAAGTCGCAACCAATCGTTTTTGGTTTTTACCAAATGCTACGGTTTTGATGTTGATGATTTTACCGATAATCTGAACTTCGGCACTGTTGTTTTGAAGTTCGTTAATCTTATAATACCGAGTCCGGTCAATGTATCTATTTGGGAAAAAATTAACCAAATCCAAATACTTATGAATCCCCAATTCCTTACGAAGTAATTCACCCCGATTGGGGCCAATACCTTTGAGATATTCTATGGGAGTTAATAAGAGGTTACTCATTTATTACAGTTAAAATTCGACCTTTTCATGGTGAAATTATTATCTGAGCGAAGATAGTTTTTTGTTTGTAAATTTGGAAACAGTAAAAATGAAATTAGTGTAAGAAAATTTATATATTTGGAAATGAATTACATTATTTATTTTTCATGTTTTTATCTCATCATATTAATTATCCTCTAAATTAAAAAATTAAATGAAACGATTTTCAATTACACTCTTTTTATGTGGGCTTCTTACAAGCGGATTTTCACAATCTATATCAAAAACAGAAAATATTAAAAACCTTCTTGTGTTAACAGGCTCAGGAAAATTAAGTGTTCAAGTTGGAGAAAGTATGATTATTAGTTTCAAAAAAAACTACCCTAATGTGCCGGCAGAATTTTGGGATAATTTTTTAAAAGAGATGAATTCTGATGCTTTAATAAATTTGATTATTCCAATTTATGATAAATATTATACTGAATCGGAAATAAAGCAATTAACTGAATTTTATCAGACCTCTTTAGGGAAGAAATTAATATCAATAATGCCTTTAGTACTTAAAGAATCGATGCAAGCTGGACAAACTTGGGGAAAGGATATTGGAGAAAAAGTTTATAACAATCTTAAGGAAAAGGGGTTTGTCAAAAAAGAGTAATTTTCACAGTCATCGAATCGTTGTTCAATAACGAGTAGTAACCTGAAAAAGCGTTCTTACTTTAGCACCCAATATTTAAGGAAGTTGAATAGATTTGGATGATAATTAAAAATTAAAAATGATACTTGATAAAATTGAAAATTATAAACTTTATGAGAATCTGAGCGAAAGAATCGCTAAAGGATTTGATTTTATTAACAACACTGATTTAGTCGAATTAGGTTCTGGGAAATATCAAATTGACAATGATACCATTTTTGCAATTGTTCAGGAATATGATACCAAGGAAGTTAAAGATTGTAACTTAGAAGGCCATACTAAGTATATCGACATTCAATATATTATAAAAGGTATTGAATTGATGGGGGTTACGACTAAAAACAATCAAAAAATGATACTTACTGATGATGAAAAAGATTATTCTTTCTATGAAGGGGAAATTTCTTTAATTAGAGTAGAAGAAGGAATGTTTACCATTTTTTTTCCGGATGATCTTCATAAGCCTTGTGTAAAAGCGGATCAAGTTTCTAAAGTAAAAAAAGTTGTTATTAAGGTGCAAATTTCATAAACAACTTATTCATTGCTAAAAATGGGAACATTGTGCTACATTATTAACTATTAAAATAACCTCGTTTAAGTCTTCTTGAGCGAGGTTATTTTTTTATATATAATCCCAATTAATTAAATTTCGAATTCTGCTGCAAACACAATATCTTCGCAAAATATAAAAAGCATATAAATGACAACTCATCTCGCATTACTTCGTGGTATCAATGTTTCCGGTCACAACATGATAAAAATGGAGGCTTTGAAAACGACTTTGGAAGCCATCGGTTTTCAAAATGTAGTGACCTATATACAATCCGGAAATGTTTTTGTGGATACAGAAGAGGAAAATGCCTCCAAAGTAGGATTTCAAATCAAACAGGAAATTTTTAAAGTTTTTGGCCATGAAGTGCCTATTGTAGTTATTAGTTCCGCTGATTTAGAAGCTTGTCTTAAGAATAATCCGTTTTTGAAAGAAAAAGATATTGACATCAAAAAATTATATGTGGCGTTTATTTCTACAGCGTTGCAAAGCACCAGCATTAATGATTTGAAAATTAGCCAATTCAAACCCGATGAAGCCAGTATTGATGGAAGTAGAATTTTTATTAAATATGCTGTTGGAGCCGGAAAGACACGATTTGATCAAAAATACATCGAGAAAAAACTGAATGTGACCGCAACTATTAGGAACTGGAATACCGTGACGCAGTTGTTGAAAATGTATCAGGAAAGATAAAAAGATGCTAAAAAAAATAGTTACAAATAAACTTATTTTTTAGTATTAAAAAAATAATTATAATTTGGCACAACCTTTTGTAATTCTAATTATCTTCATAGTATCTGTAAAAAAACGGGCACATGAAACAAATGTCTGGTTCTATGGCTAATTCTGAAACTACGGGTGCGGCAATGGAGTGGCATGAATTTTATATGTTCAATACTAATGGGACATTTACAAAATCGAGAGACAGAGGTGCGATTAAAACAACCATTTCTGGAACCTTTATTGCTACAACTCATTCAGACGGAATTTATTTAAAATTGACATATCCCAATGACAGCGAGATTATAGGAAACTGTTATGGAAATCTAAAAGAGGTGCTTTATGTTGCCGAGAACAATACCTTGTCAAATACTTGGAAGAGCTGTGATGGTCCCGGATTAGAATACAAAAAGTAAATTATAAATGCAGCTTGCAACATTATTTCATACCATTTGATTAGGGTTAATTCTAGGATTATGTGGCACTTAAAAAAAAAATCGAAGTTTATTTAACTTTTGTGTGCTCTTTTTCTATTGTTAAGACTAAAATTATAAAGCAATTCTACGCTGAAAAGTTATATAATAAACACAGATTTTTTATATTTACTTCCAATTGAAAATGTGCAAGCGTTACTAGTATTTAAATTCCTAACCTATAAATAGATGACTTTTAAACTTTCTTTTATCCTCACTGTATTATTTGTTTGTTCTGCGATAGCTCAAAATGGAAATCCAAACGATTACTTGTCGGCTGAATTTCACAAAGAACGAAGAGAGGCTTTGCGTAAAAAAATGCCCAATAATAGCGTTGTGGTATTTTTTGGAAGTCCTGTTCGGAACCGAGCTAATGATGTTGATTATGTCTACCATCAAGATCCTGATTTTTATTACTTAACGGGATACAAAGAACCCAATTGTGTTTTGGTTATTTTTTCGAATGATCAAACGGATAAGGACGGAAAAACGTATAGCGAAATGCTTTATGTACAGGAAAAAAATCCAAAAGCAGAGCAGTGGACTGGAGTACGTTTGGGAACGGAAGGTGCTAAAAAGGATTTGGGTTTTGAGATAGCTTTAAATGGAAAAGAGTTTGTTAATTCTGGAATTGATTATATGAGTTTTAACAATGTGCTCTTTAAAGAATTTGAAAATGACACCAGAAATTCAAAACGTGACAAAGCCGATTTGTATAAATTGGCTGAAGCTTTTAAAACTCAAATTGGATATGATGTAAAAATAGAAAAGCAAGCCGATTCTAATTTGCAAAATGAAATTAATCCTAATAAAAGCATTATTGCAAAAAAAGCGAATATAGATACTAAATCGATTATAACTTATATGGCGGGTCTGCGGGAGAAAAAATCGAAAGAAGAAATGGTTTTGCTTACCAAAGCGGTTCGAATTTCGGTAATGGGACAACGTGAAATCATGAAAGCCATGCATCCCGGAATGTCTGAAACCGAAATACAAGGTATACATGAATTTGTGTATAAAAAGTACGGGAGTGAGTTTCAGGGCTATCCGTCAATCGTGGGAGCCGGCAATAATGGTTGCGTATTGCATTATATTGAAAACACCAAAATGAAAGTGGAAAATGATTTGGTTTTAATGGATTTAGGTGCTGAATATCACGGTTACAGTGCTGATGTTACCCGAACTATTCCTGCCAACGGAAAATTCTCTACAGAGCAAAAACTAATTTATGATTTAGTCTATAATGCCCAAGAAGCAGGGATTGCTACTGCAAAAACAGGCAATAGCTTTAGTGCTCCGGATGTTGCGGCACGCAAAATAATTAGCGATGGTCTAATAAAATTAGGAATTACTAAAACAGCAGATGAATCTAGAAAATATTTTCCGCATGGGACTTCGCATCACATTGGTCTCGATGTTCATGATCCAGGTTTATACAATAATTTTGAGGGAAATATGGTGGTGACAGTAGAACCCGGAATTTACATTCCCAATGGAAGCGATTGTGATAAAAAATGGTGGGGAATTGCCGTACGAATCGAAGACGATATTTTAATTACTGCTAATGGTCCAGTTAATTTATCTGCAGAAGCACCCAGGAGGTCAAATGAAATTGAAGCGCTTATGAAAGAAAAAAGTGTTTTAGATAATTATAATTTACCAAAATTAGATTAGATTTTTTTTAGATTATTCCACCAGAAACTCCGCTGTCATCTGACTTCGGAGTTTTTTATTAAAAATTATTTAGGAATTAAATCGCAATACCAAAACCCAAAATCAAATGCATAGGAAGCACTCGTGTCGCAAGCGGTATCCGAGGAATCTTCCTCTTTTGGTTTTTCGTATTTTCTGTAAACAACTTCGCCAATTTCAAAATCTATGGGTTTTGAGAATATAGGCCCATCAAAAGTAAACGTGTGGAATTCGCCGTTTTCTCCGCAAACATCTACGTTTTCAGGTAAATCGTTGATGAAATCCTGGTCGATAATGCGACCTACTAAGCTTTTATCTAAAAAACGTTCGTTGACGCAAACTACAATCGTTTTAAATCCTAAACTAATAAATTCTTGAATCAAATCTTGAGTTGGAATTTTCCAAAGCGGAAAAACGCCTTCCAAACCTATTTCGGTTAATTTTTCATCCCGGTATTTTCGTAAATCTTCCAGAAATATATCTCCAAAAATAGAATGTGTAACCCCTTGGTCTTTTAGTTTTGTCAATGTTTCCTGCATGACTTTTTCATAGATTTCCATTGAAGGCATTTCGGGAATTTGCATTATTTCAAGCGGCAATCCAATACTTTTTGCTTGCTGTTCCAATAATTCTACTCGAACACCATGCATGGAAATACGTTGGAATTGTTGATTTACGCTGGTAAGCAAACAGCTAATTTCGAATTCTGAATTTTGTAACGTTTTGTATAATGCAAGCGCAGAATCTTTTCCGCTGCTCCAATTAAATAAGGCTTTCTTTTTCAATATGGTTTTCTTGAGGTTTTTGGGGTAAACTTACAAAATTTGGGCTATTAGTTTGGTAAACCTTTGTAACTTTGAAAATCACATCAATCATATATATGCACTATTTAAAAATAAATATCAAACTGAATCTAATAGATTGAAAATTGGGATTATTCCAGTGAAGCAATCTATTTCATTACGTTGGTTACTCAAAATAGAGAATGTATTTTTGGAACTATTGATGATGACATTAGGATAATAAACGATAACGGAAAAATTGTTGAAACGGAATTGTTGAGATCAATAGCAATAAGAGAACGTTGGTTTTTTCATAATTGGGTTATTATGCCCAATCATATTCATTTGTTGATTGAAATTGTTTCGTCATCCGTTGAGATGCACGATGTAGAGACGCACTGCAGTGCGTCTCTAACAAAGAACAGGATCGACCAATTATAAATACCGTTTGGCAGCCAAATTAGCACGATCATATTCTGCGCAATTACAATTCATTCGATAAAATAAATAATTATATAAAAAATAATCCTAAAAATTGGAATACAGATTCCATAAATCCAAAATAGAATGAAATATCTTTTCCTCTTAATATGTACTGTTACATTCGCCCAACAAACTCAATTTGTTGATTTTAAATCAGTTCGTGGACAAATAACAATTAATCCAGAAGATAAATCGGTGAGAGGAGCAGTTAGTTATTGGTTTGATGTTTTGAAACCTACAGATACCATTAAAATCGATGCGCAAAACATGGCTTTTACTGAGGTAGAATTGAATCAGAAACAAATTCAATTTACCAGTAATGGTAAACAAATTCTATTGATTTCCTCTTTCAAAAAAGGAACAAATAATATTAGTTTTAATTATGTTGCCAAGCCAAAACAAGCATTGTATTTTCTTGGTTCTGAAGAGAATGATAATGTGCAAATCTGGACACAGGGACAAGGAAAAAACACCAGTAATTGGTTTCCAAGTTTTGATGATGTCAATGAGAAAGTTATTTTTAGTTTGGAAGTCGTTGTTGATTCAAAGTACCAAGTCATTTCTAATGGAATTTTAAAAAGTAAAGTAAATAATAATTCGATGACGTATTGGAGATTCAACATGCAAAAACCAATGAGTTCTTATTTATTAATGCTTGCCATTGGGAAATTTGAAAAACAAACACAGCAATCAAACTCGGGAATTCCTTTAGAAATGTATTATGAACCCAAAGACAAATCTAAATTTGAACCGACATACCGCTATTCTAAACAACTATTTGATTTTTTTGAAAAGGAAATAGGGGTAAAGTATCCTTGGGGAATTTATAAGCAAGCTCCCGTTCGAGAATTTTTATACGCAGGAATGGAAAATACTTCAGCAACTTTATTCTCCACACGATATGTGGTAGATGATACAGGTTTTGAAGATCGAAGCTATACGAATGTCAATGCACATGAATTGGCACATCAATGGTTTGGGAATTTAGTCACTGCCGAAAGTAGCAAGCATCATTGGCTTCAGGAAGGTTTTGCAACCTATTATGCTTTACTGGCTGAGAAGGAAATTTATGGCGAAGATTATTTTTATTCCAAATTATATGAATCAGCACAACAATTGAAGTTTGCTTCCAGAACCGATACTATTCCTGTTTTGAACGCCAAAGCGAGTTCGTTGACTTTCTATCAAAAAGGCGCTTGGGCACTTTTTGTTTTGCACGAGGCAATAGGAGATAAGGCTTTTAAAAAAGCGGTAAAATGTTATTTGAAAAAACATTCATTTCAAACCGTAAACACACCCGATTTCTTTGCTGAAATTAAAAAAGTATCGGATTATGACTTACATATTTTTAATAAAGTTTGGCTTGAATCAAGTGTATTTAATACAATAGAGTCCAATGTTTTATTGAATAAAAATAAATCAATTCAGGTATTGTTTCAAGTAGAAAAATTAAGAAATAATCCCTTGTCTGAGAAAGAAGTTTTTTTTAGGAAAACAATACAATCGGATGTTTATTTTTCTGTAAAAGAAGCAATTGTCAATCAATTGAAATTAGAAAAATTTGACGATAAAGTAGCACTTTTAAATTTAGCTTTGGAAACCAAAAACAGACAAGTTCGTCAAACCGTTGCGGCAACACTAAATGAAATTCCGGAAAGTTTTAGAGTGCAATACGAAACTTTACTCGACGATAAATCTTATCAGACACAAGAAATAGCATTGTATAATTTATGGAACAATTTTCCGGAACAACGCACTCAATATTTGAATAAGTCAAAAGAATGGATTGGTTTTAGTGATTATAATCTGCGAACTTTATGGTTGTCTTTGGCTTTATCAACACCTAACTATCCAATAAATAAAGAGCAATTGGTAGATGAATTGATTAATTATTCATCTTCTGATTATGAAGCAACCATTCGTCAAGATGCTTTAGAGAAACTGCTTAATTTTAATATAATCAATGATGAAGTATTGAAAAATTTGGTAAAAGCGACAACACATCATATGTGGCAATTTTCGAAATTTGGAAGAGACAATACCCGAAAATTATTAAAGAATGCGACAATGAGAGCTTCTTTCGAAAGAATTCTACCTAATTTAAATGAAAGCGAACAATTTCAATTGAATCGATTATTGAAAGAATAACGGTTTATATTAATTAAACGTAGAATCTTTAACTAAATGAACTTATATTCCTTACATCGTTATAAATATTAACCATGTAAGGAATATAAGCCCATTTAAGAAATTGTTTTATTATTGAATTTTGTTGGAGTAAAATAAAATGGAGAGTATCAATATTCTACCACAATTGCCCCACTTCGTTTTTGATATACGCTAAAGCCGCATTACTTGGAGATTGTTTTTCCATTAAATCATTCAAAAGCACTTCGCACAATTTATCAGCACTATCCACACGATCGCTCCTATTTGCTCTACGAATCATTTGAATGGTAGCATTTTTGGCTGTCACAATAATAGTCCAACATTCATCTGACATGTATATTTGTTGTGTCAAATTGTGTTCAAATTCCTGCTCGATTTGTTCAATTATAAGATTTTCATAATCATTTTTATCCTGTGAAAGAGGAGTAATTCGAATCAATAATTTGGTAGGATTGATACGTTCCATATACAGCGTCATGCGCTCAAAAGCTTGTAAACGCAAGGGTAAAGCGTTTTTTTGGGCTTCTTTGTTTAGTAAATAACGGCGTCTTCTTTCCTCGTTTTTGGTATGTAGATCGAAAAAATAATAGGCTACAACCCCTGTAACAACTGCCGGTAAAGTATAACTTAGTAATTCTATAATTGGTATTGATTCCATTTTCTTTGTTCGGTTTATAGAAGCAAAAATATACTTTTTTGATTATAAATCAACTTGATTTTATTAGCAATAAATCAATGCGAATAGTATTTTTACCACTTATAGCCCAGAATATTCAAATAAATTATTAGAATGGAAACGTACGTATTGGTTTTACTTTGTTTAGCCGCTTTTGCTGCAGGATTTATAGATGCTATTGTAGGCGGTGGCGGACTGATACAAACGCCTATGGGATTGATTCTATTGCCAAGTTTGCCGGTTTCAACAGTTATTGGAACCTTAAAAGTTCCTGCTTTTAGCGGTACTTCTTTTGCAGCCTATCAATATCTTAAAAAAGTGGATATGAACTGGAAATTGCTAGGAATCATGATGTTGTTGGCTTTTCCTTCGGCATTTTTAGGTTCAACATTATTGACGTATGTGAGTAATGATTTCATGAAGCCATTTTTATTGGTTGTTCTTTCATTTTTAGTGGTTTATACCTATGCAAAAAAGAATTTTGGGCAACATATTGAAAAGACTCCTGCTCCTCGAACACAAATCTTAAATGCGATTGCAATCAGTTTTATAGTGGGTTTGTATGATGGATTTATTGGTCCAGGAACGGGTAGTTTTTTAGTCGTTGCGTTTATCGCTATCATGGGGTTTGATTTTTTGCACGCTTCCGCAAATGCTAAGATGGTAAATCTGTCAACTAACTTTGGTTCCATTTGCCTGTTTATTTTGAAAGGCAAAATTATTTGGGCAATAGCTATACCAATGGCTGCCAGTAATGCTTTTGGCGGATGGATTGGAGCAAAACTCGCCATCAACAAAGGAAATAGTTTTATTCGGATTTTCTTTTTGGTTGTTGTAATCGGGACATTAATCCGATTTGCCTACGATGTGTTTTTGAGATAATAAATACAAGAATATCTTATTAAAATGAGTAGCAAAATGAATTAGCCAATTGTTGTTTTTTGGTACTGAAAACCTCATTCAAAATCGCTATTTTTGCATAATATAATTTAAAATTTCCATGCACAAATATATCGATCAACTTAACGAAGCGCAACGCGAACCCGTTTTACAAAAAGACGGTCCTATGATAATTATTGCAGGAGCAGGTTCTGGTAAAACGCGGGTGTTGACCATAAGAATTGCTTATTTGATGAATCAGGGAGTAGATCCGTTTAGTATTTTGTCTCTCACTTTTACCAACAAAGCAGCTCGAGAAATGAAAAAGCGTATCTCTGATATTGTAGGTGCTGGAGAAGCTAAAAATCTTTGGATGGGAACTTTTCACTCGGTTTTTGCTCGAATTCTTCGTTCAGAAGCCGAACATTTGGGCTATCCTTCGAATTTTACTATTTATGATTCCCAAGATTCACTTCGTGCCATTTCTGGAATTATCAAGGAAATGCAATTGGACAGAGATGTGTACAAACCTAAACAGGTTTTAAGCAGAATTTCGAATTTCAAAAATAGTTTGATTACGGTAAAAGCGTATTTCAATGATCTTGATTTGCAAGAAGCCGATGCCATGTCTAAAAAACCTCGAATGGGAGAAATTTATCAAAATTATGTTGATCGATGCTTCAAAGCAGGAGCAATGGATTTTGATGATTTACTATTGAAAACTAATGAGTTATTGACTCGTTTCCCGGAAGTTTTGGCTAAATATCAAAACCGTTTCCGTTACATATTGGTAGATGAGTACCAAGATACAAATCACTCTCAGTACTTGATTGTTAGAGCTTTGTCTGATAAATTTCAGAATATCTGTGTAGTAGGGGATGATGCACAAAGTATCTATGCGTTTCGTGGAGCAAACATCAATAATATCCTGAATTTCCAGAAAGATTATGAAGGGGTGAAAACATTTCGATTGGAACAAAATTATCGTTCGACAAAAAATATTGTAGAAGCGGCCAACACCATCATTGATAAAAACAAAGTCAAACTGGATAAAATAGTTTGGACTGCTAATGATTTTGGTCCAAAAATAAAAGTACACCGCAGTTTAACCGATAACGAGGAAGGCCGATTTGTAGCCAGTACCATTTGGGAGCAAAAAATGCAAAACCAGTTGCCTAATGGCGCTTTTGCTATTTTATATCGTACCAATGCACAATCTCGTGCTATGGAAGATGCGTTGCGGAAAAGAGATATTCCGTATAGAATTTATGGAGGGCTTTCGTTTTATCAAAGGAAAGAAGTAAAGGATGTATTGTGTTATTTGCGATTGGTTATCAATCCAAAAGATGAGGAAGCTTTGGTTCGAGTTATCAATTATCCGGCTCGTGGAATTGGGAATACTACTATCGAGAAGTTAACCATTGCCGCCAATCACTACAAGCGTTCGATATTTGAAGTGATGCAAAATATCGAAAAAATAGACTTAAAACTGAATTCAGGAACAAAACAAAAATTACTTGACTTTGTGACTATGGTTCAAAGTTTTCAAGCCATAAATGAAAACCAAGATGCTTTTTATCTCGCTGATCACGTTGCCAAGAAAACGGGGTTAGTTCAAGAATTAAAGAAAGATGCTACTCCGGAAGGAATGGCTAAAATTCAGAATATTGAGGAACTATTAAACGGTATCAAGGATTTCACTGAAGGTCAAAAAGAAGTTGACGGCGCTCGAGGTGCATTATCTGAGTTTATGGAGGATGTGGCTTTGGCAACGGATTTAGATAAAGATACCAGTGACGAAGATCGTGTGGCCTTGATGACGATTCACTTAGCCAAAGGATTGGAATTTCCTCAAGTTTTTGTAGTAGGAATGGAAGAAGATTTATTTCCGAGTGCGATGAGTATGAGTACAAGAAGCGAACTGGAAGAAGAACGTCGCTTATTTTATGTGGCTTTGACTAGAGCGGAACATCAAGCCTATTTGACGTACGCACAATCGCGTTATCGATGGGGAAAATTGACCGATAGTGAACCTTCGCGTTTTATTGAGGAAATCGACAGTCAGTATTTAGAATATATGACACCGCCCGAAAATAATTACCGTTATAAACCAATGATTGACAGTGATATTTTTGGAGATGTAGATAAATCCAAATTGCGTCTGGCAAAACCCATAGGTAGTACTCCTCCAAAACATGTTACCGAAAATGAACCCAAATCGGATGTAAATATTCGGAAACTAAAACCAGTGGCTGCAGGTAATACTTCTTCTGGCACTGCGAATTTATTTGACAACAAATTGGTTGCTGGAAATATGGTTATGCACGAGCGCTTTGGAAAAGGACAAGTTGTCAACTTAGAAGGAGTGGGAGCTGATAAAAAAGCCGAAATAAAATTTGAAGTAGGCGGAATAAAGAAATTATTGTTGCGATTTGCAAAATTGGATATTATAGGATAGTATTCAAATCGTCAGTTTTTCAGTATTCAATGAAAGTTGGAGTAATCTAGAACTAGAGGTCTAAAATTTTAAATCAGGAAATCAAAAAATCGTTAATCAAATCTTCAATCTCATGGCTCAATTTATAAAAATATACGCAGACAAACCAAATGAAGCGGCGATTGCTAAAGTAGTTAAGGTTTTAAAAGATGGCGGTTTAGTAATTTATCCAACGGATACCGTTTACGGATTAGGATGTGATATTACGAATACTAAAGCACTGGAACGCATTGCTAAGATAAAAGGAATTAAGCTGGATAAAGCTAATTTTTCCTTTGTTTGTCACGATTTGAGCAATTTGTCGGATTATGTAAAGCAAATTGATACCGCTACTTTTAAATTATTAAAAAGAGCTTTGCCCGGACCATATACTTTTATTCTACCGGGAAATAATAATTTACCTAAAGAGTTCAAAAAGAAAACGACTGTTGGTATTAGGGTTCCTGATAATGCGATTGCACTCGAAATTGTTCGTCAATTAGGCAATCCAATTGTTTCCACTTCAATCCACGATGACGATGATGTGATAGAGTACACTACAGATCCTGAGCTCATTTTTGAGAAATGGCAAAACCTGGTTGATTTGGTTATTGATGGTGGTTATGGTGATAACATGGGATCTACCATTATTGATTTGTCCGGAGATGAACCTATTGTGTTAAGGGTAGGAAAAGGAAGTTTGGATATTTTGTAAACGAGTGTTTAGATTTCAGATTAAGAATGTGAAACATTTCCCTATAAATTTAAATAAAAAAACGCCTCGATTGCTCGAGACGTTTTCTAATTGTATGTAAGTTGAACACTAATTACTATTCAATTAATACTTTTTATTTTTGTTGTTTTTTCATTTCTTTTTCAATCATTTCATAAAATTGATCGATTTTAGGCAATACAACGATACGAGTTCTTCTGTTACGAGCTCTATTTTCAGCTGAATCATTAGCAACTAAAGGAACATAAGAACTTCTTCCCGCAGCAATTAATTGTTCTGGTTTAACTCCTAATTGATTAGTCAATACACGAATTATAGAAGTAGAACGTTTCACACTTAAATCCCAGTTGTCAAGTAATATACCTGAACCGTTGTAAGGAACGCTATCGGTATGACCTTCAACCATACATTCAAAATCCGGTTTGTCATTTACCACTTTAGCTACTTTAGCTAAAACACTTTTTGCTCTGTCTGTTACATCATAACTTCCAGTTTTAAACAGCAATTTGTCTGCAATAGAGATAAATACGACTCCTTTTTCAACATTTATTTCGATATCTGGATCAGAAATTCCAACTGCACTTTTTAAACTAGTAACTACAGCAAGTGTAACACTGTCTTTTTTAGTTAATGCATCTTGCATTCTACTGATTTTCAAATCTTTTTCTTTGATAGATTCTAAAGCTTTCTCAATATTTTCAGCCCCTTTAGTGGTCAATACCGTCATGTCTTTAGACGTATTGATCAGTGTTTGATTGTGTTCTTTTAAACCGGCTACAGTTGCAGAAAGTCCCGCTTTTTCTTCTAAGCAAGAATTTAATTTTACAGTAGCAGAATTCAATAAATCTTGGGTTTCTTTGTTTCGGGCTTCTAAATCGGTGTATTTCTTTTTAGAAACACAAGAAGTTAAAACAGCCAATACTGATAGTGCAATTACTATTTTTCTCATAATTTTTTTTTAAAGATTTGATTTGTAAATTTAGTTTTTAAAAGTTAGAAATTATACATAAATTATTGTTAAAATTATTTAACAAAAACCTTGCCATTGTTAATGTAATAAGAATAAACGATACTTTTTGTGTTGTAGTGTTTTTCGATTTGAAATTTGTTTCTTTTTTTTAAATTACTTGAAAATAATTGGTAAAAAGAACTATGGGCTTTTAGTATCGCTAAAAAATGATTGAATTTTCCTTTAGAAAGAAAATGAAATCCGGCAACTCCGTCCAGAATCATTCTGCAAAATAGAATCCAATACAATTTATCTTTAGGTAAATTTTTAGTCAACATTAATAAAGAGTTTCTAAAATTCAAATACGTTTTTTTTGGATTTCCTTGCTCCAAAGTGGCTCCACCAACATGGTAAACAACCGATTCTGAATTGTATTTTATTTTAAATCCTTTATTTGTTGCACGCCAGCATAAATCAATTTCTTCCTGATGAGCAAAAAAATCGGCATCAAAACCTTTTAATCTCTTGTAAACCGAACTTCGAATAAAAAAACAAGCTCCAGAAGCCCAAAATATCTCACAATTATCATTGTATTGTCCGTTATCTTTTTCTAAAGTATCAAAAATGCGCCCTCGGCAATACGGATAACCATACTGGTCTATAAATCCTCCCGCAGCACCAGCATATTCAAAGTATTCTTTACGTTTAAAATCTAATAATTTAGGTTGGATAATGGCTGTTTCTGGTTCATTTTCGAAAGTTTTAAGGATAGGCTGCAGCCAATTTTTAGTAACTTCAACGTCGGAATTGACTAAAGCATAAATTTCGGCATCAATATGTTTCAATGCTTCATTATAACCGCCGGCAAAACCTAAATTTGTATTGTTTTTTACAATTTTAATAGAAGGAAAATTAGCCAATACAAATGAAATGGAATCATCTGTTGAAGCATTGTCCGCAATATATATGGTAGCTTCGGGTGAATATTGCAGTACCGAAGGTAAAAATTGTTCTAATAATTGTACTCCGTTCCAATTGAGTATGACAACAGCTATTTTCATTTAAAGTATTTAATTATTGGATTTTATACATTGGTAATTCAGGTAAGAACTGATATTTTTCATTTTCAAAATCCATTTGGCAAAAGTAATGATTCAATCCATTAGTCACCATCAAAAAATGGGCTTTCATCGTCATATTATAACGGGCAATTTGGTCGAAAGTCGCTTGTGCAATTTTTATTTCAGGAGCTTTACATTCGATTAAAATGAAAATAGAACCATCAGGATTGAAAACGACAACATCGTATCTTTTTCGCAAACCATTGACTTTTAGAACTTTTTCTACATTTATCAATGATTTAGGATATTTTTTTTCTTCCAATAAAAACTGAACTACATGTTGACGCACCCATTCTTCCGGAGTGAGAATGATAAATTTTTTCCTTATTTCATCAAAAATGGAGACTTTATTTTCGCTATTTTTGAACCGAAAGTTATAAAGTTGAAAATTTAGTTTTTGCATAAAGCAAAAGTATTAAATAAGTTTAAAATTTAAAGTTTAAAATTTCATTCGAAGCCATAAACTTTTAACTTCAAACTTTAAACACAAAAAAATGGACGAGGTTGTAAAAATTGTAAATGATATAAAAAGCGGCAACATTAAACCCATCTATTTTTTGATGGGAGAAGAACCTTATTATATTGACAAATTATCCGATTATATTGAAGGAAAAGTATTAACCGAAGAGGAAAAAGGCTTTAATCAAACCGTTTTATATGGAAGAGATGTTTCAATCGAAGATATTGTTTCAACCGCAAAACGGTATCCAATGATGGCAGAACGTCAAGTTGTGATTGTAAAAGAAGCGCAAGATTTGATTCGGACGATTGATAAATTGGAAAGTTATGCAGAAAACCCAATGGCATCAACAGTTTTAGTTTTTTGTTACAAATATAAAACGTTGGATAAACGTAAAAAACTGACTAAATTACTAGCAAAACATGGTGTCGTCTACGAGAGTAAAAAATTATATGAAAACCAAGTAGGCGAGTGGATTAAACGCGTTTTAGCAGGGAAAAAATATTCGATTGAACCTAAAGCAAATGCCATGCTAGTGGAATTTTTAGGAACGGATTTAAGCAAAATTAATAATGAACTCGAAAAGCTACAAATTATCCTGCCTGAAGGAAGTACAATAACTCCAAAGCATATTGAGGAAAATATCGGTTTCAGTAAAGATTTTAATGTATTTGAATTGCGAAAAGCACTTGGAGAACGCAATCAATTAAAAGCGTATACCATTGCCGAAAATTTTGCCCAAAATCCTAAAGACAATCCCATGGTGGTGACAACGAGTTTGGTGTTTGGTTTTTTTATTCAATTGCTGAAATACCACGGATTGAAAGACAGAAATCCTAAAAATGTTGCGGCAGTATTAGGTGTTAATCCGTTCTTTTTGAAAGAATATGATGTGGCATTGAAGAATTATCCAATGAAAAAAGTCAGTCAAATTATTGGGGCTTTAAGAGATATTGATGTAAAAAGTAAAGGTGTTGGTGCTAATGCATTGTCACAATCGGATTTATTAAGAGAAATGCTTTATAAAATATTTAATTAGCGACTAAAATAACCGATATTTGCACTCCGAAACTTCGGCATAAATATAATTTACCTAAATATGGGAATGAATAAAAATACTATTTTAGGTTGGGCTACTTTAATAATGATTATAATGGGTTTGTTGCTTATAGCTTTAGGCGCTTTCAGATATGATGATGTAGCCGGTTGGGGATTTGCGGCCGTAGGGGTTGGCTTTTTGGCTAATGGCTGGGTTTTTAGTTCGCTTAAGGGCAGACTTTAATAGTTATTTTAAATGTTGAATTTTAAATTTTAAATTAAAAAAAAATGGCAGACGATAAGAAAGTAATATTCTCAATGTCAAAATTGAGTAAAACGTATTCAAGCAGTGATAAGCAGGTGTTAAAAAATATTTATTTAAGTTTCTTCTACGGAGCTAAAATTGGTATTTTGGGTTTAAATGGCTCAGGAAAATCTTCTTTATTAAAAATTATCGCAGGTGTTGATAAAAACTACCAAGGAGATGTAGTCTTTGCACCCGGGTATACGGTTGGTTATTTAGAACAAGAACCTGTTTTAGATGATAGTAAAACGGTTATTGAAATTGTAAGAGAAGGAGTTGCTGAAACAATGGCAGTATTAGACGAATTCAATAAAATCAACGATAGCTTTGGTCTTCCAGAAGTTTACGAAGATGCCGATAAAATGGAAAAATTGATGGACCGTCAGGCGTTATTACAAGACAAAATTGATGCGCTTGGAGCTTGGGAAATTGATACTAAATTAGAAATAGCGATGGATGCGTTACGTACTCCTGATGCTGATACTCCAATTAAAAATCTTTCTGGTGGTGAACGTCGCCGTGTGGCTTTATGTCGTTTGTTGTTACAACAACCTGACGTTTTGCTTTTGGATGAGCCTACGAATCACTTGGATGCTGAAAGTGTTCTTTGGTTGGAACAACATTTAGCACAATACGCCGGAACTGTTATTGCGGTAACGCACGATAGATATTTCTTGGATAATGTTGCAGGTTGGATTTTAGAGTTAGACAGAGGAGAAGGAATTCCTTGGAAAGGAAACTACTCTTCTTGGTTAGATCAAAAATCTAGCAGAATGGCGTTAGAAGAAAAAGTAGCTTCTAAACGTAGAAAAAACTTAGAACGGGAGTTGGACTGGGTTCGTCAAGGAGCTAAAGGCCGTCAAACAAAACAAAAAGCACGTTTACAGAATTACGATAAACTGCTAAATGAAGATCAAAAAGCATTAGATGAAAATCTAGAAATCTATATTCCAAACGGACCCCGTTTAGGAACCAATGTAATTGAAGCTAAAGGTGTTGCAAAAGCCTATGGTGATAAATTACTATATGACAATTTGAATTTCACATTGCCTCAAGCTGGTATCGTTGGGATTATTGGGCCAAACGGAGCTGGTAAATCAACGATTTTCAGAATGATTATGGGTGAAGAAAAACCTGATGCAGGGGAGTTTGCCATTGGAGAAACAGTGAAAATCGCATATGTCGATCAAGCACACTCTAATATTAATCCTGATAAATCAATTTGGGAAAACTTTTGTGATGGGCAGGAATTGATTATGATGGGTGGAAGACAGGTGAATTCCAGAGCTTATTTAAGCCGATTTAATTTTGGAGGAAGCGATCAAAACAAAAAAGTATCAACACTTTCAGGTGGAGAACGTAACCGTTTGCATCTTGCCATGACTTTGAAAGAAGAAGGAAACGTTCTTTTACTGGATGAACCTACCAATGATTTGGACATTAATACGCTTCGTGCATTAGAAGAAGGGTTGGAAAATTTTGCAGGTTGTGCGGTAGTTATTTCGCACGATAGGTGGTTCTTAGACAGAATTTGCACACACATTCTAGCTTTCGAAGGAAACTCTGAAGTGTATTATTTTGAAGGCGGTTTCTCTGAATACGAAGAGAATAAGAAGAAACGTTTGGGTGGTGATTTAACTCCGAAACGATTGAAATACAAAAAATTAATCAGAAGTTAATTCTATTTCAAATAATCAAAAAGCCTCAAATTCTATTGTAATTTGAGGCTTTTTTTTATGTTTTTAGGAGGTGTTTCCTGAATAAAGGATTTCCGTTGCTATCAGGGCTATTGCATTTGTTCCCGTTAGAAAATTAGCTTTACAAAAACTTAGCTTTTAATTCAGGAGTTGGCACCATGCAACTTTCTTTTTTGCCATACCATTTGTATCGATTTTTGGCGATATGATCATAAATGCGATTATTAAATGAAGTAGGAAAAATAGAAAATAAAGTGCCAAAATAATAAATCCCGCCTAAACTTTTAGCAATTTCTAATACGGCTTCCGATTTGTAGTAATAAGCGATTCCGGGCTGGTAGATAATTACACTCTCAATGTTTTTAGCATCAATTCCAATGTATTTAATGATTTCTTGACCTAAATCAGATTGAAGTGCCACAAACCTAAAAATATCTTTTTTGTCCTGTTTAATGATGAATTGTACCGCCGAATCGCAGAGATTACAAACACCATCAAACAGGATAATTTTTTTTTCTTTAGGAAGGTTCAGCATTTTCTTGTTTTATTTTTGCGAAAGTTAATTCGTCATTCTATTTTTGATTCTTCAAATAAATATTTCCAAGTTGGGTTCTTAGAACGAATTAAAGTATTTTTTGCTCTCTTGAGCCCACTTTTAATTGCTTCTCTCAATGCTATTGTATCACGCACCTATTACCCTTTTTTAGAATTTATACGGTACCTATTTTTTTAGTGATTAATCCAATGTTAATGCGCCCAGGATTTCTTCGGATAAAAAGGGGCCTCCGGGATATGTTGCAGTATAATCAAGGTTTAACCAAACTTGCCCTCGCTCATCTATGTGATAATGAAGTTGTTTTTCATTACTTTCAGTTGTAAACAGAATATTTTTAATTAGAAAATTTACTTTTTCTAAATCAATGAGGGAACCAATTAATATTTCGGGATAAATATGACCCTTTGTATGAATTAATCTTGGAGTTCCACCAATCGATTTTATACTCGCTGCCATTAAAATAGAATGATCATCACAATCTCCTGAAAAGTATAGCAATGATTCACTGGCAGTTGCAATATAATCGCCTTCTTTTGGATCACTCACATAATTCCATCGGTGATTTATTTCTTTAAATACTGCAAAACATTGAATGATGGTTCTGTAGTCTGAATATCCTTTTAAGTTTTTGAAATATTTAGAAGTAGCCATAATCGCAAAATTTCTAATTTTTGGATTTTGGTACTCAATAGCATTAATGATTTTTGATTTATTAGGAAACGGAAGTAGTTTGGCAATGATTATATCTTGTGGATATGGATTGTCAGACATGGAATACATCATTGAATTATAATCTTCAAAAACGCTGTTAAAACCATAGTTTCCAATAGTTGAACCATAAATCAAAATTAATAAATACAAGATGATACAAAAGAGAATAATCGTTCTTAAGAATCGCAGAATGATTTGAATAACAACAATTATTAATAGAAATAAAACGACTCTGTCGATATTCAGAAACCAATTTGGATTAATTAAATTTTGATGTACAATTATAAAAACGGGAATAGCAACCAATATGTTCAAAACAAAAATTATAACATCATCCCAGGGTTTTTTGACCTGAAATTTCTGTTTCATACCTTGAAAATTAATTTCTTTTATTTTTATCATAGTAAAAATAAAAACAGCAATCTAGACTGTTTTTACAATATCCTCAAAAGTACCTTTTTTATCGATAATTTTAAGTTGTAATAGTTGATTTTGAACTTTGTTTAACATTTTTTCTAACAATGGTTTTTGCGACCATTGAGTTATTGACAACCATTCCTCTATATCTTCTATTTTTTGACTGTAATTTGAGGCTAAAGTTTTGTCAATACTGGGAATGTCTTTAAATTCAATTGTAGTTTGATTGATGATTTTTAAAATATTAGAAATAATATCGGGTTGTTTTTCCAAAATTTCATCCCGAACGCCAATTACAAAACATGGCCAAGGTGTTGGGCAATCAGCAACTCTGCGAAAAATTCCTTTGTCGACAAGTGGTTTTGTCATGAACCGTTCCCACATAAAATAATCGGCAGTTCCGATAGTTAAAGCTTCAACGGCGCCGTCAATTGTATTTACGATTTCGAACTGAAGATTATCTGTTTTCCAACCTTGATTATCCGCATTGACGTACGCCATTAATTGCGAACCGGAACCCAATCTGGAAATAGCCACTTTGGTGTTTTGTAAATCTGCTAGCGTTTTAAAATTGGAGTTTGCAGCTACGTGAATCCCCCAAATTAATGGACTTTCTACATAAACCTGAACAATTTTACTTGGATTTCCGGCAACAATATCTTTGACAATTCCTTCGGTTAGGATTACGGCAATATCAGTTTCTCCATCACGAAGCATTTGACACATTTTTCCTGTTCCTTCAGGAACATCAGTCCATTGTAAATCGATATTTTCTTTTTCGAAATCTCCGTTTTCAATGCTTAAATGCCAAGGAAGATTAAAATGTTCTGGAACTCCAGCTATTTTTATTGTTGTCATTTTTTATTTTTATCGTTAATCGTTTTAAGTAGCCCAGATGAAACGGAAATCCTATTGTGCCGGGGTTCGGCGCAATAGATTATAGTGCACAGCAGGAGTTAGCTCCTAAAATTACACATTAATATCTTTGAAATTATTCAATCTCGCGTAACGAATCATATTAGTAAACGCTTCTGGGTCCAGTTTTGGTACTTCCAGAATGGAGTTCAATAAAGTGGTATCGTATTCGTTGGCAGCTGTTGTGAAATAAGGGTTTAAATGCTTTCCAATGCTTTCATAATACAATTTTTCTATAGTATTTTTGTATTTGAAATCTAACGGATTTTGGATTAAAGTGAAATTAGTGTAACCCACTTCCTTCATAATCAACTGCAATCCATTTACCATATTGAAACTTTTAGTATTTACAATGTTAAGCTGTTCAATATCGTCTCTTTCGAAGGTATTTACAATTACTTTTGCCACATAATCGACAGGAATAATGTTTAAAACTGTTTCTTTATTGATAATAAAACGGACATTTTCTTGTTCGCCTTTTCGTTGGGAAGTAAAGTGAAAGAATTTTGCCAAAAGATAAAAAACCATGTATTTTGGGATGAAATATTGATTTTCGGTTCCTAACATTTTACCTCCAATCACACTTGGACGCAGAATTTGGAATGGTAAACCTATTTTTTTACATTCTTGGGCTATAAAGTTTTCCGAGTGAAATTTTGCATTTTCATACGCATTTCGGTGCTCTGGTTTGAAACTTAAACTATGAAAATCATTAGCAATTAACCCTTTTCTAATTCCTGATGAAAAAGCGGTTCCTATATATATGAATTTTTTTATAAAGGGATGAAATATATTAAAAAGTGATTTTGTGATTTTAGTATTTTCATCAAAAATTTTATCGCGTTGTTCTTCATCTGTAGATAAATTAACGAATCCAGCCGAATGGATGAAATAAGCATCTTTTATTTTACTTGAAAAAGTATTCTGAATTACATCCAAATCCGTATCGATTATTTCAATGTATTCGTGTAGTTTTTCTACGCCTTTTTCTTTTATGATTTTAGGGGTGTAGCTACTGGATAAGAGTTCGTTAATTCTATTTAAAGCGGAGTTCTTTCCTTTATTTCTTGCTATAAGAAAAAGTTTTCCGTCAATTTTATTGTTGATAAAAAGTTCCAGAATTTCATACATAATATGAGAACCTAAAACTCCTGTAGCACCTGTAAGTATTATTTTCATTATCGTTTTGTTGTAAAAGCAAAGGTAGTTTTAAAAACTAAATATTTCAGGTTTAAAGTCGAATCGAGTTTTTGAAATAGTCAATCAATAATTATCACCCTTTTGCTTTCAAATCAGAAATAACAATTCGGAATTCATCAGGATCAAGAAACATTTTTCCGCCTAAAACTTGGGTATTATTCCAATATGAATTTTTTAAAGTTACGATTGAAATGTTTATTTCTAAAACATTATTTATGAGGCTGTTATATTCTAAAACAGTTTCAGGATAGAATATTAAAATATGACCATAATTGTTATGTTTTTGAAAACCCATAAGACGTTCAAAACCAAGAATATTAATATAAAAATATTCTATTTTCTAAATTTCCGGTTTGTCTAGCAATTCGTAAGTTCATAGTTATATAAATGAGAGATCAAAAAACGTTAATCTACATTCTTAAATCAAAAGCTATTTACTCAGTTTATCCAGCGTATACGAAATCAATTCATCGACCGCTTTATAGGGATCTTCACTAAAAGTTCCTGAAGCCCGATTGGCAATTATAGCGTTTAATGACAATGCATTATGTCCTAAAAGAGCCGAAAGTCCATATATAGCAGCGGTTTCCATTTCTAAATTAGTAATTTGATTGTCACCAAATTTAAAATTATCCATTTTAGAATTTAATGTTTCATCTTGAATATTTAAACGCAAAACACGGCCTTGTGGGCCGTAAAAACCTCCGGCTGTAGCAGTAATTCCTTTGTGCATTTTTTCGCTTTCAATCATTTTTTCCAATGTCGAAGAACACGAAATCACATACGGCTTTCCTTTTCGCAAATCCCAATTGGTGTGTTTTACAAAAGCATCTTCCATTTCAATATTCGAAACTTCATCAATCAAATAGGAGCGGAGCATGTTGTCCAAACCTAATCCAAATTTAGACAGCACAAAACTATCCACAGGAATATCAGCTTGTAAAGAACCCGAAGTTCCAATACGGATGATGTTCAATGAAGTCAGCTTTTCTTTTGGTTGACGCGTTTTTAAATCAATATTAACCAAAGCATCTAATTCATTCATGACAATATCAATATTATCTGGACCAATTCCTGTTGACATCACGGTAATTCGTTTCCCTTTGAAAATCCCGGTTTGCGTTTTAAATTCTCTTTTTTGAGTAGAAAATTCAATACTATCAAAAAACTGTGTGATTTTTTCGACCCGATTTTGATCCCCTACAAAGATGATATCTTGCGCAATATGCTCCGGTTTTAAATTCAAATGGTAGACGCTTCCATCTGGATTTAATATTAATTCTGATGATTGTATCATTCTTTTTTTGTTTAAGGTTTAATGTTTCAAGTTGCTCAACTGAATACTAATTACTGAACACTTTTTCTACCCTCCAACGCGTTTTACTTTAAAGCCTTTTTCTTTTAAAATAGTCATGATTTTATCCCGATAATCACCTTGTATAATGATGGAATCATCCTTGAAAGTTCCACCAACACTTAATTTGGTTTTGATTTCTTTTGCCAGAATTTTAAAATCCTCGTCTGTTCCTTCGTAACCTTCAATTATAGTGGTAGCTTTTCCTTTTCGTTTTTCGAATTTGCAGATCATAGGTTCTTTTTGAACATATAATTCGTGTGCAACTTCTTCAATTGCTTCCTCAGGTGATGGTTCGTGATCCGGAAAAAGGTTTTTTAATTGGTCTTTTAAGTCCATAATTTTAAAATTAATTTTTATTTAAAACTCTTTAAAAATTAAGAATAGGAAGTTTATTTTCTTAATTTCTAAAGAGTAAAAAACAAAAGACATTAAGCATACACTCAATGTCTTTTAGTATTTGACGTAAATTTAAGTTTTATTTTTTAATAAGTCCCAAATCTACTAAACGTTCATATAAATAAGCTCCTGCGGTAATATCTTCGAATTTTTTTGGATGTTCTGAATCAATACAGTTCTCTAAACAATCTAATTTCATATCACTCACCGGATGCATAAAAAACGGAATAGAATAACGCGAAGTTCCCCATAATTCTCTTGGTGGATTTACCACTTGATGAATCGTAGATTTCAACTTGTTATTGGTGTGGCGCGATAACATATCACCGACATTAATTACTAATTCATCGGGTTCAGCAATAGCATCAATCCATTCACCATCGTGATTTTGGACTTGTAATCCTTTTCCTTGCGCTCCCATCAATAAAGTAATCAAGTTGATGTCGCCATGAGCAGCGGCACGAATCGCATTGGCAGGTTCAGAAGTAATGGGTGGATAATGAATAGGTCTTAAAATTGAATTTCCGTCTTTGGCATAGATGTCAAAATAAAATTCATCCAAACCAAGATGTAAAGCCAAAGCTCTCAGGACATAAACACCTGTTTTTTCCAACATTTGATACGCTTCTTTACCAACCACATTAAAACGTGGCAATTCTTTTACTTCAACGTTTTCAGGATATTCTGAAGCATATTTGGAATCTTTGGATACATATTGTCCAAAGTGCCAAAACTCCTTCAAATCGCCTTCTTTTCTGCCTTTGGCATGCTCCGTTCCAAAAGAAACATAGCCTCTTTGTCCGCCAATTCCAGGAATTTCATAGCTGCGTTTTGTTTCTAATGGTAAAGCGAAAAAATTTCTAATTTCACCATACAATTCATCAACCAGTTGGTCGTCTAAAAAGTGCCCTTTGAGTGCTACGAAGCCAATATCTTCAAATGCACTTCCGATTTCATTTACAAATTTTTGTTTACGTTTCGGGTCGTCCGAAAGGAAATCACGCAAGTCAACACTAGGAATGTTTTGCATACTTTTAAATATTTTTTATAACTTACAAGTTTTTAAAATCTTGCACATACAAATGTAAAGAATAATTTTCTATCTGGATTTTAAAAATCACAAACAAATTAAAAAAATATAACAAAATAAAATCAAACTGTTATATTTTTTTATCTTTGAACACTGCAATAAAACTAAAAAAATGACTTTTGACCGAAAAAATCTTACTGACAATCAATTATTAGATTTATATAAGCGAATATTGAAACCAAGACTAATCGAAGAAAAAATGTTGATCCTTATTCGCCAAGGAAAAGTATCCAAATGGTTTTCTGGAATTGGCCAAGAGGCTATTTCTGTGGGAGTCACGGCAATTTTAGATTCTGATGAGTATATTTTGCCAATGCATCGAAATTTAGGCGTTTTTACAGGAAGAAACATTCCATTGTACCGACTTTTTTCGCAATGGCAAGGTAAAGCTAATGGTTTTACAAAAGGACGTGATCGAAGTTTTCACTTTGGAACACAGCAATACAAGATTATAGGAATGATTTCGCATTTGGGACCTCAATTAGGAGTTGCAGACGGAATCGCGTTGGCCAATAAACTCAAGAAAAACGGAAAAATTACCGCCGTTTTTACGGGTGAAGGAGCGACCAGTGAAGGCGATTTTCATGAAGCGTTGAATATAGCTTCGGTTTGGGAATTGCCGGTACTATTTGTAATAGAGAATAATGGATACGGACTTTCGACACCTACAAATGAGCAATACCGTTGCGAAAACCTAGCCGATAAAGGAAAAGGATACGGAATGGAAAGCCATATTATTGATGGTAATAATATTCTGGAAGTGTTTAATTTATTATCCGAATTGAAAGCTTCGATGAAAGAAAATCCACGTCCTGTTTTATTAGAATTCAAAACTTTCCGAATGCGTGGGCACGAAGAGGCGAGTGGGACAAAATATGTTCCACAAGAGTTAATGGACATGTGGGCGATTAAAGATCCTGTAGAAAATTATAGAAGATATTTGGCAGAAAACGGAGTTCTTACATCCGATTTTGATACTGCTTTACACACTGAAATAAAGGCAGCCATTGATGAAGGTTTGGCTGTTGCCAATGCCGAACCAGAAATAGAAGCTACTTTAATAGAAGAACTAAATGATGTTTATAAACCGTATGTATTTGAGTTAGTTAACCCTTCATATGAAAAAGAAAATATTCGTTTTATAGATGCCATTTCAACCAGTTTGAAGCAATCTATGGAACGCCATGAAAATTTAGTAATCATGGGTCAGGATATCGCTGAATATGGAGGTGCTTTCAAAATCACAGATGGTTTTGTAGCGCAGTTTGGTAGAGAGCGTGTCATCAATACTCCAATTTGTGAAAGTGCAGTAGTTTCGGCAGCAATGGGATTATCGATTAATGGATACAAAGCGATCGTGGAAATGCAGTTTGCTGATTTTGTTTCGACAGGTTTTAATCCAATTGTGAATTTATTAGCCAAATCACATTATCGTTGGTTAGAAAAAGCAGATGTTGTTGTCCGAATGCCTTGCGGTGGAGGAACACAAGCCGGGCCTTTTCATTCGCAAACCAATGAAGCTTGGTTTACTAAAACGCCGGGACTAAAAGTGGTTTATCCGGCATTTCCGTATGATGCGAAAGGACTGTTAAATACTGCAATCAATGATCCAAATCCTGTATTATTCTTTGAACACAAACAATTATACAGAAGCGTTTACCAAGATGTACCAAAAGATTATTATACCATTCCATTAGGAAAAGCGGCTTTGTTGAAAGAAGGGAATCAGGTTACGATTATTTCGTTTGGAGCAGCGGTGCATTGGGCTTTGGATACTTTAGCAAAAAACCCTGAAATATCAGCTGATTTATTGGATTTGAGAACCTTGCAACCTTTGGATACTGAAGCAATTTTTGATTCGGTAAAGAAAACAGGAAGAGTAATCATTTATCAGGAAGATTCTATGTTTGGTGGAATTGCGAGCGATATTTCGGCAATGATAATGGAAAATTGTTTCAAATATCTAGATGCGCCTGTTAAACGTGTTGCGAGTTTAGACACGCCGATTCCATTTACAAAAGCGTTGGAAGATCAATATTTACCGAAAGGCAGATTCGAAAATGATTTGAAACAACTTTTGAAATATTAAATGGGATTAGGTTATTTTATAGTTTTTATTCTAAAGATAACCTAATAACCAATAGATAATTATAAAAATAATAACTGTTCCGAAACAGCCACAGCCCATTTGCTTGGCACCGAAACCTGCCAGTATTGTTTTAAAGAAACTATTCATAAGCTTGAATTTAAGTGACTTATAAAATTAAACTTTTATTTTTTCAATGGCAAATTTACTTCAGTTCCATAAATTTTTCCTTAATCAAAGCTATTCCTAATACATTGTTTTTTTTTAGTGCCGATATGAAGCGTTTTTTAGTACTTCTTTTAAGGTTTTTTAGGTTTTTTAGGTTTTTCAAGTTTAGTTAATGCTTAATGATGAAATTATCTATTACTCAGTTTGGCTTTTTCCTTAATAATATCACTAATTTTGCGGTTTTCGATTTTGCTTTGCAGCCAAGAGATAATATCAAGATAAAGAAATGCTCTTTTTTCGTAAGTGTTTTTTTCTAATTCAATAAATCGTTCCCTCATTTTTACAAACTCTTTTTTGATGTCACTAGGATAAATGGAGTTTAAGTTTTTCATGAATCGCATGATTTCCTTTTGAACCTCATGCAAATCATTCATTTTTAATAAAAACTTATAGGTGTTTTTTAACTGATTTTCCAAGTAATAATCTTTTCCTAATTCATAATGAGCTATCAGACAAAGAATTCGAGAAAAGCACATTAAATCTTCCCGCATCGTTAGATTTTTGTTGTTTATGATTTTCTCCAAATAAAAGATACATTCATTGTATTTTTCGTTACCAAAATAAATGGATGCAATTTTATAATAAAACAACATTTCGTGATGCTCGTCAAGATGCTCACTGTGTAATTTTAATTTTTCTAAAATTTCAGGAATTAAATACTCACTTTCGGCAAAAGTACCTTCTAAAAGATGATAATTTAATTTGTTATTATACAGATACAAGAATGATAAAGAAGCAATATTATCATTCACTGGAAAACGAGGATCACTAATAGTTTCTTCTAATAAAACCAAATATTTTTTAAAATTTGACTTGTATTTAAGCATATATAAAGACTCCAGCAAATAATGATTCCCTTTGAGGAAAAATACCGGATTTAGATAGATCATATTGGGATTGTCATAAAAAAGATTAACCCATTTATAGGCATATTTATAGCTGGCCAAAAAGTCCTGTACTAAAAAACTATGCCAAAGATTAGCATTGTAAAACCAGTATTTTTCCCGAAATCCGAATTTTTTCTCGTCGAATTTAGAAATGTGTTTGTTGAAATAGTCATCTATATATTTATATTCCTCGTCACTTTTTACATAACCTGTTTTGAGCATAATACCATACAGTTGCAAGGATAAATTAGATAATTTACTGGATATTGTATTCCGATAATTCAACTCCTTGGCCTGAATAACCAACTCATCGGCTCGTCCTTGAATACTTCGGGTAATATATTGTGATTCAATTAGTTTTTCGAATTCTACAATCTCATATGCCATGAGTTTTTCGTCATTTTCTAATGCCAAAATCTTTGTTTTGTCTAATATTTTTAAGCTTTGTTTGTATAAACCTTTATTGTACAATATAGCTGCAAAATCAATTTGTTCTCGTAGCTGATACCGAATATTTTGACTCGGAATATTCAATCGAATACTCACTAAAATTTGTTTGTACAAATAGGACTTTAAGTTGGATAATTGTACTTTTTTGATAATATCACTTTTTAAAATAAGCTTCTCATCATATGCATCTGATTTATCTAAAATATTGAATAATTCGATGAATTTTGTATTTGAACTTGTCTCGAGTCGACTCGCAAAAATCTTAAATTGTCTTTTTTCAGACTTTGAAAGGGATTTTATTAATACAAATAAGAAATCTTTTTGATGGTTAGCCATTGTAATATATTGCGCCTTAATTATATGTAAATCAATCACTTACAAAGTATTAATTCTCTTTATAAGCAGTATATTTCGTTAAAATGAGTTTTATATTAAAGTAATGAAATATAAATTTGTTATCGAGATGTGAAATTACATTAAATAAATGAAAATGAATAGAGAGAAAGTTCAAATTTTTGATACCACTTTACGAGATGGAGAACAGGTCCCAGGATGTAAATTAGATACCAATCAAAAACTCGTTATAGCCAATCGCTTAGACGAAATGGGTGTTGACATTATTGAAGCTGGTTTTCCTGTTTCTAGTCCAGGTGATTTTTTGTCTGTTTCTGAAATTAGTAAGATTGTAAAAAATGCAACTGTTTGTGGTTTAACCAGAGCAGTAAAAAATGATATTGATGTTGCTGCAGCTGCCTTAAAACATGCCAAAAAACCCCGTATTCATACTGGAATAGGAACTTCAAATTCACATATAATACATAAATTAAATACTACCAGAGAAGATATTATTGCCAGAGCAAAATTTGCAGTTTCACATGCCAAATCGTATGTTGAAGATGTAGAGTTTTATGCTGAGGATGCCGGTAGAACTGACAATGATTTCTTGGCAAGAGTTTGCGAAGAAGTGATAAAATCAGGGGCTACAGTACTTAATATTCCTGATACAACCGGATATTGCTTACCGGAAGAATACGGTGCCAAAATAAAATACCTAAGAGAAAATGTAAAAGGTATTGAAAATGTTATTCTTTCTTGTCATTGCCATAATGATTTAGGGATGGCAACAGCCAATTCTATCGCAGGTGCTGTAAACGGAGCGAGACAAATAGAATGTACCATAAATGGAATAGGAGAAAGAGCCGGAAACACTGCACTTGAAGAAGTTGTAATGATTTTCAAACAACATCCTTATTTAAATTTATATACTGATATTAATACGAAGCAGTTGAACGAAATGAGTCGTTTGGTTTCTGAAAGTATGGGAATGATGGTGCAACCAAATAAAGCGATTGTTGGCGCGAATGCTTTTGCACACAGTTCAGGAATTCATCAGGACGGTGTGATTAAAAACAGAGCAACTTATGAAATCATGGATCCTTTGGATGTTGGTGTCAATGAGTCTTCAATAGTTCTTACAGCAAGAAGTGGTAGAGCAGCATTAGCATACAGAGCAAAAAAAGTAGGATATGAACTTACCAAAGTACAATTGGATGAAGTTTATATTGAGTTCTTGAAATTTGCCGATATCAAAAAAGAAGTTGTAGATGATGATATTCATCAAATTATTGAAGCTTGTAAAATACAAAGTGATTTAATAAGAAGCTAATCAAAGCACTATTTGTTAAAAAACTAAACCATGAATTTAAAAATAGCAGTACTGCCGGGAGACGGAATAGGGCCAGAGGTGACCTTACAGGCAAAGAAAGCTTTATATGCTATTGGTGTAGTATATGATCATGAATTTATTTTTGAAGATGCTCTTATTGGGGCTGTTGGTATAGATAAAACTGGAAAGCCTCTTCCTGAACAAACGCTTAATCTTTGTCTTAATACGGATGCAGTTTTGTTTGGCGCTATTGGAGATCCAAAATACGACAACAATCCTAGTGCTAAAGTACGCCCTGAGCAAGGATTATTAAAATTGAGAAAAGAATTAGGTCTTTTTGCAAATATCAGACCTATAAAACCATATAAGTCATTATTAGATTCTTCTCCTTTAAAGAGAGAGATAATCGAAGGTGCTGATTTTATTATTTTCAGAGAACTTACCGGAGGTATTTATTTTGGAGATAAAAAATTGAACGATGCTGGTACAATCGCTTCTGATTTATGCGAATATTCAGAAGAAGAAATCACCCGAATTACGCATTTGGCTTTTAAAACCGCACAAAACAGACGCAAAAAAGTAACGATGGTGGATAAAGCCAATGTGCTTGAAACTTCTCGATTATGGAGAAAAGTCGTGAAAAAAGTTAGCGAAAATTATCCTGATGTAGTGTTAGATTTTCTTTTTGTTGATAATGCTGCGATGCAAATTATTCTAAATCCAAAACAATTTGATGTCATTTTGACTGAAAATTTATTTGGGGATATATTATCTGATGAAGCGAGTGTCATTACAGGTTCTATAGGATTGTTGGCTTCGGCGTCATTAGGAAATAAAAATGCGCTTTTTGAACCAATTCATGGTTCTTATCCGCAAGTAAAAGGAAAAAATATAGCAAATCCAATTGCTTCCATATTATCAGCAGCAATGCTTTTAGAACATTTTGGACTTCATAAAGAAGCCAAAAAAGTATATGAAGCAGTAGAAAAAGCGATTGAATACAATGTGGTGACAATAGATTTGAAAGCAGATTCAAAATTTGGTACCAATGAAGTTGGAGACTTTATTTCGAATGTCATTTTAAGTAAAGACGATTTATATTTTAAAAGTGATAATGTACAAATAGGACAATCGACTATTGTTTAACAAAACAATGATCAGAATGCATTTAATAATTGAAAAGTGCTTATAATTTTAAGATTCTATTTTTTGTTCTATTTGTTTTTCATACTTTTGAAGCAAATAAAAAAAATGAAAATCATAACTATTATTTCAATTATTAATGTCAATGTGGTAATCACATATGCAGTAGGAATGTTATAGATATAATTAAAAAAATATTTAAAACCTTCCAATTATTTTGGAAGGTTTTTTTTTGGAATAAATTTAAAAAATACAGAAACAATCATATAATGGAATTAAATAAATACAGCAAAATAATCACCCAAGATGAAACACAACCAGCTTCTCAAGCCATGTTGTACGGAATTGGATTAACTGAAGAAGATCTTAAAAAAGCGCAGGTAGGAATTGTGAGTATGGGTTACGATGGAAACCCTTGTAATATGCACTTAAACGATTTGGCTAAAGATATTAAGACTGGTGTCTGGAAAGAAGATTTAGTTGGTTTGATTTTTAATACTATTGGTGTTAGTGATGGTATTTCAAATGGTAATGATGGAATGCGTTTTTCTTTAGTTTCTCGGGATGTAATTGCAGATTCTATCGAAACTGTTATGGGAGCACAATGGTATGATGGTATGATCGCTGTTCCAGGTTGTGATAAAAATATGCCAGGAGCTTTAATGGCTATGGGTAGAGTAAATCGCCCTTCTATTATGGTATATGGAGGTTCTATTCATCCTGGAAAATGGAAAGGGGAGGATTTGAATATTGTTTCTGCTTTTGAAGCATTAGGAAAAAAATTCAACAACACTATTACACCTGAAGATTTTAAAGGTGTGATACAAAATGCTTGTCCAGGAGCAGGTGCTTGTGGTGGTATGTATACTGCCAATACAATGTCATCAGCGATTGAAGCTTTAGGGATGAGTTTACCGTACAGTTCTTCTAATCCTGCTTTGAGTCCAGAAAAAAAACAAGAGTGTGCTGATGCTGGTAAAGCAATCAGAATATTACTGGAAAAAGATATTAAGCCTAGAGATATTATGACTCGTAAAGCATTTGAAAATGCGATTACAATAGTGGCTGTTTTAGGAGGTTCAACTAATGCGGTTATGCACTTAATTGCAATGGCACATGCAGTAGGAGTTGATCTTACATTAAAAGATTTCCAAGATATTAGTGATAAAACACCATTGCTTGCTGACTTGAAACCAAGTGGTAAATACTTAATGGAAGATTTACATAATGTAGGTGGCGTTCCGGCAGTAATGAAATATTTATTGAAAGAAGGACTTTTACACGGTGAATGTTTAACGGTAACGGGAAAAACAATTGCGGAAAACTTAGCTTCAGTTCCTGATTTGAATGATGGACAAGACGTAATTCATGAAATCCAAAAAGCGTTAAAAGCTACTGGAAATATTCAGATTTTATATGGAAACATAGCTTCAGAAGGTTGTGTGGCTAAAATTAGTGGTAAAGAAGGAGAATTTTTTGAAGGTACAGCAGTAGTTTATGAAAACGAACACGATGTAATTAAAGGAATTAGAGGAGGCGAAGTAAAACCAGGAAATGTGGTTATTATTCGGTACTGTGGTCCAAAAGGAGGTCCAGGTATGCCGGAAATGCTTAAACCAACATCTGCCATTATGGGAGCTGGCTTAGGAAGTACTGTCGCTTTAATTACTGACGGACGATTTTCTGGAGGGTCTCACGGATTCGTAGTAGGACACGTTACTCCAGAAGCCTATGAAGGTGGAGGAATTGCTTTAATACAAAACGGTGATGTGATTTCAATTGATGCTGTGAAAAACACGATAAATATGAAAATATCTGACGAAGAATTTGCAAAACGTAAAGCCAGCTGGATTCAACCTGTATCACCAATTAAACAAGGAGTTTTACTTAAATATATGCGTTCGGTCTCCAGTGCCTCTGAAGGATGTGTTACCGATAAATAATTTTCCTAACTCTCCCGTAAGGGAAATAACAAGTAAGTTTGGACTTTTATTTTAAAAATAAAAAATAGGAATACTATATCAATCTCGGCACCCTTTCCTTTGGAGAATCCCGAAGTTCGGGAGGGAAGAGAAAAAAATAAACGTACCCATGGGAACAAAGAAAATATCAGGCGCAGAAGCCGTTATTAGATGCTTATTAGAAGAAGGAGTAGACTTGGTTTATGGCTATCCAGGAGGTGCCATAATGCCTGTTTACGACGAATTATATAAATTTCAAGATCAATTACAGCATGTTTTAGTACGTCACGAACAAGGCGCAACTCATGCAGCTCAGGGATTTGCAAGAGCAACAGGAAAAGTTGGAGTTGCCATTGCGACTTCAGGCCCTGGAGCAACAAATCTTGTAACCGGAATTGCTGATGCTCAAATTGATTCTACTCCAATGGTTTGTATTACTGGTCAAGTAGGAAAACATTTATTAGGTTCAGATGCATTTCAGGAAACAGATATTATCGGAATTTCGACTCCGGTTACCAAATGGAATTATCAAATTACCGAAGCACATGAAATACCAGAAATCATTGCAAAAGCCTTTTTTATTGCAAAATCAGGTCGTCCGGGTCCCGTATTGATTGATATTACAAAAAATGCGCAATTTGACGAAATTGAATTTAGTTATAAAAAATGCACTAGCATTAGAAGTTACAATCCAAAACCAACTTTAGATATTGAAAAAATAAAAGAAGCTGCGGAACTAATCAACAATGCAAAAAAACCATATATCGTTTTTGGTCAGGGAATTATCCTTGGCGAAGCGGAAGAACAATTAAAAGCATTAGTTGAAAAATCAGGAATTCCTGCCGCATGGACTATTTTAGGACTTTCGGCATTGCCAACAGATCACCCGTTAAATGTGGGAATGTTAGGAATGCACGGTAATTATGGTCCTAATTTGTTGACTAACGAATGTGATGTTTTGATTGCCCTTGGAATGCGTTTTGATGATCGTGTTACAGGAAATTTAGCTACTTATGCAAAACAAGCCAAAGTAATTCACTTTGAAATTGATCCATCAGAGATAGATAAAAATGTAAAAACGACTGTAGCTGTTTTAGCTGATGTCAAAGAATCGCTGACGGCTTTACTTCCTTTTATTAAAAGTAATACACATGAATCTTGGCACAACGAATTCAAGGAGATGTATAAAATTGAATTGGAAGCGGTTATCAATGAGGAGTTAAAACCTAAGAAAGAAGGAATTTCTATGGGTGAAACTATCGAAATGATCAATAAGCACTCAAAAGGGGATGCGATTATGGTTTCGGATGTGGGACAACACCAAATGTTTGCTTGTCGTTATGCCAAATTCAATTCTACAAAAAGTAATGTTACTTCTGGTGGATTAGGAACCATGGGATTTGCGTTACCAGCTGCAATTGGTGCCAAAATGGGAATGCCAGAACGTGAAGTAGTAGCTATTATTGGTGATGGTGGTTTTCAAATGACCATTCAGGAATTAGGAACTATTTTTCAAACTAAGGTTCCTGTAAAAATTGTAGTGTTGAACAACGAATTTTTAGGAATGGTGCGTCAGTGGCAACAATTGTTTTTTGACAAAAGATATGCTTCTACAGAAATGACCAACCCTAACTTTATAGCGATTGCTGAAGGATATTATATTAAGGCCAAAAAAGTAACCAAAAGAGAAGATTTAGATGCTGCCGTTGCCGAAATGATGGCTTCAAAAGAATCGTACTTCCTGGAAGTTATGGTAGAAAAAGAAAATAATGTATTCCCAATGATTCCAACAGGAGCATCGGTTTCGGAGATGAGATTAAGTTAATATTATGGAAAATAAAACATTCACCATTTCTGTTTATTCAGAAAACAACGTTGGCTTATTAAACAGAATATCAGGAATATTCTTGAAACGCCATATCAATATTTTAAGTTTAAATGTATCCGAATCAGAAATTGAAAACGTTTCCAGATTCATCATTGTAGTGGACACAACTGAAAAGTGGGTGCAAAATATTGTAGGCCAAATAGAAAAACAAATCGAAGTAATCAAAGCCTTTTATCATGTTGATGAAGAAACTATTTTCTTAGAAAGCGCTTTGTTCAAAATAAATTCGAGTTTGTTATTTGACGAAAGACAAATACAAAATATCATCAAAGAGAGTCATTCAGAAATTGTTACCGTATCAAGAGACTTTTTTGTAATTTCAAAATCAGGGAGACGCTCTGAGATTGAAGAACTATATGAGAAATTAAAACCTTTCGGAATCATGCAATTTGTACGTTCAGGAAGAATATCTGTTTCCAAAGAAAAAATGGAAATATCAACGTTATTAGAAGAGCTTAAATAGAATTCATTGCAGTAACACTAGATAATGTTAGTGCAGCAATCAAAATTTCAATTATTAAATTTTAAAATCATTAAATAAAAAAAGATGGCAAATTATTTCAATTCATTACCACTTAGATTACAATTAGAACAATTAGGCGTTTGCGAATTCATGGATCAATCAGAATTTGCAAATGGTATAACAGCATTAGCAGGAAAAAAAGTAGTTATCGTAGGTTGTGGAGCACAAGGTTTAAACCAAGGTTTGAACATGAGAGATTCTGGTCTAGATATTTCTTACGCATTGCGTGCAGAAGCAATTTCACAAAAAAGAGCTTCTTATATGAATGCTGCTGATAATGGTTTCAAAGTGGGAACTTATGAAGAATTAATTCCAACTGCTGATTTGGTTTGTAACCTAACACCAGATAAGCAACATACCGCTGTAGTAACAGCAATCATGCCTTTGATGAAAAATGGTTCAACATTAGCGTATTCTCATGGTTTTAATATCGTAGAGGAAGGAATGCAAATCCGTAAAGACATCACAGTTATTATGTGTGCTCCAAAATGTCCAGGATCTGAGGTTCGTGAAGAATACAAAAGAGGTTTTGGAGTACCAACTTTAATCGCAGTTCACCCTGAAAATGATCCAAATAATGAAGGTTTCGAACAAGCTAAAGCGTATGCAGTTGCCACTGGAGGTAACAAAGCAGGAGTTTTGAACTCTTCCTTTGTAGCTGAAGTAAAATCAGATTTAATGGGAGAACAAACAATCCTTTGTGGAATGTTACAAACAGGTTCTATCTTATGTTTCGACAAAATGGTTGAAAAAGGAATCGAGCCAGCATATGCATCAAAATTAATTCAATACGGTTGGGAAACGGTAACTGAAGCTTTGAAACATGGTGGAATTACAAACATGATGGATCGTCTTTCTAATCCTGCAAAAATCGAAGCTTACGAAATTTCGGAAGAATTGAAAGATATTATGCGTCCATTATTCCAAAAACACCAAGACGATATCATTTCTGGAGAATTTTCAAAAAACATGATGATTGACTGGGATAATAATGATGTTAATTTATTGACTTGGAGAGCTGCAACTGCAGAAACTAATTTTGAAAAAACAGCTCCAACAGCAGCTCACATTTCGGAACAAGAATATTTTGACAATGGAGTTTTGATGATTGCCATGGTAAAAGCCGGAGTAGAATTAGCTTTTGAAACAATGACACAATCAGGCATCATTGAAGAATCGGCTTATTACGAATCTTTACATGAATTGCCTTTAATTGCTAATACAGTAGCAAGAAAAAAATTATATGAAATGAACAGAATCATTTCAGATACTGCAGAATATGGTTGTTATTTATTTGATCATGCTTGTAAGCCTTTATTGGTTGATTATATGAAAACTGTAGATACAAACGTAATTGGTAAACCATTCTCAACTTCTAACGGAGTAGATAATGCAGTTCTTATTGCAGTAAATAAAAGTATTCGTCAACACCCTATTGAAGAAGTAGGAGGGTGGTTAAGAGAATCTATGACTGCTATGAAAAAAATAGGATAAAAAATTAGGAATTACACACATGAGGGTGTGTTGGGAATTGCATTATATCATTTGAATCCATAATATTTTGAATTAGTAAGCACTTATTAAAATAAAAAGAGATATGGATGCATATTACATTCACTTAACTTCGAATGAGTTTGAAAGTTAAGTGAAGTAATTCCTTTGTAAAATTGAATTTGATACCATTTTTTAATATCTGAATTTACATTTTGTTAGGTTTCAATTGCTATTATAATAATGCATGTTTTTTATTAGTAAATTATTGCTGTTAAATTTTGTTGAAATAAAAGGCGAGGTAGAAATTCTATCTCGCTTTTTTTGTTTGAACCAGAATTGTCATAATTAGCAAAAACAAATAAATTATTATCAAAAAATAGTTTTTTTTATTCAATATTCAATTTAACATAGGAATTTATAATTTAAATAATTTTAAGAATAGAAAGAGATTTAATACTTTTATAAAAAATTAAAACATGAGCTACTATAAAATTGATAATTTAGAACAATATTTTAAACATTACAATAAATCAGTTCGTGAACCAAGAAAATTTTGGGGTAAAATAGCAGAGGAAAATTTCACTTGGTACCAACAATGGGATAAAGTTGTCGATTTTAATATGGCTGAAGCTGAAGTAAAATGGTTTACTGAAGCTAAAGTAAACATGACTAAAAATTGTATTGACAGACATCTTGCTAAAAAAGGTGATAAAACGGCTATTATTTTTGAACCTAATGATCCAACAGAAACAGCATTACATATAACCTATAATGAATTACACCAGCGTGTTTGTAAAATGGCAAATGTGTTGCGGGAGCAAGGCATAAAAAAAGGAGATCGTGTTTGTATTTATTTACCAATGATCCCTGAATTGGCCATAACTACTTTGGCTTGTGCTAGAATTGGAGCCATACATTCCGTTATTTTTGCAGGATTCTCTTCTTCAGCTGTAGCCACTAGGATAAATGATAGCGATTGTAAAATGATAATCACTTCAGATGGAGGTTATCGCGGTAACAAAACTATTGATTTAAAAGGAATTATTGATGAAGCATTGGTAAGTTGCCCTGGAGTATCAAATGTTTTGGTAGTAAAAAGAACCCATACATCCGTAAATATGAAAGATGGACGTGACCAATGGTTGCAGCCTCTTTTAGAAGAAGCTTCAGATAATAATGTTGCTGAAATTATGGATTCAGAAGACCCATTATTTATCCTTTACACTTCAGGATCTACCGGTAAACCAAAAGGAATGGTACACACGACTGCAGGATATATGGTTTATACTGCTTATACTTTTAAAAATGTTTTTAATCATGAAGAAAACGATATTTTTTGGTGTACTGCTGATATAGGTTGGATTACCGGACATTCCTATACTTTATATGGTCCGTTATTAAATGGTGGAACAACTGTAATTTTTGAAGGAGTTCCGTCTTATCCAGATTTTAGTCGTTTCTGGGAAATCATCGAGAAACATAAAGTGACTCAATTTTATACCGCACCAACTGCTATTCGTGCTTTGGCAAAAGAAAGCACAGAATATGTACAAAAGTTTGCTTTAAAATCATTAAAAGTAATCGGTTCAGTAGGTGAGCCAATAAATGAAGAAGCTTGGCACTGGTTCAATGATCATGTTGGAGATAAGAGATGTCCAATTGTGGATACATGGTGGCAAACCGAAACAGGTGGAATCATGATTTCCCCAATTGCATTTGTAACTCCCACAAAGCCAACATATGCTACTTTGCCTTTACCTGGAATTCAACCGGTATTAATGGACGAAAAACGCAATGAAATTGAAGGCAATCAAGTGGTAGGCAGCCTGTGTATTAAATTCCCATGGCCTGGAATCGCCAGGACTATTTGGGGCGATCACCAGCGATATAAAGACACATACTTTTCTACTTTTCCAGGCAAATATTTCACTGGTGACGGTGCTTTGCGCGATGAAGTAGGATATTATAGGATTACGGGTCGTGTAGATGATGTGGTTATCGTTTCAGGACACAATTTAGGAACGGCTCCAATTGAAGATGCTATTAATGAACATCCTGCAGTTGCTGAATCAGCCATTGTAGGTTTTCCTCACGATATCAAAGGAAATGCCTTATATGGTTTTGTAATTCTAAAAGAAACGGGAGAAACTAGAAATAAAGAAAATCTTATCAAAGAGATTAATCAACATATAACGGATCACATTGGTCCAATTGCTAAGTTGGACAAAATTCAATTTGTTTCCGGTTTGCCAAAAACTCGCTCCGGTAAGATCATGCGTAGGATTCTTCGTAAAATAGCTGAAGGAGATTATTCAAATTTTGGAGATACGACAACATTATTAAATCCTGAAATTGTAGAGGAGATTAAAGAAGGAAAATTGTAAATTAATTAAAAGCTGCTTGTAATAATGTAGCTTTTTTTTTTGGGGGATTATATTGTTTGACAGAACTAAAAAAGAAAATAATTTCAATTTATTAAAATATATAATTATGTAAGATTTATATTTAATAATATAGCTACGTTCCCAAGCAAATCCATAAATTTACTCCCCTATGAAAAATAATGAAGTTTTAATTATTGGTGGTGGTTTAGCAGGATTAACTGCAGCAATTCATTTATCCAAAATTGGATTTCAAATTACCGTTGTAGAAAAAAATGAATTTCCAAAACATAAAGTTTGTGGTGAATACATTTCTAATGAAGTTTTACCTTATCTAAATTGGCTGGATATAAAAATAGCCGATTTATATCCTACAGCCATTACAAAACTTGAATTTTCAACTGTCAGTGGAAAGAAAATTAAAAGTATTTTACCGCTTGGCGGTTTTGGAATTAGTCGTTATACCTTGGATGAATATTTATATAAAAAAGCAATTGCAAATGGGTGTGAAATTATTCGAGATTTAGTTGAAGAAATAGATTTTGAGGATGAAATATTTACTGTAACAACTTCAAATAAAATTATTTTAAAAGCTAAAATCGTAATTGGAGCTTTTGGCAAACGTTCTATTATTGATCAAAAACTAAATCGTAATTTTATTCAGAATAAATCACCATGGTTGGCTGTCAAAGGGCATTATTCAGGAGATTTTCCTAGTGATTTAGTAGGATTACATAACTTTAAAGGCGGCTATTGTGGTGTTTCAAAAGTTGAAAATAATGTAATTAATATTTGTTATTTAGCAGATTATGAAACCTTCAAGCAGTTTAAAAACGTTGAAGAATATCAAAACAATATTCTTTCTCAAAACCCACATTTAAAAGTAATTTTCGAAAAAAGTAATTTGCTTTTCGAAAAACCATTAACGATAAGCCAAATTTCTTTCGAAAAAAAACAAGCAGTTGAAAATCATGTTTTGATGATTGGAGATACTGCCGGATTAATCCATCCTTTGTGTGGAAATGGAATGGCGATGGCTATTCATAGTGCTAAAATTGTTTCGGAATTAGTAGAGAAATATTTCAATAGCGAAATTAAATCCAGAAAGGAATTAGAAGAAAAATATATTCAAGAATGGAGTTCTAATTTTAGCCAAAGATTAAAAATAGGGAGATTTTTATCAAATCTTTTTAAAAAGCAAAAACTTTCGGGTTTCTTAATGCTTATATTGATTACATTTCCATTTTTATTGCCGAAAATTATAAAAAAAACGCATGGAAAACCTATAATTTTAAGCTCATAGATGTTTATAAACACCAAATACAGAACAGATTTGCCTGAAACGATGGACGATTTTGCCATGGAAGGAGAAATCTTACGAGATGCCTTAGACAAAATTGCCCAAATTAATCAACTTTTAGGTGGAAACCTGTTAACTTTACGAGGCGTTCAAGATTTGATTAAGGATATTTCTAAATCAAATGAAATTAGAATTGTGGATGTTGGTTGCGGGAATGGTGATATGCTGCGAACATTAGCGGATTTTGGATTAAAAAACAATCTTAAATTTCAATTAATAGGTATTGATGCTAATAATTTTACTATTAGCCATGCGCGAAAATTGTCTGAAAAATATTCTAATATATCATACCAATGTGAAGATATATTTGATAGAGCTTTTGAAGAATTAAAATATGATATCATTCTATGTACACTGACTTTACATCATTTTAAAGAAAAGGAAATTATTCATTTGTTGAATGTGTTTAATGTCAATTCGAAAGTTGGGGTTGTTATAAATGACTTACAGAGAAGTGCTGGTGCCTATCGTTTATTTCAAGTATTGTGTTTTGTTTTTAGATTAAATGAAATGTCACGTGACGATGGATTAATTTCAATTTTAAGAGGTTTTAAAAAAGAAGAACTAGTTAGTTTCTCCCAAAAATTAAATTTTAACAACTATAAAATTCATTGGAAATGGGCCTTTCGATACCAATGGATTATAAAAAAAGATAAAGATATAATGGACGAATAGATAAAACATAAAGTTTAAATCTACTATTTATTAATATTTCATCTACAAGTCTAAAAAATATGAGTGTAAAAATAAAAGCCGTTACAAAACAATTACCAAAATACTCCAGAACAACCGAAGAAATTATTCCATTTTTGGATGCTTGGTTAGTAGGACAAGACGAACGTTTCATTAGAAAAGTAAAAAAAATTTTTGAAGGTGCAGCTGTGGATAAACGGTATTCTATTATGGATCCAATTGCCGTTTTTACTGAAACTTCTTTTCAAGAAAGAAATGACATTTATGTTCGCGAAGTAATTGATTTAGGCGAAAAAGTTTTAGAAAAAGCTTTAAAGAAAGCCAATTGGAATCCAGAAGATTTAGATTATATCATTACGGTGAGTTGTACCGGAATTATGATTCCATCTTTGGATGCCTATTTGATTAATAAATTAAAATTGCGTCAGGATATCGTTCGGCTTCCAGTAACTGAAATGGGCTGTGCCGCTGGGATTTCCGGAATTATTTACGCTAAAAATTTCTTACAGGCTAATCCAGGAAAACGGGCTGCTGTAATTGCAGTGGAAAGCCCAACGGCTACATTTCAATTGGATGATTTTTCAATGGCTAATATTGTAAGCGCAGCTATTTTTGGCGATGGAGCGGCTTGTGTTTTACTTTCTTCTCATCAGGATGAGGAAGGGCCAGAAATACTAGCCGAAGAAATGTATCATTTCTATGATAATATTCATATGATGGGTTTTAAACTTACGAATTCAGGTTTGCAAATGGTATTGGATATAGAAGTTCCAGAAACTATTGCATCGCATTTTCCGGATATTATTAATCCTTTTTTAGAGAAGAATAATCAAACAATTGATACCGTCGATCATCTAATTTTTCATCCAGGAGGAAAAAAAATTGTTCAAACAGTGGAAACATTATTTTCTGATTTAGGAAAGAATATAAACGATACCAAAGAAGTATTGCGACTATACGGAAATATGTCTAGTGCGACGGTTTTATACGTTTTAGAGCGGATTATGGACAGCAAACCTAAAAAAGGAGAAAAAGGATTAATGCTGAGTTTTGGTCCTGGATTTTCGGCACAACGGGTTTTATTACAGTTTTAGCACCTTAACCCCAAAGGGGAATAGAAAAGCTATGAGAAAAAAAGAAATTATATCAAAATTACCGTATTCAAAACCATTTTTATTTGTGGACGAAATAGTCCAAATCGATGAAAATGGAGTAGAAGGGAAGTATACCTTTGATGAGAACTTAGATTTTTATAAAGGGCATTTTAAAGATAATCCAGTAACTCCTGGAGTTATTTTGATTGAAGTTATGGCACAAATTGGGCTAGTTTGTTTTGGGATATTTTTATTAGATAATTCATTTAATAAAAGAACTTCAATTGCCTTAACATCAACTGAAATAGATTTTTTAAAACCTGTTTTTCCAAATGAAAAAGTAATAGTGATTTCAGAAAAAATATATTTTAGATTTGGAAAATTAAAATGCAAAGTGAAGATGATGAATGAAAAAGAAGAATTGGTTTGTATGGGGACAATAGCGGGAATAATTGTCACCCCAGTCCTTTCCAAAGGATAGGTATTCCAAACTGGATTAAAATAATCTATTAAAATTTACATTGTCATTAAAATTGAATTTTATATGAAAAAACGCGTCGTAATTACAGGACTTGGTGTTGTTGCTCCAAATGGAGTAGGACTTGACGCTTTTACTCATGCTATAAAAAATGGAATTTCGGGAATCAAACATGATCCAGAATTAGAAAGATTACAATTTTCTTGTCAGATTGCTGGGAAACCTGAAATTTCGACTGAATTAGCATTACATTATTTTTTGGAATTAGAGTTGAGAAATTTCAATTCAACAGGAATTTTATATGGAGTAATTGCAGGAATTGATGCTTGGAAAGATGCTGGTTTAACTGTGGATGCCAATAAGGAACCGGATTGGGATAGCGGAACTATTTTTGGAACAGGAACCTCAGGAATTGATAAATTTCGCGAAAGCATTTATAAAATAGATGATTTTCAGACCCGGAGATTAGGGAGTACAGCTGTGGCACAAACCATGAATAGTGGTGTGAGTGCCTATTTAGGAGGGAAATTAGGGTTAGGAAATCAAGTTACGACAAATTCTTCAGCATGTACTACAGGAACCGAAAGTATATTGATGGCGTATGAACGTATAAAATCAGGCCAGGCAAAACGCATTTTAGCAGGTAGTACAAGTGATTCTGGTCCTTATATTTGGGGTGGTTTTGATGCTATGAAAGTCTGCACTTTTAAGCATAATGAAAATCCGGAACAAGGCTCAAGGCCAATGTCTGAAAGCGCTTCAGGATTTGTTCCAGGAAGTGGCGCAGGAGCTCTGGTTTTGGAAGATTTACAAAGCGCATTATCTCGTGGAGCTAAAATCTATGCAGAAGTTTTGGGCGGAAATGTAAATTCTGGTGGGCAACGCGGTTTAGGAACTATGACCGCTCCAAATCCGATAGCCGTTCAAAAATGCATTAAAAATGCTATTGAAAATGCTGGAATTTATGCCGACGATATTGACGCTATAAACGGACATTTAACAGCCACATCAAAAGATAGTTTGGAAATCCAGAATTGGAGTGAATCTTTAGGAAGAAAAGGCAAAAAATTTCCTTATATAAACTCATTGAAATCAATGGTAGGACATTGTTTGTCAGGAGCGGGAAGTATAGAAAGTGTCGCCTCAGTATTACAATTGCATAAGGGATTTGTTTTCCCAAATATTAATTGTGAAGATTTAAACCCTGAAATTAACGCCCTCATTGATGAATCAAGAATTCCAAGGCAATTGGTAAAAAAAGAATTGGATATTATTGCTAAAGCCAGTTTTGGTTTTGGCGATGTGAACGGTTGTGTAATTTTTAAAAGATGGAAATCCCATCACTAGCCCTTCCCAGGAGAAATGGAGCCGAAGCCAAAAACAAAAGTATTATATAAAAATCTAATAGATTTTTATATAATACTTTTGTAAATTAAGCTAAATAAAAATAAACAACTTCGCTTTTAAGTCTTTACGAGCAAAAAAAATAAAAAAAACTATGAATAAACAAGAAACAATCGATCAATTAAAAGCTATTGTAAAGCCTTATATTCAAAATCAAGAGGCATTTAATACACTTACTGAAGATACTGATTTTATTAATGATTTGAAGATTAATTCTGCAAATCTAGTTGATGTAATTCTTGATATTGAGGAAAAATACAATATAATAATAGATAATGAATCTATGGAACAGATGGTTAATGTAAGAGCAGCTATGAAAATTATTAATGAAAAATCATCCTGAAAATTAACTAAAACAAAGAGTTGGATTGTTATTCTTTAAAATAAAAAGTAGCAGAAAATTCAATTTTTAACACTTTTTTCTGCCTTTTCTGTTAAAAAAAAACAGCTCATAGATGATTGGAAATGACATTGTAGATTTGGCTTTAGCTAAAAAAGAAAGCAACTGGAAACGCAAAGGTTTTTTAGATAAAATTTTTACTCCACAAGAGCAGTTGTTGATTTATAATGCAATAAATCCAGAAGTTATGGTTTGGAATTTATGGAGCAGGAAAGAAGCTGCCTATAAAATTTACAATAGAGAAACTCAAATCAGGGCATTTATTCCACTAAAGTTGATTTGCTATTTTGAAAATGAAACTTTAGGAACGGTTATTTGCAATGAAATTTTATATTATACACAAACTAAAATTTCGGAGCAATATATTCACTCTATTGCAGTTATAAAAAAGGAATATTTTAATGAAATAAAAACTTTAGATTCTAACGCTAAAATTATCAAAAAAAACGGAATTCCTTTTATAATTGACGAGCAAACCAAAATTGAAAAGCCTGTTTCCATCAGTCATCATGGAAGGTTTTGGAAAGGTGTGATGTTACCGATTAAATAAATTAAAAATTTTATTTTAAAATCTTTGTTACCAGCTATTGGTATGAATTACTTTATCCCCAGTCTAGATTTTAATTTCAAAAACAATAAAGCGGTTTTGTAAGCATCCTCAGCGGAAGAATTTCGGTCACTTTTAGGAATGTTATAGGCCGTGCAAAGTTCATCTAGAGAAAATTGTTTGTCATTGATATCATTCAGTTTGCGATGCATAACATCAACGTCCAAAGCTTCATTTTTTAATCGGCCGCAATCAAATCTTTCAAGAGCGGCATTAATCATATCTACATCAAAATCAATATGATGCCCCACTAAAATAGCATTCCCAATATATTCTATTAAAGTTTGTATTGCTTCGGCTTCCCCAAGTTTTTTCATTTTGCTTTCGACTATAAACTCGTTCGAAAGACCATTATCATGTAAAAATTTATATTGCAATAAAACCGTTTCAAAACTGTCCCCAATAAAAATACTATTATCAACTACTGCAAAAGAACCAATTGATAAAATAACATCTTTTACAGGGTTTAAGCCTGAAGTTTCTGTAGATAAAACTACAAATCGAGTTGATTTTTTATCAAATTTAGCCAAATAGGTTTTCCAAAATTCAGGGTATTCTTTATTTAAATTTTTGAGCCAGTCTAACATAGTTATGAAAATTGGGTGAGTTGAAATTTACTTTTAATTAATTCTTCCAATTCTCTCATTGGAGCCAAAGCATTTTTCAATTTTTCTTTGTCAATTTTTGATAATTCATTTAAATTTATAAATTGGCCTGAATCATCATTTTTTAAACCTTCTAAAGTTCTAAATTTTGATAATGTTAAAAAGGCTTCTGCACAATTAAGGTAAATCTCGGAATGTTTGGAATCTATAATGGCTAACTGCTTGAATCGTTGATATGTATTGTTAATTCCTCTCAAATCATAATGCAATGTAAATAAACGAGCGCCATCAATCAAAGGCATTAATGCGCGCGTTTTTATATCAAATTTATCTTTATTTGGACCTTCTTCTTCAACATTAAATTTTTTGAAAAAACTCAATGGAGCGTTTTTTCTTAACGCATCATTTCCAAGGAAATCAAAGAATAACGTATTGTTTTTTGCGTTTTTTGATACTATATTCCCTATTGCATCTTCAATTTTTTGTTCTCCAAAAGTGATTTCATAATCAAAGAAAATACTACTTAAATCATTACTATTTTCACCTGGAGTATTCATCCAACTATCATATTGTTTCGTCCAATCAGTTAGCGACTTACACCACAGCATATTACTTCCCATGTGACCATTTGGACACAATTCATAACCGATTTTTTCAAGTGTGCCTGTGGTTCTTTTTGCAAGTTTAAGAAAATAGTCTTTCACATCCCGGTATTTATCTGCAGAGACATCTTCAAAAATTAAAATGCTGTCTTGATCCGTTAATAATAACTGCTCTTTTCTTCCTTGACTACCAATACTCAACCAAGCAAAACGCGCAGGAGGTGAGCCTAAATCTAAAATTGATAATTCTACGGAACGCTTAATGATGGCCAAATTTATTTCACTTGCAATATTGAAAACATGAGATAACGGTATATTTTTTGAAAGGGAAGTCTGAATCAAATCCGTTAAACGTTCCCGTATTAGTTTTAGTTCTTTTGGATTTTGGGAACGTTTTATTTCTTTAATCAAAACTCCAGGATTACTGGCTTGGGCAACTACCAAATCATGTTCAGAAATAATTCCTTTCAAAGCAGATTTATTTGTACCATCCTGCGTTACACACAAATGAGTTACGTTATGTTTAAGCATAAGTAATTGAGCTTCGGCTAAAGAAACATTCTCTACAACTGTAATGACGGGTGATGACATTATTTTATCTACCGATATTGTGATAGGAAATCGTCCAGTGGCAATTTTTGATCGCATATCCGTATCCGTAATTATTCCTAAAGGAATATTATTGTTACAGATCACAATATTGTTCTTTAGGGATTCAGTCATCAATTGTGCTACGTCTTTTACAATAGCCGAAACGGTTGTTTTTAAAGGGGAAATGTTGTACGATAAAGATTGAAAATATTGCATTTCAGTTTGCTGATCAGAATAGAAAACATTGTCAGAAATAAGTTTTCCAATTAAATTTTCTTTATCTTTTGGATTGCGCGTGTTTACAGCAAAACTTTCTAATAAAAAGTTTAATACTTCCGAATTATTGGCAACAAAAGGACGGAAAGTAGCTATGGGAATAGCGTAAACAATGCTTTCCTCTCTGGCTTTAGCCGTCATCATATAATTGTTTTTGGCGAAAAATGGACGTAAACCAAAGATATCACCAACGTTACATTTATTCAATAGAGTTTCTTCAGCATCTGCTATGACAGATAGATTGATAACTCCTGAAGCCACAACATAAAAACTATCATGTAAAATATCATTTACTTGAAATAATATTTTATGTTTTTCTAAATTTACAACGCGAATATTTGTAGCTATTTCAGATAGTTCTTCAAACGTCAAGTGATTAAATGGTGGGTATTCCTTTAAAAAATCAGCAATGTGCTCAGCAATTGTATTCATAGTAAGGCAAATAAATATAGTATTGTTTGTAAAAATAACAAATTAAATAATTACAATACTGTCAATTTTATAGTAAAACAAATAATTTGTACAATCCTTATTTTTTTCTTAAAATTCATAAGAATTTATAATAAATTAAATAAAGTTATTTTAAGTTTGTTACTTATAACTAAAACATTTTAAATCATGAGATTACTAAAGAAAATACCTTTTTTTGCCTTTGTATTGTTGTTTGTTAATTTTTTAAATGCTCAAGAGAAAGCAAGCCCGCCAGCTGTTGCAACAGGAAAAATTAATGGAGCTACCATTAGTATTAATTATAGCAGTCCGTCAGTTAAAGGAAGACAAATCTGGGGTGGGTTAGTTCCATTTAATGAAGTTTGGCGTGCTGGCGCAAATGAAGCAACCACTTTTGAAACAGATAAAGAGCTTACTATTGAGGGATCAAAATTACCAGCAGGGAAATATTCCTTTTTTGTTTTGCCAAATGAAAAAGAATGTGTTATCATTTTTAATAAAGCTGCGAAACAATGGGGAGCTTATAAATATAATGATAAAGAGGATCAGCTAAGAGTTACGGTAAAACAAAAAGCAACAGTTGCAACGACTGAAAAATTAGTATACTCAATAAATAAAGACAATATTATTTTAAGTTGGGGAAATTGGAACATACCATTTTCAGTTAAATAATTTTTTAGAAGATTATAATATAAAGAGCATTACTGAAAGGTAATGCTTTTTATATTTAGAGGAATTATTAAAAATTACTATTTTACATAATATAAATTATAGTTCAATAAAATATATGAAAAGTAGGGTTATTTCTCTTTAATTTAAAAACGCCTTTAGTTTTCTTATTGATCAGTCATAATGCATTATATAAGTTATTAATGTAGTTTGATTCAGTACTTAATTATTTACCTTTGCAAAAAAATAAAAAAATTAAATTTTCATGATTGCAACCGAAATGACGAAAACAAAATATATCAAATTAATATTAATTTTAGGTTCATTAACAGCACTGGGCCCATTTTCTATTGATATGTATTTGCCCGGTTTTGCTGGAATTGCTAAAGACTTAAATACTTCAGTAGCTAATGTTTCCATGACATTATCGAGTTATTTCATTGGAATTTCTGCAGGACAATTACTTTACGGACCTTTATTAGATCGTTTCGGTCGAAAAAAACCGCTTTTTATAGGATTACTAGTGTATATTTTAGCTTCATTAGGCTGTGTTTTTGTAACGGATATTGATACTTTTATAGGTTTACGATTTATTCAGGCTGTTGGTAGTTGCGCTGCAACTGTCGCATCGGTTTCGATGGTTCGGGATTTATTTCCTGTGAAAGATATTCCTAAAGTATTCTCTTTATTGATGCTGGTTGTAGGGCTTTCGCCAATGTTAGCGCCTACAGTTGGTGGTTATATCACAGAAGATTATGGGTGGCATACCGTTTTTTTAATATTAATGTGTATGGGTGTTTTGATTCTTTTGGCAGCTCAAATGGGTTTACCAAATACTTTTAAGCCTGACACTTCTCTTTCATTAAAACCAAAACCCATAATTACAAATTTCATCAGTATTGTAAAAGAACCCCAGTTTTACACCTATGCTTTTACGGGAGCTATCGCTTTCTCAGGTTTGTTTACGTATGTTGCCGCTTCCCCTATTTTATTTATGGATATTTTCAAAGTGGATGCTAAAACCTACGGATGGATATTTGCTTTTATGTCGTTAAGTTTTATAGGTGCCAGCCAGCTTAATTCATTATTATTAAGGAAATTCACAAGTGAGAAAATGATTTATGGTGCATTGATTACACAATCCATTATTAGTATTTTATTTCTTGTTTTTGTAATGAATGATCTTTTAGGATTATATGAAACTATCGCTATGCTATTCTTATTCTTAGGTTGTTTAGGGATCTCAAATCCAAATACTGCAGGACTTACGCTTGCTCCTTTCTCAAGAAATGCGGGAAGCGCTTCGGCTTTAATGGGGGCTATTCAGTTAGGGCTGGGGGCTTTGGCTTCTTTTGCAGTTGGTGTTTTTGTAAAAGATTCTATAGTGCCTATGGTTGTGATTATGACCTTTACAACAATTTTGGCATTAATCATTTTGGTTTTTGGAAAACGAACCATAAAAAAAACTATTGCAACTTCTCATAATGAAGGAATTGCAATAGTTCATTAATAGGGTTTAATTTATTCTTGTTTTTCTAATTTTACTTTTTTATCAGGTCTGATAATCATACGTAAAGATTGATCTTTTGCAAAATAAGCAATCATCCAATTGAAGAATGTTTTTATCCTATTGCGATACGTTATCAACGAAATGAGGTGAATAAATAACCAAATTATCCAAGCAAAAAATCCATTGAAATGCATTTTGGGTTTAGGTAAATCAACTACTGCCTTGTTCTTTCCAATGATAGCCATTGATCCTTTATCATTATATTTAAATGGTTTTAATGCCTTGGTCTGGTTCATTAACTTAAAATTTTTTGCCAAATTTAGTCCTTGTTGAATGGCAACTTGTGCTACTTGCGGATGTCCATTAGGAAAATGGGGATCTGTAAGTTGAATACAAGTATCGCCTATTGCAAAGATATTTTCTGTACCATTAACTTTATTGAAAGCATCCGTAGCCATTCTTTTTCCGCGACCATAACTTTCAGCTGGAATTCCTTCGAAAACTTTTGCTGTAACTCCTGCAGCCCAAATTAAATTTTTGGTTTGAATTGTTTCCCCATTTCCAAAATATACGGTATCATCAATATAATCCACCACTGTAGTATTTAATTTTACTACAACGCCTAATTTGGTTAGTGCTTCGAGTGTATCATCCTGAGAAGCTTTACTCATTGGAGATAATACCGCATTGGCACCGTCAACTAGATAGATATTACTTGCCGTAGTACTTAATTCAGGGTATTCTTTCAGCAAAATATTTTTACGCATCTCTGCAAACATTCCCGAAACTTCAACACCTGTAGGGCCACCGCCGGCAACAACAATAGTTAAGAGTTTTCTGCGTTCACGAATGTCTTTGCAAATGGCTGCTTTTTCTAAATTTTTCAACAAAGTATTACGCATCACAATGGCATCATTCAGCGTTTTCATAGGAATAGCATTTTTCTTTACGTTTTCCATTCCAAAATAGCTGGTTTCAGCACCAGTAGCAAAAACCAAGTAATCGTATTTTAATTCGCCGTTGTTGAGAATAATTTTATTTTCTGAAGGGTTTACTTTTAATAAGTTTCCCAAACGAAATTGTAGATTTTTTTTACCTGAAAAAAATTTTCGGAAAGGGTAACTGATACTGGAAGGCTCTAAAAAAGCAGTAGCAACCTGATATATAAGTGGTGGAAAGAAATTATAATTGTTTTTGTCAACGAGCGTTACATTAATTCCTTTTTCGTTTACTAATTCTTCAGCAAGATTCAACCCAGCAAATCCTCCTCCTATTATTATTATTTCCATATTGTATTTTTGTGCAAAATTAAAAAAAAAACATCCCTAAATATACTCTATTAAGGGATGTTATCAAAATACAATTATTAAAAAACTTTAAAAATTAGTTCTTTTTTAGTTTTTTGACCGGCTTTTCTAAAGGTTCGTTTTTGTTTTGAAGGATATAATTAGCCAATAATTTTTCAATTAATTCATCTTTAGTTAAATGATGAAAAACTGTTTTTATCTTTTCTTTTAAATCAGGGGTAACATCATGATTGGGCTTGGTTTTAAAGATTTGTTTTGCCCACAATAATGTGTTGTTTTCTTCGATGCTGGCAACCGTTGGTTTTTTAAATTCAATAAATTGTATTCCCAATTCTTTTTCGAAATCAGCAATCTCTACGACTTCTTCGGGTTGTAAAACCGTTAGAGATAGTCCCTTTGCCCCTGCCCTAGCCGTTCTTCCGCTACGGTGAACGTATACTTCATAAACATCAGGCAAATGATAATTAACTACATAAGAAATTTCCTTTACGTCAATTCCTCTTGCTGCTAAATCAGTAGCTACTAATATATTGATATGTCCTTCACGGAATTGCTCCATGATTCTGTCTCGTATTCCTTGCGATAAACTGCCATGTAATGCTCCAGATGAAAATCGATTGATGGCTAAGTTTTTAGCTAATTTATTGACAGCGGCTTTCGTTTTACAAAAAATAATTCCACGTTCCCCTTCTTTAGTATTCAAGAAATGCATCAAAACATCCAGTTTCTCAATTGGATCCACCACAATATATTCATGATCAATGCCTTGATTTCCTACTGTTTCCATATTAGCACTAACTTGTACTACGTTTTTGTTTAAGTAGTTTTGAATTAGTTGTTTTATGGTTCCCGGCATGGTTGCCGAGAATAAAAAAGTATTGTGATTTGTAGGTAATTCGGCGATGATTTCGTCTAAACCTTCTTTCAATATAGTAACCATTTCATCGGCTTCATCAAGCACGAGGAATTTGGTTTCTTTTAAGTTTATCGCTTTGCGCTGAATCAAATCTATTAAACGTCCAGGTGTTGCCACTACAATATGTGTAGGCAATGTAAGTCTTTCTATTTGTGGCTTGATTGGAATTCCTCCGCAAGTTGCTGCAATAGAAACTTCGGGTAGGAATTTAGCAAAAGATTCTAAATTTTTAAATATTTGTTGGCCCAATTCTCTTGTAGGTACAAGAATTACTGCTTGTATAACAGATAAATTGGTATCTATTAATTGTAAAATGGGTAATCCAAATGCCGCAGTTTTTCCAGTACCCGTTTTGGCAAGTCCAACCAAATCCGTTGTATTTGATAAAAGCAACGGAATAGTTTTTTGTTGAATTTCCGTTGGTACAGCAAATTTCAATTCATTTATGGCTTTTAATATTGGTGCTGAAATTCCTAAATCAGAGAATTGCTTTGGCATTTTTTTTGGATTTTATAATTTTATAAAAAAATTGTTGTGTAAACGTAATTTTTAGCCCCGATGGAAACGGCATCCTGTTGTGGCGGGGTTCGCCACGACAGATATAGTGTACAGCGGGATTAGCTCCTTGAAAAGAAAATATTAATCTTCGTCAGGTTCGTTCATGATTTTCTCACGATATTTTTTCCCAGTTAACAATACTAATTTTAATTTGTAATCGTCCACAAGCCACTCGCGGTAATTTTTACTACATTGACTCAAACATTTAGAATACCGTTTGATGCGACAATCGATATCATCATCTAACAGTTTTCCTAATGCTTTAGCTTCTTGCAAAGTCTCCGAATTATCAACACACATGGCGGCGTGCTGCTCCAACGATTTTTCCAGCACTTCTTTTGAACGCAAATTTTGTTTAATGATGAGTTTATGTTCTTCATCGACATCAAAAGTTACTAGTTGCGTTTTACTGAATTTAGCGCGTATTTCTGGTGGCATGCTGTATTTGAAATACAATTCAATCTCGGTATCATCCCTTAAATTTTCCAGGTAAAACTCCGGTGATTTAAAGATGTGTTGCCAGTTTACCGGTTCACTCCATAGTCCAAATCGTGCTGCATTATTTCCTAAATCGATAACATTAAAAATATCTTTATTAGGTAGTTTCCTTGAACCACGACCAATCATTTGATAATATAATGTCAATGATTTTGTTGCTCTATTTAGAATAATGGTTTCTACGGTAGGTTCATCAAAACCAGTTGTAAGAATCCCAACGGATGTTAAAATGGCATCAGGAGTATGTTTAAACCAATGTAGAATATCTTTTCTTTCTTCGTTATTACTGGTATTGTCCAAATGACGAATCGCATAACCGGCTTCTCTAAAAGTTTCATATACATATAAAGATGTATTGATACCATTATTGAAAATCAAGGTTTTCTTGCCTAAAGATTTCTCGGTATAGGCATGCAATAATTTTTCCTGCATGGCCATATTGGTGTATAAATCATCTGATGATTTAACGGTGTAATCACCATTGATACCTACTTTTAATGAAGTTAACCCAACATCATAACTATAGGTAATTGCTTTGGCCAAAAATCCATTTGCAATTAAAGAACTAATGGTGTCCCCTACAATTAATTCATCGTAGCTTTCATGCATTGGTAATTTAATATTAGAACTTAAAGGCGTTGCGGTAACTCCTAATATAAAGGCATTTTTGAATGAGCTTAATAATTTTCTAAACGAATTGTAATGTGCCTCATCGATGATTACCAATCCTACATTATCTAAATGTAATTTTTCGTCATTGATTCGGTTTTTCAAAGTTTCCACCATAGCAACAAAACAGGAATAATCGTTTTGATCTGGAAGTTCTTTTACTTTACTGTTGATGATTTTGTTTTTCACATCAAAACCCTTCAACATTTTTGAAGTTTGCTTACACAACTCAATTCGGTGGGTTAAAACAACCACTTTTTTATCATGTTGTGATAAATAACGACGCACGATTTCTGAAAACACTACAGTTTTTCCACCACCAGTAGGCAATTGGTATAACAAATGATGTTGTGGCGGAGCATTATCTATGCGTTCAAATATGGCGTCAATATCGCCTTTTTGATATGCATAAAGTTCTTTTTTGTCTTCGATTTCTATTTCTAAAGTGTTTTGGGACATTGCTTATTGTTGGATTTTTGCAAAAATACGCCTAAAAAACAGTTTAATTGTCAATTTTTAATTAAAAAAAAACGATTGATTAAATAAAATTGAATTATACAGCAAACTTAATACTCAAATCGCTCTATAATTGCATTGAATTCGGGTTCATTGTACCATTTTTGTGTTATGGTTTCGTTATGAACAGCTAAAATCCTTGTTTTGAAATCATTTAGGATTCCATTTGCTATCAAAAAGACAACGGCTTGTTCAAAAGAATTAAACATACTTTTGAAAAACAAGTCTTGTTTTATAATGTGTTCCGAGGAGAATGTTTGGGCAATTTCAATATTGTAAAGCATCACATCCCCAATTATAAAAGGATCCACTCCCAAAAGCACGAAATGCTTAATATATTTTTGGGCAACGGACCGTCTCATTTTTGGTTTGCTGCGTCTTCCTGCCTTTTTTAAAGGATAATATTCATTTGAAATTTTGAGTTTGCATTCCTGCAAAAGCGTTTCTTCTTTTGGATTGAAAACAAAATTATAATAGATTTTTACGGGACTAAATTTCTCGTACAATTCGATAATCTGTTCTTCGAGTTGTTCTTTATTAAGTTCGGCTAAATATTTTTTTAAATCGCGTTTGCTCATTATCAAAGTTTAAGAATACAAAAGTAAATTACTTTAGGAGTGAATACATCTTGAATCAATGATAATACTTAATTTTGACATAAATAAATAGGTAAATCAGTTTTTCAAAACCTATTTTTTTACTTTTATACTCTAATTTAATTTTTATGCTTAGATTTTTTAAGATTGTTGCCATTCTAGAAGGGGTTTCTTATTTGGTTTTATTTTCAAATATGCTTATAGTAAAACCTACAAATTTAGTTCTATACAAAACACTTTTATTTCCAATAGGAATGGCTCACGGAGTGTTGTTCATTACCTATATTTTATTGGCAATACTGTTAAAATTTAAAGAAAATTGGGATTATAAAAAATTTGGGATTATCGGTCTGGCATCAATAATTCCTTTTGGGACTTTTTACATGGAACAGAAATACTTGAAAAATGTATAAATTAATAGAAAAAATATTCACTTTTCTATATCCTATATTACGGAAAATGGGATTTGGGAATAGTTTTTCAAGCTACCTAAGTTTGATTATAAATATTGCATTATTATGTGTAATAGCTTACGGTATATACATAGTATTCAGACTTATTTTAGTCACCTTAATGATCGTTGTTGCCAAGAAAACAAAAACTAAGTTTGATGATTTATTGGTAACTAACAAAACGGCAAAATACATTGCCCATTTAATTCCATTGCTATTTATTTACAAATCAGTTCCTATAATATTAGATCGTTTTGATTACTGGGAAGGTGTTTTTGGCAAATTGGTAGGAATCTATATTGTATTGCTAGTACTGTGGATTATACGAACTATTTTCAATGCATTACGGGACTATTTAAAACTAAAACCAAGGTACAGCGACAAACCCATCGATAGTTTTATTCAGGTTATTATGATTGTGCTTTGGATTGTTGGAATTACAGTTATAATTTCGAAACTATTTGATATAGATGAAAAAGAGCTATTGACCATTTTAGGAGCGGTTTCAGCGGTAATTATTTTGATTTTTAGAGATACCATTTTAGGATTTGTTTCGAGTGTTCAAGTATCTATAAATGATATGGTTCGTATTGGCGATTGGATTACAATGGATAAATTTGGAGCAGATGGAGATGTTATTGAAATTAATCTGGCTACTGTAAAAGTACGAAATTTCGACAATACTACAACCACTATTCCTACATACAGTTTAAGTTCTGATTCGTTTCAAAACTGGCGGGGCATGCTTAATTCTGATGGGCGACGTATAAAACGACACATTCTTATTAAAACAAGCAGCATTCGGTTTTTGGAAGAAGCAGACTTAAACCAATTAAAAAAAATTCAACTGATTTCAGATTATATTAATACTAGGAAATTAGAAATTGATACTTTTAATTCGAGTCATAAAATCGATAAATCATTGGCTATTAATGGTCGGAATTTGACTAATTTAGGTTTGTTTAGAAAATATATTACCCAATATCTTCATCATTATCCGGGATTAAATAAAGACATGATAATGCTTTGCCGTCAATTGCAATCTACTTCTCACGGTGTTCCTCTTGAAGTCTATGCTTTTTCGCATGACAAACGATTTGAAAACTATGAATATATAATGTCAGACATATTTGATCATATCATTGCATCCGTAAAATATTTCGAATTGGAAATTTTCGAATCCGGCTCTGAAAATGATTCGACTAATTAATAGTAATCTACAATCGATCCTTTACAAATTCAATTTCAGTTTTCCCGTGTGCTTTTGGTTTTCCATCAGCGCCCAAACTTACTATGTAGCATAGTCAATTGTGATAATTGCTTCTCTTGTCATTGTTTCTAGCCTCCCATTTTAGCATAAGCGAAGAATTTCCGAATTTGACAACATCAATACCAATTTCTATAATATCCCCTTGTTTTGCTGAACTTCTAAAATTGATTTCAGACATATGTTTAGTAACAATTCTTGTGTTTTCTAATTGGATAATGATGTATAAAGCTAATTCTTTATCAATCCAGACTAATAATCTACCTCCAAATAAGGTTCCTTTTGGGTTTAAATCTTACGGTTTTACCCATTTTCTAACGTGAAATCTCTTTGTTTTTCTTTATTTCTGTGAAAATAAACTTTTCTTATGGCTATTTTCTTTATTTTTAAAGAAAAAACCATGAACGAACGTGATACTTTTTTAATAGAATTCCGAGGACAAACAATAGGTTCCGTAACTACCCAATCTTCAACAGAGGAATCATTTCAAAATGAGGTGCTTAGGCCAATTTTGAAATTACAAAATGATTTATTTATTGCTTCATTCATAAATTATGTTGCAAAAAATAAAATTGATTTTAATGGCTACACCACCGAAAAAAAATTAACGGTTATAGAAAATGCAGTTCAAAAAGACATCAAATTTAGAAATGCTTTAAAAGGAATGATAATCGCGTTATTTACTGCCGATGAATACGATGAGTATATAAAAAATTCCTCCAATATCAACAAAAGAATGATGAGTATGCTTATTGAAAGATTAAAAAGCCAAGTCCAATTGCTTAATATCTAATCTGATTTATTTTTTGGAGTTCATTCAAAGTCATTATTTAGAAATAGTGATATGTTAAATCAACTTGATTTGTTGTCTATAATTTAAAAAAAAGACACTTATTGATCTAAATATTACAATTTAATTATGATTTGATAATCGCAATGTTTTTATAATAAATATTAGTTAAGTGAAATTATTTATGCTATTCCCTCGGATTTTTTTATTATAATTGTTAAAAATAAAGTTATGAAGGAAGAGTATATCAAATGGCATTCCCCTAATCTGGGCAGAGATATTGAAATGCTGGTTTTTGGACAGGCAGGATATCCTGTAATCTTATTCCCTACTTCTATGGGTAGTTTCCATGAAAATAAAGATATGGGGTTGATTGATTCCGCAAAATGGTATATTGAACAAGGTTTAATCCAAATATTTTGTCCAGACAGTATCGATAAAGACAGCTTTTACAATAAACAAATTCATCCAACTCATCGCATAGAAAATCATGTTAAATATGACAAAATGATTTGTCATGAAATCGTTGAAAAAGTAAAAAACAATACATCTTCCGGTAAAGTTGTTGTTGCTGGTTGCAGTTTTGGCGGGTATCATGCCGCTAATTTCGCCTTTCGTCATCCGGGTTATGTGAGTCATATATTTTCCATGAGTGGTGCTTTTAATATCAAGAGTTTTTTAGATGGTTTTCATAATGATGATGTGTTTTATAACAGTCCTGAAGATTATTTATACGGACTTAATAATGATGAATTGTGGAATATGGATATTGTTCTTGGAACCTCAAATTGGGATATTTGTTTTGATGCGAATCTAAAATTAAGTAAAGTTTTAAGTGACAGAAATATGCATCATTGGTTTGATATCCGTCAGGAGCGAAAACACGATTGGCCAGTTTGGCAAGAAATGTTTCCACATTATTTATCAAGAATTAAATTTTTTTAAAAGTACAAACGTAGCAAGATGAAAAAAATAGGAATTTTATTTGGAATGGAAGACACCTTTCCACAAGCATTTATAGATCGCGTCAATTCAAAAAACGAAAAAGAAATTATTGCCGAAGCAGTTGTTGTTGATAAAGTAATACAAAATCAAGACGGAGAATATGCTGTAATTATTGACCGAATTTCACAAGATGTTCCCTTTTACCGTGCTTATTTAAAAAATGCAGCCTTAACAGGAACAAATGTTATCAACAATCCTTTTTGGTGGAGCGCTGATGATAAGTTTTTCAATAACGCTTTGGCAGATACTCTGGGAGTTCCGCTTCCTAATACCGTTATACTTCCATCTGCAGAACATCCTACGGATACCACCGGAACATCATTCCGGAATCTTAAATACCCAATGGATTGGGAAGGGATTTTTGAATATATCGGATTTCCAGCGTATATGAAACCGTATGCCGGTGGCGGTTGGAAAAACGTATATCGATTGGAAAATAAAGAAGAGTTTTGGGAGAAACATCAGGAAACGGGACAATTAGTGATGATGTTGCAAGAAGAAATTGTCTTTACAGAATATTTCAGAGTGTATTGTTTGGGCTGCAAAGCGGTTCGAATTATGCAATATGAACCTAGAAATCCACATCATTTGCGTTATGTAATTGATGGACCACCGGTTGATAAAAAATTATTAGCCACTATAAAAGAGTACACTTTACGCCTTTGCAAAGGATTGGGATATGACTTTAATACCGTAGAATTTGCAGTACGTGATGGAATACCTTATGCGATTGATTTTGGAAATCCAGCCCCTGATGCTGAATTAACTTCGGTAGGTGCCGAAAATTTTGAATGGGTAGTTGAAGAAGCTGCAAAAATGGCTATCGCTGCCGCAAAAAAACAAAAACCAGGTAAAATAAATCTTACTTGGGGAACTTTTATTAAAGACGCCGTAGCTGTAAAATAAAAAGTATAGATAAACGGAATTTCCTAGCCCCGATTACAGTGAAAATCCTTTCTATTCCTGATTTTTTTCAGGAATAGAAAGATTGAAACGAAAAGCGGGAAATAGCTCCTAAAAAAAAAATAATGAAAAAATTACCAGTTTTCACACTTGGTGTAGAAGAAGAATATCAAATTATAGATCCGGTAACAAGGGATTTACGTTCACACTTGTCTAAAATTGTGGATGGCGCCAAAGTAATTTTGAATGAACAGGTAAAGGCTGAAATGCATCAATCGGTTGTGGAAGTAGGTACTAATATTTGTAATAGCGTCACTGATGCCAAAAACGAAATTAGATTTTTGCGATCCAAAATTGTTGAATTAGCCGATAAACAAGATTTGATTGTGGGCGGTGCCGGGACGCATCCTTTTTCGAAATGGCAAGATCAGCCTATTACCGATGACCCTCGTTATCATGACATTGTAAATGAATTGCAAGATGCGGCACGTTCCAATTTAATTTTCGGGATGCATTGTCATGTGGGTATTGAAAATCGGGAAATTGGCTTACAACTGATGAATCAGGCGACTTATTTCTTGCCTCATATTTTTGCGCTGTCTACGAATTCTCCTTTTTGGGAAGGAAGACAAACGGGCTATAAATCCTTTAGAACAAAAGTTTTTGATAAATTCCCAAGAACTGGATTACCGGAATATTTTGATTCGGTAGGATCGTATGAAAATTATTTAGAGACTTTGGTAAAGACGAATTGTATTGATAATCCAAAGAAAATTTGGTGGGATTTACGTTTACACCCGTTTTATAATACGATTGAATTTAGAATTTGTGACATGTGCTTAACCGTTGATGAAACGATTTGTATTGTTGCAATTATTCAAGGAATTGTAGCGAAACTCTACAAATTGAATATGAATAATACCAGTTTTAATATTTATCGATTGGCATTGATTAAAGAAAATAAATTTCGTGCGGCCCGATATGGGATTGATAATAATATGATTGATTTTGGCTTGCAAAAAGAAGTGGAAACCAAGATGCTTATTCTGGAATTACTTGATTTTATTGATGATGTAGTTGATGAATTAGGAAGTCGTGAGGATATAAATTATGTGCATGAAATTTTAAAAAATGGAACTGGAGCAGATAAACAATTAGTTGTTTTTGAAGAAACTGGTGACCTTTGCAGAGTTGTTGACTTTATAACTGGTGAATTCACCAAGGGATTGTAAAATATAAATTACATTTGCACATTGTTTTTTAAAATAGTTTATGTATAATAAAATTATAAAAATAGCCATTTTAGATATGTATAACGGTGAACCTAATCAAGGTATGCGTTGTATTATTGATGTGGTTAGCAGATTTAGTCCAGTTGTAAGTTTCGAAATATTTGATGTTAGGATAAAATGTGAATTCCCAGATATTGATAAATTTGATATTTATATTTCAACGGGAGGACCCGGAAATCCATTAATTGGAGATGGGAAGTGGGATGTGAAATATTATAAATTAATTGATTCATTGAACAAATGGAATAATGAAAATGATATTAAAAAGCATGTGTTATTTATTTGTCACTCTTTTCAAATGGCATGTTTGCATTTTGGATTAGCCACAGTTACCAAAAGAAGCGATACTTCTTTTGGCGTTATGACCATTCATAAAACCAAAGAAGGGCTTGTTGATCCACTTTTTCAAGGATTAGCTGATCCCTTCTATGCTATTGATTCTAGAGATTATCAGGTTGTACAGCCCAAGTTAAGTATTTTTACAAAAAAAGGGGCTAAAATTATTTCTTTAGAAAAAATCAGAGACTATGTGCAATATGAACGTGCGATTATGGCAGTTCGTTTTACTGACTATTTTGTAGGCACTCAATTTCACCCAGAAGCGGATCCAATTAGCTTTTTATCTCATTTGAGAAATAAAGATGCAAAAGAAAAAATCAGAGCCATGAAAGGAAAAAGAAAGTTTAGAAATATGCTCGAAGATTTGCTTGACGATGATAAAATTTATAGAACTAATGAAACTTTGATTCCAAATTTCCTTCGAATAGCTATTAATGATTTGATGAAAACAAAGAAAATGCTTTCTAATTAATACAATCCATTCAATATGATTTCAAAATATCGGGAGTTATTTAATGCTCAATTTACAGAGAAAAAATATCAAGATCTTAAAGATGATATAGCTTCCGATTTTAATTATATGCCTACTTTTCGATTGGGTGAAACCCCTTTTTTTATTTCGAATGAACTAAAATCACAATTGATTGAAGGCAGTAATGAAGTTATAGCTTTAATTCAAGATGAATCATTTAAATTACTTACAAATAAATCATTAGAACTAAACCATAAAGTTCCAAATGAAGATGGGCATACTACTTTTTTAGCGATTGATTTTGGAATTTGTGAAGAAGACGGAGTGATTATTCCTAAACTGATTGAAGTGCAAGGATTCCCATCTTTGTACAATTATCAAATTAATTTGTATGAAAAATTTAAGAATCAGTATTCTTTTCTTAACGAATTAACACCATTAATTAATAACATTGAATCACAAGAATATTTCAATATTCTCGAAGAAGCAATTTGTAATAATCATTCAAAAGAAAATGTTATTCTTCTTGAAATAGAACCGGAAAAACAAAACACAAAAATCGATTTTTATTATTGCCAAAGAGATATTGGAATTCCAATAGTTTGTGTTACTGAACTTGTAAAAAAAGGAAAACAACTTTTCTACAAAAATGAAAAAGGAGATGAAATTCTTGTAAAACGAATCTATAATCGGGTTATTTTTGATGAATTGGATTTACGAACCGATTTGAAATTAAATTTCCATTTCTCAGATGATCTGGATGTAGAATGGGCTGGACATCCCAATTGGTTTTTTCGAATCAGTAAATTTATTTTACCTTTCCTTAAAGGCAAATATTTTATAGAAACCACTTTATTAAGTGAACTCAAAGAAATTCCTAAGGATTTAGAGAATTATGTTTTAAAACCTTTATTTTCTTTTTCAGGCACAGGTGTAATTTTTCATGTAAAAAAAGAAGACATTGAAGCTGTAGTCGAAAAAGAACTTTATATTCTTCAAAAAAAGGTAAACTACCTTCCTATAGTTCAATCTCCTGATGGAAAAGTAAAAGCTGAAGTGCGTATGCTTTGTGTTTGGAAAAAAGAAGACATCGCTCCTACGCTACTTTGTAACTTAGTGCGATTGAGTCGTGGTGAAATGATCGGAGTAAAATTCAATAAAGATAAGGACTGGGTTGGTGGTACACTGGGATTATTTGAAAGATAAAACACTTTTATATTGACCGAATTTCAACATTAGCTACCTGTTTATTTGTAATAAATCATCTTTATGTTTTTTCTAATATTTAAATACTTTTTTACAATTGTTTTTTTTGAAGTAAATGTCATTTTAACGCATTGAAATTGATTTCAACAAAAAATCAATTATTTTTGTAGTCTAAAGAATGTTAAATTAGGCTCTTAATTGCTTTTTAAATAATTTTTAGCTTTGTCAGCTATTTTTAAAACCTAACTTTTTTCATATTTTACTTGATTTGAGTCCCTCTTTAATGAATTTTTTAAAGGGATTCCCTTAATAATTTACAAATTATTGAATTCTATCAATAATTTAACACTAAAAAAACGAATCTAACTTATTTTTATTTATTATTGTATTGTTATAATAAATGCATATTTAACAATCATCAATACTTTTAATAATTTAGTAAATGGATAGACGTAGAGCAATCAAAAACTTGGCGTTGGTGCTAGGAGGTGTAATCTCAGTAACAACAGTTGGAATTTTAATTAAAGATATTATAATTCCTGACAACGAAAATAGTAATGTATCGTTTTCTGCTACAGACGAAGAACTTTTAGCCGAATTTGCAGATATTATTATTCCAACTACAAAAGCTGCACCCGGAGCTAAAGCTGCTGGTTTAGGAGTTTTTATTCCTATGATGCTTAAAGAATGTTACCCAAAAGATTTACAACAAACGTTCTTTACTGGAATGAAAGAGATGGAAGAGAAATGTCAAAAAGAATACAATAAAAATTTCACAGCATTGTCTCCTGAAGAACGTACTAAAATAATGGAACAATTAAGAACTGAATCGCTTGTAGATATTAAAAAACCTTCCTTTTTTATTCTCGCTAGAGACTTAACAATTCTAGGATACTTTTCATCAGAAATTGGTTGTACACAATCACGTGAATATTTAGCAGTTCCTGGTAGATATGACGGAAATGCGGATTACAAACCCGGACAAAAAGCTTGGGCTACTTAAGAAATCAATTGGCGAATAAAATCCTTTTTTATAAAATGTTTAGGATTTTGTCGTATTGATTTTCAAAATATTATCTTCAAATTAACAAAATAGAACTCCCCTAGAATGAATATAAATTCAAATTTAAAAGAAGAAAATACTTATGACGCGATTGTTGTAGGTTCAGGAATAAGTGGTGGTTGGGCCGCAAAAGAGCTAACTGAAAAAGGATTAAGAGTTTTGATGCTGGAACGCGGAATGAACATCGAACATATTAAAGATTATGATTCGGCCATGAAAAATCCATGGGAATTTAAGCATGCCGGAAAAATGACCGAAGAGCAAAAAAGAACGCATCCTGTTCAAACAAGAGATTATCCTTATAATGAAGCAACTGAAAAATGGTGGGTAAATGATTTAGAGTGCCCATATACTGAAGACAAACGTTTTGACTGGTACAGAGGATTTCATGTGGGTGGAAAATCATTAATGTGGGGACGTCAAAGTTACCGTTTAAGTGATCATAATTTTGAAGATAATGCTAAAGATGGGCATGGTAACGACTGGCCTATTCGTTATAAAGATATTTCTCCTTGGTATGATTATGCTGAAAAATTTGCAGGAATAAGCGGGCAAGCAGAAAATTGGCCTCTTTTACCTGATGGTATATTTTTACCTCCAATGGATTTGAACTGTGTAGAGAAATCTGTCAAGGAAAGAATGGAGAAACATTATAAAGGCACCCGTATTCTTACTATTGGTCGTACAGCCAATTTGACTGTTCCTCATAATGGTCGTGGTAGTTGTCAATATAGAAATTTATGCAGTCGTGGTTGTCCTTTTGGAGCTTATTTCAGCACACAATCAGCGACCCTTCCTGCAGCTATGGCAACTAAAAGGCTAACGGTAAGACCCTACTCTATCGTAAATCATATCATTTATGATAAAGATACCAAAAAAGCCAAAGGGGTTATGGTGATTGATGCAGAAACAAATGAAACTATGGAGTTTTATGCTAAAATTGTTTTTGTAAATGGTTCCACTTTAGGCTCAACATTTATTTTATTAAATTCAACTTCTGAAGCACATCCAGAAGGATTGGGTAATGCTAGCGGTCAATTAGGACATAATTTGATGGATCATCATTTCCGTTGTGGCGCTTCGGGAAAAGCAGAAGGTTTTGAAGATAAATATACTTATGGTCGAAGAGCAAATGGAGTATATGTTCCAAGGTATCAAAATATTGGCAATGATAAAAGAGATTATTTAAGAGGATTTGGTTATCAAGGCGGTGCCAGTAGAAATCCTTGGCATGAAGAAGTTGCTGAATTAGCTTTCGGTGGAGATTTTAAAGATAAAATGAGTCTTCCAGCTGATACCTGGAATATGGGATTAGGTGGTTTTGGTGAAATGTTACCTTATTATGAAAATAAGGTTTATATCAACCATGATAAAAAAGACAAATGGGGCCAACCGGTATTAGCCATCGATTGCGAATACAAAGAAAATGAGAAAAAAATGCGTATTGACATGATGAATGATGCAGCGGAAATGCTTGAAGCATCAGGAATTAAAAATGTAGAAACGTATGATAACGAATGTTATCCAGGAATGGCCATTCACGAAATGGGAACTGCCAGAATGGGTAACGATCCTAAAACTTCTGTTTTGAACAAATGGAATCAAATGCATGAAGTCAATAATGTATTTGTTACAGATGGTTCTTGTATGCCATCAATTGCTTGCCAAAATCCATCATTGACTTTTATGGCATTAACGGCAAGAGCCTGCGATTATGCGGTTAAAGAATTAAAAAAAGGGAATATTTAGTATACAAAAAATGAATAGAAAATTAAGAATGGGTATGGTCGGTGGTGGCCAAGATGCATTTATAGGTGCCATTCACCGCTTGGCTGCCAATATGGATGGTCTTATAGAATTAAGTTGTGGAGCATTAAGTATAAAACCAGAAACAGCAATAGCATCCGGAAAAGCTTTATTTCTACCAGAGTCAAGAACATACTTGACTTATGAAGAAATGTTTAAAGCAGAAAAGGTATTGCCGGCTAGTGAACGAATGGATTTTGTGACTATAGTTACACCTAATTTTGCACATTTTGCACCAGCTATGATGGCTTTAGATTACGGTTTTAACGTTGTAATCGAAAAACCAATCACTTTTTCATTAGAAGAAGCCAAACTATTAGACCAAAAAATAAAAGAAACAGGATTAATCCTTTGTTTGACACATACCTATTCCGGTTACCCAATGGTGAAACAGGCAAAAGCTATGGTAAGAGAAGGAAAATTAGGAAACATAAGAAAAGTTTGGGTAGAATACCCTCAAGGATGGTTAAGTAAATTATCCGAAAGGGAAGGAAATGCACAAGCTGCTTGGAGAACGGATCCTACAAAGGCGGGGAAAAGTTCTGTAATGGGAGATATTGGAACGCATGCAGCTCATTTAGCAGAATATATTACAGGATCTAAGATTACAGATGTATGTGCAGAATTAAACACATTAGTTGAAGGACGTGTAATGGATGATGATGGAGCCGTAATGCTGAAATTTGACAATGGTTCCAAAGGAGTTTTAATGGCATCACAAGTTGCTGCTGGTGAAGAAAACGCTTTAAGAATAAGAGTTTATGGTGAAAAAGGGGGCATCGAATGGTTACAACACGATCCCAATACTCTGATCGTAAAGTGGCTGGATGAACCGACACAGATTTTAAGAGCAGGATCTAATTATGCACATCTATCCTCATTTGCAACTCATAATTGTCGTACTCCAGGAGGGCATCCCGAAGGCTATTTAGAAGCTTTTGCTAATATCTACCGCAATTTTGCATTAACACTTGGGTGTAAATTAGATGGATTAGAGCCCACTCCAGAAATGTTAGACTTCCCATCTGTTGAAGATGGATTAAGAGGAATGGCGTTTATTGATAACGTAGTTACTTCAGCACATTCAGATCAAAAATGGACTCCTTACGTTTTATAGTAAAAAGGTATTCATAAAAAAAATAAAAAAAATAAATGACAACAATACAAGGTCCTGCAGTATTTTTAGCTCAGTTTATTGGTGATGGAGCTCCTTTTAATTCCTTAGATGGAATTTGTAAATGGGCAGCTGATTTGGGTTTTAAAGGTATTCAAATGCCAACATTAGATACTCGATTCATCGATTTGCAAAAGGCAGCAGAAAGTAAAACCTATGCTGATGAATTAAAAGGTACCATCGCATCATACGGATTAGAAATCACAGAATTATCAACGCATTTACAAGGTCAATTGGTGGCAGTTCATCCTGCTTACGATGACTTTTTTGATGCTTTTGCACCAAAAAATGTGCATGGGAATTCAAAAGCAAGACAAGAATGGGCTGTTCAACAGTTAAAATATGCTGCAAAAGCATCACATAATTTAGGTTTAAAGGCTCATGCCACTTTCAGCGGTTCTTTACTATGGCAGTATTTTCATCCATGGCCTCAGCGACCAACAGGTTTAGTTGAAGATGGTTTTGCAGAGCTAGCCAAACGCTGGTTGCCTATACTAAATGAATTTGATGAAAATGGTGTTGATCTTTGTTATGAAATTCATCCCGGAGAAGATTTATTCGATGGGGAAACCTATGAAATGTTCTTAAAAGCTGTAAATAATCACTCTAGAGCTTGTATTTTATACGATCCCTCCCATTTTGTTTTACAACAGTTGGATTATATTCAATATATCGATTTTTATCATGAACGAATAAAAGCATTTCATGTTAAGGATGCTGAATTTAACCCAACAGGAAAACAAGGTACTTTTGGAGGCTATCAAAGTTGGGCAAATCGTGCAGGACGCTATCGATCACCTGGCGATGGGCAAATTGATTTTAAAACTATTTTCAGCAAATTAGCGCAATACGATTATAAAGGCTGGGCAGTTATGGAATGGGAATGCTGTATTAAAAATCAAGAGGATGGCGCTCGGGAAGGTGCTGAATTTATAAAGAAACATATTATAAAAGTAACGGATAAAGCTTTTGACGATTTTGCAGCGGTAGAAACAAATAAAGCATTTAACTTGAAAAATTTAGGATTATAAAAAATCCAAAACGCAGTCAACCTAGACAATAATTCGAGAATCAATTAATTTTCTGTATTTCATAATAAATAACAAACATCTTATAATGGATATTAAAAAAGAAGACGATAAAGAGAATAAAATCATAACGAATCGTCGTGATTTTATAAAAACTAGTACTATAGCCGCTGCGGCATTTATGATTGTTCCCAGACATGTTTTGGGCCGTGGCTTTGTTGCTCCAAGTGATCGTTTATTAATCGCCAGTATTGGTGTGGGAGGTAAAGGACAATCTGATATTGCTATGTTTGATAAAAGTGGAAAAGCGAATATTGCTTTTCTTTGTGATGTTGATGATCGAAGAGCCTCCAAAAGTGTTAATGCATTTCCTAAAGCCAAATATTATAAAGATTGGCGTGAAATGTTTGATAAAGAACACAAAAATTTTGATGCTGTTTCAGTAGCAACACCAGACCATAATCATGCGATACAAACCCTAGCTGCTATGCAATTAGGCAAGCATGTTTATGTTCAAAAACCATTAACGCATGATATTTATGAAGCTCGTATTTTAACCCAAGCTGCAAAAAAATATAAAGTAGTTACCCAAATGGGAAATCAAGGTGCCTCTAACGATGGAACCAGAATAATGAAAGAATGGTATGAAGCGGATTTAATTGGAGATGTTCATACTGTTTACGCTTGGACTGATCGCCCAGTTTGGCCACAGGGTATCCCCTGGTCTACAGCAAAAGCAGAAATACCAAAAGAATTAGATTGGGATTTATGGTTAGGAACTGCTCCTCAAAAAGATTATGTAGATAAATTAGTCCCTTTCAACTGGCGAGGCTGGTGGGATTATGGAACAGGCGCTTTGGGAGATATGGGTTGTCATCTTATTGAAGCTCCTTTTAGTGTGTTAAACTTAAAATATGCTAAAGATGTTCAATGTAGTGTTGGATCCGTATATGTTGATGAATTTAAAAGAGGTTATTTTCCACAAAGTTGTCCCCCTTCAAGCCATGTCACTTTAACTTTCCCAAAAACTAATAAAACAAAGGGCGATGTATCTTTACATTGGATGGACGGAGGGATTCAACCGGAGAGACCATTAGAATTAGAACCAAACGAAATTTTTGGAGACGGAGGAAATGGAACGTTATTTATAGGTACAAAAGGAAAAATGATGTGTGACACTTACGGGATGAATCCTCGATTACTTCCTTTGACAAAAAATCAAAATATAAATGTTGCCCAAAAATATGCCAGAGTAAACGACGGAGCAAATGGACATTATAAACAATGGGTTGAAGCTGCTATAGCTGGTCATGGCAAACAAGAATTAAGTTCTCCTTTTGAAATCGCAGGTCCTTTGACCGAGGCTTTATTAATGGCAAATTTGGCTATTAGAGGATATGACATTCAAAAAGAAACACTTGGGAAAATTAAATACCCAGGACGATCAGTTAAATTACTTTGGGATAATGACAATATGAAAATCACCAATTTTGATGACGTAAATCAATTTGTGAAACGTGACTACCGCCAGGGCTGGAAAAATTTATCTTTATAAAAATTAATACATAACACTTAAATCATGTTAAAAAATATTGTTTTCTTTTTATTTTTAATTGCGATGGTACAAAGTACAAATGCCCAAATTGGATTTAAACCATTATTTGATGGTAAAACTACAAAAGGCTGGCATACTTATGGAAAAAAAACTGTCGGTACAGCTTGGAAAATTGATGGAGGTATATTGCATTTAGATCCAACTGCAAAAGAAAAAAATCAAGGCGGTGACCTTGTAACAGATAAAGAATATGCTAATTTTCATTTAAAATTGGAATGGAAAGTGGCTCCGAAATCTAACAGTGGAATTATTTTTTACATTAATGAAAATCCTATAAAATACAAAAATACGTATGAAACAGGTATGGAAATGCAAGTTCTAGATAATGACGGACATCCTGACGGAAAAATAACAAAACACCGAGCTGGCAATTTATATGATTTAATAAAAAGTGATGTGGAGCCAGTAAAAGCTGTGGGTGAATGGAATACTGTTGAAATAATCAGTAATAAAGGAGCATTGACTTTTATTTTAAACGGAATAACTGTTGTAAAAACAACTCTTTGGGATGAAAATTGGAAAGCACTTGTTGCAGGAAGTAAATTCAAAGCCTGGAAAGATTTTGGAACATTCAAAAAAGGAAAAATAGCTTTACAGGATCATGATGATCCTATTTGGTACAGAAATATTGTAATTAAAGAATTATAATTCGGCAATTATATTAAAACATTTATATTAACTAACCTAAAACCAATGAATACCACAATCCGAATTAAATTATCTATAATGATGTTCCTAGAATTTTTTATCTGGGGATCATGGTTTGTAACATTAGGAACTTTTCTATCAAGCAATTTACATGCTTCAGGTTCAGAAACTGCTGCTGTTTTTTCAACTCAATCATGGGGTGCTATCATTGCTCCTTTTATTATAGGTTTGATTGCAGACCGCTATTTCAACGCCGAGAAAATTTTAGGTATTCTTCATCTAATTGGAGCATTTTTGATGTATCAAATGTATGTTTCAGATGATATAACTTTTTTTTATTCTTATGTTTTAGGATATATGATTTTGTATATGCCAACATTGGCGCTTGTAAATTCAGTTTCTTTTAATCAAATGAACGATCCAGAAAAAGAATTTGCAAATATTAGAGTTTGGGGAACTATAGGTTGGATTTTAGCAGGATTGTCGATAAGTTTCTTATTTCATTGGGATTCTGCAGAAGGTGTAACTCAGGGATTACTAAAAAACACATTTCTTTTGGCAGGAATCGCTGCTTTTATTTTAGGAATATTTAGTTTTTCATTACCTAAAACACCACCTAAAGTTGCTGCAACCGAAAAAATTAAAATTGGTGACATTATCGGTCTTGATGCTTTAAAACTTTTGAAAGATAAAAATTTCGCTGTCTTTTTTATCTCATCTATTCTTATTTGTATTCCATTAGCTTTTTATTATCAAAATGCACACCCTTTTTTGACAGAAGCAGGAGTTGAAAACCCAACAGGAAAAATGGCAATTGGCCAAATATCAGAAGCATTGTTCTTATTGTTAATTCCGGTATTTTTCGCTCGTTTTGGTTTTAAGAAAACTATTCTGGTTGGTATGTTAGCTTGGGCAATTCGGTATGTTTTGTTTGCTTATGGTAATGGAAGCGAATTGAGCTTTATGCTGATTATTGGTATTGCTTTACACGGTATTTGCTATGATTTCTTTTTTGTGTCGGGTCAAATATACACTAACTCAAAAGCTGGTGAAAAATATAAAAGTGCTGCTCAAGGCTTGATAACATTAGCTACTTATGGTATAGGAATGTTAGTAGGTTTTGGTGTTGCAGGTTGGATAACGGATAATTACAAAACTTTGGATGGTTCCATAGATTGGAAAATGGTTTGGATTATCCCAGCAGGAATTGCTCTTGCAGTATTCATACTTTTTGCTCTTTTATTTAATGATAAAACTAAATCAGAAAAGGAAATTGCTGCAGTTTAAGAAATAAAGATATGGACACAAATTTAAATAGAAGATCGGCTATAAAAGGCATTCTCGCTGGAACGGCAGCGTTGAGTATTCCTTCTGGATTTTCTGCTTTGGCTATGCCAAAAAATGAAACAGAAATACAATCAGGTATCTTAAAAGGAAAGATAAATCATTCTGTTGCTCGATGGTGTTTTAACGATTTTGACTTAGACACACTTTGCATCGAAGCAAAAAAAATAGGAATCACAGGAATTGATTTAGTTGGTCCTAAAGAATGGCCAACTTTAAAGAAATATGATCTTGTTTCTACTATGTGTAATGGAGCCGAGATTAATTTGGTTGATGGTTTCAACGATATTAAATTTCATGAAACGCTACTAAAAAATTATACCAAAATGATTCCTCTAGTAGCGAAAGCAGGATATAAAAATCTTATTTGCTTTAGTGGAAACAAAAGAGACAAGACAGATGAAGAAGGTTGGAATAATTGTGTAATTGGTCTACAAAAATTAATCCCATTGGCTGAAAAGCATAATGTAACGCTAGTAATGGAACTTTTAAATAGTAAAATTAACCATAAAGATTATCAATGTGATAAAACATCTTGGGGAGTGGAATTAGCTAAGCGTTTAAATTCCGAAAATTTTAAGCTCCTTTATGACATTTATCACATGCAAATCGATGAGGGTGATGTAATTAGGACTATACAAGAAAACCATCAGTATATTGCACATTTTCATACTGGCGGTGTTCCGGGACGAAATGAAATTGATGAGACACAAGAACTAAATTATATTGCTATAATGAAAGCTATTGCAGAAACTGGTTTTAAAGGATTTGTGGGACAAGAATTTATACCCAAAAATGCGGATAAGATTGGTTCTTTGAAAAAAGCTATCACTATTTGTGATATTTAACTAATAAAAAAAATTAAGTCATGATAAAAAGAAGAGATTTTTTAATAAATAGCGGTTTGGCATTGGGAGCATTAGCTATAGCACCTTCATTTGCATTTACTTCAAAAAAGAGACCTATTGGAATTCAATTATGGACTCTAAGAGACACTTTGCCTAAAGATGTCAAAGGTGTATTAGCTCAAGTTGGAAAAGTAGGATTTAATGAAGTAGAAACTTTTGGCTATTCCCCAAGTAATGGTTTTTTTGGTACTTCTGTAAAGGATTTTAAATCTATGCTGTGTGATAATGGCTTAAAGGCTACTAGTAATCATTTTGATTTCAATGGATATATAGAAAATGGTTCGACAGAATCTCTTAAGTCTTATGTAGAGACTGCTAATATTTTAGAAAGTGACTATGTTACTGTACCTTATATAGTACAAAACTTAAGAGGGAAAAGTAGTGATGATTATAAAAAATTAGCGTCAAAAATAAATCAGGCAGCTGAAATTTGTAAAGCTTCAGGTTTAAAATTAGCGTATCACAATCATGATTTTGAATTTGAAAAATTTGGATCGACCACAGGTTATGAGATTTTATTAAATAATACAGATAAAAACTTAGTTGATTTTGAATTGGATTTGTATTGGGTGGTTCGTTCCGGAAATAATCCATTGCAATTATTCAAGCAACATCCAGGACGTTTTAAAATGTGGCATGTGAAAGACATGGATAAAATAAATCCAGATTTTAATGCAGAAATTGGAACTGGTTCGATAGATTTTAAAGCTATTTTTGGTGAAGCCGAACTTTCTGGAATGAAACGTTTCTTTTTGGAACATGAATCTAATTACAAACCTAATCCAATAGAATCTGCAGCGTTAAGTTATAATTACATCAAAAATAACTTAATCTAATATTTTAAAGAAATATAGTTATATAAAAAAGGGATACTTAGTATCCCTTTTTTATTACCATTTAGTCACTCCTAATAATTTTTCGCCCAATTCATTCAATTTGGCTGTTTCATATTTAGTTTGTTCCCAATTACGAGGATCTCCAGGAAATGCATATCCTTCCGGTGCAATTCTATTTTTCCAAGAATTGATTCGCCATTGACGTAATTCTTCATTATCCTCTTCAGCTGGCATCATAGAAATGTATTGTGCCATTCTCACTTTATCTTTTGTTAAATTTGGACGTATGCCATGAGGTTGCGTACTATTAAAAATCAATAAATCACCCGCTTCCATTTTTACTTTTACAAATTTATCATCCAGTCCGGTAACATCGGGTTTAAAACGATTTCTATCTTCGGGTTGCGTTAATTTCCAAGTATCATAATTTCGATATAAATCAGGAATACATTGAAAACCTCCCATATTTTCATCAGTTTGATCCCCTAAAGCAAGAACTCCTTGTACGTTTTGTGGTTTTGTTTCCGGATCATAATCCCAATGTATGAATCCTTTGAAATCATAACCAGGTCTTATTGGCAAATTGAGATTGGCTCTATCTATTGTTACCCATAGTTTTTCTGTTCCCCAAATGTCAACAAATGCATCATACACTTTTTGCATTTGTCGGTTATCCCATTGGTATTGATGATTGTATACTTCAACCATGCCACTATTAGTAAGTTCTTTCATTTGCATTTCGGCTCTTGGCGGAGCGTACCAAGTTTCAGGATAATTTTGATTTTTTTCTTCAAATTCCCATAAAAAATCTGCCATCTTTTTAGCATTTTCTTTTGGCACAGCGTTTTTTATTACAATGTATCCATTCTCGATCCAAAATTTCCAATCTTCTTCTGTAAGCAAACGCAAAGGTTTTCCATTAGAGCGATCATTTAATTTAGACGTACTGGATTTTGCTGTTGATGGATTTCCCGGAATATCTTTGTGAGCATTATTTGGCGCCATTGTAGGAGTCATAGTTGGTGTCATTGATTTATTATTCTTTTCCATTGTTCTGATATTTAGTAATTAATAATTCAAAATTAGAAAAAGGGAAGGCTAAATACTTTCACAAAATTCACTGCTATTTGTACAATATTGATTTATTTAGTATCTTTAATTGTAGATATGTATATTTTTGAACAATTAAAGAGTTAATCATGGTATGAAAATAGTTTTTGAAGATATAAAAAGATTAGCTGGAAGTTCATTTAGAATCTTAGTTAATCCAAAACTGAATGATTTTTACTACTGGCATTTTCATCCCGAATTTGAATTGACTTTTATTGTTGCTTCAAAGGGAAAAAGACGTATAGGAAATCATGTGAGTGATTTTGAAGGAAGTGATTTGGTTTTTATAGGTTCCAATATTCCTCATTTAAATTTTGATTACGGAATTAAAACAGAATATGAAAAAGTAGTTTTACAGATAAAAGAAGATTTTTTCAAAAACGATTTTAGTACAACTCCTGAGTTAACTTCCATTTATCAATTATTTGAAAACTCAAAAAAGGCAGTTAGTTTTCATGGAGATATAAAGGATGAAATTGGAAAAAGACTTCAAAAGATTCACCTTTTATCTCATTTTGAACAATTTATAGAAGTGCTGTCTTTATTTCAAATTTTAGCAACATCGAATGAAATGACTCTTTTACATGATAAGCCATTTGAAAACCTATATAATAATAAAGAACAATTACGATTAAAAGTGATCTATAAATTTATAGAAAATAACTATCAAAGGGCCGTTTCTATTGAAGAAATTGCAAAGCTGACTCATTTATCAAAAGCTGCTTTTTGTCGCTATTTTAAGAAAATGACTCGCTTGACTTTTACTGAATTTCTGAATCAATATCGAATTGAACAAGCTAAAAGACTTTTGAAAAGTGATAAAAATGTAACTGAAACTTGTTACGAATGTGGTTTTGAAAGCCTGTCGTATTTTAATCGAATTTTCAAAAAAGTAGTGGGTGAAAATCCAATTCAGTTTAAGAAAAGATAAAAGGATGTGTTTCTAATTATATTTGAAAAGCACATCCTTTTATTTATTTTTATTCCGTTATATTAAAACCTGCTACATAAAAATTTTTGTCAATTTCTAGTTTTGGATTTTCATTTTTGGCTGAAAGGCTCTTCCATTCCGTTTCTGGTTTCAGCAATTCTTCTTTTCCATTTAGTGATACTTTTATTGGCATATTAAAATCTGGAACACAATTTGTCCAACGGTACCCTAGATGATTGTCTTTGAAAAAGTATTCTAATGTTGGAATTCTGGTATCTCTCAAATATTGGTTAAAGAATGTATTTAACTCTATTCCAACTTTTTGACTTAAGTAATCTTCTATTTGTTTGGTAGTAACGGTTTGATGATAAAAAGTACTGTTCAAACCTCTTAAAATAGTTCTCCATTTAGCATCATCATTAACAATTTGGCGTAAAGTGTGTAGCATATTAGCCCCCTTGTAGTACATATCACTGGAACCTTCATTGTTGACATCATATTTTCCAATTATTGGTTTGTCATTTTGAATGTTCTTTTTTAAGCCTCTGATGTAAGTATAAGCAGGTTCCTTACCGTAGTAATATTCAAGAAAAAGACTCTCGGAATAGTCTGTGAAACTTTCATGTATCCACATGTCAGCAATATCTTTGTAAGTGATATTATTAGCAAACCACTCGTGCCCTGATTCATGAATAATAATGTAATCAAATTTTAAACCCCAACCCGTCCCACTCAAATCTCTTCCTAAATATCCATTTTTAAAACCGTTGCCGTACGTTACACTGCTTTGATGTTCCATTCCTAAATAAGGAGCTTCTACTAATTTATAGCTGTCTTTATAAAATGGATAGGGTCCAAACCAATGCTCGAAAGCTTTTAACATTCGAGGCACATCTTGAAATTGTTTTTTTGCTTTAGAAAGGTTATCTCTCAAAACATAATAAGTACAATCTAGATCTCCTTTTTCTCCTTTGTATTTTTCTGAAAAGGTAACATAATCACCTATATTAATATTTACGCCATAATTATTGATGGGATTTGACACAAACCAATTGTAGGTTCTCGATCCATCATTCATCTCTTTTACACTTTGTAAACGACCATTAGAAACATCCATTAAACCTTTTGGAACATTTACACTGATTAACATGCTTTCTACTTCATCATACATATGGTCTTTGTTGGGCCACCAAACGCTGGCACCTAATCCTTGACAAGAAGAAGCTACAAAAGGATTCCCATTGCTGTCTTTTTTCCAAGTTATACCACCATCCCAAGGTGGATTTACGGCAACTTTAGGTTTTCCACCATAAAATACAGTAAGTTCTTTTGTTGAACCAATTTTTTGAGGATTTATCAATTCAATGAAAAAAGCATTTCCGTCTCTTTTGTATTTTAAAATAATACCATCTTGAATGACTTTATATATCATCATTGGATTCTGCAAATCAATTTGCATGATATTGTATTCTTTTAATACTAAATATTTTATGGTATTAGAACCTGTAATGGTACTGTCACCAGGATTTACTTTAACATCCAAGTGATAATATTTGACATCCCACCAAGCTCTTTCTTTTGTAATACTTCCTCGTAATGAATCTTGGCGGGTAAAAACGTGTCCTTTCTGTCCAAGAAGCCCTTGAGCATTAGTAGTATTAAAAATAAAAAATGAAAAATAAATGAGACTTAAATATCTTTTCATGAATTTAAAATAATATAAATTGTTTCTACAAATGGATGAATTAATGCAATTTTGAAACCGAATTTTGTTCTACTATTGCTGTGAAATCAGAGGCTAAGCGATTTCCATAATCTTCTAATAGTTCTAAAACCCTTTCCTGCTTATCTGATTTCACAATAAGTCCAGCATGATATTCCAAGGGAACTCTGAAACAAACTTCAGGATCTGAAAACGATGATAAATCTGGATGTTGGAATTTAGATAAAGTCAAAACAATTCCGGCATATCCCTTTTTTACTTTTGGCAATGTGTTTTTACTTTCTTTTACCAAGGCATCTTCAATTGCTGCCCACTCCTTCCATAAATTAATGTTGGAAGCTTCGGCAACCATTTCTGCCAGATGCGCTCCTCCTACTCTAGATGACGTTTCCAGAAAATAGATTTCCCCATCTTCCTTACATTTTATAAATTCAGTATGAGCTGCGCCATTTTTCAATCCGAAGCCTTTCAATACTTGTTCATTTATTTTTTTGATGGCTTTATCATCTTCAGAATCATAATGAATATTGGCAGAACGAAAAACACCTCCGCTATGTGAAATTTCCATTGGTGTGGCCAAATATTTTGAAGTCAAACTAAAGACTACTTTACTATCCGAAATTAAACTATCGCAATGATACACATCGCCAGGCTTAAATTGTTCTAATAAATATTTAAATCTATTATTCCCCAGTTCATTAATAAAAATCCATAAACTCTCCTTGTCATGTACTTTTATAATCCCGTTAGCCGAGGCTTCCGAACGCGGTTTCAAAACCCATGGAGCCGGAATCGTATCAGCAAAAGTATTGATGTCATGATCATTAAATAAGGAACAAAAAGTAGGAATCGAAATACCGCAACTCTTCGCTCTCATGCGCATGGCAAGTTTATCTCTAAAATAGCGACCTGTAGTTTGTCCCATTCCGTCAATACGAAGATTTTCCCTGAGATAAGTTGCTTTTTCTACATCATAATCATCCAAAGCTACAATGGCATCAATTTTAGTAGACTTCATGAAATTTCCAACACCCAATAATAAATGCTCTAAATTCCAATCGACATCTTTACCTTCCATATAGAAAATTTCATCAATATATTGATGAGGCCATGGTTTGTCTCTCAGTTTTTCACTGGTCACTAAATAGACTTTGTTGCCTAACTTTTTTAAATTAATTAAAAAATCAGCACCCTTAAAATAATTTGAAATACAAAGGAAGGTTTTAGAGTTTTCCATACGTTATAAATTTTCTATGAATTTAGTTAATAAATGAACTCCATACCCTGTTGCATGTTTACTTTTAGCAAATTCATCATCGCCAAATGATACTCCCGCAACGTCAAGATGTGCCCAAGCTTTATGCTCTTGGGTAAAATATTCTAAAAATTTAGCTGCACTTATTGCTCCGGCAACTGGTTTTCCACTATAATTTTTTACATCGGCAATATCGCTTTCAATATCAGATTTATAAACATCCCAAAGTGGTAAAGGCCACAAACGCTCTCCAATTGCATCTCCGTTTTCTTGTAATTTCTTTGAAATTTCCTCATTATTGGTAAACAAAGCACCACATTCATAACCAAAAGTACCAACGCTACTTCCTGTAAGTGTTGCGATATCAACAATATAATCCGGTTTGAAATTTTTAATTAAATAAGATAATCCATCGGCTAAAACGAGTCGCCCCTCAGCATCAGTATCAATTATTTCTATTGAATGTCCACTGTAACTGTGAATCACGTCACTAGGTAAAAAAGATTTACCGTCAACTGAGTTTTCTGCACAAGGAACAATAGCAGTTACTTTGACAGGCAATTGTAAATCGGCTATAAGTTGCATAGCTCCTAGTACTGCACCACCGCCAGCCATATCACATTTCATGTGGACCATTCCTGCCGTTTTTATATTTAATCCACCGGTATCAAAGGTTATTCCTTTTCCCACCAATCCCACGTGTTTTATGTGTTCCAATTCGGCTACAGGAGTATACTTCATAATGATAAATTGAGGCTCATTTTCACTTCCTTTCCCTACCGCTAAAAAGGCACCAAGACCTGCAATTTTTGAAGCTTCATATCCGAGGACTTCTACCTCAAATCCATATTTCTCCCCAGTATCTTTAGCCCAATTCGACAAGTATTTTGGAGTAATTGTATTCGGGGGTAAATCGACCAAATTATAAGTTGCTAATTGTGCTTTAGCAATTTTAATTCCTTTTTTGGCTGTAGCCAAATAATCTTTTTCAGAAACCAAATTCAATGTAAATTCAGGATTTAAAAAAGGATGTTCCTTTTTGTCTGTTTTAAAATGACCTAAATCGTAAGTTCCTAAAAGCAACCCAGAAATCATGGCTTCAACCTGATCCTGAGTAAATTGTTCGGGTATAACTAAAGCCATATTCAAACTAAAATTATCCTTTTGTTTTGATGAAACTCGTCTAAAAACAGTCTTTAAAGATTTATAATCGATCATTTTTCCCAAACCAATAAAAACATAGGTATTATCATTTTTTTCGGCTAAATAATGGGTGTCTTTTTTTCCAAAAAAAACTTTAGAAGTAATTTCCAATCCATTAAATGAAATGGGAACAATACTTTTTGAATACGTTTCAAAAGCTGGTACTAAAATTGTTCCTGAAAAATTATCTAAGTTGACTACTGTATTTGTTTTCATTTGTTCTTTTAATTTTTTTGCTTTTTGATTTAGGATACTTTAAATCAAGTACCTAAGTTTTTTTTGTATTAAAAAATAACCATTCTATAGCTTTTGGAAATTCATCACTCCAGTAGGTTTCACTATGTTTTCCTTGTCTATTGATACTTAAATTAATCTTTGATTTATCTTTTACAAATTCGCTTGAAATCAAATCCTTTTGAAACTTTTTTACGTGTTCGATCATGGTTTTACTTTCATCTCCACCAGCATACAAATAGATTTTTGTATCTGCTGAATTAGCTTTTTCAACATTGATTTTTAATTCAGGAACGACCCAAAGTGATGGCGAGAATATCATTAATTTACCATAAACTTCCGGGTTTCTCAATCCACTGAAAATACTAATTAATCCCCCCATAGAACTTCCTCCTATTCCCGTAAATTCCTGTTCTTTTTTGGTTCGAAAATTACTGTCCACATACGGTTTTAAAGTATCTGTTACAAAACGGATGTATTTTTTGCCTTGTCCTTTTCCTAATACTGTTTTACCTACATTGTACTCTTTTACACGATCTTCTTCGGCATGTTCTATAGCAATAATTATAATTTTCCCAATTTTATATTCTGACATAACGGCCAGTTTTTTATCAATTTCCCAATTACCAAATTCAGCTGATTCATTAAATAAATTTTGGGCATCCTGCAAATACATTACTGGATAACTCTCACTTGAATTATCATAATCATGAGGCAACAAAGCCCAAATTTTTCTGGTTTTGTTCAGCTGAGGGATTATAAATTCATCTGAAATCAACTGGACTTGTGGCAAAAAAGATTGCTTGAACGGCAACCAGTTTTTTCTCCATCTGGCTACATGTTCTTTTTTAATGCCAGTATGATTGCGTGTTGAACGGTTTTCAGTACGGTTTCCATGGCTATCAATTTCTACTTCACTCCAATCCCCTTTCGTAAATTTATACAAAAGCACTACAGGATAATCAAAATCATGTGAAAATTTGTACTGATATAAACCAGTACCAGTTTTCTCCATTATAAATTCTTTGTCCTGTGTTTGCCAATTATTAAAATTTCCAGAAATATAAACGGATCTTGCATCATCTTCATCAGTTGTAAGGATTATATGTAGCCCAGTATTTATTGGATTATTTAATTCTTCGGTAAATTGGGCATTGTCTGAATTCATCGCTTGCATTGTACTGCTTATTTTTTAAAAATAAATAGTAAATATAGTGGATTGCTATTTGAAATAAAAGAAAAAAGAAAACCCAATAGCAAATGAATTTCCTATTGGGTTTGTATTAGTAAAAATTATTTACTCTATTTTACTTTTGACGGCTCTTTAAAACTTCAACAACATCATTCAGTTTAAATCCTTTGGCTTGTAATAAGATAAGGTAATGAAAAAGCAAATCAGCACTTTCACTCAAAAACAAATCATCATTGTCATCCTTGGCTTCAATAACTACTTCAATCGCTTCCTCACCTACTTTTTGGGCAATTTTGTTAATTCCTAATTTAAACAATGAAGCAACATAACTTTTTTCAGAATCAGCATTTTCTCTTCTAAGTTGTATTGTATCTTCTAAATTCGAAATAAAGCTATAATCGGCTTTGTTTTCATCAGCCCAACACGTATCTGTTCCTTTATGACAGGTTGGTCCTTCTGGCTTTACTTGTATCAATAAAGTATCGTTATCACAGTCGTTTTTGATGTCAATCAGGTTGAGAAAATTGCCACTTTCCTCACCTTTTGTCCAAAGCCTTTGTTTAGTACGACTATAAAAAGTTATTTTTTTAGTGTCAACCGTTTTTTGATACGCTTCGGCATTCATGAAACCCAACATTAAAACCGTTTTAGTTTCACTATCTTGAATTATAGCAGGAATTAACCCGTCTGTGTTTTTTGAGAAATCTATATTCATTTTTTTAAGTATTAAGTCGTAAGAATTAAGTCATAAGTAGTAAGGTGTAATTATTAAGTAATTCAAACTTAATAATTACGACTCATTACTTAAATACGGACTTCGATATTGTTGTTTTTAAGGGCTGTTTTTAATGTTTTTATTTCGATTTCTTTAAAATGAAATACACTAGCTGCTAATGCAGCGTCTGCTTTTCCTTCTATAAAAGTATCTACAAAATGCTGTATATTTCCCGCACCACCAGAAGCAATAATAGGAATATTAACTAATTCCGAAAGTCTAGCCAAAGCTTCGTTTGCAAAACCGTTTTTAGTTCCGTCATTGTCCATGGAGGTAAACAGAATTTCGCCTGCGCCTCTTTGCGCTACTTCTTTGGCCCAATCAAATAAATTCAATTCTGTAGGCACTTTTCCGCCCACTAAATGAACAATCCATTGTCCATCAATTTGTTTAGCATCAATCGCAACAACAACACATTGACTTCCAAATTTTTGTGCCAAATCATTAATCAACTGCGGATTTTTGACAGCTGAGGAATTAATAGAAACTTTATCAGCACCATTTTGCAATAAAATTTCAACATCACTAACTGATGAAATTCCACCACCAACAGTAAATGGAATATTAATAGTTGAAGCCACTTTACGGACCAAATCAACTAAGGTTTTTCTTCTTTCTTCCGTTGCCGAAATATCTAGAAATACCAATTCATCCGCACCTTCATCTGAATATATTTTGGCTAATTCCACTGGATCTCCTGCGTCACGCAAGTCCACAAAATTAATACCTTTTACGGTTCTTCCGTTTTTTATATCGAGACAGGGAATAATTCTTTTTGTTAACATTATTTTTGTTGTTAAAATCTTTTTTATTCAAATACTGGGCGCAAAAACGTTCGTTCATAACTTAATATACATCTTGAATCTTCTGCAATTTTGAATGCTTCTATACACTCTTGATCTTCTAAAATTAGTCTTCTGTAATTTTCATATTCTGATAAGCTTTGAAACGAAAACATTGCAAATGCTATGTTATTTGCACCTTCAGACGGCAGAAAATAACCATGATGCTGTCCTCCAAAACGGTTAACTAATTTAATCCATCTTTTACCATACTCTTCAAAAACATCCAATTGAAAAGGATCAATAATATATTTTAAGTAACAAGTTATCATATTTTATACTTTAAGTTTAACTAGTTGTTAATTATATAGTGTTCCAGTTGTTTCAATGAAATTCGTCCTTCATAAATTGCCTTACCAATTATTGTTCCTTCACAGCCTAACTCGGCTAGTATTGGTAATTCTTCGAAAGTAGAAATTCCTCCCGAAGCAACCAATTTTATGCCGTTGGCTTGTCCCAACTTCTCGACTCCGCTCGAAGTGACATTGCATTCATCAAGTATTTTTTTATATAAATCAAAAGAAGGACCTTCAAGCATACCGTCTTTGGCAATATCGGTACAAATTACATACTGAATTCCTTTGCCTTGGTAATCTTGTATAAAAGGAATTAGATCTTCATCTGAATCTTCTAACCAACCCGAAACAGCCACTTTTTCATTGTTGGCATCTGCTCCCAAAATAATTTTATCAGAACCATACTTCGCAATCCATTTTTCGAATAGTGCTCTATTTTTTACGGCAATACTTCCTCCGGTAATTTGATTTGCGCCACTTTCAAAAGCAATTTTTAAATCGGAATCCGATTTTAATCCACCACCAAAATCAATTTTTAATTTAGTTTTCGAGGCAATTTGTTCCAATATTTTATAATTGACAATTTGGCTTGATTTTGCACCGTCCAAATCAACCAAATGCAAGTACTCAATTCCATGTGCTTCAAATGATTTGGCCACTTCAAGCGGGTTTTCATTATATATAATTTTAGTATTGTAATCGCCTTTTGACAAGCGAACACATTTTCCATCAATGATATCTATTGCGGGTATTATTCTCATTTTAATTAGTCTTAAAGTTTGAAAGTCGAATGTCTTAAAGACTCAACTTAAAGGTTTAAAAAATTCGCCAAAATTTGTTCTCCAATATCGCCACTTTTCTCCGGGTGAAATTGTGTTCCATAGAAATTATCCTTCTGCAAAGCCGCGGCGTATTCTACTTCATAATCCGTTGTAGCAATGGCTTCAGAACAATTGGGGGCATAAAAACTATGTACTAAATACATGTATTCATTTTCATTAATCCCATCAAATAAAGAGGATTTCAAATTGTAAATTTGGTTCCAGCCCATTTGTGGCACTTTCACTTTTGGTGTGAACTTAATCACATCAACATCAAAAATCCCCAAACCTTTAGTATTCCCTTCCTCCGATTTGTTGCACATCAATTGCATTCCCAAACAAATTCCCAAAACGGGCTGTTTTAAGGTAGGAATCAAAGTCTCTAAACCACTTTCTAAAAGCATTTTCATTGCTGAACTTGCTTCTCCAACACCTGGGAAAATAACTTTGTCTGCTGCTTTAATTTCTTCTGGATTATTACTCAAAACGGCTTTGAATCCCAATCTTTCGATGGCAAACATAATACTCTGAATATTTCCTGCGCCGTAATTTATGATTACTATTTTCATTCTTTTTAACCATTAAAGAAATTAAGTTTCATTAAGGATTTAATACTTAATAATTTATAATTTATAATTCATAATTTTTTAGAGCATTCCCTTCGTGCTTGGCAAAATCATTTTCTCCGTATCGCGTTTTACGGCTACTTTTATTGCTTTTGCAAAAGCTTTAAAAATGGCTTCAATCTTGTGATGTTCATTCGTTCCCTCTGCTTTGATGTTAATATTTGCTTTTGCACCATCCGAAAACGATTTGAAGAAATGATAAAACATCTCCGTAGGCATTTTTCCTACCATCTCCCGTTTGAATTCGGTTTCCCAAACAAGCCAGTTTCGACCTCCAAAATCAATAGCCACTTGCGCCAAACAATCATCCATTGGTAAACAAAAACCATAACGTTCAATACCTAATTTATTTCCTAACGCTTTCGCAAAAACTTCACCAAGCGCAATTGCTGTATCTTCAATTGTGTGGTGTTCATCAACTTCTAAATCTCCTTTTACAAGGATTTCTAAATCCATTTGTCCATGACGCGCAATTTGATCCAGCATGTGGTCAAAAAAAGCGATTCCCGTATCGATTTTGCTTTTTCCAGTTCCGTCCAGGTTTACGTTAATGTAAATATCCGTCTCGTTGGTTTTTCTTTCTATTGAAGCGGAACGTTCCTCTAGTTTCAAAAACTCGTAAATTGTTTTCCAATCTGTAGTTTGTAAAGCAATAAGGGAATCTAATTCCTCTCTTTTTGAAGCAATCTCATCACCTCCCAAAGCTTCATCCGTGTTGATAAAAATCGCTTTTGAACCTAGGTTTTTGGCTAATTCAACATCTGTTATTCTATCTCCTATTACGAATGAATTTGTTAAATCATACTCCGGATTATCAATGTATTTTGTCAATAAACCTAATGCAGGTTTGCGGGTTGGCGCATTTTCGTGCGGAAATGTTTTGTCAATTAATACTTCTTTGAAAACAACGCCTTCATTTTCAAACGCTTTCACAATTAAATTATGCACGGGCCAAAAGTTAATTTCCGGATGAGAATCAGTTCCCAAACCATCTTGATTGGTCACCATTACAAGTTCAAAATCTAGTTCCAAAGCAATTTTCCCAAGGTATTGAAAAGCTTTAGGATAAAATTCTAATTTTTCGAAACTGTCTAATTGATAATCATTTGGTTCCAAAACCATTGTTCCATCACGATCTATAAAAAGTATTTTTTTCATTATATAATTATTTAAACTAAGCGTTCAGGCTTTGTAATGCTGCTATTAATTTTTTATTTTCTATTTCGGTTCCAACTGTTAAACGCAAACAATTATCGCACAACGGTTGAGTTGTTCTGTTTCTAATTACGATTCCTTTTGCAATCAATTCGTCATATCTTTTATTGGCATCATCCACTTTTATCAAAATAAAATTGGCCTCAGTTGGATAGATTTTCTTAGCAAAATTCACATTAAGTAATACTTTAAGTAAGTCTTCTCTTTGTGCTATTATAGATTCAATTTCATATTTTATTTTATCTGAATTATCTAATCTGTCCAAAGCTCTTTTTTGAGAGAGTTCATTCACATTATAAGGTGGTTTTATTTTATTTAAAACCGAAATTACTTTCGCAGATGCATAACAAATTCCTAATCTAATTCCTGCTAAGCCATACGCTTTTGATAGTGTTTGAGTAATGACCAAATTTGGATATTCGTCTAATTCATTTATCCAACTTTCTTTTTTTGAAAAGTCAATATACGCTTCATCAATTACCACCAAACCATTAAAGTTTTTCAGTAAATAGGCCACGCTTTCATCCGAAAATGAATTCCCGGTTGGGTTATTTGGTGAACACAAAAAAATGATTTTAGTGGTTGAATCAACAGCTTCCATAATTTTCTCAATTTGTGGTTGAAAATCTTGCGAAAGTAATACTTCTTTATTTTCTACGGCATTAATATTAGCCAATACGCCATACATTCCGTATGTTGGTGGCAAAGTGATTACGTTATCAGTTTTTGGTTCACAAAAAGCTCTGAATAATAAATCCAAGACTTCATCACTTCCATTTCCCAATAAAATTTGATTGGTTTTGACATTTTTTTGTTTTGCCAAAATTCCTTTTACACTCATTTGTTGTGGATCAGGATATCTATTTACACCATTTTCAAATGGATTTTCATTAGCATCCAAAAAAATCATATCCGCAGTATCAAAATCTTCAAATTCATCGCGTGCCGAAGAATAGGGTTTTAATTGCTTTACGTTTTCTCGAACTAAATTATTTATATTGAAATTATTTTCCATCTTCAATCGCTTTTAATCGTAATGTAACTGCATTTTTGTGTGCTTGTAATCCTTCAGCTTCAGCCATTATTTCGATGGCTTTACCGATGTTTTGTATTCCTTTTTGGGATATTTTTTGAAAAGTCATTGCTTTAGTGAAACTATCCAGATTCACTCCGCTATAATTCTTAGCATATCCATTTGTAGGCAAGGTGTGATTCGTTCCTGAAGCATAATCTCCTGCGCTTTCAGGGGTGTAATTACCTATAAATACAGAACCGGCGTTCTGAACACCATTACTGTAAAAATCATCATATTCAGAGCAAATGATAAAATGTTCAGGACCATATTCATTAATCAATTCTAATGCAATAGTATCGTTTTCAATAAAAATCAATTTAGAATTGGCAATGGCTTTTTCAGCGATGGATTTTCTTGGAAGCAACTCCATTTGAATTTGGATTTCGTTTTCAACAGCATCAATTAATTTTTTTGATGTTGAAACCAAAATAACCTGACTATCTGCTCCGTGTTCTGCTTGGGATAATAAATCAGAGGCTACAAAAGCAGGAACAGCGGTTTCATCAGCGACAATCAACAATTCTGATGGTCCGGCCGGCATATCGATTGCCACTCCAAATTGTGTAGCTAATTGTTTAGCAACAGTCACATATTGATTTCCGGGACCAAAAATTTTATACACTTTTGGAATCGTTTCTGTTCCAAAAGTCATCCCTGCGATAGCTTGGATTCCTCCTACTTTCAAAATTTTGGTTACACCACATAAATTCGCAGCATATAAAATAGCTGGATTTATATTTCCGTTTTTATCGGGAGGCGAACACAAAACAATTTCGTTGCAACCGGCAATTTTTGCAGGAACAGCAAGCATTAAAACTGTAGAAAATAATGGAGCAGTTCCTCCTGGAATGTATAGCCCAATTTTTTGGATTGGTCTTTTTTCCTGCCAGCAATTAACTCCTTCAATAGTTTCTACTTCAACTCTATTTGTTTTTTGAGCAGAATGGAATTTCTTTATATTTGTCTTTGCTAATTGAATGGCCTCTTTTAATTCGGAAGGAACCGACGCGATAGCCTCGTCAATTTCAGCTTTAGAAACCTCTAGGTTTTCAATTGATGCACCGTCAAAAAGCGACGTATATTTTGCAACAGCAACATCACCTTTTTTTTGCACTTCCTTGAAAATTTCTTTTACTGTTGCTTCAATATCATTAACAGTTTTTGTAGGTCTCTCTAAAATGGAAGACCACGTTTCTGGTTTTGGATTGTATATTTTATTCATTGTATTGTTTTTAACAGCAAAGTTCACAAAGGTTTTTGCAAAGTTCGCAATGAATTCTTAAATAGAATACTTAATTTAAAACTTTTAAAGGACCATTTTCTCAATTGGACAAACTAAAATTCCTTCGGCTCCAGCTTCTTTCAATTGATCAATAACATCCCAAAAACGATCTTCTTCAATAACAGTGTGGACGCTTGACCAACCTTCTTGTGCCAGAGGCATTACGGTTGGACTTTTCAATACGGGCAAAATCTCATTGATAAGCTCGATTTTATCATTTGGTACATTCATCAAAATGTATTTTGATTTACGCGCTCTTAATACCGATTGGATTCTGAATTGTAATTTGTTTAAAATAGCTTTATTTTCAGTTGTTATTTTTGGAGAAACTGCCAAAACCGCTTCACTTTTAAAAATAACTTCTACTTCTTTCAGATTATTTTTAAATAAAGTACTTCCACTAGAAACAATATCGACTATAGCATCGGCAAGACCAATATTTGGAGCAATTTCCACTGAACCTGAAATTTGGTGTAAATCAACAGTTACATTTTTAGAATTAAAAAAGTCTAAAACCGTATTTGGATATGAAGTGGCAATTCGCAATCCATCTAAATCTTTTAGCGAATTGTATTCGAAATTTTTAGGCACCGCTACCGAAACCTTACATTTAGAAAAACCTAGTTTTTCCGCAACTTCAATATTTTTTCCTTTTTCAACCAAAAGATTATCCCCAACAATAGCGGCATCCACAACTCCATCAATTAAATATTGAGGAATATCGGAGTTTCTTAAATACAATACTTCTAATGGAAAATTGGAAGCTGATGCTTTGAGTTGGTCATTTCCATTATTTATAGAAATCCCACAATCTTTTAGAATTTGAATACTGTCTTCATTTAAACGTCCTGATTTTTGAATTGCAATTTTTAGTGTACTCATTTTTGTTTAATTTTTGTTATTTGTTTAGAATATTATGATTGAGTACAAATTTCAGGCAATAAAAAACCCGCTTGATGTACTCAAACGGGTTTTTAGATTATGATGATTTACACACATAACATTAACACATCGCTTGAGAGCAATAATGAAAATGATGGTGATGTAATTTATTTGTTAGCATGTTTTTGTAATTGTATTGATCTTAAATTCTTTTGCAAATATAAGTAATAAATGATTTACAATCCAATTTTTAATTTAACTTAAAGATATCTTATTGTTAAATTAATACTATCTATCGTATTCTTTTGGTTCCGATTTTTTTGAATCGGGAGTTTCTTTTTCTGAATCAACACTATTTTTAACAACTGAATCGATGCTTTCTTCTCTAATTTCAGTGTGACGAATTTCACCTCCGGAAGTTCCCACTAAAGTTGTTAAATAGACACCCACAATTGCTACAATAGCGGCTACAAAAGAAATGAATTTAGCTTTTGCATGATTTTTTATATTTAAAACTATACCTAAAATGGAAATACCTCCGAGTAAATACAACACAATTGCTAGCTTTTCGGCTATTTCTTCATGTTCATGAATTATTCTTTTTCCGATATTAGGCATATCTTCAACCGTTTCCTCTGCTCCTTCACCTGTTCCCATACTAAATGCCGCAAAAAGAGCCGCGACAAGGAACAAAACATAAGCGGTATTTTTAACAGAATTATTTTTTAAAATTATTCCCGTAATTAATATCCCTAGACCTAAAATCGTTCCGATAATTGGAAAATGGTTAACTACCATGTGTAAATGTGCATCATTCATAATATAATTTGTTTAAGGTTTTAAAAGTTATGTTCAATCATCGATTCTTATTCAAAATTGAATCATTTATCCCGCCAATGAAACGCCAATTAAAGAGCCAATTACATAAGTTACCGCAGCGGCTACCAATCCGAAAGATACTTGTCTAAGTCCCGAAAACATAATACTTTTCCCAGTTAATAAGGTTATTGCGGCACCTATCCCATAAAGACCAATAACACTACTTCCAATACTCAATAAAATCGCTTTTTTTCCATCTAAAAATATAAAAGGATATAGAGGTATAATTGCTCCAATGGAAAAAAGTACAAAAGAAGCAATAGATGCTTCCCATGCTGAGCCACCTAATTTTTCTTTATCAATACCTAATTCCTCTGTAATAATAGCATCTATTGCTGTTTGCGGATTTTCAAATGCCTTTTCAGCTAATTTTTTAGCTTCTTCAATATTCATTCCTTTAGCTTGATACAACAAAACAAGTTCTTTTTTTTCTTCTTCGGGTGACGCTTCCAGTTCTTCAGTTTCTAAATCAATTTGACGTTGGTTTAATTCCCTTGAACTTTGTACCGAAAGCCATTCACCCAAAGCCATTGAAATCGCTCCCGCCAAAAGGCCTGCAATTCCGGTTAACAATATCGTATTATTAGAAACGGCAGCGCCAGCAACTCCCATAACCAAACTCATATTAGAAACCAATCCGTCATTAGAACCTAAAACTGCCGCTCGCAAAGCATTACCACCAACCGATTTATGTCTGCTTTCAAATTTAGATAAAAAGTCGCCCGAAACATTTAGTGCTGCATTATTGTTTACGGCTTCAATAATATTAAGGTGATTGTGTTCAAAACCGGTGGGCTTTTCTCCGTTTTCAGTTTTGCTTTTTATTGCATTAATAGCAAATTGTCTCTCGATATTGGAAAGGCTACTAATTATAGAAGTGTAACCAAAAAATTTACCTAATTTTAATTGAAATTTAGCTCTTCCTGAAGGCAAAGGCATTTTGTAATTAGGTTCAACAGGCCGTACTTTATCCAGCATTTGTTGCGCATGTCCTTTTTCTATATCCGACAATCCTCGTAAAACTCTTGTAAGATTGTCATCTGATTGAATTGCAGCAATACTCTCATACAAAAAAGCAGTATCTACTTCGGTTTGTAATTGATTTTTTAGTTTATTTAAATCCATAATTATTTTTTTTTTCATTTAAAAGACAAACTTTTTTCAATATGAACCTATTCTCATTTTTTTATAAATATTTAGCTGTTTTAGCTTACACTTAGTTTTACTTGAGTGCCAATATTTTCTTTACTTGAAATTTCAATCTCTACTTTTAGTATATCACAAATTCTTTTAGTAATTGATAAACCTAAACCTATTCCTTTAATTTCTGGAATATTTGTTGAATTTGTTGTTCTATAAAAGGAATGAAATACTTTGTCTATTTCATTTTCAGAAATTCCGATACCATGGTCAGCAATTTCAAAAAAAGTTGTCGATTTTACATTATTATATGATATGTAGATGGAACTATTATCATTAGAATATTTTAAAGCATTTAAAATCAAATTATTTAAAACAATAGAAAGTAAATACAAATCTGATTCAACGTAATACTCCTTTTCAAAGTCCTGCTTAATAGTGATGTTTTTCTGTTTTATTTTTGAAGCAAAACGACTCAATATTTCATTTATAATCTGAATAAGATTAATTTTTTCAATCCTTATAGATAATTTTTGATTTTCAAATCGTGCTAATAGTAATAATTCGCTCCGTTAATTCGTCAAAACCGAATGGTTTTCTTATATAATCATTGGCTCCGGCTTTCAACCCTTCTATTGTTTCCTGAAGAGTATCTTTGGCCGTCAAAAAAATAATTGGTGTACTGTTATCTTTTAATCGAACCGCTTTACAAGGTTTTAACCCAGTCATTTTTGGAAGCATCCAATCCAATAATATCAGATCAAATTTTTCTTTTTGAATTAATTCAAATCCTTGCAATCCATCTGTTGCGAAGGTAATTTTATAGCCTTCTTCTTCTAGTCCCTGTTTAAGGAATTGTATAATACCAATTTCATCTTCGACAATTAAAATATGCATCATTTATTGCATTATAAATTTAACAGCTAAGGATACAATGTTTGCATTTAAACCATCATTTCTAACATAATGATTGTATCTGAAATCGATATTTTTTAATCCAAATTTCCAAATTTTGGAACCTAGCAAAATATCTAAATAGCTTAAGCCAAAGCCATACTGACTGGCATTAAATGCTGATAAATCGTAGTCTGAAGTGTAGTGTTTTTCAGTTGAAATATGCTTTTCAAAAGGAGCAAAATAGTCGGACGCTGTTTGCACATAATATCTGTACATAGGGTAAACTGTAAATTTCTCCCCTAATTTAATTGGTAATTCAATAGAAGCAGTATGAGCCTGAACACCCCAATTATCTTCGTAATATCTATAATACGTCTTGGCAACTATATATTCATTTACATAAAAATTGATTCTTGCACCTATTGGAACTTTAAAACGAGTATTTGGCAATCGTTCAATATCATCCGCAAGTCTATAAACGCCTTTATTTTCCGGTGTTTCATATACAGGGATATACTGCGCTTGTCCAATATAATAATTTGATTTATCTGAAAAATAAACTCTTTGATAAGGTGTAGCCAATAATCCTTCTTGTTTTAGAACATCCATGAATACTGACATTTGAATCCTTTTTGAAAGTATTTGTGAGAAAGATAAAGACGCCGAATATGAATTTCTATTTTTGGTATTATAAGTTGTAAAAGCAGAAGGCAAATAACCATTTGAGGCATTCCCATTCTGATCCATAATAGTCACTCCAAAAAAATAACCTTGATTCTGGAAATTATTTTCATATAATGAATACTCATGTAATTCTGTAGGATAAATAGGTCTCCATTGATCTAAATACGCATTTACTTTTAAGCCTATTTCCGTATTTTTTTCATTGAATAATTTGGTTATTCCTCCACCAAAACCAACGGAAGTATAGTCATATTCATTGGAAAATGAAATATCTGCGCTCCAAATTGTATTTCTATTATCAGAACTATGGCTATAATTTGTGACGATTGAGGCCAATTCATCATTTCCAGAAGCACCCGAGGATGCCTGCCAGGGCGTTCCATATGGACCTTTCGAATTCCCGGAACCCGATGCACCTGTAGCATTAAATGGGTTTATATTACTTGATGATGCTGAAGTATATGCAGAAATCCCAACATCAAATGTCAAAACATCATCTTCATTTAATGGCACAGCTACAACGATATTAGAAGCAATATCAGTTAACTTTTCAGCACCAATTCCCCCAGCAACAGGAGAGTGCACTCCGTCTTGTTTGTAATAGCTGAATAAAAAATCAACTTCTGTATTTTCTAAAACTCTTTTCTTAAAAGTTGTTGTCGTATCTTGAGTTTGAGCCATGGCAGCTACATTAACTAATAAAATAATTAAATATATTCTTTTTTTCATGATACTTACTTAATTACAACCACAGCCACCGCCAGTTTTTCCTCCATTTGCTCCAGCAGCAGCTTCCCGATACACTTGAAAAGTAGTCTCATATCGTTCTGCGGTTTTGGCACTTAATTTCATATCCGTATCATTGATAAATTGTTTATCGTATTCTTTTACCGCTACACAAGATTGCATGACAACTATTAGAATTATAAAAAGCACTGCTTTATTCATCTTTATATTTTTTTAAATCAATATTTTTTGAGGAAAATATTTTTCCGTTATCATCAACATAAATACAACCAATTCCTGGTAACTGATTTACTAAATCTAAGCCAACATCAACACCTAAAACAAATATACCAGTTGCTAGAGCATCTGCTAATTCAGTTGTTTTTGCAAAAACAGATACACTTATAACACCAGATGAAGGATAACCTGTTCTTGTGTCAATTATATGGGAATATCTTTTTCCGTTGAAAGTTACAAATTTCTCATAGCTTCCTGATGTTTCTACAGCGCTATCCTCTAATGGAAATGTTGCAAATATTTTATTTTTGTTTAAAGGGTTCTTAATACCTACTTTCCATTTCTCCCCATTGGTCTGTTTTCCCCACGTATTAATGTCTCCTGAGATGTTTACGATTCCGGCAACGACACCTTTAGAAATTAGTAAAGTTTTAATTTTATCTGCTATAAATCCTTGTCCAATTCCGCCTAAACCCAGTTTCATACCGTCAAATTTTAGAAATAGGGTATTGTTCTTATGGTCTAAAATTATATTTTTATATCCGACTTTTGAAACAGAATTTTTTATCTCTTCTGGAGTTGGCATTTTAGTCATACTTCCGTCAAATTTCCAAATCTTATCCATAGAAGCATAACTAATATCAAAAGCACCTGAAGTTAATTCTGATATTTTTATCGAGCGTTCTACTAAATCAAAAACTTCTTGAGGTACTTTAACTGGTTTTATCCCTGCAAATTTGTTAACCTGTGAAATTGGAGTTGTTGGAATCCAATCAGAAATTAGATTTTCAATTCGAGATACTTCTGCAACTGACATATCGATATAATAATCAGCCTCCGGAATATTTTTTGTCACAACAGTCATTTCAAAAGGGCTGCCTAACATAGATAAAGTCCTTTTTTGCGTTACTTGAGCTGATCCGAAAGTACCGGCCAAGAGAAAAGAAATAAAAACAATTAATCTCATTACTTTTATTTTATAAATGAATTAAGCAGGTTAACATATTCTGTGGGAGAAACTTTTTTATAACCTGTTTTTGCTAATACCTTTCCATTTTTGTCCAAAACGACAACTAATGGAAACATTCCATCTTTATTATATTTCTCTGCCAAACTTTGGTTCTGTTTTTTTATTTCCGGAGACAATTGATTTTGCTTTTTCTTCGGGAAATCTGCGCGTTCTAGAATTAGATTATTTTTTGCATATTCCATAAACTCGGCCGATTTCCAAATGTCTCTATCGAGTTTAATACAAGGTCCGCACCAATCTAAACCTGAAAAAACGAGTAAAATATTTTTATTCTGGTTAGTTGCCTCCGTTTTTGTAATCTCAAAATTAGTTCTCCATTCTTGTGAATAACCAATTGTTACTAAAAAAAGTAACATTAATAAGAATATTTTTTTCATGATTAATTTTCGTTTTTTATTTATGAATATACTCTAAGAGAGTTTCCAGTCAGTGAAGTATTATATTGTTTCAAATTTGTGTTTGCCGGACCTCGAGTAACTACACCGCTACTACTAAACTGCGCTCCATGATTTGGACAAAGAAAATCATTTGCTGAAGCAACGTAATTTACATTAGTGCCTTCATGTGTGCATGCAGCTGATACGGCAATGAAAGTTCCTGAATTAGTCCTTGCAACAACAATACCTTGTGTTATTAAATATCCTCCATTTGTTGCTAATGAACCTATACTCGTATCAAGCAAAAAATCTACTCCGCTTGGTGCAGGAGCCGGCGATGGTAAAGTGGAATTGTCACTAGAACAACTTGAAGCTAATCCTGCTATGCAAGCAGGCACTAATGCAGCAGTTGCCCCAAATCCTACTTTCAAAAAAAATTCTTTTCTATTCATATTAATTGTTTTTTGATTAACACATTAACTTCGTTACAAATTAACTCTAAATATAAAATAAAATTGTTAAAATAATCCTTCTTAAGCCAAAATTAAGAATAGAATACATCTAGTACTGAATGTTTTTATTGTTTCAAATTAGTATTTTTGTAAAAAATAAATCTTTATGACGCTTTCAAAGAAGTTTTCTCCATTTTACAATCTTATGCTTTTCTATATTATTGTTAGCATTGTTTTAAGAATAGTTCTATTATTTCATCCTATCACCCAAAGCTCATTTAGTTTTATCGATATTATCAAAATATTTGGATTTGGATTAATCTCTGATTTTTTCATTTTTGTATTGGTCAGCGGTTTTTTATGGTTATATCTTATTTTTATATCCAATTCAAAATATTTAAAACCGTATGGTTATATCTTTTTCGGGCTATTACTTGCCTTCTTATTGTATGTTTCATTTGGCAATACAATTCTTAATGAATATGGTGGAGCACTCCCCGCAATTGGGATAGCTTTTATCGCTATAAAAACTATTTTATTTGGTTTGTTACTTTTTCTGCCAAAATACCGAAACCAAATTAGATTCTGGTTGTTCTCCTTTGTCATTTTCTTGTATGTTGTTTTGATTTTGCAAAATGGAATCAGTGAATACTTTTTTTGGAATGAATTTGGGGTAAAATACAACTTCATAGCCGTTAATTATTTGGTTTACACTAATGAAGTAATCGGGAATATAATGCAATCGTATCCTGTAATTCCAATATTCACAGCATTATTTGTTGTAGCTGGTTTAATAACGTATTTAATCGTAAGGCATTCAAAAAATTACATTAAGAGTATTCCAACTTTTGTACAAAAAATACAGTTATCGGGAATTTATCTTACTTTGTTTGGACTCTCTTTATTGGCAATACCCTATTTATCTGCTCAGGAAAATTCACCGAATATTTTTGCAAATGAATTAGAAGCGAATGGAATCTATAAGTTCTTTCTAGCCTTTAAAAATAGTGAATTAGACTATTTTAAATTCTATAAAACACTTCCTGAAAAAGAAGCGTATGCTTTATTACAAAAACAAATTTCAGGAATTTCAGGAGAGACTTCTTTGCGAAAAATTCAAAGCGCTGCTGCCGAAAACCATAAGAATGTAGTGTTGATAACTATCGAAAGTTATAGTGCTGATTTTATGAAAATGTACGGGAACGATCAAAATCTTACACCTTTTTTGGATAGTTTAGCAACTAAAAGTTTATTGTTTACAAATCTTTATGCTGTTGGGAATAGAACTGTTCGCGGCCTTGAAGCTGTTACTTTGTGTTTCCCTCCCACTGCTGGCGAAAGTGTGGTAAAAAGGGAAGATAATAAAAACAAATTTTCAACCGGAAATATCTTCAAGCAAAAAGGGTATACAGTGAAATACCTTTATGGAGGTGATGCTTTCTTTGATAATATGGAGGATTTTTATACTGGGAACGGTTATGGAATTGTGGATAAAAAAACATTTACTCCTCAAGAAATTACTTTTTCGAATGTATGGGGCGTTTGTGATGAGGATATGTACAATAAAGCTATCAAAGTAATGAATGGGGAAGCAAAGCAAAACAAGCCATTCTTTAATCATATCATGACGGTAAGTAATCACAGGCCTTTCACTTATCCCAATAATAAAATTGATATTCCAGGAGATGCCAAATCTCGTGATGGTGGCGTAAAATATACTGATTTTGCCATGAAAAAATTCTTCGAAATGGCCAGCAAACAACCTTGGTTTACTAATACTGTTTTTGTCATTCTTGCAGATCATTGTGCTTCAAGTGCTGGAAAAACAGAACTTCCTGTGGATAAATACAGAATTCCTGCGATGATTTACAGTCCCGGTTATGTTCAACCAAAACATTATACGAATTTGATGTCTCAAATAGATATTATGCCTACGTTATTTGGATTGTTGAATTTCAGTTATCAAAGTAAATTCTATGGAGAGGATGTCTTGAAAGCAGACTATAAACCTAGGGCGTTAATTGCAACGTATCAGGATTTAGGATTTATAAAAGATAATGTTCTAACTGTTATTTCGCCAAAACAGCAAGTGAAGCAATTTCAATTGACATTAAAAAAAGATCAAAAAACAGCACCTGATTTCCAAATTTATTACGACCAAAATCCGCTGATAAAAGAAAGAACTGATTTAGTAAATCAAACCATTTCCTATTACCAGACGGCTTCGGATATGTTGAAGAAAAAGAAATATCAGAAAATTAATTAGCATAAAAAAACGGGTGAGATAGCAATCTTACCCGTTTTATATTTCATTTTAGATTTAAAAAATTATTCTTTATCGTTTACTAAACCAAAAAGTATTCCTTTTTTAAATAATTTAGAATCTTGCTTTAACCCTTTTTTATTGCGCTTGGTAAGTGCTTCAGTATCTAAATTACTTAAATCTGGTTTCCCTGCATTTACCCAAGCGGTATACCAAAAACTAGCTGTAGCAGTAATTGCTTTTTTCATTTGATTTTCAACCATTCCATTCAACTCTTGATGGAATTTTGTAGCATAATCATCCGAATATAAAACGCCATTGTATTTGTTTTTTAGAATAGTTCCAGCCTCATCTACGACATACATTTTATTTTCTGGAGTTGTAGTTCTTAATTTTTTATCAGCCGCTAATAAAGGAGCTACTAAACTATGAGTGTCAAAAATAATATCCCAAGCTGCTTGATCAACATTTTCAATATATTTTCCTTCATCCGCATTTAGCTTATAGTTCTTAACAAATAATTCGGGCAAACGACTTTCCCATAACGAATGAATTCCTTTCTGATTGGTATTTTGACCATCATGGTTGTCAGAAGTATGCAGAGGCATGTGTGCATCTCCTAAATAATGTCCAAGTTCTCCAGCAATAAATAGAATTTCGTTTTTTCGTTTTTCTTTAAAAGCTTTAGTTAATTTACCCATCATTTCTTGAATATACCAAGGCAATGTCCCATTTTTTGACAAGAATTTCTCATCGTATTTTTTCTTTGCAGCTTCCATTGTTTTAGGAATACTGTCAACGCTTCCAAAATTCTCCATGTCAAAATAATGACGAGGACCTTCGGCTTTATCATTCAAAATAGATTTTCTTAAATCTGGAACAGTGGATTCCTGAGTGATAAAATCAATATGATTGTAAAAAAACGTTTGCAAAGGTTTTGGAAGTGCCATTACCGCAGCTCTATTGATTCTTTCATGGCCAACAACGCCCCATGATAACAGCAAAAAAGCAATTCCAATTGTAGATAACCCAATAAGTGTAGGTCTAATTTTCAAATTTTTCATCATATTTATTTATTAGAACTGCAAATGTATTTTTTTTAAATAAAATCCAATGAAATATGGTTTAAGATTATGTTAATTTAAAAACATTAATTAAAAATGTTTTGTTACAAAGGAAAAACAGTAATCTTACTGTCCTTATTTTAAGAAAAAGAAATTTAATTATTAATGTTGTTTTAAATAGTGCTCTTTAATTAAAATACATAATGGTTAACAGTGTTCCAATTGCTATAAATGCCCAAAGCAAAAGGCCTTGAAACAACGGTTTTACTCCAACCGATTTCAAAATAGTCCTATTCAATCCCGCTCCAATTAAAAACAACGTTACCGTAAGACCAATTTTGGCAATTGAAACCAAGTGTGGAGCCACAGTAGCTGTTTGTGAAACATACGTATTCATTGCCATTGCTAAAATAAATAATCCAATAAAATAGGGAATTCTAATGCTGCTGGATTTATTTTTGAAAATTACTGCCGTAAGTAAGGCTACCGGAATAATCCATAAAGCTCGGGCTAATTTTACAGTTGTAGCTATTTGCAATGCTTCGGGTCCAAATTTACTGGCTGCACCAACCACAGAACTCGTATCATGAATGGCAATCGCACACCATAACCCAAACTCTTTTTGTGATAAATCCAACCAGTTTCCCACAGCTGGAAATAAAAATAAAGCAACCGAATTCAGAATAAATATCACTCCTAAAGCAATGGAAGTTTGTTTTTCATCTGACTTAATTACCGGAGCAATCGCAGCGATCGCACTTCCTCCACAAATAGCAGTTCCGCATGAAATCAAATGAGAAGTTTTCTTTTCAATTTTCAGCCATTTTCCAAGAAATGTTCCTAAAATTAGAGTACTAAATATAGAGGCAACGGTAAATATAAAACCTTCCTTACCAGCCGATAAAGCACTATTGACATTCATTCCAAAACCTAAACCTACCACAGAAACCTGCAATAAAATGTTTGTTGCTTTATGGTTCAAATGTAAAAAAGGATGACCGGAAAGATTCGCTACAATCAGTCCCAACAATAAGGCGATTGGTGACGAAACAACAGAGGTCATGCAAAACAATAGCAGTGCAACAAAAATAATTTGCTGCTGTATTGCACTTATTTTAAAAAATAGGGGCACTTGCTTTAAAATTACGTTCTGATTTCGTTCCATTATAAAGTAATTGAATGATTACTATACAAAGGTGAATAGATTAATCTGTATTAACCAATCGCAAAAAACAATCTACTATAACCTTAAATTATAATGACTAGATATGTTTTTTATAAATAATTCTGACAGCGCATCAACCTTTCCTTGCAAAGTAATGATATAAAAAAAGCGTTCTATCACAAAATCATCAACATCCAAAATAACCAATTCGTTGTTTTTAAGCTCTTTTTCTATGGCATGTATAGAAATAAAAGCGACACAATCAGAATTCATTAAATAGGATTTTATACTTTCTGGGCTTCCCAACTGCATTTCAATTTTCAATTGCGAGAGATTAATTCCGAAAGATTTTAACGCATGTTCAATAACTTCAAGTGTTCCAGAGCCCTGCTCTCGAGTTACAAATTGCAGGTCTTTCAAATCCTCTAAACTAACTTGTTCTTTGTTTTTCAAAGGATTGGTATTATTGCAAACCAGAACTAATTCGTCTTTCAAAAACTCAGTGTATTTAATAGACTGAGTTTTAGATTGTCCTTCTACAATACCTATTTCAATCTCTTTATTAAGTAATGCTTTTTCAATTTGTTCTGTATTTCCGTTCAGTAGATTTACTTTTATATCCTGCATTTTTTTATGAAAGCGGGCCAAAAGAGGCGGAATTATATATTGAGAAATTGTTGTACTGGCTCCTAATCGAAGCAATCCTTTTTGTTTATTGATTAGTGCGCTCATGTCAAAATCAATTTCTCTATAGACTTCAAATATATTTTTCGTGTGCTTAAGCAATACTTCACCAGCAATGGTAAGTGAAATTTTCGAACCGTTTCTTTCAAAAAGTTTAATTTTATATTGTTCTTCCAGCTCTTGAATATGTTTAGAAATGGCAGGTTGCGTAATGAATAATTCCGTTGCGGCTTTTGTAAAACTCAATCTATTGGCGACAGTAAAAAATACTTTTAATCTAAAATCCATAATATATATATTTATCTAAATGGAATTTAAATCTACAACAATCCATTATATTTTCTAAAAAACCATTCGGTTGAAAGAAAAATCGAAATTAAAACCAGTAACCAAACCCAATCAATCAAAGGTGTTTTGGTCATAGTATTTTTTTGAACGGCTTTGTATTCTTCATTATCCAAAAGTGATTTTATTAACACCTCAAGTTGATCCGGGAAATAGGTTTTTCCTTGTGTTTGAGAGGCTAATTGTGTCAATTTTTCTAAGTCTGGGTTAACGAATTGTTTTTCGATGTCAAAATCCAGTATTTCAAAATGATTGGAATAGGTAGTTTTTGAATTCAATTCTTTTACCGAAAAATCATAATTCCCTGCAGTAAGTCCATCAAGATTGACTTGATAAGAATTATTGCTTTTTAATAAATCGTAATTTTTAGTTTGCTTGGTTTTAGTATTAGTTACGGCAATTGTCAAACGAGCTTTCTCATCAAACTCATAGTTTTTATTGAAATATTGCGCAGAAATTTCAATTGCTTCTCCTGAATTATAGAAATTTTCGTTCACAACTACCAGTGATTTTTTTGAATTATTAGAAGCCAAAAACTGGATAATCTTGTCTATAAATACATCAAACTTCTCAAAAGACTGATTATCGATATGACTTTGTAAACGCCATTTCCAACTATTCTCCCCTAAAAAATAAGCCGTCCTTTTGCCTTGGTTTTCAGTAAAAGCCAATAAAGGTGAGTTGGTATCAATATTTCTTATTTTGGAAGAAAGCAATACCGAAACATTTCCCTTTGTAGTTATATTTCCAAAGGGATTTTGCAAAGGAGGAAAATTTTCGAAACCAATATTATCAATTGCAAAGAGATTAAATTGAGAATTAAATTCAGCTAAATAATCTTCTTTTTGACTACTCATTTTGAAAGACAAATTATCCTGTTGTTGATTCAAAAAATTGAAATCTGTATTGTTGCCCGTAATAATGAATGTGTTGATTCCGGCCAATTTAGCTGTATCAAAAATAGATTTAAATTCAGGTGTAGGTTGGTACAGAATTAAAACATTATAATCTTGTAATGATTTGATATTATTAGGCTTAATTAAAGTTACTTTACGTTGTGCATTAGTTTCAATTGCATGTTTCAAAGCACCAATATCGGGATGATTTATAGCCGAAATAATGGCGATATTCGTTTTCTGGTCAATCACTTCTACGGCAAAATTCTTGGTGTTATTATAGGTGTTTTTTTCCTTTTCTTTAGATGAAATTGTAGCTTTAAAAACTTGCAATCCTACTTTATTTGCTGGTAAAAGTACAGTCACAATAGCTGTTTTTTTCGATGGCGAAAATGAAATGGATTGTTTACTAAATAGCGAATTCCCTTGTGAAATAATAAAATTCGCTGTTACATTTTTGGTTCCTGAATAGCGCAAAAAGGCTTCTACCGGAAACTTATTTTTGTAAAAAGCATATTTATTGACATTCAATTGATCTATTTTAAAATCTAAAAAAGTGGTCGTATCGCCCACAATTAATGGAAATACTTTATTAGCGGTATCAAAACCATAAACATAATCGTTACCTGAAGTTTGATTTCCGTCAGTAATAATTAAGGTTGGAAAAATCACATTTTTATTAATGCTTTTCAGGTTTTTAGCTACACCATCCAGATTGGTTTGCGTTCCTTTAAAATCAAATTTTTCCGATTGTTGAAATTCATCATCAAATTGATACGATTGAATATCAAATTTATCTTGCAATGCTGCATTCGAAATCAATTTTTGATACAATTCCATTGATTTTTCATTAGCACTCAAGAACGAAATGGAACTGGAATTATCAACAACAATTGGCAACGGTGTTTTTATAGTTTCAAGAGTATTTTTAGTTATTATTGGATTAATCAACAGCAATAAGATACCAAAAATGGACATAAAACGAAAAAAAGCCAAAAACAAACTAACTGTAGATTTGTTTTTGACTTTGTATAAATAGTGGTAAAATGACAAACTACCGGCTACTACTAAAGAAAGTATTATTAATAAAATAGTAATTATTGTCATTCTTTTTTATTTAAAAATTAAAAGATTAAATGTTTTAAAGATTATGAAATTTAACAATAACTCTTCAGCTCCATTTTTAAATACATAAATCATTCAATTTTTAAATCATATTAAGTAAGCATTCCTCCACAAACGTTCATAACTTGTCCAGTAACATAAGTACTTAAGTCTGAGGCAAAGAAAAGACATGCATTAGCTACATCTTCAGTAGTTCCACAACGTTTCAACGGAATTCCGTCTCTCCATCCTTTCACGACATCTTCGTTTAATTTGGCTGTCATTTCGGTTTCTATAAATCCTGGCGCAATTACATTACAACGAATATTACGAGAACCTAATTCCAAAGCTACTGATTTTGAGAAACCAATAACTCCTGCTTTAGAAGCTGCATAATTGGTTTGACCTGCATTTCCCTTCACTCCAACCACAGAACCCATATTGATTATTGATCCGGAACGTTGCTTTAAGAAAGTTCTTTGAATGGCTTTGGTCATATTAAAAACTGATTTCAAATTAACATTAATTACTTGATCGAAATCTCCTTCAGACATACGCATCAAAAGGTTGTCTTTAGTAATTCCGGCGTTATTTATTAGAATATCAACAGTTCCAAATTCAGCTAAAACCGCATCTACAAATATTTGCGCTTCATTAAAATCAGCAGCATTTGATTGATACCCTTTAGCTTTAATTCCTAAAGCGTTCAATTCATTTTCAAGAGCCAAAGCTGATTCTACTGACGAGCTATAAGTAAATGCAACATTTGCACCGTGTTTTGCAAAAACTTCTGCAATTCCTTTTCCAATTCCGCGGCTTGCTCCTGTAATTATAGCAACTTTTCCTTCTAGTAATTTCATATTATAATGATAAGTATGTTTATTATTTTGATGTACAAATATAGATTATTTAAGCGTTTTATGAAATTTGTATTATAAAAAAAAGCCTTACCGAGGTAAAGCTTTTCAATAATATTTTTTATTTTTTTTTGAAATGAACTAAAAAGCAACATTCCATTTTGGCAATTTTCCATTTTCGTCAAGGAAATTTTGTAAAACTTGTCCTTCTACGAATGTTGGTATTGCTTTAGTCTTATCGTTGAATGTTTCATACCATACCACTTCAAGTGTACTGATATCTTCGATTTTCATTTGTGCTGGCCAAGAATATTTTCTTCCTGTTTTTGCAAATTGGTGTCCTTCTACAATTTTATCTTTCAAGCCACCATTTTTAATTTTCAAAGTTCCGTTGTTCTGAACAGTTCCAGTAGAACCGACCATAATTAACTCTTTCTCATCCCCTACTGAATATACTAAAAACACTCCAGATCCTTCTGAAGCATTACAAACTTCTTCTAAACTATCGTCTGTAGTGAATGAAAATTGATTGCTAACTTTGAATTTTTTTAACTCTTTATACATATTATTTTATTTTTATTTGAATTGGCTTCTGCAAAATAATACCCCAAAAATCGTGAGATCCATTAGAAACCATTCGTTTATGTTTGCTTTTATTAGCATTATATCTGAAAAACAGATCAATTTAATAAAGTGCAAAGATATTTCTTTAATTCAATTTATAATAAAAAAGCCTCACAAATGTGAGGCTTTTAAAATATTTAATTTTAGGCTCATTATCCTAAAACTTCTTTTACTTTTTTACCAATTTCAGCTGGAGAATCTACAACGTGTATTCCACATTCTCTCATGATTTGTTTTTTAGCTTCAGCTGTATCGTCAGATCCACCAACGATAGCACCAGCATGACCCATTGTACGTCCTGCTGGAGCAGTAACTCCGGCGATAAAACCTACAACTGGTTTACGGTTACCATCAGCTTTAATCCAATGTGCAGCATCAGCTTCTAATTGTCCGCCTATCTCACCTATCATTACGATACATTCTGTTTCTGGGTCATTCATCAATAACTCAACCGCTTCTTTAGTAGTAGTTCCAATGATAGGATCTCCACCAATTCCAATTGCTGTAGTGATTCCTAATCCTTGTTTCACCACTTGATCAGCTGCTTCGTAAGTTAATGTTCCTGATTTAGAAACAATCCCAACAGTACCTTTTTTAAATACAAAACCTGGCATAATTCCAACTTTAGCTTCACCTGGAGTTATTATTCCTGGACAGTTAGGGCCTATTAATCTTGCATTTCTTTCTTTAACATAACTATTTGCTTTAATCATATCAGCAACAGGAATCCCTTCAGTAATTGCAATAATTACTTTTATACCTGCATCTGCAGCTTCCATAATTGCATCTGCAGCAAAAGCCGGTGGAACAAAAATGATAGTAGTATCAGCTCCTGCTTGTTCTACAGCATCTTTTACAGTATTAAAAACAGGTCTGTCTAAGTGAGTTGTCCCACCTTTTCCTGGAGTTACACCACCAACAACGTTAGTACCGTACTCAATCATTTGAGAAGCATGGAAAGTTCCTTCGCTTCCTGTAAATCCTTGAACAATTATTTTGGAATCTTTATTAACTAAAACACTCATGATATATATTTTATGTAGTTTTTAAAATTGTTATGCAAAAGTAAGGTTTTGTAAATTATTTTGAAGCCTTTTTTTTATCAAAATGTATTACGCTAATTGACTCATTTGGTACCCTCTGAACAATTTATCATCTTTTATTTGCCAAATTGTTATAAAATGTGCTAATAACATTTCTTCTCGTGGGTTTTCTATTGTTTTTACAAAATGAGAATAACGTACCGAAATCAAATCTTTTTCAGCAATAATATGGCTCATTCTAACTTTAGAGCGAACATACGCCTTACTTAAATCATTGGCTAAATTGAGTAGGGATTCATAGTTTAATTGAATAAATCCTTTACTGCTGTTCCATTCAACAATTACGTCGGGATGTAAAAAATCTTTCATGACTTCGCTGTCAATTAGAGCATCCGATTTATAAAATTTCTGAACGATTTCTTTAGCAGACATATTATTTTAGTTTATTTAAAATTTCTGGTATCTTTTTGATATTCGCCAGTTGTTTCAATTTTTCTCTTGATTCTTCAATTGGCGTACCAAAATAAGATTTACCGCCTTCTACTGATTTTGTAACTCCTGTCTGACCAAGAATGACTGCCTTCGCTCCTATAGTAATTCCGCTAGTAGTTCCTACTTGTCCCCAAATAGTAACTTCATCTTCAATAATTACGCAACCTGCAATTCCTGTTTGTGAAGCAATCAAACATTTTTTTCCAATCACGGTATCATGACCTACATGAACCTGATTGTCAATTTTTGTGCCTTCTCCAATGGTAGTGTCGCCTGTAACTCCTTTATCAATTGTGCAAAGTGCCCCTATCCCAACATTATCTTTAATTACTACTCTTCCACCAGAAAGTAATTGGTCATAACCTTCAGGACGTTTTTTATAGTAAAATGCATCGGCACCAAGAATAGTTCCAGCGTGGATAATTACATTATCACCAATTACAGTGTAATCATAAATCGATACATTAGAATGGATTAAACAATTTTTTCCAATAACAACATGGTTACCAATAAAGGTATTAGGCTGTATTATAGTGTTTTCACCTATACGAGCTGAAGTAGCTATTGAAACATTAGAAAATTGAAAAGGCTTGAAATAATTGGTCAATTTATTGAAATCTCTAAAGGGATCATCTGAAATCAGTAATGCTTTTCCATCAGGACATGCAACATTTTTATTTATTAAAACTATAGTTGCCGCTGAGTTTAATGCTTTGTCATAATACTTTGGATGATCCACAAAAACTATGTCTCCGGATTCGACAACATGAATTTCATTCATCCCTGTTACTGCAAAGTTTTTATCCCCAACATATTCACAGTTGATGATATTTGCAATTTCTTCTAAAGAGTAAACTTTTTGGAATTTCATAAATTTAGTGTTCGGTAATTAATATTCAGTATTCAGCTTGATTACAAACTGAATACCGAAAACTTTAATTTACTCTTTTACGCGTTCCATGTAAGAACCTGATGTAGTATCAATTTTAATTTTGTCACCTTCATTAATAAACAAAGGAACATTTACAGTTGCACCTGTTTCTACAGTTGCTGATTTTGTAGCATTAGTAGCCGTATTCCCTTTAATTCCTGGTTCAGCATAAGTCACTTCAAGTATTACTGAAGCTGGCATATCTACTGAAAGAGGTAAATCAGTTTCTGTATTGATACTTACCATTACATTTTCGCCTTCTTTCAATAAATCTGGTGAATCTAAAATGTTTTTATTTAAAGTAATTTGTTCGAAAGTCTCGGTGTTCATAAAATGAAAATCATCACCTTCTGGATATAAATATTGAAATTTATGGTTTTCTACTCTAACTTCTTCAATTTTGTGTCCTGCAGAAAAAGTATTATCCAATACTTTTCCATTCGTTAAACTTCTTAGTTTTGTTCGAACAAAAGCAGGTCCTTTTCCTGGTTTTACGTGAAGAAATTCTATGATTTTGTAAATATCATTATTGTATTTGATACACAATCCGTTTTTTATGTCTGAAGTAGATGCCATTATATTGTTTATTTTATTAAAATTTTTATTTTGTGATAACTGAAAACAGTTTAATAATTTCCTGAATATCCTTTCATTATTCCTCTTGACGAATTTCTGATAAAATCAATTATTTCATCTCTTTCCGTTGTTGCTTCCATCTCCGCTTCGATAATATCTAATGCTTGAGAAGTATTATAATTTTTCTGATACAGAATTCTATAGATATCCTGTATTTCTCTTATCTTTTCGGTTGTAAAACCACGTCTTCTCAATCCTACAGAATTAATTCCAACATAAGACAAAGGTTCTTTTGCCGCTTTTGTATACGGAGGAACATCTTTTCTTACTAAAGAACCACCTGATATCATCGCATGATCTCCTATGCTTATAAATTGATGAATTGCTGCTAAACCTCCAATAACTGCAAAATTACCTACAGTAACGTGACCTGCCAAAGCGACACCGTTTACTATAATTGCATTATCGCCGATGTGACAATCATGCGCAATATGTGCTGTTGCCATAACAAGGCAATTATTACCTAAAGTAGTTTGTCCAGATGCTATAGTGCCTCTATTGATGGTTACACATTCTCTAATGGTACAATTGTCGCCAATTATTGCTAAAGAATCTTCTCCTCCAAATTTCAAATCTTGTGGAACTGCTGAGATTACAGCACCAGGGAATATATTGCAGTTTTTTCCAATTCTTGCGCCTTCCATGATGGTAACATTTGAACCTATCCAAGTTCCATCTCCAATAATAACATTATTATGAATGGTGGTAAAAGGCTCTATGACAACATTTTTGGCTATTTTTGCGCCAGGATGAACATATGCTAGTGGTTGATTCATCTACTTTTTTTATTTTATATATTAATTAGAACAAAAAAACTGTAAACCCATTTTTTAAAATGAACAATACAGTTTTAAATCTAAATTTATTGTTTTTTCGCAATTTGGGCCATTAACTCCGCTTCTGCAACCAGTTTCCCATTTGCGTAAGCATTCGCTTGCATATGACAAATTCCTCTTCTGATAGGCGTAATTAAATCACATTTAAAAATTAAAGTATCACCTGGGAGTACTTTATGTTTGAATTTAACCTTATCAATTTTCATAAAGAAAGTCAAATAATTTTCAGGATCAGGAACCGTACTTAATACTAATATCCCTCCTGTTTGTGCCATTGCCTCTACAATTAAAACACCTGGCATAACTGGAGCTTCCGGGAAATGTCCAACAAAGAAATTTTCATTCATCGTAACATTTTTCATACCCACAACATGACTTTCAGACATTTCAATAATTCTGTCAATCAATAAAAATGGAGGTCTGTGAGGAAGAACAGCCATGATTTTATGAATGTCCATTAAAGGCTCTTGATTTAAATCATAAACAGGAACATAATTTCTTTGTTCTATTTTTATGATTTTCGCCATTTTTTTTGCAAATTGGGTATTTACAAAATGTCCTGGCTTATTGGCTATTACTTTACCTTGTATTCTTGTTCCAATCAAAGCTAAATCACCCACTACATCCAGCAGTTTGTGTCTTGCCGCTTCATTTGGATAATGCAAAGTAAGGTTGTCTAAAATACCGTTCGGTTTAACTGTTAACTCCTCTTTTCCAAAAGCAACTTTTAAATTTTCCATTGTAGCTGCAGATATTTCTTTATCAACATATACGATGGCATTATTCAAATCGCCGCCTTTTATTAAGCCGTTTTCTAAAAGTGATTCTAATTCATGTAAAAAGCTGAATGTTCTGGATTCAGATATTTCAGTTTTAAATTCTGAGATATTTTTCATGTTAGCATTTTGGGTTCCTAAAATTTTAGTTCCAAAATCAACCATTGCAGTAACTGAATAATGATCGCTTGGCATAACTAAAATTTCGCTACCGGTTGCTTCGTCAGTAAAAGAAATAACTTCTTTTACGACATATACATTTCTTTTAGCATTTTGCTCTTCGATTCCCGCCTTTTCAAGGGCTTCAACAAAATATTTTGACGAACCATCCATTATAGGAAGCTCTGAAGCATTCAGTTCTATGATGACATTATCTAAATCACAACCAATTAATGCTGCTAAAACATGTTCTGGTGTTTGAATTTTTACGCCTAGTTTTTCTAAATTGGTACCTCGTTGTGTGTTTACAACATAATTTGCATCAGCTTCAATAACAGGTTGTCCTTCCAGATCTACACGAACAAAAGTAAAACCATTATTTACTGGAGCTGGTTTAAAAGTCATTTTAACTTCTTTTCCTGTATGTAATCCAACTCCAGTTAATGAGATTTCTGTTTTGATGGTCTGCTGTTTAACCATTTTTTCCATTTTTTTGGTTTAATATTTGTTTTTTTAATTCCTCTATTTCTGCAACAATTTTAGGTAAATTTTTGAAATGAACATACGATTTACTAAAATCACTATATCCAAATGCAGGGCTTCCTTGCAGAATCTCATTATCTTTTATATTTCTTCCTACACCAGATTGAGCCTGAATGCGGACATTATTGCCAATAGTCAAATGTCCCGAGATTCCTACCTGACCTCCAATCATGCCATTCTTGCCAATTTTTGTAGAACCTGCAACACCCGTTTGAGCGGCAATTACAGTATTCTCGCCAATTTCGACATTGTGGGCAATCTGAATTTGATTGTCAAGTTTTACTCCTTTTCTTATAATTGTAGAACCCATAGTAGCCCTGTCAATTGTAGTGCAGGACCCTATATCCACATAATCCTCAATAATCACATTCCCTATTTGTGGAATTTTGGTATACGTTCCGTCAGGATTTGGAGCAAAACCAAAACCATCAGCACCTATTATTGCTCCGGAATGTATCGTGCAATTATTTCCAATAACAGTCTCCGAATAAATTTTTGCTCCAGCAAATAATATTACATTATCTCCAATTATTACATTATCACCAATGAAACAATTAGGGTATATTTTTACATTTTCACCCAAAACTACATGCTGTCCCACGTAACTAAAACTTCCAAGATATAAATCATCTCCGTATTTTACGCTTTGTGAAAGAAAAGAAGGTTGCTCTATCCCACTTTTATTTAACTTTACCTGATTGTAAAATTCTAGTAATTTAGAAAATGCTGCATAGGCATCTTGCACTTTTATCAGTGTTGTGGATAGCGGTGATTCAGGAATAAAAGTGTCATTAACTATTGTTACCGAAGCCTTTGTAGAATATATATAATTGAGATATTTAGGATTTGACAAAAAAGTAAGTGATCCTTCAGCTCCCTCTTCTATTTTTGACAATCTAGAAACTTCAGCCATAGGATTCCCTACAACTTCACCATCTAAAATCCCTGCTATTTGTTCTGCTGTAAATTTCATTGCGACAAAAATATAAAAAAATAGATTTTAAATGTTCATTTTATGCAAGTTGTTTTGGGAAACATATATAATACTTGGTAACCAGTTTAGATAACGATTTTAAATTCAGCTGATCCGAAGATTCAATAACGTCCTCAATTGTTCTGTCTTTTTTCAAAATCCGTATCGGTTCGGCTTCTTTACTGTATGCTTGGTTTTTTATTTTCCCTTTAAAAATAAAATAATTAGTCTCCAATAATGAAATATTGTTCTCCTGTGCAAAGCGTTCTTTCAAAGGTTGCAACTCTTCAATACCAACTTTTTCACTGGTTAATTTTATTTTCAACAAATCTCGGTTGACAATCATTTTACTCAAAGATGACAGTATAAAATCGTCCTGTTTTTGCCAAGATTTTAAAGCACTTATAATATCAAAATCATCCAATTGAGAAAATAAATCCAAATTTTCAGTGTCAAAAGTATCCAAAGTAACTCTATTTTGCATAAAATACAGCAACGGCTCGCTACAAGGCAATTGGACTCCTTTTAATGTCAATTCTTTGGCGCGTTTTAAGACTTTCGTCAAAATTAACTCGGCTACCAAACTCGTTTTATGTAAATATGCCTGCCAATACATTAAGCGTCTTGACATCAGAAACTTCTCTACAGAATAAATTCCTTTTTCTTCAATTACCAAGAAATCATCTACCACATTCATCATTTGAATCAGTCGCTCTGAATTCACATTTCCTTCTGCCACACCCGAATAAAAACTGTCCCGTTTCAGATAATCCATTCGGTCCATGTCCAATTGACTGGATATCAATTGCAACATGAATTTTCGATCATATTCACCTTTAAAAATCTGAATTGCTAAACTCAACTGGCCGTCGAATTCCACATTCAATTGATTCATAAACAACAAGGAGATTTCTTCATGATGGACATCTTCAACAATGCTTTTTTCCATCGCGTGCGAAAAAGGTCCGTGTCCAATATCGTGCAATAAAATGGCAATGTACAACGCATTTTCCTCTTCTGAAGAAATCAAAACGCCTTTAAAACGCAATACATCCATCGCTTTTTGCATTAAGTGCATGCATCCTAAAGCATGATGAAAACGAGTGTGATTTGCTCCAGGATAAACCAAATACGACAAACCCATTTGGGAAATCCGGCGCAAGCGTTGAAAATAGGGATGTTGAACTAAATCGTAAATTAAGGCGTTGGGGATAGTAATAAACCCATAAATGGGATCATTGAATATTTTTAGTTTATTGATTTGAATCACTATAACTTTATTTTTGGTCAACAAATATAAGGAAATTAGACTTTAAAATAAGAAACGTTTGTTATGGCTATTTTGAATCAAATAAAACAGACGTTTCGATTAGTGCAAGTACTAAAAAAGGAGAGTTTTTAGCTCTCCTTTTAATTTTTATTATAGTCTTCTAATCCAGATATTTTTAAATTGAGTTTTGCAACCATGTTCTTGCAGCGCAATTACATCATCGCCATGTGACGAAGGATAGTTATGCAAACCAATATAAAGTGTCAACCCACTGATAGTAGCGTTATTCTGAACTAATACTCCATTGTGTAAAACCGTGATCCTTGCCGGTACATCAATTCTTCCGTCAGCTTTAAAACGTGGAGCAGTATAAACAATATCGTAGGTATTCCATTCTAAAGGTGCTTTCATGGCATTCACTAAAGGCGGTACATCTTTATAAATACTTCCCGCTTGGCCATTGCTATAACTTCTATTATTATAGGAATCTAATACTTGAAGTTCGTATCTATTTTGTAAAAATATCCCACTGTTTCCTCTCCATTGTCCTCCGTCAACCACTGTATCAGGTGCGCTCCATTCAACATGTAATTGACAATCTCCAAATTGCATTTTTGTTTGAATCGCTCCGGAACCATCTACTACTTCCATATATTCCTTATCCACTATTTTCCAAGGAGCTGGCTTTGTAACATCTTTTTGACTCACCCATTGATCTAAATTTTTACCGTCAAATAAAACTATCGCATCCGAAGGTGCATCTCCTAACTTTTTAGCCGGAGTGATTACTTTTACTTGTGGTTCCCATATTTCAGTCATTTCGGGTTTCATAGTCATTGGTGATACTGCCGGTGGTGTGTTTACATAATCATGTTGTGCCATGGCAACAGTTACTGTAAATAAAGTCATACTCAACAAATAGTTTCTAATTTTTTTAGATTTCATAAATAATTTGGTTTGATTTAATAAAAGTATAAAATTAGGATAAAATCGTATTGTTTTACATTAGGAACAAAAAAATGTTTTAAGCATTAGTTTCTTCTTTTTGTAAATAAATAATACCGTTCTCCACAGAATGTAATTGTTCCGTCAGTAGATAAAAATGTCAATGTTCATAATTATCTGACCAGCATGATTTTAATGGTAATAATTTTCTAGTAATAGTTCTTTTATCTTCTCTTTTTTTTTCTAAAACGCTAAAAGAGCCAATATTCCCAACGGCACAACCCAAGAAATTATCAGACCGAACCAGCCCAATTTGAGTAGATTAAGTTTCAAATTTGAAGGAACTTTACTTGAATTATAAGCTGTAACTTTACTGAAAACAAAAAACAATGGAACTAAATTGGATTATTTTAGCTGTAGTTTTGGTTTGCGCAATTGCTTTAATTCTATACTTGATTAAAAAGAATCAGAGGGATAAAAAAGATGTAACTAAATTTTTTAATACGGATACTACAATTAGAAAGGAATCAGAACTAGATGAAGAGGAGGAGTACTGATTGGGGTTGATTTAACTACAATTCTAAGGTAGAAATTTAGAACCATCAGATATAAAGAGTTCTGGTAATAGACAAATATTTTTTAAAATTTTTGCTTAACTAATAGCGCGATTATTGTTATTTTTAAATTTATAATAAATTCATTACATAATATGATCTGATTTTCTTTACAGAAAACTTTTCTCTCAAACGCAGTTGTAAAATCAAATCGTCCTCGCAACCGCGTGAGGGATGGAAGCGGCATCCTTTCCTTTTTTCTTTGCAAAGGGAAGATAAAGAGTACAGCCCGTGCCGGACGAAGTTTACGGAGTATGGGGTATGCCCAGAAGCAATTTCAGAACAAAAAAAAGCATTATCTTTGTTTACGATCACGTGGCAATTATTGCACGAAAAATTATCATAATATTAGCAACTACCCGTTGCAAAAAACAGTAAATTGGCACTTTCGATTTCTACTATTGAACACTTGTTAATATGGCTTATGGATAAAATAAAAATACTTTGGGTAGATGATGAAATCGACCTTTTGAAGCCCCATATATTATTTCTTGAAAAGAAAAATTACGAAGTTACTACTTCTAATAACGGTCGTGATGCGGTTGATGTTTTTGAAGAAAACAATTTTGATATTGTTTTTCTAGACGAAAACATGCCCGGAATGAGTGGTCTGGAAACGCTATCTGAGATGAAAGAGAAAAAATCTTCGGTTCCCATGATTATGATTACCAAAAGTGAGGAAGAATACATCATGGAGGAAGCAATTGGTTCTAAAATTGCCGATTATTTGATTAAACCTGTGAATCCGAATCAGATTTTATTGAGTTTGAAGAAAAATCTGGATCATTCTCGATTAATTTCACAAAAAACAACGTTGGATTATCAGAAGGAATTTAGAAAAATCACCATGGAAATGGCGATGGTGAATTCCTATGAGGACTGGATTGAATTGTATAAGAAATTAATTTTTTGGGAACTGGAATTGGAGAATATCAACGATCAAAGCATGGTTGAAATTTTGGAATCCCAAAAAACGGAGGCTAATTCGCAATTCGGAAAATTTATTGAACGCAATTATGAAGATTGGTTTGCACCAAAAGCGGATAAACCAATTCAATCACATACCTTATTTAAAGAATTAGTGATTCCTGAAATTGTAAAAAAAGACAAACCTATCTTGTTTGTCGTAATTGATAATTTACGTTACGATCAATGGAAAGCTTTTGAAAGTGTTGTGAGTAATTATTATAAACTAGAAAAAGAAGTTCCCTATTACGCTATTTTACCAACGGCCACACAATATGCAAGAAATGCAATTTTCTCGGGGTTGACGCCACTAGAAATGGAAAAACAGTTTCCGAAATATTGGAAAAATGATCCAGAAGAAGGCGGAAAAAACTTGTATGAAGCGGAATTTTTGTCAGCACAATTAAAACGACTGGGTTTGCATATTAAGGAAGATTATTTTAAAATCACCAATCTTGCCGGTGGTAAAAAGTTAGTTGAAAACTTCAAAACTTTAAAAAATAATGATTTGGTTACCGTAGTTTATAACTTTGTAGACATGCTTTCACACGCCAAAACTGAAATGGATGTAGTTAAAGAACTTGCCTCAGATGACAAAGCGTATCGTTCGCTGACCTTAAGTTGGTTTAAAAATTCTCCATTGCTGGAAATTATTCAACAGGGACAGAAAATGGGTTTCAAATTGATTTTGACAACGGATCACGGAACTATAAACGTGAAAAATCCATCGAAAGTGGTGGGTGATAAAAATACCAGCTTGAATTTGCGCTACAAAACAGGACGCAGTTTGACCTACGAACACAAAGATGTATATGCGGTTAAAGAACCTAAAAATATTGGCTTGCCGACGATAAACATGAGCAGTTCTTATATTTTTGCAAAAAATGATTTGTTTTTGGCTTATGTCAACAATTACAATCATTATGTTAGTTATTACAAAAACACGTATCAGCACGGTGGGATTTCATTAGAAGAAATGATTATCCCATTTTTAGTTTTTAATCCAAAATAGGAAGTTTTCAGTCACATTTTTTAGTTTTTGGTGCAACCTTAAACTTTAAAACAAATTTATTTAGAATGAATGTTATTTTTTCTTTAGACCAACTCGAGGAAGTTGCACAAAAAATCACTGCCCAAAATCCAAAGAAAGTGATTCTTTTTCATGGTGAAATGGGTGTTGGAAAAACCACTTTAATCAAACAATTGTGTAAAAATCTCGGAGTTATAGGCGCAACAAGCAGTCCGACTTTTTCTTTAGTTAATGAATACCAAACGACTGTAAATCAATTGGTTTATCATTTTGATTTTTATAGATTGAATCATGAAGTTGAAGCGATGGACATAGGAGTTGATGATTACTTGTATTCCGGTAATTGGTGTTTTATAGAATGGGCAGAAAAAATTCCGAATTTGATTCCTGAAGCCCATTCTGTGATTACGATCGAACTACTTCCTGATGGTAAACGTTCTTTAGAATTAAGATAAAAACAATTACGTATGAGTTTAGAAAATACAGTTAAAATAATTCCTTTTACAACAGCTTTAATTAAACCTATAAAAACCTTAAATTTAGAATGGCTGAAGAAATATTTCAAGGTTGAACCCAAAGATGAAATCGTATTATCTAATCCACAAGGCGAAATCATCGACAAAGGCGGAATGATTTTTTATGCAAAATATAAAAAGGAAATCATTGGTACCGTTTCTTTAATAAAAATCGATGACACCACATTTGAATTGAGTAAAATGGCAGTTACAGATGGTGTTCAAGGATTAGGTATCGGAAAAAAATTGATAGAGCAATGTATAAACATCGCTGAAGAGAGAGGTATTAAAAAGCTTATTTTATATTCTAATAAAAAATTACTTCCGGCGATACATTTATATAAAAAATTTGGTTTTGTAGAGATATTTTTAGAAGACGGTGTTTACGAAAGAGCCGATATTAAAATGGAAAGAATCACTAACTAATTTAAAATTTAAGCTTCAACTCACTTTCCTTCAACTCAATTGCCTTTTTTTAAAACTTTTTCCTTAAATTGTACCCTAAATTTTACAGTACTAATGCCAATAACGACAACTCCTTTTACTAAACAGCAGTTATTACCTCAAGAAGAAAAACTCGAGATACGAAGACGGAAAAGTGAACTTTTTATTGGAATTCCAAAAGAAACCAGTTATCAAGAACGCCGTATTTGTCTGACACCTGATGCAGTAAATACACTGACCTATCATGGTCACCGAGTAATGATTGAGGCTGGCGCAGGTGAAAGTTCCAGTTATACGGACAAAGAATATTTTGAAGCGGGAGCCGAAATTACTAATAACACCAAAAAGGTATTTAGTTGTCCCATGATACTAAAAGTGGAGCCCGCTACCCTGGCCGAAATTGAAATGATGAATAGGGGAACGATTCTGATATCAGCAATTCAATTGAAAACAAGGAAAAAGACTTATTTCGAGGCTTTAATTAAAAAGAAAATAACAGCACTTGCTTTTGAATACATAAAGGATGAAGATGGCACGTATCCGGCAGTCAAATCATTAAGTGAAATTGCAGGAACCGCCTCGATTTTAATTGCAGCCGAATTAATGATTACAAACGAATTTGGAAAAGGATTATTATTTGGTAATATCACTGGCGTTCCTCCTACTGAAGTTGTAATTTTAGGTGCAGGAACCGTTGCTGAATTTGCAGCTAAAACCGCTATTGGTTTGGGGGCTCATGTAAAAGTATTTGATAATTCCATTACAAAATTACGCCGACTGCAAAATAATCTAAATCAACGTATTTTTACTTCCACTATTCAACCTAAATCATTATTGAAAGCGCTTAGACGATGTGATGTCGCTATTGGCGCCATGAGAGGCATGGAACGTTGCCCAGTTGTAGTGACCGAAACAATGGTCGAATACATGAAAAAGGGAGCTGTTATAGTAGACGTGAGTATTGATACCGGAGGTTGTTTTGAGACATCGGAAGTGACTTCACATGAAAAACCAACCTTTATCAAGAATAATGTTTTACACTACTGTGTACCCAATATCCCCTCCCGTTATTCTAAAACGGCTTCATTATCCATTAGCAATATCATCACACCTTATTTGTTACAAATTGCTGAAGATGGTGGAATTGAAAGCGCTTTACGATGCAATAAAGGATTGAAAAACGGAGTTTATCTCTATCATGGAATCCTTACCAATAAAGCAATTGGCGATTGGTTTGATTTACCTGCTAACGATATCAATTTAATTGTTTTTTAAGCAAACTTTCTTTTACCTTTGCAAAAAAATTAAAACATGAAATTCGTACATCGTTTTGCTTATTATCTTATTGGTTTAATATTAGGATTATTTTTTGTAGCCGCTATTTTTACTGGAAAAGATACCCGTTGCAATTATTTTCCAAATGCAAGAGTATTGAATGATTTAAGAAACAAACCTTTTGATTATTCTGAAAAAGCATCCCAAATATTAGCCGAAAAGTGGATTGATACCATTGATATAAAAAACACGTTGCAATACGGCGATGTTGACTTTGATAAAAGCAATACCGAATTTCGTAAAGAAAAAGTATACGTGATTGAAGGAAAAACCTTAAAAGGCCAAGAAATTATCCTAAAAATAAAAAATGAAGAAGGCAAAGCTACTTTAGAAGAAATAATTAAGAAATAGACCCATTAATTATTGTTTTTTAGGACTTTATTATATAAATAAAAGTATTTCAAGTTGGGCGTGACCCTACGTAAAAACTTCGGGTCGTGCTGTACGTTCCCGCTTTTTTTTGAGAGGCTGAAACACCTCTCTAAAAAAAGAGCTCCACTGCCATCACTCACGCAAGTGATATAAAAACAGACATTTATAGGTGTCAACAACGAAATTAATCTACTGAAATCCAATTAATTATTCCTATCCCATTTTTTTTCAAATAGGCGTTTGTTTTACTGAAATGGTTGTTGCCAAACCACTTTCCCTGGTTGGCACTCATTGGTGATGGATGCCCGGATTCTAATACCAAATGTTTGTTTCGATCTATTTTGAGTCCTTTTTTATGGGCAAAATTACCCCAAAGCAAAAAAACTACGTTCTCTTTTTCATTTGAAATTTTTTGGATGACAGCATCTGTAAAAACATTCCATTTTAAATATTTATGGCTGTTTGGATTGTCTTCTCTTACAGTTAATGAAGCATTCAAAAGCAAAACGCCCTCCTTCGCCCAAGATTCCAGATTGCCAGATGTGGACATAAAAATAGTTCCTAAATCTTCACTCATTTCGCGGAAAATATTGCGCAAAGAAGGCGGAATTCTAACTCCGTCATTTACAGAGAAACACAAACCATTGGCTTCCCCTTTCCCATGATAGGGATCTTGGCCTATAACAACAACTTTTATATCTTTAAAGCTGCAATAATTAAAAGCAGCGAAAATCAAATCTTTTGGAGGATAACAAGTATGAATTTTATATTCTTCGGCAACAGTTTCCATTATATCCTGAAAATAGGGTTTCTGAATTTCGTCTGATAAAATGGATTGCCAAAAAGGATTGAGATTGATTTGCATATGATTTATTTTGCCGTAAAGTTCGCAAAGTTTTTCACAAAGTCCATTAAAAAATTAATGCATTTAACTTTGAATATTTGTAACTTTGAAACTTTACAACTTAGCTTATAAAATGATATCCATCACCGAAAAAACTTTACAAGATTTACAATTCCCAACAGTTCTCGATACTATTTCGACGATTTGTAATACTGATATTGGAAAACAAAAAGCATTAGAAATCACTCCTTTCAAGGATAAGGAAACCTTGATTCAAGCATTAATGCAAACATCTGAATATGTTTCTTCTTTCCAGAATAACAATGCCATACCCAATCATGGTTTTGATGCCATAACCCATGAAATTAAATTTTTAGCTATAGAAGACAGCTTTCTTGAAGTGGGCAGTTTTAGAAAAATTGCCACCATTTCATCAACTGCGAATTTCTTATTGAATTTCCTGAAAAAATTCGAAGATTATTATCCCAACTTATACGCTAGGGCTTCACAAGTCGAATTGACCAAAGATATCATCACTATGGTCGATGAAGTAGTTGACAAATATGGGGAAATAAAAGACAATGCCTCACCGGATTTATTAGATATTCGTAGGAATATGAATGTAGTTCGCGGCAAAGTGAATCAAAGCTTTGGAACAGCGTTAACGCAATATAATGCTTTAGGTTATTTGGATGATATTAAAGAAAGTTTCGTTCAAAACAGAAGGGTTTTAGCTGTTCTTGCTATGTATCGCCGTAAAGTTAAAGGATCAATTCTAGGGAGCTCCAAAACGGGAAGCATTGCGTATATCGAACCTGAGACAACACTCAAATATTCCCGTGAACTAAGTAATTTAGAATACGAAGAAAAAGAGGAAATCACTCGGATTCTAAAACAGCTATCGAATAAAATCCGTCCTTTTTTACCGTTGCTTATTCAGTATCAGGATTTCTTAAGTGATATTGATGTGATTGCAGCAAAAGCAAAATATGCAAATAAAATCAATGGAATCTTACCAACAATTACGGAGGATCGCCGACTCTATTTTAGAGATGCCTTCCATCCTATTTTGTATTTGAATAACAAACAGAAAAATGAAATTACACATCCGCAGACCATTGAATTAAATCAGGAAAGTAGAATTATTGTTATTTCAGGTCCCAATGCCGGAGGGAAAACTATCTCATTAAAAACCGTTGGATTACTCCAATTGATGCTGCAATCTGGAATGTTGATTCCGGTTCACGAACGCAGCGAAACGTTTTTGTTTGATCGGATATTGACGGATATTGGAGATAATCAATCAATTGAAAATCACTTAAGTACCTATAGTTACCGATTAAAGAACATGAACTACTTCTTGAAAAAATGCAACAAGAAAACTATGTTCCTGATCGATGAATTCGGTACCGGTTCTGATCCTGAATTAGGGGGCGCATTAGCCGAAATTTTCCTAGAAGAGTTTTATCATCGGGAGGCTTTTGGGATTATCACAACCCATTATTCGAATTTAAAAATTCTTGCTAATGAATTACCGTGTGCGACGAATGCTAATATGCTTTTTGACGAAAAATCATTAGAACCTTTGTATAAATTGGTTTTAGGACAAGCTGGAAGTTCCTTTACATTTGAAGTGGCTTTAAAAAACGGAATTCCATTTAGTTTAATAAACCGAGCGAAAAAGAAAATTGAAGTGGGAAAAGTACGTTTTGACAAAACGATTGCTACCCTTCAGAAAGAACGCTCTAAAATGGAAAAAACATCGCAAACCCTCAAAGAAGAGGAAATAAAAGCGCGTGAAGAAGGCAAGAAAATGGAAACTATTAATGTAAAAATCAAACAAAAACTGGAAAGTTATCAGGAATTATACGACAGCAACCAGAAAACGATTTATATTGGTCAAAAAATAGAAGATATTGCCGAGAAGTATTTTAATAACAAAAACAAAAAAGACCTACTTGGTGAGTTTTTGAAAATTATTGAAATTGAAAACTCAAAACGCAAAAAAGCCACTCCAAAAGAGGCCAAAGCTATTATTGAGAAGAAAAAAGAAGTTATAGAAGAAATCAATGTTCATGTAGAAGAAATTCGCCAGGAAAAGAAAGAGAAGAAATTAAAACCCGTAGTTGTAAAACCAAAAGCCATTCTAAAAGTGGGCGATCGTGTCCGAATGCTGGATGGAAAATCAGTAGGTAGCATTGATAAGATTGAGAAGAACAAAGCAGTAGTAAATTACGGTGTGTTTACTTCGAAAGTAAGTTTAGAGGAATTGGAATTCGTAGAAGCGGGTAAGAAGTAACCAATATGTCATTGCGGAACTCATTGCATGGAACGAAGCAAACCCAAACAAAAGAGATGTTTAATAGTATAGAACTGAATTGATAAATAAAATTAACCGTTGGGTGCAATTATTCAAAACATCATTTCAAGTGTCTTTTGTGTAGTAAAACCGAACAAAAAATGTATTGAGAACTTTAAAAATAATTTTCTAGTTCTCGATATAATTTTCTGTCGAGAATAACTCGAACTGACTAAAATTATTTGCACAAAACGGGTTAATAAACAATTTATCGTTTCGCCGTTAAGGTTGACCCAACAGAAGCAATTACTACACAAACCACAGCCATAATTTCGTAGAAACTTAGATTTTCCTGCAAAAAAATAAATGCACAAATAGAAGCTGCAGCAGGTTCTAGGCTCATTAAAATACTAAAAATTCTAGGAGGAAGCTGACCTAAAGCTTTCATCTCGAGCGTAAACGGAATAGCACTTGATAATAGAGCCAAAGCGATTCCTAACCCCAAAAGCTTTGGAGTAAGGTTTGCCAATCCATTTTCGTAAAAACCAAAAGGCAGAATTAAAAGAGCAGCAAATAACATTCCTGTGGCAACAGCCTGACCACCGTTCATGATTTTAGAAATTTTTCCTCCTAAAACAATATAAGCTGCCCAAAGCACACCTGCTAAAAGAGCAAATATTACGCCTATAATATCTACTCGATCATTTGTCCATGGAGCGATTAAAACGATTCCTGCAGCCGCAAGTAAAACCCAACAATAATCAATTAACCGTCTTGAACCAATTATAGCTAGTGATAAAGGCCCCATAAATTCTAAAGTAACAGCTAATCCAATTGGAATTCGTTCTATGGCGAGATAAAAAATTAAATTCATAGCTCCTAAAGACAAACCATACGGAATAACTATTTTCCATTGTTTAGGTGTAATTTCTTTTAGGTTTGGTCTATAAACTAATAGTAGAATTAAAGCTGAAATACCAATTCGGATCGATGCTGTTCCTGCGGCTCCAATTGTAGGAAATAGACTTTTGGCAATAGCTGCGCCAGATTGCACACTAATAATAGCTAAAAGTACTGCGGGAATAGGAGGTATATTAAATTCTTTATTTTTCATGGGAAGTGGAATGAGAAAGATAGAAATGTATTTTGAAATAAACATTCCTTATTTCTTCTGAAGAAGTGTTGTTGAAATTACTTTCAATAGTTATTAAAAAAGATAGAAAAAAATGCAATATTTTAAAATTACCCCAAAGTACGACTCGTTACAAAATAACGACAACCAGTAATAGCCATTTGCCTTTTTTCTACTTTCGAAATATCTAAGCCTTGTTTTGTAAAACTTGGTAAAATAATTTTATTTATTTGGGCTAAAATTTTATGCATGGCCAGGTTTGTTTTTTTCAAAGATATAAAAAAGATTTTGCGTTTTGGCAAAGTCTTTTGAGGTATTCATTGGAGGTTTTTAGTCAACCTTTATCAATTTTTCTAGAATATTCTAAGATTTAATTTTACTTCAAAATTCCAATCAGGTTGTTATTATTTTAAAACTTTTTCGCCTTTTTACGAATTTACACAGCTTGAGCTTCTTGCGGATATTATCACTTTCCTCGGAAAAACTAGATTGTGGATAAACTTTTTATATAATTTTGTTGCGGCCCTCTGTTCAGATTGTAAAAAACGAGAATTAATTTTATTCCATGAAAAAAGTCTTAGATTTCTCTAAAGCTTTTTTGTAGTCCTTACAAACCTGTTTACGAAACATTTTTTCAGTCAATAAAATAGCTCTGAGAAATCCTTTCTATTCAATTTGAAAAAAGTAGTTTTGTGCAGCTAATCTTTTGTCTTAACGTTTAAACAACTGCCCAAGCGGCAAAACGCTGAAAATATAAATTTCTCACGTTAAATCATATAGAAGTAATAAGGGTCATAAGTACTGCTTTAGTATTAAGTCCGGTATCAATCGTTTTGGCTACGGTTTTTCTTATATCGGTAGTCAAGATTAAGTAAAATAAAGAGGAAGTGAAAAAGGTGAAAGCAGCCGTAAGCTGGACTATTTGTCAGGAATGCCAGGGACGCGGCAAAAAAAGTAGAGGACTCAGCAAAAAAGTTAGACTCCATTACCAAATGGCATTCGATCAATTTGAAAAAACGAAAGGTGAAGGGAAGACTCCAGTTTATCCTAAAGGCCATCTATACTCCTGCTTAACCTGCTGCGGATCAGGGTTACTTCATTCTGCCAACCATCCTATAGCAGATAAAGAAAACTACCCACACGTTGCTATTATTGGCGGCGGTATAGGAGGAGTAGCTCTAGCTGTGGCTTGTTTCCACCGCAGTATCCCTTTTACGCTTTTTGAACGCGATAGCAACTTTGATGCCAGATCTCAAGGCTACGGACTCACATTGCAACAAGCTAGTAAAGCAATCAAGGGATTGGGTGTTTTCTCTTTAGAAGAAGCGGTGATTTCAACAAGACATGTGGTTCATACTACAGAAGGAAAAGTGATTGGGGAATGGGGAAACAGAAAGTGGATGCAATCAGATGCGAAAACGTCTCCTAAACGTTCAAATGTTCATATCGGACGGCAATCTTTGCGCTTAGCTCTACTTGAGCTACTAGGCGGACATGACGCAGTACAGTGGGGACACCAGTTAATAGATTTTAAGAAATGTGAGAATACAGGCGTTGATTTAAGTTTTCAAGTGGACGGGGAAATTAAAACTTTCAAAGCGGATCTTGTGGTTGGGGCCGATGGTATTCGTAGTTCAGTGCGGAAACTATTGATTGGTGAGGATGTTACCCCTTTACGTTATTTAGGCTGTATTGTGATATTAGGCATTTGTTCTTTAAAGGCTCTTGAAGGTCTAAATAATTCTTTACTAGACTCCGCCACTGTATTTCAAACTGCCAATGGCAATGAGAGAATCTACATGATGCCTTACACGTCAGACTCGGTTATGTGGCAGCTTAGTTTTCCAATGCCTGAAGAAGAGGCTAAGGTGTTAAGTGCACAAGGACCTCTAGCACTCAAGGAAGAAGCGTGTCGAAGAACTTATTGGCATGACCCTATTCCTCAGATTTTAGCGGCAACCCTGGAAGCTCAGATTTCTGGATATCCAGTGTATGACCGAGAATTACTCAACTCAGAATTATTAAAGAATGGATATTCTGTGACCCTGATTGGAGATGCGGCTCACCCAATGAGTCCATTCAAAGGACAGGGGGCAAATCAGGCGCTGCTGGATGCACTCACGTTGGCCCGAGGAATTCTAAAAGGATGTAGATCTTCTGAATGGAAAAAAGATGGACTGAGGGAATGTGTATTAACGGAATTTGAATCAGAAATGTTACAACGCAGTTCTTCCAAAGTGAAAGATTCAGCAGCGGCCGCACAGTTTCTGCATTCCGAAATTGTGCTTCATGAGAGTGATCAGCCGAGAGGAAGGGGGCTAACGCAAAAAGAGGCATAACAAAGCGCTTAAACATAACTTAAATAGTTTATTATGCTTATAGAAAAAAATCCAATAAATATATACCAATGTGTATAAAACATAGCGAATAAAGGCTTTTCAAGAGTATTTCGCTTATATATTTAGACCTTCAAATTTTGAATTACACTAAAAAGTATATGAACTATATATTCTATATAGTATTAAACATAAAAAACTCCTTAATTTCTTAAGGAGTTTTTTTGTGGGCGATGAGGGGTTCGAACCCCCGACCCCCTCGGTGTAAACGAGGTGCTCTGAACCAGCTGAGCTAATCGCCCTAATACAATTTAGTAATTTTCATATCCTTATTGCGAATGCAAATATACATCTTGAAATCGTATTTACAAGTGAAATATTAAAAAAATAAAAAATAAAACAAAGTAATTCTCTTTCATACTCTCTGATAGCACTTTAAAGGGAGTATGAAACCATACTATTTTTTTGTATTAAGTTGTTATAGTCTTACATTTGTGAAATAAATTATAAATAATGGCAAGGTTTAAAGAAAATGATTTACCAAAATCAAAAATTACGGCAAGTTCTCTCAATAAAGCAACTCTTATATTTCAATATGCAGGAAATCATCGTTGGAAATTTTATGTTGGTTTAGTTTTTTTACTGCTAACAGGTGCAACCGCATTAGCTTTCCCTAAATTAATGGGTATGCTCATAGATTGTGTGAAAAACAAAGACAATTCTCAAGCCAATTTTATCGCATTGGGATTAGTTGTTATTTTATTTTTTCAATCTATTTTCTCCTTTTTTAGATTGTCTTTATTTGTCAATTTTACGGAACATACATTAGCCAATCTTAGATTAGCATTGTATAGTAATCTTGTAAAGTTGCCTATGTCATTCTTTTCGCAAAAGCGTGTTGGTGAATTAAACAGTAGAATCAGTTCTGATATAACGCAAATACAAGATACCTTAACTTCCACAATAGCCGAATTCTTAAGACAATTTATTTTAATTATTGGAGGCGTTCTTTTATTGGCGAATGAAAGTATCAAATTAACATTGTTGATGTTGTCCGTAGTGCCACTTGTAGCAGTTGCAGCAGTTATTTTTGGGCGATTTATTCGAAAATATTCGAAAAATGTTCAAGATAAAGTTGCAGAAAGTCAGGTTATTGTTGAAGAAACCATGCAAGGGATTAGTATTGTCAAGGCTTTTGCCAATGAATGGTATGAAATTGCCCGTTATAACGGAAAAATAAAAGAAGTCGTTAAAATAGCCATCAAAGGGGGGAAATACAGAGGATACTTTGCTTCATTCATTATTTTTTGTCTTTTTGGAGCTATTGTTGCCGTAGTTTGGTTTGGCGTTCGCTTGAGCATTAGCGGAGAAATGAGTGTAGGACAATTAATTTCGTTTGTATTGTATTCCACTTTCGTTGGAGCTTCTTTTGGAGGAATTGCGGAACTTTATGCCCAAATCCAAAAGGCAATTGGAGCAACCGAAAGAGTTTTTGAATTATTAGATGAAACTCCAGAAAAAATTAATTCAATTCAAAATGCATCCTCGAGCAATAAAATTAAAGGTAATGTTACTTTCAAGAATGTAGCGTTTAGTTATCATTCCAGAAAAGAAATCAAAGTATTGAAAGATGTAAGCTTCACCGCTAATTATGGTCAAAAAATAGCGATTGTAGGTCCAAGTGGAACCGGAAAATCAACTATTGCTTCTTTATTGTTGCGTTTCTATAACATTGATAGCGGGGAAATATTGGTTGACGGGAAAAACATTTACGATTATGATTTAGAAAATCTTCGTGGTAATATGAGTATTGTGCCGCAAGATGTGATTTTATTTGGTGGAACCATTAGAGAAAATATTGCTTACGGAAAACCAGATGCTACGGAGCAAGAAATTCTTTTGGCTGCAAAACAAGCCAATGCTTTAAATTTCATCGAAAGTTTCCCTGAAAAATTCGAAACTATTGTAGGAGAAAGGGGAATTAAACTCTCTGGCGGACAAAGACAACGTATTGCAATTGCTAGAGCATTGCTGAAAAATCCGAGTATTTTAATTTTAGATGAAGCCACATCTTCATTAGATAGTGAAAGTGAAAAACTAGTTCAGGAGGCTTTAGAAATTTTAATGCAAGGAAGAACAAGTATCATTATTGCGCACCGTCTCTCTACGATACGCAGTGCTGATCAAATTTTGGTTCTTGATAATGGAAAAATAACAGAACAAGGAACACATCAGGAATTAATTACTTTAGAAAACGGAATATATAAAAACTTAAGCAATTTGCAGTTTAGCAATTCTTAGCTCAAATTTAATTACATAAAAAAAATCCATTTGCAAAAAACAAATGGATTTTTCTATGATAATTTTTTATCGTTTTTAAACTAAAAACTGATTACTAAAACTTTATTTTACTTCCCTTTTCTTCTATTGCGTTCCGCTTTTATCATTGATAATTCCCTACTGGTTTGCCCAGCAACTGAAGTATTTTCCTCAGCACGACGGATCAAGTACGGCATCACATCTTTCACTGGACCAAAAGGCAGGTATTTAGCAACATTATAACCATTAGCGGCTAAATTGTAACTGATATTGTCACTCATTCCGTACAGCTGGCCAAACCAGATTCTGTCATCGTTTGTTTTAATACCTTTCTCTTCCATCAATTCCATTAGTGTATAGGTACTTTCCTCATTATGGGTTCCTGCGAAAATAGACATCGTATCTAAATGTTCAATCATATAGCGCACTGCTGCATCATAATTTTCATCTGTAGCTTCTTTTGAAGCGCATATTGGTGACGTATAGCTTTTCTCTTCCGCACGCGCAATTTCTTTTTCCATGTAGGCCCCACGAACCAATTTCATTCCAATTAAAAACTCTTCGTTTTTGGCTTGCTCATGCAAATTTTTCAAATAATCCAAACGATCCCAACGATACATTTGCAACGTATTGAAAACAATCGGCTTTTCTTTATTGTATTTACGCATCATATCAGTAACTAAATCATCGGCCGCATCTTGCATCCAACTTTCTTCACCATCAATAAGAAGCGCTACATTTTTAGAATGAGCCTCTTTACAAACCAAATCAAAACGCTCCACTACTCTATTCCATTCAGCTTGTTCTTCGGTAGTTAACGTTTGTTTTTTTCCTGATTTTTCATACAATTCAAAACGTCCAAACCCCGTTGGTTTAAAAACTGCAAAAGGAATTGCTTTACGTTCTTTGGCAAATTCAATTGTTTTTAAAGTCATTTCGAGTGCAGCATCAAACTGACCTTCCTCTTCTTTTCCTTCTACAGAATAATCCAATACGGATGAAACCCCTTTGGTAAACATTTTGTCCACAACAGAAAGGCAGTCAACCTCATTTACTCCGCCACAAAAATGATCAAAAACGGTAGCTCGAATCAAACCTTCAACAGGAAGATTTGCTTTTAATGCAAAATTAGTAACTGCTGTTCCTATTCGAACTAAAGGCTGATTATCAATCATTTTAAAAAGAAAATAAGCTCTATCGAGTTCGGTATCGCTTTTTAATGTAAATGCAACTTGTGTATTATTGAATATTTTTTTCATTTTTTGTAATATTTTGTACAAATATAGATAGAGTTGGAAAAACATTTTTGTAAAATACTATTTAAATAACCCGTAGTCCATTATTCGATTAAATTGATTTTCAAATTATTTATATTTCTATCAAACACGAACTTGTTGAGATATTGAACCATTGTTAAAGCAAATAATTTGCTCAATATTCTTATTGTAAACCATGAAATGATTTAGCATAATTCCTTCTAATCATAATTAGTTGCACAATTGAGAGAATAAAGTCTCTATTCTTTTTCTAGATTTCATAAAAAAATAAGCTTGCTTTTTATAGTTATTTTTGGTTGGCTCTCTTTGGAGTTTCTAATTTTATATTTACTGTTTCAAAAAAAATTAATTGTATTTCAGCAGACAAGTAACCTCTATCTCCAATTAATACACAATCACTCATTTGTGCTTTAATGTCTTTCAAATAATGAATATCATGAACCGATGCAGGACTTATTAAAAACTTTGAAAAACTTGCAAAAGAGCAAACTGTGTGAAATTTATAATCCTAAAAACGACTTTTTTGAGAAGTACAATATCCTCTATTGGGTATTGCATTTTCAATCTCTTTAAATGTTTTTGAAGTGTTGCTCCAGATAATTTGCATACTTCTAATGGCATCTTAGCAACTACATAATAATCTTCAAATTCATTGAATTTCAAGGCTGATTACTTTCTAATTTCTTCCATCCAATCGAACAACTTTCTCCTTACTTTATGGTTATCATTAAACTCTAATTTTTATGATTCATTTAAAATTAATTTGCAATTTGCTTCAAAGTTATCCATAATTCCTTTAATTAATAATCAACGTGATCTGTTTTTTATAGTAATGAGTAACTTTTTTATAATGCACTGCGGGTCATTTTTATTTGTTTCAAACCTTTCATGAATTTCCTCCCTTTCAATGAATTTTCCCGAAAAATGATTTTTTTTTCTAAAACTGATTAAACCATTTCATTTTTTAAAAGTCCTATCATGTAAATATTTGTATGTACAAACGTTAAATAAAAATTAACAAATCGGCTATTCCCATTTCTAAAACCTAAATTTGTTTTTTAACTAAAATTAGCGATACCTAATCTTACTTTATATCATAAAAAATGAAAATAAAATACCTAGTTTACACCTTATTACTTGTCGGAATTGGTGGTTTTATTGCCTATCGAATTTCAACTAACATTTCCAAAAATGATGGTTCAAAAGATAAAGACGCTCAAAACAATACCATGAACGTTAGCGGAATTGTTGTAGAGCCGCAAACTTTCGATAATAATCTATCTCTTTCAGGATCTATTGAAGCGAATGAACAAGTAGAAATTCGAAGTGAAGTTTCTGGTATCGTTGAAGGGATTTATTTTCAAGAAGGAAGTAACGTCAATAAAGGTCAAGTTCTTTTTAAGGTTAATGATTTAGAATTAAAAGCGCAATTGCGACAAACTGCGACCAAAGAAGGTTTAGCTTCGGAAAACGAAAGAAGAGCGAAACTTTTACTTCAAAAAGAAGCCATAAGCCAAGAGGAATATGATATAGCAAGAGCTGATTTAAAATCAGCACAAGCTCAAAGTCAATTAATTAAAGCGCAAATTGCAAAAACATCAGTTAGAGCACCATTTTCCGGAAAAATAGGTTTACGTTCCATCTCACCCGGAACTTATATTACACCAACAATTTTAGTAGCTAAATTAGTAAATACCGGTAAATTGAAAATCACTTTTTCAATTCCTGAAAAATATGCTAATCAGGTAAAAACAAATACTATTTTATCATTTACAGTTGCCGGATCGGATGAAAAATATACTGCCAAAGTATATGCAATCGAACCCGAAGTTGCAATTGCTACCAGAACATTACAAGTTCGTGCTATTGCCGAAAATAGAAGCGGGAAATTATTACCAGGTACTTTTGCCAATGTTGAATTACCTTTAGACATTATTAAAGATGCCATCGTTGTACCTACTGAGGCAATTATACCTGTACAGAATGGGAAGAAAGTTTTTATTTCCAGTAATGGTCAAGCCAAAGAAGTTATGGTAGAAACTGCAACTCGTACTGATGCTAAAATTCTGGTGCTTTCTGGTTTAAAAGCCGGTGATACCGTTATAACAACTGGCGTAATGTCACTAAAAGATGAATCTCCCGTGAAAGTAACAGTAAAGTTATGAGTTATAAATGATGAATTATATTTTTTTTGTCCCTTAATAAAAATCATAATTCAGAAATCAACAATTCATAATTCATAACTACTAATTTATAATCCCAAAAATGAGTTTATCCACTACAAGCATCAGAAGACCGGTCTTAACTATTGTTATCAATTTAGCAATTGTATTATTCGGTATTATTGGTTATAGTTTTCTTGGTGTAAGAGAATTTCCTTCGATTGATCCGGCTCAAATCTCGATCCGTACTAATTATGCCGGAGCAAATTCCGATATTATTGAATCTCAAATTACCGAACCTCTTGAAAAAGCAATTAATTCGATTGATGGAATTCGAAACGTAACATCATCGAGTATTCAGGGAAGCAGCAATATTACTGTTGAATTTAATTTAGATAAAAATCTGGAAGAAGCGGCTAACGATGTGCGTGACAAAGTTTCTCAAGCCGTTCGTAATTTGCCACAAGATATTGATGCGCCGCCAGTAGTTTCCAAGGCTGATGCCAACGGGGAATCGATTATTTCTATGACCATACAAAGTGATACTCGAAATGCACTTGAATTGAGTGATTATGCTGAAAACGTAATTGCTCAACGACTAGAAACAATTCCTGGCGTAAGTGGTGTTCAAATTTGGGGACAGAAAAAATACGCGATGCGTTTGTGGATTGATCCTGTAAAATTAGCTTCTTACGGTTGCACGGTTTCAGAAGTTAGAGATGCGTTAAACAACCAAAATGTAGAATTACCTTCGGGAAAATTGACAGGAAATAATACCGAACTTACAGTAAAAACTGTTGGAAATCTATCCACACCCGAAGAATTTAACAATATTATCATTCGTTCCGAAGGGGAAAAAACAGTCCGTTTTAGTGATGTTGGTACAGCTGCATTAGGCCCTGAGAACTTAGAAACCAAAATGACACAATCCGGAACACCATTAGTGGGCATTGCGATTGTACCGCTTCCGGGGGCTAATTACTTAGATATTTCAAATGAATTTTACAAAGAATTTGAAATCTTAAAAAAGGATTTACCTAAAGACATGCATTTAAATATTGCCCTGGACACTACCATTTTTGTTAAAAAATCAGTGATTGAAGTGGCAGAAACTTTGGGGATTTCAATAATTCTGGTGATTTTAATTATTTATTTATTTTTCAGGGATTGGGCCATTGCGTTTAGACCATTAATTGATATTCCCGTTTCGTTAATCGCTACTTTCTTTATTATGTGGCTTTTTGGATTTTCGATAAATGTATTGACTTTGCTGGCGATTGTTTTAGCTACAGGTCTAGTTGTCGATGACGGAATTGTAGTTACCGAGAATATTTACAAAAAAGTAGAAGAGGGAATGTCACCAATTGAAGCAGCAATAAAAGGTTCAAACGAAATCTTTTTTGCGGTAATATCCATTTCCATAACCTTGGCAGCAGTATTTCTTCCAGTTATTTTCCTCGAAGGGTTTGTCGGGCGCTTGTTTAGGGAATTCGGCGTCGTTATTGGTGCTGCTGTATTAATATCGGCTTTTGTATCATTGACGCTGACACCAATGTTAAATGCGTATTTGATGAAAGGCGGTGAACAAAAAAAATCAAAATTTTATGTTTTAACAGAACCATATTTTCAAAAACTAAATAGCGGTTACGCAAGTGCATTATCTAGTTTCATGAAAAGAAAATGGTTAAGTTTTCCCATATTGATAGCCTGTTTTGCACTAATCTATTTGTTTTTTAATTTAATTCAAAAAGAAACTGCTCCTTATGATGATCGAAGCGGCTTAATGATGAGCATAACTGCACCTGAAGGAGCATCGTATGAATATACGGATCGATTTATGCAAGAGGTCTCTCAATTAATAGATGATTCCATTCCTGAAAAAAAGGTAGCCTTAATTATTACTTCTCCCGGGTTTGGTGCATCAACAGTAAATAGTGGTCGAATAAGAGTTTCTTTAACTGAACCAAATGAAAGAAAACGTTCCCAAAAAGAGATTGCAGAAAAATTAACCAAATTAACCAAGAAATATCCTGAAGCTAAAACTTCAGTGATAGAACAACCTACAATAGCCGTAAACAGGCGTGGTGGTTTACCTATTCAATATATTATCCAGGCTCCAAACTTTGAGAAATTGAGAGAAAAAATTCCGTTGTTTATGGATGAAGCTACAAAAAACGAAACTTTTGCAATTACAGATGTAAATCTGAAATTTAATAAACCGGAAATCAACGTAAGCATTGATCGTGAAAAAGCCGAAAGTTTAGGGATTTCAGTTATTGATATTGCCCAAACCTTACAACTTTCTTTAAGCGGTCAGCGCTTTGGTTACTTTATGAGAAATGGAAAACAATATCAGGTCATTGGACAATTTGACCAAAAAGATCGTTCTAAACCATTAGATTTAACTTCAATGTTTGTCAAAAACAATAAAGGCGAATTAATCCAAATGGACAATGTTGTTACAATTGAAGAACAAAGTAATCCACCGCAATTGTATCATAACAATCGATATATGTCGGCTACGGTTTCTGCAGGTCTCGCTCCAGGTAAAAGCATCAGCGATGGAATTGACGCGATGAATGAGATAAAGGCCAAAGTTTTAGACGATACATTTACGACCGACTTGGGTGGAGAATCCAGAGATTTTGTTGAAAGTAGCTCGAACACTACTTTCGCATTTGGATTGGCCTTACTATTGATATTTTTGATTTTAGCAGCACAATTTGAAAGCTTTATAGATCCGTTTATTATTATTTTGACGGTGCCAATGGCAGTTGCCGGAGCATTATTCTCCTTATGGTTATTTGACCAGACCTGGAATATTTTTAGCCAAATTGGAACGGTAATGTTAATTGGTTTGGTTACCAAAAACGGAATTCTGATTGTCGAATTTGCGAATCAGCTAAGAGAACAAGGAAAATCTAAAATTGATTCTATTTTGGAAGCTTCAGAAGCTAGACTTCGACCAATTTTAATGACCAGTTTAGCCATTTCATTAGGTGCTTTACCTATTGCTATGTCGCTTGGGGCTGCTTCCACAAGTAGAATCGGAATGGGAGTTGTAATTGTTGGGGGAACAATTTTCTCTTTGGTTTTAACCTTATTTGTTATTCCAGCTATGTATTTAATGTGGTCGAAAGCGAGAAAACATTATCCTGAATTTGATCACATCGAAGAATATGAAAAAGAAAGTAAGTAACATGACGAATTCAAAAAAAATATTTAGAAGCCTGATTTTATTTTTCTTATGCATCATAAAAATGAATGCTCAAGAAGTTTTAACTATTGAAGATGCTGTAAAAATTGCATTGGAAAACAATTATGAAATCAAAATTGCGGCAAATAATCTATTAATCGACAAAACCAACGTAAGTCTAGGAAATGCCAATATGTTACCTAAAGTCTCTGCTACAATTGTGGACAATAATAGTGTTCAAAACAGTTCGCAAACGCGCCAGGATGGAACAGAAACAGAGTTAGATAATGCCAAGAACAATAGTTTGAGTTATGGTATTGGATTGGATTGGACTATTTTTGATGGACTACGTATGTTTGCCAGATTAGACCAGCTTAAAGAATTACAAAAATTAGGAGAAGCCCAATTAAAGTTAACCATAATTACAAAAATCAGTGATGTAAATGCAACCTATTTTGATTTGGTACAACAACAACAGCAATTATCTGCTTTAGACTCAACAATCGTTATTTCTAATCAGCGATTGACTTTGGCACAAAACCGATTTACTATTGGAAAAGCATCAAAATTGGAAGTTTTAAATGCACAAGTGGATTTAAATACTGATAAAGTTACGCTATTGAGACAAAAAGAATTATTTGTAAATACTAAAATTTTATTGAATCAAATTCTTGCCAGAGACGCTAAAATTGATTTTAAAGTGGCTAATGCAATTGTTGTTGATAACAAATTACTGCTTCCTGAATTAAGCGCTTTGGCAAAAAAACAAAACCCGCAATTAGAAACCCAAATTATTAATAAAAGAGTTGCTGAGTTGCAGTTGAAACAAATAAAAGCGGGACGTTATCCTAATATAAAAATAAATACTGGCTACAATTTTTCTGAAAGTCAATCTAGTCTTGGATTTGTATCACAATCAGCATCCAAAGGATTGAATTACGGTTTCAGTGCTTCATTGAATTTATTTGATGGATTTGCTCAAAACCGAAACGAGAAAATTGCTGAAATTCATATTGAGAATTCTAAAATGACAATTGAACAGCAAAATTTGACATTGCATTCCCAGTTAGCAATTTCTTATCAAACCTATACTACAAATTTGGAATTGATCGCTTTAGAAGAAAAAAATGAAGCAATTGCAAAACAGAATCTAAATATTACATTAGATAAATTTAGAATTGGAACTATAACTACTTTGGAATTCCGTACCGCACAATTGAATTATGTGAATGCTAAAGTGCGTTATAGCAATGCTCAATTTCAAGCTAAATTATCTGAAATTGCACTGAAAGAATTAGCTGGTAATCTAAGTTTTTAATTTAAATTTGCAGCAAATTTTAGCCTAAAATGATTTCATACAATACAAAAGACTGGTTTACTTTTATCTTTCGTTTCCATAAAGCAGATACCTTTAGAACATTGTTTCCTATAATGCTTGGCATTGGCGCTTATTCCGGAATTATAGGGTATTTAGAAGTTGAATATTGGCAATTAGCAGACAACAGTTACGTGAAAAATATAACCATCATGCACGGAATGTTGGGTTTTGTAATTTCGTTATTATTAGTTTTCAGAACTAATACTGCTTATGACCGTTGGTGGGAAGGTCGTAAAATGTGGGGAAGCTTAGTCAACAACAGCAGGAATTTTGCTATCAAATTATCGGTGATCTTGCAGGATGAAAATGACCGCAATTATTTTAGAAAAATGATCCCGAGTTATGCTTCCATTTTACATAAACATTTGAAAGATGCTGATACCAGTAAGCAATTATTTGACGATGTTGATTTAGAAATTGATCATCACAAACACAAACCCAATCAAGTAGCAAAAATGCTATTTCAAAAAATTAATGATTTATATACTTCAAAAAAAATAACTGGTGACCAATTGATTATTTTAAATGCAGAAGTGCTATCCTTTACCGAAATTTGTGGTGCTTGTGAAAGAATCAAAAATACGCCTATTCCCTACTCTTACAGTGCTTTTATTAAAAAATTCATCTTCTTTTATGTGATGACTTTGCCCTTTGGCTATTCTTTCAGCCTTGGTTATTATGTAGCGCCGGTAGTGGTTTTTATTTTTTATGTTTTAGCCAGCTTAGAGTTGATTGCTGAGGAAATCGAAGATCCTTTTGGAACTGATGAAAATGATTTACCTACTCATAAAATTGCCCTAAACATAAAAAAACATGTGGAAGAATTAATTTAAAATTTGTTAAACTGTGATCCAGTTCTAATTATTTTCAGTAAATTTAAACTTTGTCTTCTTTAAGTTTAAAACCTATGAATAACAATCGTGCTTTTATAAATCCACCGCATTTATCTAACGAAAAATCATTAAAAACATTAGTTGAAAACAGAACTGTTTACTCACTAAATCATTGTGAACTTAATCTTTTCGAAACCTACGAATCTTCTGCTTTAGTTCCTTTGAAGTTTAATGATTTGGTCGTAACAAGCATGCTAAGAGGCAAAAAAGTAATGCATCTTTTTGACGATCCAAGTTTTGATTATTTACCCGGCGAAACTGTTGTTATTCCTTCTAATGTGGAGATGAAAATCGATTTTCCTGAGGCTACAAAAAATAATCCTACGCAATGTTTGGCTTTGGCGATAGACCAAACTAAAATTACCGATACATTACATTTTTTAAACGAGCGATATCCTAAAGAAGGTAATTCCCAATTCTGGCAATTGAACTACCAAAATTATTTTTTTTACAACAATGTAGAACTGGCGACAACCATAAACAAATTGATAAAAGAATGCATGAGTACTTCTATTACCAAGGATGCTCTGGCTGATTTGACTTTGCAGGAATTATTAATCCGAATTATTCAAACGCAAACTGCAAAAGCAATTGATGACGGTTTGTTTACAGATCCAAAAAATCCTATTACCAAAGTGGTAGAATTCATTCGATTGAATTTGAAGGAAAATATCAGCATGAAACATTTGAGTGAAAAAGCATGTATGAGCTCCACTTCTTTTTACAGACTTTTCAAAAGAGAATTAGGAATGAGTCCGATAGAATTTGTAATTAGCGAGAAGATAAGATGCGCCAAACAACTGCTAAAAAATCCAACAATACAAATCAATGAAGTTTGTTATTTATCTGGATTTGAAGATTCGAATTACTTTATTCGTTTGTTTAAAAAACATGAAGGAATTACTCCTAAACAATATCAATTATTATATGCAATAAACTAGATTTATTCAATAAATTTTAATGGATCAAGTGCTAGTTCTTCTTCTGGTGTGAAAATCCGATATTCAATTCGGAATGTTTTTTTTAATGGTGTTTCCAATGAAAATCCTCCAACCCCAAAAGCATCCATTACATCCAAAGTAAAATGAGCATGTTTCCAATATTCGAATAAATCCTTATCAACCCAGAATTCAGTGTTTTCAATTATTCCGATACAAACATCTCCCATTCTTTGGTAAAACCCCCCTTTTTCAAAACATTGTGGTTGTGTTCCTTCACAACATCCTCCCGCTTGATAAAACATCAAATCTCCATGTTTTTCCTGCAATATTTTAATTAATGTTATTGCTTTGTCTGTTGCGTCAATTCTTTTTATCATCTTTTTATCATCTTTTTTAATTTAAAATAAACCTGGCAAATTACTGAAATCTGCCAAGTTTACCATTAACCAATAATCTATAACTACTAAAAAAATCCTAATTTCTTTTTATCATAAGAAATCAACATGTTTTTTGTCTGACGGTAATGTCCAAGCATCATTTTATGATTTTCACGACCAATACCGGATTGTTTATATCCTCCAAAAGGAGCACCCGCAGGATAGGAATGGTATTGATTGATCCAAACACGACCTGATTGTATTGCTCTTGGAACCTGATAAATTTCGTGTGCATCCCGCGTCCAAACTCCAGCTCCTAAACCATACATCGAATCATTTGCAATGGCAATCGCTTCTTCTGTCGTTTTAAAAGTGGTAACAGCCAAAACAGGTCCAAAGATTTCTTCCTGAAAAATACGCATTTTATTATTCCCTTTGAAAAGAGTTGGTTTGATATAATAACCTCCGGCTAAATTTCCCTCCAAATGATTTTCTTCACCGCCAACCAGCAATTCGGCACCTTCTTCTTTTCCTAATTTAATATAGCTGAGAATTTTCTCTTTTTGAACTAATGAAGTCTGTGCTCCCATCATAGTAGTTCTGTCCAATGGATTTCCCAACTTTATTGCCGCTGTTCTTTCAATTACTCGGGCAATAAATTTCTCATAGATATCTTCATGAACCAGTAATCGAGAAGGACAAGTGCAAATTTCTCCTTGATTTAAAGCAAACATTACTGCGCCTTCGATCGCTTTATCAAAGAAATCATCGTCAGCATCTCCAACGGATTTCATAAAAATATTTGGAGATTTTCCACCTAGTTCTAATGTTACTGGAATAATATTTTCTGTAGCGTATTGCATCACTAAACGACCTGTAGGTGTAGAACCAGTAAATGCGGCTTTAGACACTTTTTTGTTAGTTACCAAAGCTCTTCCAAGCTCAGCGCCAAAACCATTTACAATATTTATAACCCCTGGAGGAAGAATATCACCTATCAATTCCATCAATATTAAAATAGAAATTGGAGTACTTTCCGCTGGCTTCAAAACGACTGTATTTCCTGCGGCTAATGCTGGAGCTAATTTCCAAATAGCCATTAAAATTGGGAAATTCCAAGGGATAATTTGCGCAATTACACCTAAAGGTTCACTTAAAGCGATAGAAACTGTTTGTGAATCCAGTTCAGCAATTGAACTTTCCTCCGCGCGAATTACACCCGCAAAGTATCTGAAATGATCTATCGCTAAAGGCATATCAGCAGCTAAAGTCTCCCGAATAGCTTTTCCGTTATCGATAGTTTCAACGGTAGCAAGATATTCAAGGTTATCTTCCATAACCTGTGCAATTTTATTCAATAAATTACTGCGTTCTGTAACCGATGTTTTTCCCCATGTTTGAAAGGCTTCATGTGCTTTATCTACAGCCAAATCAATATCCGCTTTGGTGGAATGTGCAGCTCTTGTAAATACTTTTCCATCAATTGGAGAAAAAACATCAAAATACTGTCCACCAATTGGAGCGACGAATTTTCCTCCTATATAATTTTCATACGTTGCCTTGAATTCAGGTCTTTTTACTATGTTGTCCATGTCTTTATATATTTTACTTCATCAAAAATAGACTCCTATTTATCATTAGAATAGCACAATTCATTCAACTTGTAGCATTAAATTTACATATCTATTTTTTTAACGTTATTTTATTATATTATTCTTATATATTTATGTGTATTTTATTAAATCATTATTTATAAAACTCCTGAAATCTGGCAAATCAGTTATAAAAAACCAAAAAAATTGTTTCTTACTCCAACCTGCAATCCTTATATTTGCACCCGAGACCGTAGGTCGAACTGACGAAGTAATCTCATTAAAATTGACAGATGAAAATATCTTACAACTGGTTAAAACAATTCATTAAAATAGACTGGAAATCCGAAGAAACAGCAGCATTGCTAACAGATTTAGGTTTGGAAGTAGAAATCGTTGAAAAATACCAATCGGTAAAAGGCGGATTAGAAGGTATTGTTGTGGGACATGTTCTTACTTGTATTCCCCATCCTGATGCTGACAGACTAAAAATAACTACTGTAGATTTAGGCAATGGAATTCCTGTACAAATTGTATGTGGCGCCAGTAATGTTGCTGCGGGACAAAAAGTTCCAGTTGCTACAATAGGCACTACATTATACGATGCAGCAGGTGTAGCTTTTTCGATAAAAAAAGGAAAAATACGCGGACAGGAAAGTCACGGAATGATTTGTGCTGAAGATGAATTAGGTCTTGGTGAAAGCCATGATGGGATTATGATATTGGACGATGCTTTACTACCGGGAACTTCAGCTGCAACCGTTTTTAAAATTGAAAATGACGAAGTTTTCGAAATTGGATTGACTCCTAATCGTGCGGATGCTATGAGCCATCTTGGAACTGCCCGTGATTTGAGAGCGGGAATGTTGCAAAGTGGTATTAATGTAGAATTAATTACACCTTCAGTTAGTAATTTTAGAGTAGATAAAAGAATACTAAAGATTGATATTGATGTAAAAGAACCTAAACTTGCTCCTAGATATTGTGGCGTTACTATTTCTGGAATTACTGTAAAAGCTTCGCCAGCTTGGTTGCAAAACCGATTGAAATCAATTGGAATAAATCCAAAAAACAATATTGTCGATGTAACCAATTATGTTTTACATGAATTAGGCCAACCACTTCATGCTTTTGATGCTTCAAAAATTAATGGAAAAATAATTGTAAAAACACTTGCTGCCGGAACAAAATTCATAACTCTTGATGATGTTGAAAGAACGTTGCACGAGGAAGATTTAATGATTTGTGATGAAAAAGGGCCATTGTGTATTGCAGGAGTTTTTGGTGGAAAGAAATCGGGAGTTTCAGAAAATACAAATTCAATTTTCTTAGAAAGTGCTTACTTTAATCCTGTAAGTATTCGTAAAACTGCCAAAAGACATCAATTGAACACCGATGCTTCTTTTAGATTCGAAAGAGGAATCGATCCAACTATTACTGAATATGCATTGAAGCGAGCCGCTTTATTGATTCAAGAAGTGGCAGGTGGGGAAATTACTTCGGATGTAATTAATGTATATCCAAAGAAAATTGAAGATTTCACAGTATTTTTAAATTTTAGTAAAGTAGCCAAAATAATTGGTCAGGAATTACCAAAAGATACCATTAAGAAAATATTAGTTTCATTAGACATAAAAGTAAACAGCGTTTCTGATGCTGGATTGGGATTAACAATTCCTGCATATAGAGTTGATGTACAAAGAGAAATTGATGTTATAGAGGAAATTCTTAGAGTTTATGGATACAACAACATTAATTTTTCGAAAAAACTAAATGCAACGGTTTCTAATTCTCCAAGAAACGAAGATTATAAAATACAAAATACGATTGCCACACAATTAAATTCTCAAGGATTTAATGAAATGATGGCAAATTCATTGACTACGGCTTCTTACGTTCAACTATCTGACATGCTAAATTCAGAGCATAACGTAACAATGCTAAACCCTTTGAGCAATGATTTAGCAACGATGCGTCAATCTTTATTGTTCTCTGGACTAGAAGCTATTTCCTATAATATTAATCGTAAAAATGCCGATTTAAAATTATTCGAATTTGGAAAATCGTACCATAATCTTCCTTCAGGTTATGAAGAACACAAACATTTGACTTTATTCCTTTCCGGAAACAGAAACCAAGAAAGTTGGACTAGTACTCAAAAACCATCCGATTTCTTTTTATTCAAAGGATATATAAATGGTATACTTTCGAGATTAGGCATTCAAAAAATACAAAATTTACCGGTAACTTCCGATGTGTTTTCTGAAGGAATTGCAATTGGATTTGGTCAAGATACAATAGTAGAATTAGGTGTTGTAAAAAAATCAATCTTAAAGCATTTTGGAATAAAGCAAGAAGTGTTTTTTGCGGATTTTAACTGGGCTTTGATTCTAAAATTGATTGCTACAAAAATAAAATATTCTGAAATTCCTAAATATCCTGAAGTTCGCAGAGATTTAGCTTTGCTTATTGACCAAAACGTAACTTACGATAGTATTTACAATATTGCACGTCAAACGGAAAAATCACTATTGAAAGATATAAATTTATTCGATGTTTACGAAGGAAAAAATCTTCCAGAAGGTAAAAAGTCGTATGCGTTAAGTTTTACGATTCAAGATAATTCAAAAACATTGACGGATACTCAAATTGATAAAATCATGAGCAAACTGCAAAAGAATTTTGAAACTGAGCTAGGAGCAAGTTTAAGATAAATTTATTTTTATAAATTATAAAATCCAGATTCTAAAATTAGAATCTGGATTTTTTATACAAAAGAGCCCCAAAAAATACGGGGCTCTTTCGATTAACAAAATAACAACCTCAATCAAAAATTATTTTTTTGGCAATACTACTGCATCAATCACATGAATCACACCATTTGATTGGTTCACATCGGCAATTGTTACTTTAGCTTTGTTCATGTTCTCATCGGTGATATACAAATCTTTTCCTTTCATCCAAGCTGTTAAAGTTCCACCACTAACTGTTTTTAAAGTAGCTTTCCCTTTTCCCATTTTAATAGCTTTTGCTATATCAGCAGCATTCATTTTCCCAGCAACTACATGATAGGTAAGTATTGTTTGCAACATTTTTAAGTTTTCAGGTTTCAATAATGTTTCTACTGTTCCTGTTGGTAATTTATCAAACGCAGCATTTGTTGGGGCAAAAACGGTGAATGGTCCTTTACTTTGCAAAGTTTCAACTAAACCCGCAGCTTTTACAGCGGCGATTAATGTTGTATGATCTTTGGAGTTTACGGCATTTTCAATAATATTTTTAGTTGGATACATCGCAGCTCCTCCAACCATTACACTTTTTTGAGCAAAAGATGTCGCTCCAAATACTAATGCAAATAATGCAATTGATAAAAATTTTCTAGTTTTCATAAATTCTATTTTTTAAGTTATATAATTTCATTTACGCAAATAGATTGTTTATGGTTTTAAAAAAATAAATATATTTTTCAAACAATAGTTTTTCAAATACATGCGCATATGTTATTTTATTTAAAAGAAATCACGTACACTGGAGAAGTTATAAATTAGTCCCGATGGCAGCAAGTATCCTTTTTCATTGCTAATCCTCAAATTATCGCATTTAATATAGAATTTAACACAAAAAAAAGCCCCACATTACTGTGAGGCTTTCTATATTCAAAAAGTTTTAAGAAATTATTTTTTCTCTGACTTTTCCATTTTAGCTTTTAATGCTGCTAATACATCATTGTTGTCTCCTAAAGTTGCAGCTGGTGCATTTGTAGATGAGTTAGATGAAGTAGAAGTGTTTTCAGTAGCTGTTTTCACATTTTTCTCTTCTTCTTCACGGAAGATAGCAGTGTGAGATGCAACTACTCTTTTGAATTCTTTGTTGAATTCAATTACTTTGAAATCAGCTGATTCTCCTTTTTTCAATTTCTTACCATCTTCTTTTTCAAGGTGACGAGTAGGAATGAAAGCAACGATATCATCTCCGAATTCTACAGTAGCTCCTTTGTCAACGATTTCAGAAATTTCACCTGTGTGGATAGTTCCAACTGCGAAAGAATCTTCATACTGATCCCAAGGATTAGCAGTAGTTTGTTTGTGACCTAAAGATAATTTACGTCCTTCAACATCTAATTCTAATACTACTACGTCAAGTTTTTCACCAACGTTTACAAATTCAGATGGATGTTTGATTTTCTTAGTCCAAGATAAGTCAGAAATGTAAATTAATCCATCAATTCCTTCTTCTAATTCTACGAAAATTCCAAAGTTTGTAAAGTTTCTAACGATACCTGTATGTTTAGAACCTACTGGGTATTTAGCAGTGATATCAGTCCAAGGATCTTGAGACAATTGTTTGATACCTAATGACATTTTACGGTCATCTCTATCTAGTGTTAAGATAACAGCTTCAACAACATCACCTACTTTTACGAAATCTTGAGCAGAACGTAAATGAGTAGACCAAGACATTTCAGAAACGTGGATTAAACCTTCAACACCTTCAGCTACTTCGATGAAAGCACCGTAATCAGCGATTACAACTACTTTACCTTTTACTTTGTCTCCAATTGCTAATTTAGCATCTAGAGCATCCCAAGGGTGAGCGTTTAATTGTTTCAATCCTAATTGAATTCTTGTTTTCTCATCATCGAAATCAAGGATTACAACATTTAATTTTTGGTCTAATTCAAGCACTTCACTTGGGTGGTTAATACGACTCCAAGAAAGGTCAGTAATGTGAATCAATCCGTCAACACCACCTAAATCAATAAAGACACCATAAGAAGTAATGTTTTTAACAACACCTTCTAATACTTGTCCTTTTTGCAATTGACCGATGATTTCTTTTTTCTGGATTTCGATATCCGCTTCAATAAGCGCTTTATGAGAAACAACAACATTTTTGAATTCGTGGTTAATTTTTACCACTTTGAATTCCATCATTTTGTTTACATATACATCGTAGTCTCTAATTGGTTTAACATCAATTTGAGATCCTGGTAAGAAAGCTTCAATTCCGAAAACGTCAACGATCATACCACCTTTAGTTCTGCATTTTACAAAACCATTAACGATTTCTCCTGTTTCGTTAGCCGAAATAACTCTATCCCATGATTTAATAGTACGTGCTTTTCTGTGAGATAACACTAATTGACCTGTTTTATCCTCACGGATGTCAATTAATACTTCAACAGTATCGCCTACTTTTAAGCTTGGGTTGTAACGGAATTCGTTCAATGAAATAACACCTTCCGATTTTGCATTGATATCAACGATAACGTCTCTATCTGTAATTCTAACAACTGTACCATCTACCACTTCTTCTTGATCAGTAGCGATAAATGTTTTTGAAACTAGTTCTTCGAATTCTAATAAGTTTTTCTCATCAACAGCATCAATACCTTCTTCGAAATTGTGCCAGTTAAAATTTGCTAAAAACTCTTCTTGTGATTTTACTTGTTCAGACATGCTGATTAAAAATTTGTATTCTGTATTCTCTCGAGTTTCTTAATGTGCTAGAAAACAACAGAAGTTGTTTGTATAATTAGTTGAACCCTAAAGGAAACTCTTATTCACCAAAAGGACTGCAAAGATAATTCTTTTTTATTTATCTGCAAAATATTTACGCAATGACAATCGATTGAGAATCAGGAGCGAATTAATTGGCTTTTTTGCAGGTAAAGTTCTCATTCTCAATTTTATCTCTCCGCTACCCTGCGAGGATTGGGAACCATCAGGGCCTAATAGGTTTTATGTGACTTTTTCAAACAATAAAAAACCCGATAACTCTTAAAAGTATCGGGTTAAATTTATAAAAAAAAGGTTTTAATGATTAATTTCTCCTAAAATTTTTGGCCCAAATTTATCTTTAAAAACAAAAGGAAAAATAATAGCAAGAACTAAAGCGTACGATGCAAAAGTAATCCAAATATGAAACCAGTCTTTACTTCCATCAACCATAGTAAAATATTTTTGAATAATATAACCACTCGCAAAACTACCAATCAAGGCTCCAAAACCATTCACCATCATCATAAACATACCTTGTGCACTTCCTCTAATTTTTGAATCCGTTTGTGTTTCCACAAACAAAGAACCCGAAATATTAAAAAAGTCAAATGCCATTCCGTAAACGATGCAAGACATGATTATCATCCACAACCCGTCCGTTGGGTTTCCATAAGCAAATAATCCAAAACGTAATACCCAAGCCAGCATACTAAACAACATCACGTATTTAATACCAAATTTTCTCAAGAAAAAAGGAATGGCTAGTATAAACAGTGTTTCTGAAACTTGTGAAATAGACATGATTATCGCAGGATATTTAACCGCAATAGTATCTTTATAAGCATCAATACTACCAAAATCATGGATATAAGTATCTCCATACGCATTGGTCAATTGCAAAGCAGCTCCCAACAACATTGAAAAGATAAAGAAAACTGCAAATTTTCGTTGTTTAAATAATTCAAAAGCATTCAATCCCAAAGCTTGTGTAAAAGAAGTACCTTTCTCTCCTTTACACATCGGAAGACATTTAGGAAGTGTAAAGGCATAAATTCCTAATAAAAACGAAACAATTCCAGCGATATAAAATTGATTCGCCGAAGTTTCATTATGCGTTAAACTTACCACCCAAAGTGCAGCGATAAAACCTATCGTTCCCCAGATTCTAATAGGTGGATAATCCTTTACAACATCAAAATCTTTTGCAATTAAAGCATTATAAGCTACAGTAATTGATAGGGAAATGGTAGGCATATAGAAAAACATATTGATCAACATTACCCAGAAAAAAGTAGTTGGATTATCTACCTGAGGCAAGTAAAATAAGGCGGCAGCTCCCAGAAAATGAAGCAATCCGTATAGTTTTTCAGCATTAATAAATCGATCTGAAATAATTCCTGTTAAAGCCGGCATAAAAACAGAAGAAATACCCATAGTAGAAAATATGATTCCAAACTCGGTTCCAGACCAATGTTTGTTATTAAACCAATACGCCCCAATAGTAAGTAACCAAGAACCCCAAATAAAAAATTGAAGGAAGTTCATTAATACCAACCTATTTTTAATTCCCATACAATGAATTGTTTTTTTAAGTTAAAAAAGTAACAAGGCGTAAATCTAATATTAAAAAAGAGGATCTACAAAAGATTAAAGTCTTTTAACAACTTCATCCACTAAATCTAAAACAACTTTAAATTGTTCTTCTCGAGTAAGGTAAGAATTATCGATTTCAATAGCATCATCAGCCATCACCAAAGGCGAATCCTTTCGGTGAGTGTCAATATAATCACGTTCTTCTACATTTTTTAATACTTCTTCATAAGTAACCAAATCTCCTTTTTCCTGTAATTCATCAAACCGTCTTTGCGCTCGGGTATCTGCCCCTGCCGTCATAAAAATTTTAAGTTCAGCATCTGTAAAAACGACGGTTCCGATATCTCTACCATCCATAACAATTGCTTTGTCTTTGCCCATTTCTTTCTGTTGCTCCACTAATTTGGCACGAACTTCCGATATTTCAGCCACTTTACTTACAAAATTAGAAACTTCGATAGTTCTTATTTCCTTTTCAACATTGACATCATTCAAATACATTTCGGCAAAACCTAAATCAGGATTGAATTTGAACTGTAATTTTATACTTGGCAAACTGTTAATTAATGTTTCTTTATCGAAAGAATCAGCATTTATGTATCCGTTTTGCATTGTAAAAAAGGTAACGGCGCGATACATGGCTCCAGTATCCACATATACATATCCCAAGTTATTTGCCAGTTGTTTTGCTAAAGTACTTTTTCCTGTCGATGAAAATCCGTCTATTGCTATTGTAATTTTTTTATCCAAAATAATATTATTGTAGGTTAATAGTCAATCCAAATAAACTCGTATTTCCCGCTAATGTATATCGTGAATACGAATAATTGAATTTTAATTTATTCATTTTTAATCCAAACCCTAAAGACACTCCCGAAAAATTGCGTTGTTCCAAAAGTCGTAATTCTTCTGCTCTTCGAAAATTATATCCCAATCGAAGATTAAATGCTTTTTTAGGAAAAAGCTCAACTCCCATAATTACATGGCGCAAGGCATTATTTATTACTGATACTTTTTCGGAGGTGGAACTTCCATCAAGTGATACTTCGGCTCTTTCAGGATTAGAAAAAGCAATATGCCATTGTTGCAAATTCTCCAATGTAAGATGCCAGCGAATGGGTACATTTTCTAATTCTTGTGAAACACCCATAATAATTTCTAATGGTAATTTTTCGTTTGCACCATTGTAAGTAGTAATTTGGGTTCCAATATTTCGTATTGCCAAGCCCCAATTAACATCGTTTCTTTCGTCTATAAAAAGAGCCCCTATGTCAATCGCTCCACCAAAAGAACTATAACTTTCTAAAGTAGAAGAAATCAATTTTGCATTAGCTCCTAAATGAATCGTAGTATTAGGAATCGTATACGCATAACCAAAAGAAAGAGCAATTTCACTACCTGTAAATGAAGCTGTAGCTTGTCCATTTTCATCATAGCCATCAAAATTACCATAGTTAACGTAATTGACACCCGCCTGAAAAGTTTGCAAATGTCGGTCATAGGTGTAAGCATATGAAGCCGTTCCATACGTCACTTCTTTAAAATAACTTCCATAATTTAAAGCCAGATGATTATCCATATCAGGATTTAATGTTGCCGGATTAAAATTGACCTGATTCACATCATCATCATAAATCGTAACCGTTTTTCCTCCTAAAGCAGCTTGCCTTGGCGAAGTAACTAAGTTTAAAAACTGATAGGTGTACTTCCCTCCTATTTGACTGTGAGACACAGCGCAAATAAAAACTAAGGAGTATGATAAAAGTTTTTTTAACATGCTTTAAATCGCTATTTATGTGAGGTAAAACGCAAATGCGAAGATAAAATTATAAATACAATAAACCGCAACATTCAAACTCGTAATTATAAATAAAAATTCCAAATCCCAAGCACTAGAGAACAGCTTTTGGAATTTGGAATTGGTTTCTTGTTTCTTTTTATCTGTTATTTCAGATCTTTTGCATTTTTAACATTCTGATCAGTCAAAGCATATTTAAGTACTTCGCTCATTTCTTTAACATAATGAAAAGTCAATCCTTCAAGGTATTCTGGTTTTATTTCATCAATATCACTTTTGTTCTCGTGACACAGAATAATTTCTTTAATATTAGCTCTTTTAGCGGCCAAAATCTTTTCTTTTATTCCTCCTACTGGTAAAACTTTTCCACGCAATGTGATTTCACCAGTCATTGCCAAGTTTTTCTTAACTCGTTTTTGCGTAAACAACGAAACTAATGAAGTCAACATTGCAATTCCGGCACTAGGACCATCTTTTGGTGTAGCTCCTTCCGGAACGTGTAAATGAATATTATATTTTGAAAGCATCTCCGAATCCAATCCTAAAAATTTAGCATTTGCCTTAATATATTCTAGTGCAATTGTCGCCGATTCTTTCATTACTGTACCTAAGTTCCCAGTAATAGTCATGGTTCCTTTTCCTGGAGAAAGCAATGATTCTATGAAAAGAATATCACCACCTACAGAAGTCCAAGCCAAACCAGTTACTACACCAGCAACATCATTGTTCTCGTACTTGTCTCTTTCTAATCTTGGAACACCAAGTGTTTTTATAATATCTTCGTCAGTTACTTTTTTGTTATAGGCTTCTTCCATTGCAACTGATTTAGCTGCATTACGAATTACTTGAGCAATTTTTGCCTCTAAACCACGAACTCCGGATTCACGAGTATATCCTTCCACGATTTTCTCCAATTGTTTTTTCCCAATGGTTAAATCTTTGGTAGTCAAACCATGTTCTTTCAATTGTCTTGGAAACAAATGCTGACGTGCAATTTCTACTTTTTCTTCAATCGTATAACCTGACATTTTAATGATTTCCATTCTGTCTTTCAACGCAGGTTGAATCGCAGCCATATTATTTGAGGTAGCGATAAACATCACTTTCGATAAATCATATCCCATTTCTAGGAAATTATCATAAAACGAATTGTTTTGTTCCGGATCCAAAACTTCCAGTAATGCCGAAGATGGATCACCTTGATTACTATTCGATAATTTATCGATTTCATCTAAAACAAAAACAGGATTTGAGGTCCCAGCTTTTTTTAAACTTTGGATAATTCTTCCTGGCATAGCACCTATATAGGTTTTTCTATGTCCACGAATCTCTGCTTCATCACGTAAACCACCTAATGAAATTCTAACATATTTTCTGCCTAATGCTTCTGCTATAGATCTTCCAATAGAGGTTTTTCCAACTCCCGGAGGTCCTGTCAAACAAATTATCGGTGATTTCATATCATTTCGCAATTTCAAAACAGCCAAATGTTCAATCATTCTTTTCTTAACATCTTCAAGACCAAAATGATCTCTGTCAAGAATCTTCTGTGCTCTTTTTAAATCGAAATTATCTTTAGAATATTCTTCCCAAGGCAATTCCAAGAAAAGCTCTAAATAGTTTCTTTGAATTCCAAAATCTGGCGCTTGCGGATTCATGCGACGCATTTTAGATAATTCTTTATCAAAATGCTTTTTGGTTTTCTCATCCCATTTTTTTGTCAAAGACTTTTGCAGCATTTCATCCATTTCCTCTTCCTGTGAAACACCACCCAATTCTTCTTGGATCGTTTTCATTTGTTGATGAAGGAAATATTCGCGTTGTTGTTGGTCTAAATCGAAACGAACCTTGGATTGAATATCGTTTTTCAATTCGAGTTTTTGCAATTCAATATTCATATAACGCAAAGTTTCTAAAGCCCTTGTTTTTAGCTCATTAATAGCTAATAAATCTTGCTTTTCTTTAACCGTTAAATTCATATTAGAAGTGACAAAATTGATCAAAAATGATTGGCTTTCAATATTTTTAATCGCAAAAGTAGCTTCACTAGGAATATTTGGACTTTCTTTTATAATTTGAATTGCTAATTCTTTTACAGAATCGAGAATGGCTATAAATTCTGTATCCTGTTTTTTCGGTCTTTTTTCAGAAACTTCTTTAACTTTTGCTGTTATGTAGGGGCTTTCAGAAATTATAGAATCAATTTCAAATCTTTTTTTCCCTTGAAGTATAACAGTAACATTCCCATCAGGCATTTTTAAAACCCTTAAAATTCTAGCTACAGTACCAATATTATGAATGTCTTCTGGAGTTGGATCCTCGTCCTGCTCATTTTTCTGAGCTACAACCCCAATGATTTTACCCACAGCGTTGGCATCATTGATTAATTTAATTGATTTATCACGTCCCGCAGTAATTGGAATAACAACTCCTGGAAATAAAACCATATTACGCAATGGTAAAATAGGTAAAGAATCTGGCAATGCTTCATTATTCATTTCCTCCTCGTCTTCGCGAGTTAATAAAGGAATTAAATCAGCTTCAGAATCAAATTCTTGAAGTGACAGATTGTCAATAGTAAGTATTTTATGATTTGACATATAATTATTTAAGTCTTTTTGTCATTAATAATTTTAATTTGTCAAGCAAATATAAAGTATCATCGTAGTAATTTTAAATAAAACGATATCTCACATGATTAATTGGCTTGACACTAAATCAGTCAATCATTATGCCAAAGTGTAAGTAAAATCGATTGCATCTTCTTACAAATAAAGAAAAAATCAATAAATTCTAATTAATAAAATAGCTATTTTTTTAAAGTGTAAAAAATAAAAAAGGAAAGTAGTATTTTCCATTTTATTAATCTAGAGCACTGTTTTTAGGAACTCTTTTCAATAAAACAACACCCATTATAAAAAATACTCCTAAAAAAACTATCGCAAATCGAGGACTACCGGTAATTTGGTCGATAATTCCATAAACCAACATTCCGATAACAATCCCAATTTTTTCAGAAACATCAAAAAAACTAAAAAAGGAAGCCGTATCTTCTGTCTCTGGTAATAATTTAGAATAGGTTGAACGTGACAAAGCCTGAATGCCTCCCATTACAAGTCCTACTAAACCCGCCATGATATAAAAATGTATGGGCAAAGTTATAAAATAAGCTGCTGCACATAATAAAACCCAAAAGCAATTGATGACTATCAGCGTAGGAATATTACCGAATTTCTGAGAAGCTTTTGAAGTCAAAACCGCACCAGCAATGGCTACTAACTGAATTAATAAAATACAAATAATTAAACCTGTTGTACTTTCACTTTTTGAGGCCCAAGTAATTTCCTGTGCCCCAAAATAAGTAGCAATAAGCATAACGGTCTGAACCGCCATACTATAAACAAAAAAACTAACAAGATATTTTTTTAAAGCACTATTTTCTTCCAATAAATGCCACACTTTTTTTAATTCTTTAAATCCATTAAAAACTAGAGCTTTGCTCACTTTCCGTTCAGTATTAATACTTCCTTTTGGTAAATAATAATATGTATATTGACTAAAGACAATCCACCAGATTCCTACCATTATAAAAGAATACCGCATGGCTTTCATCGCTGCTTCACCTTGGGTACCGCTAATCCCAAAAAAATCAGGCATCATAATCATCGCTAAATTGACGATTAGTAAAATAACACTTCCTGCATAACCATAAGAATATCCTTTGGCACTGGTTGTATCTTGTTGTTCCACAAAAGCAATATCAGGCAAATAAGAATTGTAAAACACTAAACTTCCCCAAAATCCTATTAAACCTAAAAAATAAAATAATAAACTGATATAAATATTTTCTAAACTAAACCAATACAATCCCACACAGGATAAAGCTCCTAAATAACAAAAAAACTGCATGAATGCTTTTTTGTTACCTACATAATCGGAGATTCCTGATAACAAAGGAGAAATTAGCGCCACTACTAAAAAGGCAAATGCAGTAACAAAACTAATCAACGCAGAGTTTTTAACACTAAAGCCAAAAACGAACATATAATGATTCCTGTCTGAAAATAATGCTTCATAAAAAATAGGAAAAACGGCTGAAGAAATCACTAGTGGATAAACTGAATTAGCCCAATCATAAAAAGCCCAAGCGTTTAATAATTTTTTACTCCCTTTTGGTAAATCTGCCATGTTTCATATTTTATGGTGCTAATTTATTTGTTTTTTGTTTATGTTATTACAAAAAGTAAACAATTCGGCATTAACAAATCGTTAATGACTCATAATCAAACCTATATATTACAGCTGAAATAAAAAAAATAGGCTATTCTCTTTCAATGAGAATAGCCTATTAAATATTCGTTAAATATTATAATTAATGAATCTACATCAACAATACACTTTTATCTGTAAATAACTCCAACTTTAGCAGCTAATGCTTTCGCTTCTGGAATCAATGCTTTTAAATTTGCAATTCTGGTAGCATCAGACGGGTGTGTACTCATAAATTCCGGTGGTGCTTGTCCTGCAGATTGCGCTGCCATTCTTTGCCAAAAGATTACAGAATCATCTGGGTTATAACCTGCAATTGCCATCAATGTAAGTCCTATTTTATCAGCTTCAGTTTCATGGCTTCGGCTAAATGGAAGCATCACTCCTACTTGAGATCCTAATCCATAATATTGTTGCCACATTTGTTGTTTTTCTGAACTTTGACTACCAGTAGCAACTGCAACTCCAACAGCTCCCAATTGTTGCAATTGAGCAGCACTCATCCTCTGTGCTCCATGATTTGCCAATGCATGAGAAACTTCATGTCCCATTACGGTTGCTAAACCCGCATCATCTTTAGTTATTGGTAATATTCCGGAATAAACAACGATTTTTCCTCCAGGCATGCACCAAGCATTAACTTCCTTGCTATCAATTAATTTATATTCCCAACGGTAATCATTCAAATATTGTGATTGCCCTAAGTAGGTTAAATATTTTTCTGCAGCTGCTTTAATTCGCATACCAACCGTCTCTACTCTTTTAGCATCAGCTGTTCCTGTAATAACTTTATTTTCCTTCAAAAAAGTCCCATATTGTTGAAAAGATGATGGAAATAACTCACTGTTAGAAACAAAATTCAGGCTTTTTTTCCCTGTAAGAGGATTTGTAGCACAAGAATAAAGAAATCCCACTGCAAAAATCCCTAGTAATAAGTTCTTTTTCATGATTTTATGTTTTATTTTATACAAAAATACAACTATTTATGGATTTTTTATTTATATAATTAAATCAAAAAGTATCATTTTTTTGTTATAACCCAATTATACACAACTCTGTAAATTCCTTATCAACAATTAAATAGCTTTCATTTTCGAAAATATTTTTATCAAATATGACTTTCTTATTGTCAATTTCAATTTCTTTAACATTAAATGGTAAACCAATAAGATTAATTTTATACTTTGAATAATTGGTATCATATTTTCCTTCTTTATGCAACTGAACTATGAGTTCTTTTTCCTTACCGATTGTTTGAAAAGATAGAAAGCTATATTTACCTTTTTTATAATCATAACCATCTTGTGCATCCTCATAAACTACTGACTTTTCCTTACCTTTTTTGTAATAAATATCTAATGTTAACTCATCAAATTCCAGTTCTCCAACGTATTGTTGAATAGGATATTTTGGAATTACTGCACCTGCTTTTACAAAAAGCGGAATTTCGTCGAATTTAGTATCTACCCAAATTTCTTTTCCTCCTTTTACTTTTTCATTTATCCAATAATTATACCACTGTCCACGAGGAACATACATCCTTCTACCTAAAGAATTTGGTTCCAAAATAGGGCAAACTAAAATTTGGTTTCCAAAAATAAATTCGTCATTTCTATAATGTGTTTGAGTATCTTCTTGATCATAATATACCAATGGCTTCAACATTGGAATTCCTTCTTCGATATATTGCCAAAACATGGTGTACAAATAAGGCAATAATTGATAGCGCAAGCTGACGAACTTTCTGGTGATCTCAATCACTTCTTCATCAAATGCCCATGGTTCTTGATCGCCATGATTCCCAGAAGAATGGGTTCTGCAAAAAGGATGAAAAACCCCTAATTGAATCCAGCGTGCGTATAATTCTCCTGATGGTTGCTCCGCAAATCCACCAATATCTGATCCGGTGAAACCCATTCCTGAAATAGACATGCGTTGCACTTGAATGTTTGCAATCCATAAATGTTCCCAAGTGGCAACATTATCACCCGTCCACGATGACGTGTAGCGTTGTGCTCCCGCATATGCTGATCTTGTAATAACAAAAGGCCTTTTTGGATATGCAAATCGTTTTACGCCATGATACGTTGCTCGTGCCATTTGTGTACCATATATGTTATGTGCTTTTCTATGACTGCAAGGATTTCCATCATAATCATGTCGTACATCCATAGGGAATGTTTTATTAGGAACCTCCATAACAGCTGGTTCGTTCATATCATTCCAAACTCCTTTTACACCTATTACTGATATTAATTCTTTAAACAATCCAGCCCACCATTCTCGCACCACAGGATTCGTATAATCAGGAAAATTACATTCTCCTGGCCATACTTTTCCTTTCATGTAAGGACCATCCGCTCTTTTGCAGAAATAATCATTTTTTAATGCTTCTTTATAAATAGAGTATTCTTTATCAATTTTTATTCCCGGATCTATTATTACAACGGTTTTGAAACCATCCTCGGCTAATTCTGCCACCATTCTTTTTGGATCAGGAAAATATTCTTTATTCCAAGTGAAACATCGAAACCCATCCATATAATCTATATCCAAATAGAGCGCATCACATGGAATTTTCAATTCCCTGAATTTAGCTGCCACTTCTTTTAAATTACTTTCTGGATAATAACTCCATTTGCATTGGTGATATCCAAGTGCCCATAATGGCGGCAATTCCGGTTTACCAGTCAAATCAGTAAATGTGGTTACTACATCTTGCATTTGTGGACCATAGATGAAATAATAATTCATTTCTCCTCCTTCAGCCCAGTAACTAGCTACATTTCTTCTTTCATTACAAAAATCAAAATAAGTTCTGAAAGTGTTGTCAAAGAAAATTCCATACGCTTTCTTGTTATGTAATCCAATGTAAAACGGAACAACTTTGTATAATGGCTCTTGGTCTTTTTGAAAAGCATATTGATCTGTAGCAAAATTTTCAAGTCTTTTTCCTTTCAAATTCAATTGGGTTGCTTTGTCACCAAGTCCGTAAAAGCATTCTCCATCTTTGGAAGATTTACTCATTTTTACGATATTCCCACCAAATTCATAACTTTCTTCCCAATGAAAACCCAATTCATCTTCTAAAATTAGAGTATCTTTCAAATCAAAAATTGACAATCTCATGTCTATTTTTTGAATTCGACAGAGTACTTTATTGGTTTTTATCTGATAATAATCTTCTACTTCAGAAACCTCAAGAAAGTTATATTCATGAGAATGGCTTTTATCAATTGCATACGAAAAATCATTACTAAAATATCCTTTTGTGGTGAATCTAAAACGGATTAAACTATCTCTTAATACAGTTACTTTTAATATTACATCATTATCTGTATGAAAACATACAGAATCTACTTCATATTCAAAGGCGACTATTTTTGTGGGATATAAATCTCCTTTATATTCTAATTCTGTATTTGTAATCATTTTCTTTTGTATTAATTTGCCGTCTCTCCAACTTACAAAAACACTTTCTAAACAGTTACAAAGCTATGGTTTATTCACGAAACGTTATGATTTTATAGGACATAGTAATAACAAATCACACTACTAATGATTTCCATATTAAATAAAAATTATTAGTAATGCAATTTGATAATATTAACTAAAATTAGTTATGAAATTTTAAAAACACTTACACTTAAAGGAGCCAAAAGTAATTCTGTTGAATAATCCCTTCCGTCATAAGGCATCGATTCAATTGTTAATTTTTTAGAATTCGAAAGGCCACTTCCGCCATAATTAGCGGCATCACTATTAAAAATCTCGGTTAATTTACCTTTTCTCGGTAAACCAATGCGATAATTAGGACGAACTATTTGGGTGTAATTGCAAACTACAATTACATCGTCTTTTTGGTTATTTCCTTTTCTAATGAAAGACATTACTGCATTTTGATGATCAGAGTAATTAATCCATTCGAAACCTTCTGGACTAAATTGTTTTTCATGCAAAGCAGGTTGTGTTTTATATAATTTATTCAAATCAGTAATCAATTTTTTCACCCCTTCATGAAACGGATATTGCAATAAATGCCAATCTAAACTTCCTTCAAAATTCCATTCACTGCTTTGCCCAAATTCACTTCCCATAAACAACAATTTAGTTCCGGGATGCATGAACATATAACCATACAACAATCTTAAATTTGCAAATTTTTGCCATTCATCACCAGGCATTCTTCCCGCAATTGATTTTTTTCCATAAACAACTTCGTCATGGGAAAGCGGCAACATGAAATTTTCGGAAAAAGTATAGGTCATCGAAAAAGTCAAATCATTTTGATGGTATTTTCTATAAACGGTATCTTTTTGGAAATATTCTAAAGTATCGTGCATCCACCCCATCATCCATTTCATTCCAAAACCTAAACCACCAACCGATGTTGGTCTTGAAACCATAGGAAAAGAAGTACTTTCCTCAGCAATAGTTTGAACTCCTTCAAAATTGGAATACACGGCTTCATTAAATTCTTTTAAGAAACTTATAGTATCAAGATTTTCTCTTCCTCCGTAAATATTGGGTTCCCATTCTCCGTCATTTCTAGAATAATCCAAATATAACATGGAAGCAACGGCATCAACACGCAACGCATCGGCATGATAATATTGTAACCAGAATAAAGCATTACTAATAAGGAAAGAACGAACTTCATTTCGTCCATAATTAAATACTAAACTTTTCCAATCCGGATGATACCCTTTCCTACGGTCAGGATGTTCAAAAAGATTTGATCCATCAAAAAATCCTAAACCATGAGCATCATCAGGAAAATGAGATGGAACCCAATCCAGAATTACTCCAATTCCTGCTTCGTGCAATTTATCAACCAGAACCATAAAATCTTGTGGTTTTCCAAAACGAGAAGTAGGAGCAAAATAACCAACTAATTGATAGCCCCAAGAAGGATCATAAGGATACTCCATTATAGGCATAAACTCCACATGAGTAAAGCCTGTTTCTTTTACATAATTAACTAAATCTTCTGCAAATTCTAGATATGTCAAAAAACGATTTTCTTCAGCATGACGCTTCCATGAACCTAAATGGACCTCATAAACTGAATAGGGTTTGTCCAAACCATTATGATTTTGACGCGTTTCCATCCAGTTTTTATCTTTCCATTTATAATCTAAATCCCAAACTACTGAGGCGGTGTGTGGCGGTTTTTCACAGTAAAAGGCAAAAGGGTCTGCTTTTTCAGTGACACTTCCATTATTGTTGGATTGAATTTTGTACTTATAGGTGGCTCCTTTTTTTATACTTGGAATAAATCCTTCCCAAATCCCAGATGAATCCCAACGTACGTTCAAAAGATGTTCTCCTTGTGTCCAAAAATTAAAATCCCCAACAACAGATACCGAATGAGCTGTAGGAGCCCAGACGGCAAAATAAACGCCCTCAACTCCATCAACTGTTACTAGATGTGCACCTAGCTTTTCGTAGAGTCGGAAATGTTTCCCCGCTTTAAATAAATCGATATCAAAATCTGTAAAAAGGGAATGCGAGATAACTTTACTCATATAACAATTGTATAATTCTATTTTTATAAAATGAACAGAATATTAGTTTAAGAAAAAACAGTTTTTAAATTTACTTTATAATATAATTATCAGGAATAATTGCTCCTTTTTTAAGGACAACAATTCCATCTTTAATAGCATATAATTCATTAGAAAAATCTTCTAAATGACTGCCTCCATTTATGTAAACATCATTACCAATTCTGCAATTCTTGTCCACCAGAGCATTTTTTATAAAACATCTTTCTCCAATACCTATTAATTGTTTATTGTTTTTTAGATCCTCATTCATATCACAAATATTCTGATAGTAATCATTACCCATTACATAGCAGTTTTGAATTATAGTTCCTTCACCTATTCTCGATCTAATACCAATCACGGAATGGTTAATTTCTTTTGCATTCAATATACATCCCTCTGAAATTAATGATTTGTCAACCGTTGTTTTTTGGAATTTAGATGGTGGTAACAATCTTGGTCTTGTGTAAATTTTATTATCGTTATCGAATAAATTAAATTTAGGCAAGTCTTCCGTTAATCCAATATTAGCTTCAAAAAAAGAATCTATATTACCAATGTCAGTCCAATATCCTTCATATTGATAACTTAATATCTTTTTATTACCTACCGCTTGTGGAATAATTTCTTTACCAAAATCTTTAGTTTCCTTGTTGGACATTAGGTCTACCAACAATTTTTTGTTGAATATATAGATTCCCATCGAAGCTAAATAATGTTTTCCTTCACTCTTCATTTGTTCGCTTACATCCGATTCCCAATCTGGCAATAGTTCTTTTGCTGGTTTTTCAATGAAAGATTCAATACAACTTTCGGAGTTTGTTTTTAATATTCCAAATTCAGGAGCATCTTTTGCATTTACTGGTAAAGTAGCAATCGTAATATCAGCTTCTCTAATGATATGTTCTTCTAACATTGCATCAAAATCCATCTGATACAATTGATCTCCGGAAAGTATCAAAGCATAATCAAAATCATGGTTTAAGAAATGAGGCATACATTGTCTTACAGCATCTGCAGTACCTTGAAACCAAGTTGGATTATCAGGAGTTTGTTCAGCAGCTAAGATATCAACAAAGGCATGGCTAAAAATGCTAAAGTTATACGTGTTTTTAATGTGTGCATTTAAAGAAGCCGAGTTGAATTGTGTCAATACAAACATTCTATAAATATCTGAATTCATACAATTTGAAATAGGAATATCGACCAATCTATATTTCCCTCCTATCGGCACAGCTGGTTTAGACCTAGTTTCTGTCAATGGGTATAATCTGGATCCCTGTCCTCCACCTAAAATAATTGCAATTACATTTTTCTTTTTAGCTTTCATTTCTTTTTGATAATTAAATTGTACATTTCTATGTATTCTTGACAGACTCTTTCCCAGGAATGATCCGTGCTCATTCCAATTTTTCTAATTTTATTTAAATGCTTTTTATCGTCATATAAATCAACTGCCCTTTGAATAGAATAACAAATATCTCCCACCGTTGCCTGATCATGACAAATCCCATTTCCATCGTCTCCAAAATCAATAACAGTATCTTTTAATCCTCCTGTCCTTCTAACAATAGGAATTGTTCCATATCGCAATGAATACATTTGGTTTAACCCACATGGCTCCACTCTTGAAGGCATCAATAGAAAATCAGAGCCCGCATAAATCAAATGGGCTAATTCTTCATTGTAGCCTATAAAAGTATTGTAGTTGCCTTTATAATCATCTAATACAGCATTCAGCTGATTTTCAATAGCTGCATTTCCTGAACCTAAAATTAAAATATTAATTTGGTTAAAATTTTCCGATAAAGCTAGTGCAGAGGCATGTGGTAATAAATCGCCTCCTTTTTCTTCTAATAATCTTCCTATAAAACTAAAAAGTGGTTTTGTTGGATCTAAATTAAACAGATTGCATAATTTTTCCTTGTTTTCCTGCTTTCCTATTTCAAAATTTTTAATCGAATAGTTCTTTTCCAACATAATATCTTTCTCCGGATCCCAAACTTCAATGTCAATACCGTTTAAAATCCCTCTCGATTTATATCTGACAAGATTAAACAGAGATTCTAATCCATTAGCCGAATAATTTATTTCATTTAAATAATTAGGCGAAACTGTCGTTACTGCCCAAGCACATTTAATTCCTACAGCGAGTGAATTAATACATTTATCCCATTCTAAAACCTTAACATGAGCAAGATCAAATTCAGGCAAATAATGCAACTTATCAAATCCAAACTGTCCTTGATACAAACCATTATGAATAGTAATCATAGAAGGCGTATCACGTAATTTTTGATATTTATGACTGTATAACATCATAAAAGGTATCAAACCCGTATGATGATCATGACAATTGATAACATCCGGAACATCATCCCTTCCTATTATCCAATCTAAAGTCGCAATTTGGAATGATAAAAATCGTTCCATATCATCCTCATAGCCATAAACATCTTTTCTATCAAATAATTCCGAGATTTCTACCAGATACAATTCAAATCCAAGTTTGTCTGTTTTTTCTTTTAGAACATTAAAAGGAAAATTAAAACTCCCTAATTTTACATGTCCCCAATGTACACATTCAAAGTCATTTTCATTTCTGAACTTTGAATCATAACAAGGTATTACAACTCTTACATGATGCCCAGCATTATTTTGATATTTTGGCAATGCACCTACTACATCTGCTAAACCGCCTACTTTTGCTACAGGATAACATTCTGCACTGATATGAAATATTTCCATTTATGAAATTTGTTGTTTTTCAGTTAATTTTAATGCTATTCAGGTATTTTACAAACAATTCTAAATATTAATTATATACGCCTTTTATATTATTACTAATAAAAACTTTATAAAAAATACTACTTTTATTGTTTTCTAAATTTAGTAAAAAAAAATTAACATAATAACTCGCACGAAAATTTATTGAAATGACAAAAAACACTTCTATTCATACACAATCATTGAAAATTCCTAAGATTATCTTATTAACTAGTAAATTAATCTCGTTTATTTCGCCAAAATTAATAACATTATTTGCCGCTAAACTGTTTACCACACCTATAAAACATAAAATTCCAAAAAGAGAATTGGAAATGGATCGAAATAGTACCCAAAATTTAATCAAGATTCCGGCAATTGACAAAGAAGTCATTTTATATCAATATGGAAAAAGTGAAAAGAAAATTCTACTGGTCCACGGTTGGTCAGGGCGTGGAACACAGTTATTCAAAATAGCTGATGAGTTACTGAAAGAAGGATATTCAACGATTAGTTTTGATGCACCTGCCCATGGAAAATCACCCGGAAAAAATACGATTATGATTGATTTTATTGCTGTAATTTTAGAAATTGACAAGCAATTTGGTCCTTTTGAAGCCGCAATTGGCCATTCCTTGGGAGGAATGTCAGTTTTGAATGCCATAAAAAAAAGATTTAAAGTTAATCATGCGGTAGTTATTGGCAGTGGCGATATTGTATTAGACATCATGGATGATTTTGTAACAAAATTAAATTTGAAACCAAGCATAAGCACGCTTTTACGTTTGCATTTTGAAAAAAAATATAAAGAAGACATGAACAGTTATTCTGCTTATTTAGCCGCAAAAGACACTTCCATTCCGGTCTTAGTTATCCATGACAATAATGATCCCGAAGTTCCGGTTACAGCAGGAATACACATTCACAAACACCTGAAAAATGGAGCGCTATTTTTAACCGATGGTTTAGGACATAGAAAAATTCTTGGTAATCCTAAAGTAATTGAAAAAATAGTTCAATTCATCAAAAATAAATAACTGTTTCACAATATTATAATACAAATAAAAAACTTAAAATTATGAAATATCCTATCGAAAAAACAGAACAAGAATGGAGAGAACAATTAGGAGAGGAACGCTATCGAATTCTTCGTCAAAAAGGAACTGAATATCCACATACCGGAACTTATAATTTGCATTATGAAAAGGGTACGTATTGCTGTGGTGCGTGTGGAGAAGCATTATTTGAAAGCAATTCCAAATTTGATGCGCATTGCGGTTGGCCTTCATTTGACGAATCAATTCCTGGTAAAGTACAATACATTTCGGATGTTACACATGGAATGAAACGTACTGAAATTCTTTGCGCCAATTGCGGAAGCCATCTCGGACATGTATTTGATGACGGACCTACCAAAACGGGACAACGCTATTGCGTGAATTCCTTATCAGTAGACTTTAAAGAATAATAGCATGGATTTATTTGGTAACTCAAGTGATTGGGCTAAAAATTTAGAACCCATTCTAACAAAATATAAAGGAAAGAAACATCCTTTGGATTATCATAATTTATATCAATTATTGGTTATGGTTGTTTTATCTGCGCAAGATTCTGATGCCCATATCAATAAAATTGCGCCCGCTTTATTTGAAGCATACCCAAATATGGAAAGTTTGGCCGTTTCAAATTTCGCTGCCTTAATTCCTCATATCGCCGATATCAGGAATTTTGGCAATAAAGCCAAATGGTTACTAGAAATCGCTCAAACTATCAAAAAGGACAAAAATATTCCGCTTACTATGGAGGATTTAGTTGCTTTAAAGGGCATCGGACGAAAATCAGCTAATGTTATCATGCGCGAATCAAAAGTTACCGCAGAAGGAATCATTGCCGATTTGCACGTCATTAGAGTAGCGCCCAGAATTGGACTAATAACAGAAACCAAAGACGGAATTAAAGCCGAAAAACAATTGATGCAAGTCCTACCAAGAGAAATCTGGGGAGAAATCGGAATGGCGATTTCATTCTTGGGACGAGAAATTTGTAGGCCTACTCCTAAATGCACGGAATGTCCGCTTAACTCGATTTGTGAGTATTATAAAAAAATAAAAGGGTAAAGAGTGATTAACTCTTTACCCTTTTATTTTTTAAAAATGTAATTTAGTATAAAAATGAAGGTTTAAGTCCTGGTTTTAGGCGTTTTCTAGATGCTTGTTCATAAGCATAACCCAATCCTATTAATTCTCCTTCAGTATACGGAATTCCAAAAAAAGACAAACCAACAGGTAGATCATAAACCATCCCGTTAGGAACCGTAATATGTGGATATCCACTTGCCGCAGCAGGAGAAGTCAAAGAATATCCTCCCCAGCGATCACCATAAATTACATCAATACTACAAGCGGGCCCCATGGTAATTCCGCAAATGGCATCTAATTTATTTTCTTTAAAAACACGATCTAAAATACCTTTACTTCCTTCAAAACTTACTGTTAATGCCTCTGAATATTTTTTATCTTCTAATCCTTTTTTAAGGTTAGAACTCTCCAGTGTTTCTTGTTTAAAATAAGGCATTGCTTTATCTTCGTTACTGCGATTAAAATCAATTACCTCTTTTAAATTTTTTACTTTTGCATTGGCTGTAGCCAAATAATTGTTCAATCCGTCTTTAAATTCATATTGTAAAACTTCAAATTCGGCTTGACCCAAAGCATTAATTTTATCCAAATAGTCAATTTCGATAATGACAGCACCTTGCTTTTTTAGAAGTTCGATTGCATCGTCCAAAAGTGCATTAATGAATTTATTGTTCCCTTGCGGTTTTTTCTCAACACCAATACGTTTCCCTTTCAATGCATTTACATCTAAAAAAGTCGTAAAATCCTTTTGAACTTTTCCTTTGCTTTCAAGTGTTACATCATCATCTTGGTCAACAGCTGCCATTACTCCTAATAGTATTGCTGCATCAGTTACGGTTCTCGCCATTGGACCTGCTGTATCTTGTGTTTTTGAAATTGGAATAATTCCAGATCGACTAACCAAGCCTACAGTTGGTTTAATTCCTACTATCCCGTTTACCGAAGCCGGACAAACAATAGAACCATCAGTTTCTGTTCCCACAGCAACTACACAAAGATTGGCTGACACAGCAGTTCCTGAACCAGCACTAGAGCCACATGGATTGTGATCTAAAATGTATGGATTTTTAGTCTGCCCACCTCTGCTACTCCATCCGGAACATGATTGAGTTGAACGAAAATTTGCCCATTCACTCAAATTAGTTTTACCAATGATTATTGCCCCAGCCTCACGCAGTTTTTTGACTACAAAAGCATCTTTTGAAGCAATATTCCCTACCATTGCCAAAGATCCTGCAGTAGTTTGCATTTTATCGGCAGTATCTATGTTGTCTTTTATTAAAACGGGAATTCCATGTAAAGGCCCTCTAATCTTACCTGCCCTCATTTCTTTATCCATTACAACAGCAATAGCTACTGCATCCGGATTGATTTCGATAACTGAATTTAATTGAGGTCCATTTTTATCAATAGCATTAATGCGTCTCAAATACAGTTGTACTAATTGTTCTGAAGTATATTTTCCAGAAGCTAATTTCTCTCTTAGACTACCAATGGTTTCTTCATCCAGTTCAAAGACTTCATTAGAATCTTCAACTGATACTGAATCATCATTCTTTTTGGTGCCGAACGTACAGCTTGTAATTAAAAGTGTGGTAAGCCCTGCAGAAGCTAAAGTTGCAGCAGTTAAAAAAGATCTTCTTTTCATAGATTAAATTATTTATTTGAATAAATAGTAGCATAGATTAATTCTCTAAAGTACTTTTTTTTCACCAATTACAACAATCTAATAATTGGAACAAACGTTAAAGTTTGATAATGTATCAAACAGCTTCTTAAATCTCTAAGATGCCACATTACTTCCAAAATGTATTAAACTGTATTACTTATAAAACGGAATTTTGTGAGGTGTATCTATATTAAAATCTAAATAACTACAGTGAAAAATAATTTTTTAGAATAAAGAAAAGTCATATCAAAAACGCAAAATATAAAGTAAAAACGTCTCAAAAATTTTAATTTTAAGATAAAAAAAAGGTCAGAAATTTGATACTAAAAGAACTTGTCAAGAAATTAAAATTTTTAGATAAATGGTAAGAACTGTAAAAAACTATCTTCTTAAACAAGAAATTCAAAGACAATTAAAGTAAGAATGAAACAATATACCCTTAAATTATAATAAACAATGTCATTTCTGAAAAAATATAAAAGTATACAGCATAAAAATTTTAATGCCTTAAGTAAAATCCCCTTAAATAGGCAAATTTATAAGAAGAAATATATTTTCAATGTGTATTTAAGGTTTACTAAAATATGGTATTCAAAAATTAAAATTTGTATCCTTAGAATAACCTTTGCTTGTTCAAAAGCCAACACCAGTAAGTTAATAATTACAAAAATATCTTTTAGAAAATGAGTTATAGTACAAAAATAAAATATAGGAATCGTAAAAATAAAAAACTTCAGCCAGCGTTAGCCAACTGAAGTTTCTTGTACTCAGAGCGGGACTTGAACCCGCACGAACATTGCTGTTCACTGGATTTTAAGTCCAGCGTGTCT
>NZ_JBLNKY010000009.1:0-93201 GCF_048158655.1 Flavobacterium algoriphilum
AACCGCAGAATGTGCTACAGTTCCTGCTGCAGTTACTTTAACCGCTACTGATAATTGTGATGCAACTCCTGTAGTGACTTTCAATGAAGTGAAAACAAACGGAAATTGTGCCAGCAATTATACCCTTACCAGAACTTGGACTGCGACTGATGTTTGTGGAAACACGGCCTCTAAATCACAACTGATTACCGTTAAAGATAAAACTGCTCCGGTATTAAGCGAAGCTCCTGCCAATGCAACCGCAGAATGTGCTGCAGTTCCTGCTGCAGCTACTTTAAGCGCTACTGATAATTGTGATGCAACTCCTGTAGTGACTTTCAATGAAGTGAAAACAAACGGAAATTGTGCCAGCAGTTATACCCTTACCAGAACTTGGACTGCGACCGATGTTTGTGGAAACACGGCCTCTAAATCACAACTGATTACCGTTCAAGATAAAACTGCTCCAGTATTAAGCGAAGCTCCTACAGATGTAACAGCTGAATGTGCTGTAATTCCTGCTGCAGTTACTTTAACCGCTACTGATAATTGTGATGCAAATCTTGTAGTGACTTTCAATGAAGTGAAAACAAACGGAAATTGTGCCAGCAACTATACCCTTACCAGAACTTGGACTGCAACTGATGTTTGTGGAAACACGGCCTCTAAATCACAAGTGATTACCGTTCAAGACACAACTGCTCCGGTTATAGCTGCATTACCGTCTGTTGCGGCAATTTCTTGTCCTGCAATACCTGCATTCGCTATTGCAACAGCAACAGATAATTGTTCTTCGGTTGTAATCTTAACTTTTGCAGATGTAACTACAAATGGTCAATGTGCAGGGTCCTATTCTGTAACTAGAACTTGGACCGCTACTGATACTTGCGGAAATACGAGTAAAGCTTCACAAACCATTAACGTTCAAGATACAGCCGGTCCAACTACAAGCACTGTATTTAGCCCAACTATCAATGTTAGTTGTGATGTAATTCCTGTCAAACCTGAACTTGTATTTATAGACAATTGCTCAGGAGTCTCGTCTACAAAATTTACTGAGAACATCATTAACAATACAGCAAATTCCTACTCAATAGTGAGAAAATGGTCAGTAGATGATACTTGTGGAAATACATCCGAATTTACTCAAATCGTTAATGTTAACGTTACAAATAATATTGTTGCAATAGTAAGTTCAATTTGTAATGATGGCGAAATTACAACTGCTAACCTAAACGATTTATTGCCTATTGATACTCCTGCAAACGGAACTTGGGCAGATGTTAATAATACAGGGGCGTTACAAGGCAATATAATTAATGCTTCTAGCCTTGCTGTTGGCGATTATATTTTTGAATATAAAATTAATGATGGAACTTGCCCTAGAATTATAAGAATTACCATGACTGTTACTACTGATTGTGGTGGTATTGTATTACCTTGTGGAACGATATTAGTTCATAATGCCTTCTCTCCTAATGGAGATGAAATTAATGAAAATTTCCTAATTGACAACATTGATGATACAAATTGTTATCCGAATAATACGGTCGAAATTTATAACCGTTGGGGTGTATTAGTTTATGAAACTAGTGGTTATAATAATACCAGCAAAGTTTTTAAAGGTATAGCTGAAGGTAGAACAACTATTAGTCAATCCTCCGGTTTACCAACCGGGACTTATTTCTATATTTTAAATTACACTTCCGTTGATGGTTTAGGAAACAATATAACAAACAAAAAAGACGGGTTTTTATACCTTACTAAATAATTAAAATTTCATTAAATCTGGGGACTTTGTTCTCAGCTTTAATGAAGTAACACCAATAGTCCTAATTCCCTGAACGATAGACCCTAATCAAATTTATCAATTAACTACTGAATTCTGATAAATGAATTCGATAGATAATTAAAAAATAAATACCTACTATGAAAACAAAATTATTTACTTTCTTTTTAATGTTTACAACCATTGTAAGTTTTGCTCAACAAGATGCTCAATTTACGCAATACATGTATAACACAATCAATATTAATCCCGCTTATGCAGGATCTAGTGGTGCTTTAAGTATTTTCGCTTTACACCGCACCCAATGGGTAGGACTCGAAGGTGCACCAGTAACTAACATTGTGTCTATGAATACGCCACTCAACTCAAATAATTTAGGATTAGGGGTATCGATTATGAATGATAAAATTGGTCCTACTCATGAGAATACCATCTCTGCTGATTTATCTTATACAGTTCCTACATCGGAAACTTTTAAACTTTCATTTGGAATTAAAGCAACGGCTAATCTTTTTGATTTGGATGTAACCCGATTAAATCCCGCAGATAATGACCCAAGCTTACATGATTATAATAATAAATTCTCCCCAAATATTGGTGCTGGTCTCTTCTGGCATTCTAATAAAGCTTATGTTGGATTCTCTATTCCTAACTTTATAGAAACCAATCGTTATGATGATAATGAAGTAGCTGTTTTTAAAGAAAAAATTAATTACTACTTGATTGCTGGTTATGTATTAGATTTGAATAATTATATTAAATTTAAACCTGCTGTTCTAACCAAAATAGTAAAGGGTGCACCTCTTCAAATGGATGTATCTGGAAATTTTATGTTCAATGACAAATTTGTAGTGGGACTTGCTTATAGATGGAGCGCTGCATTAAGTGCTATGGTTGGATTTCAGGTTTCTGAGGGTTTGTATATCGGATATGGATATGACCATGAAAGCACTAATTTAAATAACTATAATTCCGGTTCGCATGAAATTTTCCTGCGTTATGAATTATTCAAAAACAATAAAATCACGAGTCCTAGATTCTTCTAAAATAATTTTTATGAAAAAAAACATACTCATTTGCATAACAATAGGAACTATTTTTTCTTTTAACATTTATTCTCAAAAGACAAAATTAACTAGAGCGGATAAAAATTATGCCACCTATTCCTATGTAGATGCTATTAAAACGTATGAAAGAGTTGCTGAAAAAGGATATAAATCAGTAGATCTATTTAAAAAATTAGGAAATTCTTATTACTTCATCTCGGAGCTGAATAAAGCTGCAAAATGGTATGGTGAATTATTTGCCATGGACACCATCAATTTAGAACCTGAATATTATTACCGTTATGCTCAATCTTTAAAATCGATAGGTCAAAATGATAAAGCCGATGAAAAGTTGGAACTATTCAATCAAAAATCAGCATACGATATTCGAGGAAAAATTTTCAAAAAAAACACCAATTATTTAGAAATCCTAAAAGCTAATTCAGGAAGGTACATGGTGGAAGATGCAGGTATTAATTCGAAATACTCTGATTACGGAACCGCTATTTATATGAATAAAATTGTATTTGCATCCGCAAGAAATACAGGAAGTATTGGACAAAAAAAACACAAATGGAACAATCAATATTTTACAAACTTATATACGGCTGATTTAGGTGAAAATATGACACCAAACGTACCTGAAAAATTTGACAATAATGTAAATTCGAAGTTTAATGAATCTACTCCAATTTTTACTAGTGATGGAAAAACCATGTATTTCACTCGAAACAACTATTTGGATGGAAAAAAAGGAAAAGATGGAAATGATATTACTTTAATAAAAATATATAAAGCCAATCTAGAAAATGACAAATGGGTAAATATAACGGAACTGCCTTTTGATGGTGATAACTATAGTACGGCGCACCCTGCTTTAAGTCCTGATGGAAAAACATTATATTTTGCATCTGATATGCCAGGAACAATTGGACAATCCGATTTATTTAAAGTAAAAATAAATGACAACGGTAGTTTTGGTATTCCTGAAAACTTAGGAAATAAAATCAATACTGAAGGACGTGAAACCTTTCCATTTATAAGTGATGAAAACGAAATTTATTATGCCACAGATGGGCACCCCGGATTTGGAGGGTTAGATATTTTTATGTCCAAAATAAATGCGGACGGCACTTTTAGTGAGGTTCTAAATGTAGGTGCTGATGTTAATTCTCCTAAAGATGATTTTGCATATCTAATAGATACAAAATCAAGAAGAGGCTTTTTTACTTCCAATAGAGATGGTGGGCAAGGCTATGATGATATTTATAAGTTTTTGGAAACAAAAAAGCTCATTTCCAAACAACTTCTTTATGGTGAAATCAGTGATCTAACAACAGCAGCATTGATACCAAATGCTAAAAGTAACTTATATGATAATCAATTTAATCTATTAGACACTACTACTTCTGATGATAAAGGTAATTATTCTTTTATGATTGAATGTGGAAAAACTTATATTGTGAGAGCTGAAAAACCAGAATATACTACCAAAGAGCAAAAAATTACTATTGTAGCAGAAAAGGAGAAAACATATTTACCAATTATAATAGAAAAAGCAAAATGGAAAATAACTGTTGGCGATGATTTAGGGAAATGTTTTGGTATAAAAATGATTTACTTTGATTTAGATAAATCAAATATTAGAACAGAAGCCGCTTTGGATTTAGAAAAGATATTAGATGTCTTGAATCAAAATTCAACTATGAAGTTAGATATACGCTCCCATACAGATAGTCGTGCAAATTTCAGATACAATAAAACATTATCAGATAATAGAGCTAAAGCCACCATAAGCTGGTTAATTAAAAATGGGATCGATTCCAGTAGATTAATTGGTAAAGGATACGGAGAGACACACCTTCTAAATAAATGTATTGATTGTACAGAAGATGAACATCAATTCAACAGACGCAGTGAATTTATAATTACTGCTCTGTAATAACAGGTATTATTAAAAAGTAGTTAAATAAAATTATAATAAACAAAAACCTCGAAAGTTAAACTTTGGAGGTTTTTTATTTTAAAGATTAAGCTTTTTGACGAATTGTTTGTAGTTTAAAAAAACTTTAGGTATAGTATATATTTTCAAATCTATTTTCTGTTTTTTATTAAAAAAATTCGTTATCAAATTAATAATGATTTTCATTATATTTTTAACATTTAGGTTCTTTTAAGTTGACCATAATTTTAAATTAATATTTTAAAATTATTAGTACATAACTTATTTTAAAACAAAACAAATGTTAAAATTTTATATCTAAAAATTAATTTTTTCTTAAAAAAAATACATTTCAACGAGTATTTCGGTTAGTGGTAGAAAAAAAAAATCAATATTAGTTATTCTTTGTAACTTTGATTGTATGAAAAATAGCTATTAAATAGCTTTAAAATAGACGATTAGTCTTATGAAGTAGCGATTTTTTATATCCCAAAAAAATATTTTTATCCCTGAAAAAATATAGAAACATCTAAATTTTTAAGAATCTAATTTTGAAATATAAATTTACAATTGATTCTAAAAAAGGGAATTAAAAATTAACAAATTAAACATCATTTAAATTATTAAAAAATATTTTTTTAAATAATTTAAATTCAGAGAAAATACTCGAACATCTACTTGATAGAATAAAAATCTTAATGTTTGACATTACAAAATCATTTTATTTTTAATACAAATAATTAAATAATGAAAAAAAATTCTACAACTTTAATAAAAATTAGGCAATTCTTTAGCTTGTAATTTTCAATAAGAAATAGACTCCCTATTAATCTATAATACTAAATAGATTAATTAAATATATCTATTTAGTATGATTATGTAAACAGATAATACCACAAATCCATTTTATAAATTAAAATCAGATTCTATGTATGCAAAAACTACCTCCCTTTAATTAGCTTTCTAAATATTCGTTAGTAATTTATATTCTCAATTGATGTTAAAACGCATTGGAATATGCTAAACTTTATTCCAACTTTTAAATCACTAAAAGTTATTTATTTTAACCAATAATTAACTAATAAAGTGTCTCATCAATAAATATTTTTTCTAACGTTAAGTCTGAATGTTCATCGAACTATTCATACATCAAATCGTATAACAACTTTCAAAAATGAATTTTGCTACTTAAAACCATTTCATTTTCTAACGATTTAAAACAAATCAATATGAAATCAATTTTTACTTATTCGACAAAATTATTTTCGCTTTTTTTAATAAGCTTTTTGAGTATTTCAACCGCAGTTGCACAAACGGGAGTTCCTAATCCAAATACTTCGTGTACATCTGGGGATCTAGAATTAGTTGGAGCAACTCTTACTGGAGGTGATTTATGTAATTCATGTTCTACAAATACTGTTTTAACGAGAACATTGACATTGTCTATCAATAATACAACCGGTTCAACAAGAACATCCTTCGCTTTTTGGGGGAATTTAGAGGAATATAGCGGTATCGACGGTTCATTAATATCCACAATTGCGATTTCAGGCTGCAGAGGACCACTTCCTGGTCATACGATAACTAGTTTAACCTTTAATCAAGTTTCATATACTTGTGGCAATACACTAAAAATCAACAATTTATTCTTAGCATGGACTGATGCTGGTTCAGGCAGTACCTGTCCCTTAAATCCCGCCACTATTTCTCCTAAATGCGGGAAATTACCTTTAATTCAAATAAACGCTGGAGTAAATGGTGAATTTGTTGTAACCAATTCTCAATGTGGAATAGCAAGCGGTAAAATCGACTTAACCCCAATCGGTGGAAAGGCACCTTATACCTATTATTGGACAACTTTGGATGGTGCTATACCTAGCGGACAGGAAGACGATCAAGATCTAATTAATGTATTCGCAGGTACTTATAACGTAATAATTACCGATGCTAATGGCTGTACAATTACAAAAAGTAGAATCATAACCGCTACTCCACCTACAGTTGCTTTGTTTGCTCAAGTATCTGATATTACAGTAGCCTGTGGGGCAGCAACCACTAGCTCTCTGAATTATACTAACAGCTCAACAGGAAATTGTATAATTAGCGGATCTGTGAATTCTACACTTAGTTCTCAATCACCATATGGTTCTTGTGGTGGAGACATAACAGAATCATGGACATTTACGGACATTTACTTAAGAACCATAACTGCATCAAGAATCATCCATGTAAGCCCGGCTGCTTTACCAACAATGACTTCCCCTGGCAATATTACTGTATCGTGTGGATCAATACCAGTGTCAAGTACCATAAGCTTCAGTAATGGATTAAGTGGTGGTTGTTTAATAAGCGGAACATCAAATTTATCTACATTTTCATCTACTCCCAATGCATGTGGTGGAACAGTAACAGAAACTTGGAGTTCCAAAGATATCTGTGGAAGAACTATTACGGCTGTATCAAGAATAATAACTGTTACTCCGGCTGCTTTGCCAACAATGTCTCCTCCGGCTAATATTACTGTGGCTTGCGGATCAATACCAGTGCCGAGCACGATCAGCTTCAGTAATGGATTAAATGGTGGTTGTTTAATAAGCGGGACATCAGATCCTTCCACTTTCTCTGCCACTCCTAACGGATGTGGGGGCACGGTAATAGAAACTTGGACTGCCATGGATAATTGTGGAAGAACGGTTACGGCTGTATCAAGAACAATAACTGTTAGCCCTGCTACTCTGCCGACAATGACAGCTCCTGGTAACATTACTGTAGCCTGCGGATCGATGCCGGCACCGAGAACAATCAACTTCAGCAATGGATTAAGTAGTGGTTGTTTAATCAGCGGGACATCAAATCCTTCCAGTTTTTCTATTACTCCTAACGCTTGTGGAGGAACAGTAACAGAAACTTGGACTGGCATGGATATTTGCGGAAGAACAGTTGCGGCTGTATCAAGAATAATAACTGTTAATCCGGCTGCTTTGCCGACAATGACAGCTCCGAGCAACATTACTGTAGCTTGTGGGTCAATACCAGCTCCGAGTACAATCAACTTCACCAATGGATTGAATGGTGGTTGTTTAATCAGCGGAACATCAAATTTTTCCACTTTCTCTTCCTCTCCAAACTCATGTGGTGGGACTGTTACTGAAACTTGGAATGCTACTGATAGTTGTGGAAGAACAATTACAACTGTATCAAGAATAATAACTGTCAGCCCGGCTATATTACCAATAATGACAGCTCCGAGCAACATTACTGTAGCTTGTGGGTCAATACCAGCTCCGAGTACAATCAACTTCACCAATGGATTGAATGGTGGTTGTTTAATCAGCGGAACATCAAATTCATCTAATTTATCTTCCATTCCAAACTCATGTGGTGGAACTGTTACTGAAACTTGGGCTGGTACTGATACTTGTGGAAGAACTGTTACAACTGTATCAAGAATAATAACTGTCAGCCCGGCTGTATTACCAATAATGACAGCACCAGCGAATATTACTGTGTCCTGCGGAGCAATACCGGCATCAACCACCATCACCTTCAGTAATGGATTAAGTGGTGCTTGTTTAATCAGCGGAACATCAAATCCATCTACTTTCTCAACTACTGTATCAGGTTATTGTAATGGTAAAGTTATTGAAACATGGACTGCTACTGACATTTGTGGAAGAGCAGTTGCTATTGCATCAAGAACTATTACCATAGATGACAAAACACTTCCTACATTTACCCCTCCTGTAAGTAGTGTAATCTATAAAGATGCTAATTGTAATTATAACGCAGATCCTAATATAACTGGTAATATAAATGATCAAGCAGACAACTGTACCAACAAACCTGGCATTATTGTTACACATAGTGATACTAGCTGTTTTGGTACACAACAGCAATGGAATGTAAATGCCGGAAATGGTATACTGATCGATTTTAACGTTCAAGGATTTGATGGACAACCAGCCACTGCCATTAAAAATATTGCCTTATCATTTAATACAAATCAAGGTACTGGTCATGCAGAAATCACTTTGGTATCCCCACTAGGTCAGGCTATTATACTAGTTGGTCCTTACTGTTCCGATCTATCTTGTGTCGCTGGTGGAGCTGCTTCATATACTCCTGTATTCTATGGATCTGGTTATCCGCAATGGAATAATGTCAATAACCCAACTGGAGCTGGCAATTACACCCCGCTAGGAGGTACTTCAACAAACTCACAATATATTCCTGGATTTAATGGTTATATTTCAAACTTTAGCCAATTTACTGGAGAAATGAATGGAATCTGGAGGATTTATGCCCGTAAGCAAAGTACTGAAAATGGAACATTAAATATTAATAATGTTTGTTTAACTCCTAACGAAAAATGCGCTAATGATGATTTTATTATCAGACATTGGGCCGTTAGTGATGCCTGTGGTAATACCAAAACCGCGGATCAAATTATCCTTATAAAAGACAATATGGCACCTGTAATTACATTGTGTGCACATAATCAAACTATACCTGCAGATTTAAGTTGTAAAGCTTTAGTTCCGGACTTTACCTCTGCTGTTACAGCAACTGATAATTGTACTCCATCTGAATCTTTAATTATATCTCAGTTTCCTCTTGCAGGTACAGAAGTTGGATCAGGAACAACTACAATTACCTTGACCGTGAAAGATGCTTGTGGTAAAGAAACTACTTGTGAAGCCAAACTAATCGTAACAAACTATATTGTTGCCAATGACGATGCAGGTACAACTATTAACGGATATACAGGTGGTATCTCGTTTATTAACGTACTGGCTAATGATCTATTAAACTGTATTGCAGTTAATGTTAAAGATGTCAATTTAAGTATAATCGGTTCAACAAATACAGGTATTACTCTTTCCGGTGCCAATGTGGTAGTCGCTCCAGGGACACCAGCAGGTAACTACACATTGACTTACGAAATCTGTGAGAAATTAAATCCAACAAATTGTGATACAGGTATTGTTACTGTCACAGTATATGTTCCTTCTATAACTCTTTTGAAAGATGGTACTTATGTTGATATTAATAATGATGGTATTACTAATGTTGGAGATACTATAAACTATAGTTTTATGGTCATTAATTCAGGTACCTCAACACTTTCAAATGTAACCGTTACTGATACCAATGCAGTAGTTACTGGTATGCCTATTGCTTCACTTAGTGTTGATGCTTCTGACTCGGCTACATTCTCTGCCGTTCATACAATCACGCAAGCGGATATCAATACCGGTTTTGTATACAACTTGGCAACAGCTTCTGGTACTCCTCCATCCGGTCCAAATGTAACAGGTACTTCGTCGGATCCTACACCGTGTTCTTCTTGTCCTGTGAACCCTGAATGTCAAGATTGTACAATAACTCCATTGACACAAACTCCTTCAATAGCAATTACTAAAGATGGAAATTATGTGGATGCGAATAACGACGGAATTACAAATATTGGTGATACTGTAACTTATAACTTCGTTATTACCAATACAGGCAATGTGACATTAAATAATATCACTGTTGCTGATATTAATGCAGTAGTTACTGGTGTACCTATCGCTTCTCTTACAGTTGGTGCTTCTGACTCGACTACATTCTCTGCCGTTCATACAATCACGCAAGCGGATATCAATACCGGTTTTGTGTACAATTTAGCGACAGCCACAGGTACTCCTCCGTCGGGTCCAAATGTAATGGAAACTTCGTCCGATCCTACTCCGTGTACTTCATGTCCTGTCAACCCTGAATGTCCCGATTGTACAATCACTCCATTGACACAAAATCCTTCAATAGCAATTACTAAAGATGGAATTTATGTGGATGCGAATAACGATGGAATTACAAATATTGGTGATATTGTGACTTATAACTTCACTGTTACTAATACAGGTAATGTAACAGTAAATAATATAACTGTTACCGATATTAATGCAATAGTTACTGGTGGTCCTATCGCTTTTCTTACAGTTGGCGCTTCTGACTCGACTACATTCTCTGCCGTTCATACAATCACGCAAGCGGATATAAATACCGGTTTTGTGTACAACTTAGCGACAGCCACAGGTACCCCTCCATCTGGTCCAAATCTAACGGATACTTCATCTGATCCTACACCGTGTACTTCTTGCCCAATAAACCCTGAATGTCCGAATTGTACGATAACTCCATTGACACAAAATCCTTCAATAGTAATTACTAAGGATGGAACTTATGTGGATGCGAATAACGATGGAATTACAAATATTGGTGATACTGTAACTTATAACTTCATTATTACCAATACAGGTAATGTCACAGTAAATAATATAACTGTTACTGATACTAATGCACTGATTACTGGTGGACCTATCGCTTCTCTTACAGTTGGTGCTTCTGAATCGGCTACATTCTCTGCCGTTCATACAATCACACAAGCGGATATAAATACCGGTTTTGTGTACAACTTAGCAACAGCCACGGGTACTCCTCCAGAGGGTCCTAATGTAATGGATACTTCGTCGGATCCTACACCGTGTTCTTCTTGTCCTGTGAACCCTGAATGTCCGGATTGTACAATCACTCCATTGACACAAAATCCTTCAATAGCAATTACTAAAGATGGAATTTATGTGGATGCGAATAACGACGGAATTACAAATATTGGTGATACTGTAACTTATAACTTCGTTATTACCAATACAGGCAATGTGACATTAAATAATATCACTGTTGCTGATATTAATGCAGTAGTTACTGGTGTACCTATCGCTTCTCTTACAGTTGGGGCTACTGACTCGACTACATTCTCTGCCGTTCATACAATCACGCAAGCGGATATCAATACCGGTTTTGTTTACAACTTAGCGACAGCCACAGGTACTCCTCCGTCGGGTCCAAATGTAATGGATACTGCGTCTGATCCTACACCGTGTACTTCTTGTCCTATCAACCTTGAATGTCCGGATTGTACAATCACTCCATTGACACAAAATCCTTCAATAGCAATTACTAAAGATGGAATTTATGTGGATGCGAATAACGATGGAATTACAAATATTGGTGATACTGTAACTTATAACTTCACTGTTACTAATACAGGTAATGTGTCAGTAAATAATATAACTGTTACCGATATTAATGCAGTAGTTACTGGTGGTCCTATCGCTTCTCTTACAGTTGGTGCTTCTGACTCGACTACATTCTCTGCCGTTCATACAATCACGCAAGCGGATATAAATACCGGTTTTGTGTACAACTTAGCGACAGCCACAGGTACCCCTCCATCTGGTCCAAATCTAACGGATACTTCATCTGATCCTACTCCGTGTACTTCTTGTGCTGTTAATCCTGAATGTCCGGATTGCACAATAACGCCGTTAACACAGACCCCTAGTATAACCTTAGTGAAAACGGGTACCTTTAACGACACTAACAATGACGGTTTCGCTCAAGCTGGTGAAAAAATTAACTATACTTTCACCATAACTAATACTGGTAATGTAACCGTGACCAATATCGTTATCACAGATCCATTGATTGGTCTGATAATTACTAATAGTCCAATTAGTATATTAGCGCCTGGAGTAATTAACAGTTCCGTGACCGGAGGTTATACTATTACTCAAGCCGATATAGATGGCGGTAAAGTAATCAACTCAGCTTTGGCTTCTGGCAAAGATCCGAAGGGAAGTGATGTGACTGATATTTCTGGTACAACGGTTCAAAACAATACTCCAACCGTAACACTACTTCCTCAGACAGCTAGCATAGCATTAGTCAAAACAGGTATCTTTAGTGACACAAACAATGATGGTTTCCCTCAAGTTGGCGAAAAAATAAACTATACTTTCACGGTAACAAATACTGGTAATGTGATTGCATCCAATATCGTTATTACAGACCCATTGATTGGATTACTACTAAATGGAAGTCCAATAGCCAATTTAGTATCAGGTGCGTCAAATAATTCAGTGACGGGTATTTATACCATTACTCAAGCAGATATTGATGCCGGTAAAGTAACCAACTCAGCTCTGGCTTTTGGCAAAGACCCAAAAGGTAATGATATTACCGATATTTCAGGTACAACGATTACAAACAATACGCCAACCGTTACCACTCTTAATCAAAATCCAGGCTTAGAAGTAATTAAAACTTCCAATACCGAAAATTATAGTTCTGTGGGAGACATTATCAATTATACTATTCAAGTAAAAAATATCGGTAATGTCACTCTATTTGCAATAATTGTAACTGATCCATTAACTGGATTGAATACTACTATTCAAACTTTAGCTCCAGATGGAACTCAGATATTTACTCAAAATTATACAGTAACCCAAGAGGATAGAGTAAACGGTTCTGTAACTAATGTTGCCAATGCAAATGGTTTCACACCAAATGAAGTACCAATAAGTGACTCAGATGAGGAAGTTGTTGAAGCTAGTATTGTCTTAGGATGTGGAACTATATTAGTTCATAACGCCTTCTCTCCAAATGCAGATGGAATTAATGAAAATTTTATAATCGACAATATTGATGATGTAGTCTGTTATCCAGATAATACTGTTGAAATTTACAATCGCTGGGGAGTATTAGTTTTTGAAACTAAAGGCTATAATAATACTAGCAACGTTTTTAAAGGTATATCTGAAGGTAGAACAACTATCGGCCAATCCTCTGGTTTACCATCTGGCACCTATTTCTATATCTTGAATTATACCTCTATAGATGGTAATGGTGGTGTACAATCGAATAAGAAAGACGGATATTTATACCTTACTAAATAATTTAAATTAAAATCCCTGGGGATTACAACGTCCTCAGGTTTAATAAAAGCAATATTTTTAGTTTTATTTTTACTGATTGACAAACTCTTATTTAATTTATCAACTGATTTATAAAATATTACAAATCAGCTAGATATGCAATTTAAAATAAACAGCTGCTATGAAAACAAAATTATTTTCTTTCGTTTTGATGTTTACAGCCATTGTAAGTTTTGCTCAACAAGATGCGCAATTTACGCAATACATGTACAACACAATTAATATTAATCCCGCTTATGCAGGATCTAGAGGCGCCTTAAGTATTTTTGCCTTACATCGTACGCAATGGGTAGGATTAGAAGGGGCTCCGGTGACTAATGCGGTATCTATCAACACTCCTCTCAACGGAAATAATTTAGGATTAGGAGTGTCAATTATAAATGATAAAATTGGCCCAACAAAAGAGAATACCATATCGGCTGATTTGTCTTATACTGTTCCTACTTCGGAGACTTATAAACTTTCATTTGGGATTAAAGCTACAGCTAATCTTTTCGATTTGGATGTAACCAGATTAAATCCTGCGGATGATGATCCAAGTTTACATGATTATAATAATAAATTCTCTCCAAATATCGGTGCTGGTATCTATTGGCATTCTAACAGGGCTTATGTTGGACTCTCTGTTCCTAATTTTATAGAAACCAACCGTTACGATGATAACCAAGTGGCTATTTTTAAAGAACAAATTAATTATTACTTGATTGCAGGTTATGTATTTAATTTAAATAATTATATAAAATTTAAACCTGCAGTTCTCTCCAAAATGGTTAAAGGTGCTCCTCTCCAATTCGATGTATCAGGAAATTTTATGTTCAATGACAAATTTGTGGTGGGAGTTGCCTATAGATGGAGTGCTGCAATAAGTGCTATGGTTGGATTTCAGGTTTCTGAGGGTTTGTATATGGGATATGGATATGACCATGAAACGACTAATTTAGACAACTATAATTCCGGTTCGCATGAAATTTTCCTGCGCTATGAATTATTCAAAAACTACAAAAAAATTACTACTCCTAGATTCTTCTAAAAATAAGATTATGAAAATATATATATTCTTTATATCAATAATGAGTGTTTTATCTTTTAAAGGACATGCTCAAAATTCAAAATTATACGTTACCGATAAAATAAATGATAAATATGCCTATGTAGATGTTATAAAAACCTATGAAAGGGTCGCAGAAAAAGGATATAAATCAGTGGATTTATTTAAAAAACTAGGGGATTCATATTATCAGAATGCAGAGTTAGACAAAGCCGCTAAATGGTACTGTGAATTATTCTCACTGAATACTAAGGATTTAGAACCTGAATATTATTATCAATATGCTATGTCTTTGAAATATATTGGTCAAAATGATACAGCCAATGAAATACTCTTGAAATTAAAACAAAAATCGGAGGCAATCACAGAAATTAAAATTAGAAAACAACGATAAAATCAAAACTCTAAAATTCTTTTAAAAAAAAATATTATGAAAAATATTATACTCCTTTACATAACATTAATAAGTGTTTTTTCTTTTAACATTTATTCCCAAAAAGCAAGAGTAGTTTCAGCTGATGAAAAATATGACAACTATGCCTATGTAGATGCTATAAAAACCTACGAAAGAGTTGCTGAAAAAGGGTATAAATCTGCAGACATGCTTAAAAAATTGGGAAACGCCTATTACTTTAACGCAGAACTGGATAAAGCTGCCAAATGGTATGGTGAATTATTTGCCATGGACACCACCAATTTAGAACCGGAATATTACTATCGTTATGCCCAATCTTTACGATCCATTGGCGAAAATGTTAAAGCCAATGAAATCTTGGAACAGTTCAATCAAAAATCAGCAAACGATATTCGAGGAAAACTTTTCAAAAAAAACACCAATTATTTAGAAGCCATAAAAGCTAATTCAGGTAGATATCAAGTAGAAGATGCAGGTATTAATTCGAAATATTCTGATTACGGAACTGCTATATATATAAATAAAATTGTATTTGCTTCAGCAAGAGATACCGGAAGTTTAGGACAAAGAAAGGATGCATGGACCAATCAATATTTTACAAATTTGTATACTGCTGATTTAACAGATAATATGACTCCAAGCGCAACTAAAAAATTTAATAAAAGTATCAATTCGAAGTTTCATGAATCGACTCCTACTTTTACGAATGATGGAAAAACCATGTATTTCACCCGAAACAACTATTTGGATGGCAAAAAAGGAAAAGATGGAAATAATATTACTTTGATAAAAATATATAAAGCCAGTTTAGAAAATGACAAATGGGTAAATATAACTGAATTACCTTTTGACAGTGACAATTACAGTACAGCACATCCAAGTCTTAGTCCTGATGGGAAGACATTTTATTTTTCTTCTGATATGCCGGGAACTATAGGCCAATCTGATTTATTTAAAGTAAAAATAAATGATGATGGTAGTTTTGGTACACCGGAAAACCTAGGAAATACAATCAATACTGAAGGAAGAGAAACCTTTCCATTTGTAAATGATGAAAATGAACTTTATTTTACCTCAGACGGGCATCCTGGTTTGGGAGGATTAGATATTTTTGTTTCCAAAATGAACAAAGACAACACTTTCAGTGAAGTCCAAAATGTAGGTGCCGATGTTAACTCGCCTAAAGATGACTTTGCTTATTTAATTGATACAAAATCAAGAAGAGGTTTTTTTAGCTCGAATAGAGATGGTGGTCAAGGTTATGATGATATTTACAAATTTTTAGAAACGAAAAGGCTAATTTGTGAACAGGAATTATATGGTGAAATAACGGACACAACTACCAAAGAATTACTTCCAAATACTAAAATAACTTTATACGACAGCCAATTTAATTTGATAAATACTACCAATTCTGATGATAAAGGTAATTATTCTTTTACTGTTGAATGTGGAAAAACTTATAATATAAGAGCTGAAAAACCAGAATATACCACTAAAGAACAAAAGATTACTATTGCAGCAGAAAAAGGAAAAACATATTTACCAATTGCATTAGAAAAATCAAAATGCAAAGTAACCGTTGGTGATGATTTAGGTAAATGTTTTGGTATAAAAATGATTTATTTCGACTTTGATAAATCTGATATAAGAGAAGAAGCGGCTATAGATTTAGAAAAAATATTAGATGTATTAAGCCAATATCCTAGCATGAAACTTGATATCCGCTCCCATACAGATAGCCGTGGGACTTTCCAATATAATGAAGCTTTATCCGATAGAAGAGCTAAAGCTACTATAAACTGGTTAATCAAAAATGGAGTTGATTCCAATAGATTAATTGGTAAAGGATACGGAGAAACACAGCTTGCAAATAAATGTACTGATGATGTGGAATGTACAGAGGATGAACATCAATTCAACAGACGCAGTGAATTTATAATTACTGCCTTATAAAACGGTTTGATATTATAAATCAACCATTTATCCAATTACATATAATAATAAAGGCTGCTGAGGCAGCCTTTATTATTATATGTCTCAAAACATACTTATATTTTTGCTAAAATATTGATGTAATATTTTTTACCAGTATCAGGATTCTTTCTAATTGCGATACCAAAATCAGTAAAATTTCCTTCAATATTTTTCTTATGTGCAGGACTGGCAAATATTAGTATACCCTTTTTTAAAAGCGAATGGAATTTATCAGATTGTGATAGTAAAATGAGTAAAATTAATTTCTTAATATTCTTGTATCCAGAACCTGTAAACTATAAACTATAAAATCAAGCATTTTAAAACAGTTTCTTCAGTATTATAATTGTAAACTTTATATAGATTTAAACTAAATTATCAAATCAACAAAATAAAAAAAGACTGTCTTTTGGGGGAAAGACAGCCTCTTAATACCAAAAAAAATAAAAAATTAACTTATATTTTTGCGAAGATATTTGTGTAATATTTTTTACCAGTCACTGGATTTTCTCTTATAGCTATTCCAAAATGAGTGAAGTTACCTTCAATATTTTCTTTATGTCCAGGACTAGCTAACCAAGCATTTAAAGCAGCTTGAGGCGTATTATAATTATATGCTATATTTTCACTTACAGTTTTAGCTCCTAAAACTTTAATTATATTTTCAGAACGAGCTACAAAATCATTATGATTAACTACATTATTAGTAATCATATAATTATCATGTTCTTCTGATTTATAAGATATATAATTGATTTTTTCTAAAGGATTTAAACCAACGCTAACTCTATAATTATTTATTAAATTCATAGCTTCTATTTCAGAAGTACTATAAGAGTATTCAACTACCTTTTGAGTTGTCACAGCTGTAGTTGAAGCTTCAGTACTATCAGAAGAACAAGAATTCATTGTAAGTACTGCAGTAACGAGTAATATTGTATAGAGTAATTTAGATTTCATAATAATAGTAGTTTAAATTTAAAGTAGATTGTGGGGCAAACTCCTTTATTGTATTAACAAATATGTGTTTTAATAATATTCAAATCTACATATTTTATCGTTTAACTACCAAATAAAATCGACGAACTGCATGATAAACATTTTTTTATATGTAATATTCTTACATTAAGGAGACAATCTATCGATTTTCCAAGAGAAATCTTCTTGACTTGCATACCTAATTCTATCATGCAATCTATTGGGCCTTCCTTGCCAAAATTCAACTTCTAAAGGAGTAATCAAAAATCCTCCCCAATGCTCCGGTCTTGGAATAACCATACTATCAAAATCTTTTTCTAATTGTTTTAGATTTTCTTCTAAATATTCTCGCGAAGGAACTACTTCACTTTGATTTGATACTATCGCTCCCAATTTACTTCCATCAGGTCTGGATTCAAAATAATTATCTGAAATAGTTTCTGAAGTTTTCTGGGCAATACCTTTTATAATAACCTGACGTTCCATTGTATGCCAAAAAAAAGAAAGACATACTTTAGGGTTATCGGCTATAGCCTTACCTTTTTCTGAATTATAATTGGTATAAAAAATAAATCCCTCCTCATTGAATTTTTTTAATAACACAACTCTAGACTTGGGAAAGCCATCCAAACCAATTGTAGAGACGGTCATGGCGTTAACTTCTTCATTAGCACTAAAATCTTCTGCTTCATGAAACCATCTATTAAATAGGTTTATTGGATCTTCCGGAATATTAGATTCTGATAACTCACTCTTTTCGTAGGATTTTCTGTAATTGCTTAAATCACTCATTTTTTTTTATTTTAAGATTATTTGATTTTTAAGATTATTCGAAATAGAATAATCTTAAAAATACAGTATCAATTTTATAGTGCAATAGCTAAATAGTCTTTATTTAAAACTCAAAAATTTTTCCGTCATCGGCTAACAGCACTTCTGGAAAAATTGTTTCGGCTTCCTCCTTAAATAATTCGATGCTTTGATATCTTGTAGAATAATGTCCTAAAATTAATTGCTTTGTATTAGATTTCAAAGCAATCATTGCGGCTTCTTTTGCAGTAGAGTGCAATGTTTTTTTTGCCAGATTTTCTTCTGATTGCAAAAAAGTAGATTCATGATACAATACATCTACATTTTCAATAATTGGAAGGATGGATTCATTATATGCAGTATCAGAACAAAAAGCATAATTTTTTGCAGGAATAGGATCGAATGTTAATTTATCATTCTCAATGACTCTCCCATCTTCTAGAGTGATGTCTTTGCCGTTTTTTATTTTCTGATAATAACACGTATCGATCTCATAATTTTGAACAGCATCTAAATTTAGTTTCCGCTCCCCTATTTTTTCTTGGAATAAAAAACCATTGGTATAAACACGATGCTTTAATGGAATGGTTTTCACCAGAACCTTTTCATCTTCAAAGATTACTTCACTTTCAAGCGATTCTAATTCATGGAAAAATAATCCGTAATTAGTCCAGGAATTGGACAATCGCAATTGTAACTTAATGATTTCTTGAATCCCTTTAGGTCCATAGATATGTAATTCATTGACCCTGTTAAGCAAGGTAAAAGTTGATACCAAGCCTACTAATCCAAAAAAATGATCCCCATGCAAATGTGAAATAAAAATATGATTTATCTTAGAAAACCTAATTTTGTTTTTGCGCAATTGCACTTGGGTTCCTTCACCGCAATCAATCAGAAAAAGTCTGTTTTTTATTTCTAAAATCTGTGAGGTAGGATTGGTAAAGGTTCGAGGTGTTGCAGCATAGCAACCAAGTATTGTTAATTTCAATTTGACGGCTTTATTACAAGTTGTAATTTTAAATTTATTAAATATTCAACAACTTTTGATTATAATTTATTGTTATAAATATTAAAAACCTAATTCTCTTTCTATTTCTTCCATTTCAATTATATCATGTGCTTCTAACAAGGAAGGAACGACAGTTAATTTGGCAGGGACTGCATTATAATCAAAATCTGAAGTGACAATGACCAATGACTTTTTAGCTTTTTTATGTTGTTTTGATAATGGCAAAAATAACTTTATATTGTCAATAGATAAATCTTTGTAAAGCAGTAGATCTATAATCAAGTTATGATTTTCAAACGTTTTGTATTGGTGTGTGACTTTCATCAGAAAAGAAGTAAAATCACCCTGTGTATCTTTAATTGTAATTGTATGGCCTTTTTGATCAACTTTCATTTTTATGAGTTTCAGAGTCTGCATCTGAACAGACAGGTTACCAAGTAGCTAAGTTACTACGTTTTTCTTCGAAATTACTGAATTTTTGAAGCCAAAAGGTAAATTACTGCCATTCTAATCGCTACACCATTTTCTACTTGGTTTAAAATTACAGACTGATGCGAATCTGCAACTTCACTGGTTATTTCGACACCACGATTGATAGGTCCCGGATGCATGATTGTGATTTCTTTCTTCAGCGAATTTAACAGCGTTTTATCAACTCCATATTGCTGTGCGTATTCTCTTGTCGACGGAAAATAATTCACATCCATTCTCTCGTTTTGTACCCGTAACATATTTGCCACATCGCACCATTCAAGTGCTTTTCTCAAATTAGGTTCCACAGTTACACCCAGTGATTCAATATGTCGTGGAATTAATGTTTTAGGACCGCAAACTTTTACTTCTGCTCCTTGCATTTGCAAAGCATATATATTAGATAATGCTACTCTGGAATGCAATACATCACCTACAATGACTACTTTTTTCCCTGCAACTTCTCCTAGTTTTTCTCTAATGGAATAACTGTCTAATAAAGCTTGAGTGGGATGTTCATGGGCACCGTCACCTGCATTTATAATACTGGCTTTTACGTTTTTGGATAGGAAATAAGCAGCACCAGGATTAGAATGTCTCATTACTACCATATCTACTTTCATCGAAAGTATATTACTAACGGTATCAATTAGCGTTTCCCCTTTTTTAACAGAGGATTGAGCAGCCGAAAAGCTAATAACATCGGCAGATAAACGTTTCTGCGCTAATTCAAAAGAGAGTTTAGTTCGGGTACTGTTTTCGAAAAAAATATTGGCAATGGTAATATCTCGTAAAGAAGGTACTTTCTTAATTGGTCGGTTAATGACTTCTTTAAAATGATCGGCTGTTTCAAAAATTAGGTCAATATCATTTTTGTTGATGTACTTTATGCCTAATAAATGATTTACGCTTAATTCTTTCATTTTTTTACGATTATTAGTTTTTTAATAGTTTAGATTATTAAATAAAATAGTTTCTAACTTATAATTAAATACACCCCATCTTCACCATCATTTTCTTTCCAGCTCACTTTCACTTTTTCGTTATTTATGGCATCTACCTGTCTTCCCCTATAATCCGGTTGAATGGGTAAATTGCGGCTGAAACGTCTGTCTATTAAAACCAGTAGTTCAATTTCAGAAGGCCGCCCAAAAGATTGAATAGCAGTCAAACCAGATCGAATACTTCGACCCGTAAATAAAACATCGTCAATGAAAATGACTTTTTTATTTTCAACAATAAAATTAATCTTGGTTTTATTAGCTTCTAATGGTTTATCCGTTCTACGAAAATCATCTCTAAAAAAGGTAATATCCAGATAACCCAATTGAATTTCAGGAGTTTGGTATTCTTTTTCTAATATTTCTTTCAAACGTTCCGCTAAAAAAACCCCTCTTGGTTGAATTCCTACCAAAATAGTGTCTGAAAAATCTAAGTGCTTTTCAATCAACTGACAGGCCAAACGATGTAATATGATAGTAACTTCTTTTGCAGTAAGTAATACTTTTTGACTCATGTTAAAGTGTGTTGTTTGGTTTTGCAAATATACGAATTCGAATTTATGATTTTATAATTATAAAGCAAGAAAATAGTTGCATTTATTATTTACTGTAAAATCCATGTTGTCATATATCAAATAAATTACAAAGCCCTCATTTTGTGTGTTTTACAAAATACTAAACACGAAAAAAATAGTAATCAATGGCTAATTAAATTATAAAGTCACAATACCTATCAACAAAAATTAAGAGATTTAAATAAAAAGTACTATTGATCCTATTTTTAAATTTAATTTAAATTAAAACAATTAAAAAATTCATGAAAAACTGTGAAAATTATATAACAAATGACTGTTAAGATTCTGTATCTTTATATTTTAACATCAACTTTTAAAAACATAAAATCATGAAAAAAGAAATAACAAGATTATTGATGCTTTTTATAGTGTTAATTTCATTTACAAGCTGTTCAGTAATTGAAGGCATATTCAAAGCCGGTGTTGGTGTTGGTATTTTTATTGTGATTGTTGTAATTGCTATCGTCGTTTTTTTAATTAGCAAAATCTTTGGAAAGAAGTAATCAAAAAATTGACTAAAGTTTGATTAATTATTCTTTTGTCAATTAAATAGCTAAAACTAAAGTTTCATGAAATAAAAAGCTTTCCAAAAGTAATTTTTGGGAAGCTTTTTATTTACTCGATTGATTATTTATATATTTAAAAGTCCTTTTTTAATCTTATTCAAATTAAATTTAAAAAAGAAAAGGAATCCTTTAAATAATTTTCAAATAAAATTTAATTTTAAGAAACATTTATAATTTGTAAAAGAACTAAATCTTAATTTTTTGATTATCAAAAAAAAATGTGTTGAATCTAATTTTCAAACATTTAAAAAAAATTAATCGTTAAAATACTACAAATTTTAAATAATAAATGACTTTAATCGTATATACCAATCCGTTCATAGAATAAGTTAATTTAATTTTTTTTGTACGATAAATTTTAATAATTTAACATAACATTTAAATTATTAAAAGTAAAATCTATGAAAAAATTTGCCAAAAAACTTAAAGTCTTTTTAAAATTTTCTTACCTACTTGTCTTTTTTAGCATGGTCTATTCTTGTCAAAATGAAGAATTTACGCCTTCTGACGCTACAAATAATAAAACCGCAACTACAAAATTAAAAACAACCTTAGTGGCTCCATTTTCTGCTAAAATATCAAGTGGTAATTGCAACACAGATTGTATTAAAGTTGACGGACCTTATTTTAAAACAACAGACCAACAAATTGTTACTTGGGGCGGTCCTAATAATGATAAGTTCAGTAAAACAGTAGACATTGAATATTATAATACAACTACTGCTTTTATTTTAAAAATAAAAAGTACTAATGGATGGAAGGATTTGGTAATAGATGGGGTTTCATCATGGACAACTGGTCCTGTTGCTGCTGGTGCGTGGGGTACACTAACCATTCCGTTAGGCTCAGGTTGGAATACTTGTGATATTAAAAAATTTGCATTACAAATTACAGGAAATGGACCTCAGGCAGTTTTTGATGTAAATTATAGTCTTTTTGGAGTTTGCAACGAATGTGTTGCTTCATTTACTGGAAAAGCCATTTCGTGTGGTCAATCTCGTGAAGCTCTTTATAAATTTAAATCAGTATCTGATTTATCTTATTTTAAAATACAAGGTGGGTTGACTAACTTTACTGGTACTAATGCTGTTGTAACTGTAATTGGTGGTACTAATACAACAACTACACAATCTACACCTAGTGGAAGTTCAAATAGAATAATAAAAGTTGAAGGAGCTATTTTTAAATGTTCTGAAATAACAATAAGAGTTACTTGGAATTCAACAAATACTGGAAGTATAATTACTGGAAGTTGGTCTATATCAACAAATAATCCAAGTGTTGCTCTTGCCCCTATTGCTGGATTAACTTGTAATTAGAAATAATTGCAGACAGTAGATTGATATAATAAAAAAGGCGAGCGTTTTAAAAACACTCGCCTTTTTCTATATTAAAAAACTCTTCTTTTAAGAATACATTTTCACTCTTAATTCCTGTACTTTTTCATCATCAAGATAATCATCAAATGTCATGTAACGATCAATCGCTCCATTGGGAGTCAATTCAATAACTCTATTGGCAACCGTTTGAGAGAATTCATGATCATGAGTGGTAAAAATAACAGATCCTTTAAAGTTTTTCAAGGAATTATTAAAAGCTGTTATCGACTCTAAATCCAAGTGATTCGTTGGTTCATCTAGCATCAAGACATTGGCTCTTTCCATCATCATTCGAGACAACATACAACGTACTTTTTCTCCACCCGACAATACTCTACAGGTTTTCAACGCTTCTTCCCCAGAGAAAATCATTTTACCAAGAAAACTACGAATGTTAACCTCATCACGCTCTTCCTCTGTTTTTACCCATTGTCGCAACCAATCTACAAGTGAATAATCACTTTCAAAAAAAGAATGATTTTCTACTGGTAAATAGGCTTGGTTTGTAGTGACTCCCCAATCATAAGTTCCTGAATCTGCTTTTTTATTTCCGTTTAAAATTTCGTAAAAAGCTGTTGTAGCACGGGAATCTTTCGAGAAAAGAACGATTTTATCGCCTTTTGCCATATTCAAATCAACTCCCTGAAACAAAATTTCGCCATCAATTGAGGCACTTAAATTCTGTACATTCAAGATTTGATCTCCTGCTTCACGCTCTTGGTCAAAAATAATTGCCGGGTAACGACGGCTTGAAGGTTTTATCTCGGAAATATTAAGTTTACTGATCATTTTTTTACGAGAAGTAGCTTGTTTTGATTTGGCTACATTCGCGCTAAAACGACGAATAAATTCTTCTAATTCCTGTTTCTTTTCTTCCGCTTTCTTATTTTGTTGTGCGCGTTGCTTCGCGGCTAATTGGCTTGATTCATACCAAAAAGTATAATTTCCTGAATAATGATTTATTTTACTGAAATCAATATCCGATATATGGGTACAAACTGAATCTAAAAAGTGTCTGTCGTGAGAAACCACAATTACTGTATTTTCATAATTTGCCAAGAAATTCTCTAACCAAGCTATGGTTTCAAAATCCAGATCATTGGTAGGCTCATCCATAATAAGCAAATCCGGATTTCCAAAAAGCGCTTGTGCCAAAAGGACACGAACTTTTATCTTTCCTTCTAAATCTCCCATTAAAGTATAATGATATTCTTCTGTAATACCAAGGTTTGATAACATCGATGCTGCATCCGAATCGGCATTCCATCCATTCATTTCTTCAAATTGCACTTGCAACTCTCCTATTCTATCAGCATTTTTATCGTCGTAATCTAAATACAAAGCATCCATTTCTTTTTTGATGGCATACAATGTTTTATTTCCCATCATCACGGTCTCAAGAACCGTACTCTCATCAAACATATTATGGTTTTGGTTCAAAACCGACATACGTTTCCCTGGCTCCAAGTGAATATGTCCAGATGTAGGATCCATTTCACCGGAAATTATTTTAAGAAAAGTAGATTTTCCAGCACCGTTGGCTCCAATAACTCCGTAAATATTACCGTGTGTGAAGGTCGTATTTACTTCGTCAAACAAAATTCGTTTGCCAAACTGAACTGATAAATTATTAACTGTTAACATGAATATTTTTTTATAAAATTTTTGCAAAAATACAAAAAAAAATACTGATTTCCTTAATTCGAAAAAACACATTTTAATAAGTTGTCTTTTGGTCCATATTAAAAGGATAATCAAAAAAAATCCTGACAAAATATTGTCAGGATTGTAATATTAATCTTCTTTAAATAATCAAATTAGAAAGGAACTACTATCTAGTTACAGCAACTTTTTTAAACTATTATAAACGGCTAATTCTACATCAGCAGAACTTCTAGAATTACATTGTTCTAATAAATCATTCAATACCGCTGAATTTATAATTTGTTTTTTTTCAATTTTAAGTAAAAGCTGCTGGGACAAATCATTTAAACTTTTAGACAATGGTAAAAGCGGTTGCACCAGTGGAGCATTTGCACTTAAACGAATTAATTCAGCATTCATAAAAATCCATTTTTTTAAAAAATTGGTCACCAAAGTTTGATTTTCTTGACTTTTATTTTCTAAATAATTGTTTACGGCAGTATCAAAATCAAAAACATCGGCAGCATCGGCGGTACACCCATCAGCAAATAAAGTTAATGGAGAATGCATGCGGTATTTTTTTCCTCCACCATTACGTTTATAATTTTTAAGTGGCTCACAAACATTCGAAAAATCATTTAAAGCAGCTGTGTTTTGATTGTTACTGATATTTCTTAGAATAACCTCTTTGTTTCTAATGTGCGTAATTCCCAGTCCTTCTAATCGGAAAGAAATTGTTTTTAATCTTTTTCGCATGCTATTCATGTCGGTAACATTTTCATTAGACCACAATCGTTCCGCAATAGCGGCTGTGCGTGGCCAAATCCTTGAATCTATGTTTAAAGGCGTTACGAGTTCGCTCCACATCGCTGCTTCGCCTCCCAATATTCTGGCTTTTTCTTCCGGAGTCAGAACAGTGTTTTTTGGTATCGGGTCATTCAAATAATGTTTCTCTATACCAAGCATTAAATCAATATAATAACCATTGGACAAAACTGTTTTAAATCCACTTTTTGCTGCTTTTATTAACGACCCCTCAGAAGAAAGACCTTGATTGGTTCCTTTCCAGGCATGGATTATGGCATCTTTAGACATGTTTTCAGTCATGATTTCTTCCCAGCCCATTAGTTTTTTGTTGTGCTTTTTCAACATTGGAATCAACTGCATGTTAAAATACGTTTGCAAATCATGGTTATTCTCCAAGTTATTTTTTTTCTTAAATTCCTGTATTTTAGGATTTGCATTCCACTCTTTGCCATTATTTTCATCACCTCCAATATGAAAATAAGCACTTGGAAATAAAGGGCAAACTTCGTCAAAAATTTCGCTTAGTAATTCATAGGTTTTTGGGTTTGAAGGATCTAATGTCGCATTGAAAACCCCTGAATTTCTTTGCACTTCATAAGCAACTTTTCCGTCACTTACTTTACTTCCTACTTCAGGATATGCGGTAAGGAATGCCGAAGCATGCCCTGGCACATCTATTTCCGGTATAACTAAAACCCCCCTTTGATCCGCATATTTTACAATATTTTTGATTTCTTCCTGAGTATAAAAATTCCCATCCGAAGCCAATTCAGTTAATTTTGGATGTTTTTTCATTTCAATTCTCCATCCTTGATCATCTGCTAAATGCCAATGAAAAACATTCATTTTCATCGCAGCCATGGCGTCAAGATTTCTTTTAATAACATCCACTGGCTGAAAATTCCGCGCCCCGTCAATCATCAATCCTCTCCAGGTAAATCGTGGTGAATCTGTAATTTCAACTGTCGGAAAATAATAGGATGTGCTGTTATTTTGCAGTAATTGTAATAATGTATTCAAACCATGCAGCGCACCTAAATCAGATGTGGCATTGATTGTTATTTTATTGGAAGTTATCATAAGTGTATAACTTTCATCTTGATTTATTTCTATTTTCCCGTTGCGGACACAATTAATTTGCAATTCTGCTTCTGGACTTTCGTTGATTTTTGTCAAAAAACTTTGCTCCAGGAACAATCCTGTTCTGCCATCTAATCTTCGTAAAAAACGGGTTGCTCCAATAAAAATTCTAGGATTTGGGTCACCGGTAATATTTACTTTAAAACTTTTGCTTAAAGCAAAAGTACCAGCAGTCAAATTTATATTTTGTGGCCACGGCATTAGATCTAACTGTTCTTTTTCAATTTGGGCATTCGATACAAAAGCAAAAAATAATAGAATCAAAATGTATTTCATAAGTTTCAATGTTGATTTTAATAGTAAAAACGTTTAAAAGCTTCAATAGCTTCATATTCAGCAAGACCTAAATTATCATACAATTTTGCAGTATTCTTATTACGGTCTTCCGCTCTTACCCAAAATTCTCTGGAGTCATTTCCTTGAAACATCACTCTGTCTTTTTGGGATTGATGGTATAAAATGGCATGTCTTTTTAATAAAACCTCATCAGGACTTAGAGGTACCGCCATATCTATTTCATGGATGTCCCATTCATGCCAAGCGCCTCGATACAACCATAACCAACAATCATTCATGTATTGCTCTGGCTTCAATTGTTTCATTGCAGCAAAAATTGCATTCAAACAAACTTCATGAGTCCCATGTGGATCTGCTAAATCTCCTGCTGCAAAAACTTGGTGCGGTTTTATTTTTGCAATGATATCCTTTACAATTGCAACATCAGCTGTCCCTAATGGATTTTTCTTTATCTGACCCGTTTCATAAAAAGGCATGTCTAAAAAATGGATATTTCCGTCTTTTAAACCAATATATCTTGTGGCAGCGTTCGATTCACGGCGTCTGATGAGACCTTTCAGTTTTCGGACTTCTGACGAATCAATTTGATTTTCGTTTTTATTGTTTAAAAAATCGATAACTGCCTTAAAATTAATATTAGTTTCGTCTGTGCCAACAAAATCACTACAGACTTCGGCAAACTTCAACGCTTCATCGTCTGTAACGGCTATGTTTCCTGATGTTTGATACACCACATGAACATCGTGCCCTTGTTTTATTAATTTTGAAAAAGTTCCTCCCATGGAAATCACATCATCATCAGGATGTGGGCTGAAAAGGATTACTCTCTTTTTCGCTGGAGTAGCCCTTTCTGGTCTATTGGAATCATCAGTATTGGGCTTTCCTCCCGGCCATCCAGTTAAAGTATGCTGCAAAACATTGAACATATTTATATTCAAATCGTAAGCGGAGCCTTCCAAAGCCAATAGATCAGACATTCCGTTATTATTGTAGTCTCTATCCGTTAGTTTTAAAATCGATTGGTTTGTTTTCTGGCATAGCCAAACAATAGCCTTGCTTTTTAATTCTTGAGTCCAAATGCATTCTCCAACCAACCATGGTGTTTTAAATCGGGTTAATTCAGAAGCTGCAGATTGGTCTAAAACGAAAGTGGCATTAGTATGATTTTGCAAAAATGTAGCCGGAACTTCAGAACTGATGTCTCCTTGAATGGTTCTCTTTATGATATCAGCTTTATTTTGGCCCCAAGCCATTAGCACAATTCTTTTGGATCTAAGAATTGTAGAAACGCCCATTGTAATCGCTCTTTTAGGAACATTGTCAATACCATTAAAATCTGAGGAAGCATCGACTCTTGTAATGTGATCCAAAGTAATTATTCGAGTTCCTGAATTAATGTGGGATCCAGGTTCATTAAAACCTACGTGACCCGTACGACCAATTCCTAATAATTGAAAATCTAGTCCACCTGCATTTTTTATATTCATTTCATAATCAATACAATATTGATTCAGTTCTTCAATGGCTCCAGTTCCATCTGGAATATGAATGTTTTCAGGCTTAACATCTATATGATTAAAAAGATGCTGATGCATAAAATAATGATAGCTCTGATTGTTCTCTTTAGTCATTGGATAATATTCATCCAAATTAAAAGTGATTACATTCCTAAAACTAAGTCCTTCTTGTTTATGCATTCTAACCAATTCTTCATACACTTTTATAGGTGAAGAACCGGTTGCTAAACCAATAACACAAGATTTATTTTCCTCTTGTTTGGATTTAATTAATTGAGCAATTTCTTGAGCTACAATTACAGAAGCTTCTGTTGAGTTTTTGAAAATTTCGTTGTGAATTTTTTCAAATCTAGTTTCTTCAAATTTACCGGCACTTTTATAGCTAATATCAGGGTTAATTTCTAAAGTACTTTTCATTTTATTTTGTTTTAAATCTAATTTATAAAGATATGCTTTTTTTAAAAATGGTATGAATATTAGGAACCACTTATACCCTTTAAATTCCATTCTTTTATTTATTTTTTAGAAGATAGGCATGGTAATATCGCATCCAAGTCTAGTTCCGCAACTCTTGCGAATTCTGATTTGTTTGTTCTCTCATAACTCAATTCGGCTGCTTTCATTTTAAAAGCTTTGTCATAAATTTTGCGGACTTGTTTCATAAGTTAAAATTAAGATTTATTTCTTTACTTTCTGTGAAGTCTAAGTTAGCTTATCCATTATTATACTTTACCATAGGGAGAAATTATAGTAAAGATGTAAAAAGTAAAATTTTAGAATAAATTCCATTTCAATATTTTATTTGAAAAAGCAAAAATTTAGAAAAAAAAGCATCTTTTTTTAACAAAAAGTGATTATTCTATAATTCTACTAATATTTATTCTAAATAATTTTTTTTTAATTTACTTAACAAATACATTTACCACCTTACTGCAGAAAAAAAAAAAATTAAACTAAAAAACCAAAAAAAAATTATGAATTCAGAACAGACGAAGTCGAATAATTCGGCTCTTTATACCTTAATTACAGTATTCTTCTTTTGGGGATTTATTGGAGCATCAAATGGTGTTTTTATCCCTTTTTGTAAAGCCAAATTTGGCTTAGACCAATTTCAAAGCCAACTTATCGATTTTGCTTTTTATGGTGCTTATTACATAGGAGCTTTACTACTTTTCATTTTTAGTAGTTTAGCCAAAAATGATATTCTAAATGCTTGGGGATTCAAAAAAGGAATTATATATGGATTATTGATCAGTACTTTTGGAGCTGCTTTAATGATATTAGCTGTTACTCAAGGAAGTTATTTATTCATTTTAGGTGCTTTATTCATAGTTGCGTTAGGTTTTTCTTTACAACAAACTTCCGCACAACCTTTTGCTGCTTCGTTAGGTGAGCCTCACAGCGCATCGAGCAGATTAAACCTTGCAGGAGGAATCAATTCATTTGGAACTACAATAGGACCAATAGTCGTTTCTTTCGCTTTATTTGGCGTTTTTTCTGGAGTTAGTATTGAAGAATTCGCACAAAAAGCAAATTCATTGGATTCTATGAGAATTCTATATGTATTTGTTGGCGGACTTTTTTTATTGGCTGCAGCATTATTCCATTTTTCTAAAAAATTACCGTCAGGAAAAAGTGATTCTTCTTTTGAAACAGCTCGTAATGCAATGAAAACGCTCATTGCCATTACAGTAATATTAATCGCTATTTTTGCTTATATCTTCTCTCGTTATGAAGATCCTGAATTTATAACTCGTTTTATAGATAATAAAGAAAAAGATTATTTAGGTTTAGGTCTATCTGTAGCAACATTATTAGTTGTTGTTATTGGATTATTATTCTCTAATGTAACAGCACAAAAAAAAGCTGAAGGTTGGGGTGCAATGAGATATCCTCAATTAGTTTTAGGAATGTTAGCACTATTCACTTATGTAGGTGTAGAGGTAACGATAGGGAGTAACCTTGGTTCATTATTAGAAACAGATGTTTTTGGTAAAATTACCGGACCGGCTTTAGCTCCTTATATGTCTATGTATTGGGGAAGTTTAATGATTGGTCGTTGGGCAGGTGCAATTTCTGTTTTTAACCCATCCTCTCAACTTAAAAAAATATTATTGATCGTTATCCCTTATGTAGCTTTTGGTGTTGTTTTGGCAGCTAATGCAATTTCAGGTCAGGATGTTACACCATTATATGGTTACGCATTGGTAATTGTATTCCAAATTGCTGGTTTCTTTTTAGGTAAGGATCAACCTTCTAGAACCTTAATGATTTTTGGTTTAATGGGAATGATTGCCATGTTAATTGGTTTATTCACTACAGGAACAATCGCTATTTTTGCTTTTATGAGTGGTGGTTTATTTTTAAGCATCATGTGGCCTTGTATTTTCTCACTAGCAATTGCAGGTTTAGGAAAATATACATCTCAAGGTTCTGGATTCTTAGTAATGATGATTTTAGGTGGTGGAATTATTCCTCCACTCCAAGGAAAACTTGCTGATATCATTGGAATTCACGCTTCATATACAATCCCAGTGCTCTGTTTTGCTTTTATAGCATTCTACGGTTGGAAAGTAATTGGAATACTTGAAAAACAAGGTATCGGACACGAAATAGAAGTTGGTGGAGCACACTAATTTTAGCACAATATAATACCTACCAAAAAACAAACCAAATAAAAAAATCCCATCGAGACCTAGGTTGATGGGATTTTTTTATTTAAATGATTAGACTCAAACAGCTCTCTGGAAATTTTTTTATTTATTTCCTTTCTCGAAATCAGCAACAAACTGTGCCAATCCAATATCAGTCAATGGGTGTTTCAATAAACCGTGAATAGCCGAAAGTGGTCCAGTTATAACATCGGCACCAATTTTTGCACAGTTTACAATATGCATGGTGTGACGAACTGAAGCAGCCAGAATTTGAGTTTCATACCCATAGTTATCATAAATCAATCTGATTTCTTCAATCAAAGCCAAACCGTCTGTAGAGATATCATCCAAACGACCAATAAATGGAGAAACATAAGTCGCACCAGCTTTTGCAGCCAATAAAGCCTGACCAGCAGAGAATACTAAAGTAACATTGGTTTTAATTCCTTTATCCGAAAAATATTTGGCAGCCATAACACCTTCTTTGGTCATTGGCAATTTCACTACAATTTGATCATGTAAATCAGCTAATTCTTCACCTTCTTTAACCATTCCGTCAAAATCCAATGCATTTACTTCGGCACTTACATCACCATCAACAAGATTACAAATTTCAACGTAATGTTTCAAAATGCTGTTTTTCCCAGTGATTCCTTCTTTTGCCATCAATGAGGGATTGGTTGTAACCCCATCCAAAACGCCTAATGCATGTGCTTCTTTAATTTGAGCTAAATTAGCCGTGTCAATAAAAAATTTCATAATATATAATTTAATTTGTGTGTTATTAAAATTTGGGCGTGACCCTTCGTGAAAAACTTCGGGTCGGGCTTTTCGTTACAATCTTTCTAGTCCTGAACTTATTTCAGGATCATGAAACAAGTTCAGGACTATAAAGGATTTTCACTGCAATCCCTCACGCTACTAAAATTCGATGCAAAATTACAACTTATAATGCTTCATAAGCATTTTTTCATATACTTTATCCGGTAAAATTCTCTTCAAGACAATCGAAAATTTTTGCATAAAAACACCCACTTTATAATGAATTTTAGGATTCGGGGTTTGGATAATTTTATAGACTGCTTCTGCCATTTCATTTGGATTACTGCCACTATCAACATGTTCATCCATAGTTTTTAAAGTATTTCCATACGCACTTTCATAAGCAGAACCTTTTATAACCGGAGCATGAAAACGTCCTGAAGCTATATTAGTCGCAAAATCGCCAGGTGCAACATTCGTAATGTGAATGCCAAATGCCTTCACTTCCATGCGCAACCCTTCTGTAATAAGTTCTAAAGCTCCTTTTGAAGCCGAATAAACACTGCGATAAGGCAAACCCATATAAGCAGCAATAGAAGTAATATTAATGATTAAACCCGATTGCTGGGAACGCATTTGTGGCAACACCGCTTTCATCACCTCAATTGGTCCAAAGAAATTAGTTTCAAAATTATTCTTAATCTCATGCATTGGAATTTCTTCAAGAGGTCCTGTAATTCCTACTCCGGCATTATTGATTACAACATCCAATCTTCCCGAAATAGCAATTACTTTATCTACAGCCGCATGAATCGAATCCGTATCCCGAACATCTAAAGCAACTAAAGGAAAAACCGAATTTAAAATTTGTTCTGGATTTCTACTGGTTCCATAGACAACAAAACCTTTATGGTGTAAAAACTCTCCGATAGATTTTCCTATTCCTGAAGAACCTCCTGTAATTAGAACTACTTTATTCATATTTATTGAAGTTTATAATACGAAAGATCCAAAAATAAAAAAATCCTCCCGAAGGAAGACTACTTATTTCTGTGAATTTCGAAAAGAATCTGAAATAAATCCAGATTTAAAAAATGGCAAGCGACCTACATCGCACCGCTCAACCACGTACCCTTGCTATGTTCCCATCCTGGGGGAGTCTGCAGGAGCTGGTCGTGTAGGACTTGCCGCTGCAAATATACAAACTTTTTATATTTTTGCAAGTGCTTTGAACCTATAAAAATAACGTTGTATATTGGTACATCAAAAAATCAAACTATGAGAAACTATAACTTCCTATCTTTCATTTTATTAGGAATCACCTTAGCAAGTTGCAACGAGACAAAAAAAGGCGAAAATACAGTCTTTACCTTTGATATTTCTAAATTTAAGGAGCAATATCAGCCACATGAAGCGATAGAATTAGGAATTTCGAACCCAAATTCGAAAACTATTGATAGTATTATCTATTACATAAATGATAAAAAATTAGCTTCTAAAAAAGGATTGAACAAACTAACGTTTGAATTGAAAGACCAGAAACTGGGCTACCAAAACCTCAAAGCTTTAGTTTATTACGAAGGTGAAAACTCAGAAGCTACAGCAAGAGTAGAATTAGTTTCTAATATTCAGCCAAAATTATTAAAATACACAATCATCAATACTTATCCGCACGATAAAGAATCTTTTACCGAAGGTTTAGAGTTTTATAAAGATACTTTATATGAAAGCACGGGGCAAAATGGGAAATCTTATTTTAGAAAATACGATTACAAAACTGGAAAAGTCTATAAACAAGTTGACCTTGATAAAAAATATTTTGGAGAAGGAATTACTTTTCTAAATGACAAAATGTATCAATTGACTTGGCAAGAAAAAACAGGTTTTATCTATGATGCAAAAACTTTAAAACTAGAAAAAACCTTTGCATATGATAAAGACATTGAAGGTTGGGGAATGACGAATGACGGTAAATATATCTATCAAACGGACAAAACAGAGAAAATCTGGAAAATGGATCCAAATACTCAAAAAATGATTGACTACATCAATGTATATTCTGGTAATTCAAAAATCAAAGCTATCAACGAATTGGAATGGATTAATGGAAAAATTTACACGAATGTTTGGCAAAAAGATGCTATAGCTGTAGTAAACCCTTTAAATGGAGCTGTTGAGGGTATTTTAGACATGTCTGGTTTAAGAAAATTAATTAATGTAGCTCCGGAAGATGTTTTAAACGGAATTGCCTACAATCCAAAAACCAAAACCATTTTTGTAACTGGTAAAAATTGGGATAAAATGTTTGAAATAAAAGTTTCAGAGTAATTTTTCAAATGACAACACTCATCATCAATATAAAGGAATTACTTCAGGTTCGGGAAACTTTAATTTCAAAAGTGTCCGGTGCTGAAATGGCTATTCTTCCAACTATTAAAAATGCTTTTGTAGTAATTAAAGACAACTTAATTGCTGATTTTGGCTCAATGGATAATTTTCCTAAAATAAATGCCGATAAAACTATTGATGCAGGCGGAAAAATGGTTTTACCTTCCTGGTGTGACAGTCACACCCATATTGTTTATGCTGGTAATAGGGAACAAGAATTCGTTGATAGAATAAATGGCTTTACTTATGAAGAAATTGCCAATCGTGGCGGTGGAATCTTAAATTCTGCAAAAAAACTCAACGAATCTACTGAAGAAGAAATCTACGACCAATCTAAAGCGCGACTGGAAGAAATTATGCGTTTAGGAACTGGAGCGGTAGAAATCAAATCAGGATATGGATTAACAGTTGATGGAGAGCTCAAAATACTTCGCATTATTCAACGCCTAGCTCAAAATTATCCCATTACCATAAAAGCAACTTTTCTTGGTGCTCACGCTTTCCCATTGGAATATAAAGTAAATCATCAAGGATATATTGATATAATCATCAATCAAATGCTTCCAGAAATTGCCAAAAATAAACTGGCAGACTTTATAGATGTATTCTGCGAAAACGGTTATTTCACTGTTTTAGAAACGGAACAAATCATGGAAGCTGGGATCCGTTTTGGCTTAAAGCCAAAAATTCATGTCAACCAGTTTAATTCTATTGGCGGAATTCAGGCTGGGATAAAATACAATGCCCTTTCAGTAGATCATTTAGAAGTTATGACAACTGAAGATATTATTACTTTAAAAAATACAGCAACAATGCCGGTTGCTTTACCATCCTGTTCTTATTTCTTGAGTATTCCGTATACTCCTGCACGAGAAATGATAACCGCAGGGCTTCCACTGGCATTAGCAACGGATTATAATCCGGGGTCTACTCCCTCAGGAAACATGAATTTTGTGATTGCCACTGCTTGTATCAAAATGAAAATGACTCCGGAAGAAGCTATAAATGCAGCCACAATAAATGGAGCGTATGCAATGGGAATTTCAAAAACCCATGGAAGTATAACTATTGGCAAAAAAGCAAACCTCATTATCACAAAATCTATTCCCTCCTACTATCAATTACCTTATGCTTTTGGTAGTAATCTTATTGATACTGTATTAATAGAAGGTAAAGTTTTTGAATAAAAAAAGAGGAACAATGCTCCTCTTTTTTTATTTGATGCTTTAAATATTATTTCAAAGTAAAACTTGTTTTAGAAACTAGTTCTCCTTTATCAAAAACATTTACAAAATAATTTCCTTTTTCGAAATTTTTACTTTTTAGATCCTGAGAAACATTAACAGTTTTATTTTCATATTTAACATTAGTTGCAAAACTATATGTTAAACTATTATCTCCAAAAGTTTCTGTTTTTTTGTCTCCTACTACGTTGTTTTTACTGTCAATTACTTGAACGTAATACGTTTTATCTCCTGATTGTGCAATTTGATTTTCAGCAATTGTAAAACTAACTCTAAGAGCATCTGCTCTACTTGCTTTATCCGTTTCTATTTGTTTTCCAGAACTTCTTAATTTGAAAGCTGAACCTCTTGTGTTTAAAACAGTTAATTTTGAACCTTTTTCAACAACTTTTGCTAGTTCTTCATTTTGTCCTGTTAACGCTTCAACATTCTTTTTAGTTTCTCCTAATACCACAACGGTACTATCACGTTGCGTAGTTAAAGTTGTATTTTGTTTTTTTAAACCTTCATTCTCGGCCATTAAAACTTTCATATTCCCTTGCAAAGAAAGGAACTGTGTTCTATATTTTGACATAGAAGCGACATCGCCTTTAGATTTACTTAAATCAGACATTAAGTTTACCACTTTATCTCTTTCTTGAATTAACTCATCAGACATTGATGTATTTTCCGCAATCGCAGCATCATAAGTAGATTTCAATTCTTGTAAATCTTTCATTACGGATTCTTTTTCGGTCAATGTAGATTTTAATTCCGTTTTAACTACATCAACATCAGAAGTCATTTTAAAAATATACACTAAACTTCCCACTAATAGAACTGCTAAAACCGCTATAACCGCTTTAAGACTTGAACTGCTTTTTTGATTTTCCATATTTTAATTTTAATTTTTTATTTAAACAAATTTAACAATATATAACTAGGTAATAACGTATGTTAACACAAATATATTATTTTTGAAAAAAAATATTTTTTTTAATGGAAAAAATTATCCCGTTTACAATCAATGATCTTGCAAAAATTACAGACCATAGAAGTGGTGAAATAAAATTTGGAGAGAAAATGATAACTGTTCCAAAAGAGGCTGATCCTATTGCGTTTCTAAAAACTTGCGATGCTAAATATGTATTATTAGGAATACCGGAAGATATAGGCATAAGAGCTAATTTTGGAAGACCTGGTGCGGCATCTGCCTGGGATAGTGCTATTAAAAGCATTGCTAATATCCAGCACAATCGTTTTTGCAAAGGAAGTCAACTGGTAATTTTAGGTCAATTAAATGTCCTGGAGGAAATGAAAGAAGTGGAACATTTAGATTTTAATGATATTGACGATCGCTCTAAATTAAGTCAACTCGTAGAAAAAATTGATAAGGATGTCTCTCATATAATCTTTAATATTGTAAAGTTGGGAAAAACGCCTATAATCATCGGCGGCGGACACAATAATGCTTATGGAAATATAAAAGGTGCGGCTCTTGCTAAAGGAAAACCGGTAAATGCGATAAATTTTGATGCCCATTCTGATTTTAGAATCTTAGAAGGACGTCACAGCGGTAACGGTTTTTCATACGCTTTCGAAGAAGGTTTTTTAAAAAAATATTTTATTTTTGGCTTGCACGAAAATTATACATCCAAAAGCGTATTGGACATCATAAAAAAAATTGAAGACCGAGTGCGTTATAATACTTATGATAGTGTAAACATCCGAAAAGAAAAAGATTTTAATCAAGAAATGATCCAAGCCTTAGAGTTTATAAATGACGACTTTTACGGAATTGAGATCGATCTTGATGCAATCCCCAATATTGCATGCAGTGCAATGACATTGAGTGGCTTCTCTGTAGAACAACTTCGCCAATTTATTTCATTTTTTGCGAAAAATAAAAATGCTACCTATTTGCATATTTGTGAAGGTGCACCTGATTTAGGAGAAGATAAAAACAATCATTTAATAGGGAAACTCATAGGCTATCTTATAACCGATTTTATAAAAGCAAACCAGTAAATTGGTTAAACGAATAACCGATTTAACCTAATCGATAAATAACACTATCTTTGCTTCCTTATCTATATACTTAATACAAGATATTTAAACCAAAAAACATGTTATTCGAAGATTTATCGCTTTCAAAAAGTATACAAAAAGCCGTATTTGAACAAGGCTATATCAGCGCAACTCCTATTCAAGAACAATCCATTCCGCTAGTATTAGCCGGTAGAGATTTAATAGGATGCGCACAAACAGGAACAGGAAAAACCGCCGCATTTGCAATTCCAATCATACACCAATTACACCGAATAGTAGGTTCATCAAAGAAAGCCAAACAAATTCGTGCTTTAGTAGTTACTCCAACCCGCGAATTAGCCGTCCAAATTGGACAAAGCTTTGATACGTATGGTAAGTATACCAACTTGACTCAACTGACCATTTTTGGTGGAGTTTCACAAAATCCTCAGGTGGATACCTTACGAAATGGTGTCGATATTTTGGTAGCAACGCCAGGTAGGTTACTTGATTTACACAAACAAGGTTTTATTGATTTAGATCACTTACATACTTTGGTTCTTGATGAAGCAGATCAAATGCTTGACATGGGATTTGTAAATGATGTGAAGAAAATTGTAAAGCTTACGCCAAAAAATAGACAAACATTATTTTTCTCTGCTACAATGCCAATTGCAATTAGAGAATTGGCCGAAATTTTTCTTACAGATCCAGCAACAGTTACAGTTTCACCAGTATCATCAACTGCCGAAAATGTAGAACAACACGTTTATTTTGTTGAAAAAACAGAAAAAAGAAATCTACTTTATCATTTAATCAAAAATGAAAATTTATCCGATGTGTTGGTTTTTTCCAGAACAAAACATGGTGCGGATAATGTTGTAAAGGCATTACGTAAAAACAATATAGCAGCTGAAGCCATACATGGAGATAAATCTCAAAATGCAAGACAACGAGTTTTGGATGCTTTCAAAAATAAAGAAGTAGGCGTTTTAGTCGCTACAGATATTGCAGCCAGAGGAATTGATATTGATCAATTGCCATTTGTAATCAATTTTGATTTACCTAACATTCCTGAAACGTATGTGCATAGAATTGGTAGAACGGGTCGTGCAGGAAATGGAGGAATTGCTATTTCTTTTTGTAGTAAAGACGAACATGGGTATTGGAAAGACATCCAAAAACTAATAAAAGTGGATGTAAAAACCATAAATGACCATCCTTATCCTTGGCATTCAGGAAGTCCGGAAACAGCACCTGGCGCTGCACAAAAAAATTCAAATCGTAGCGCTGGAGCACATAAATCAAGAAAATCAGAAGTTTCAAAACAAAATAAGAAACGCTGGTATTAGTTGTTTTTTTTGAATTAACTCATAATATATAAGAAATGCCTTTGTAACTTTAGTTAAAAAGGCATTTTATCGTTAATGAGCTTATTTTAAACGTTTTATACCTAAGTTATACTTTTAAAGTAAATAATTTTATTAAATTTGATTTAACTTATTTAAACATTTAAATTAAACATTATGGAAAATTTAGTTAAAAGAAACAATGCTTTCCCTTCAATTAATACTGGCCCATTTCCGTCAGTGAATACGTTTTTTGATGATTTTGTATCCAGAGATATTTTTGATTGGGCGGATAAAAATTTCACAAAAATTGGCAGTAATTTACCTTCTGTAAACTTAAAAGAAACAGAAGATAAATTAGAAGTTGATTTAGCTGCTCCAGGTTTAAAAAAAGAAGATTTTAAAGTTGAAATTGACAACAACATGCTGATGATTTCTTCAGAAAAAGAAGAAGAGAAAAAAGAAACAAGAAAAAAAGATAATTATATTCGAAAAGAATTTAGTTATCAATCCTTTTTCAGATCTTTCAATCTACCAGAATATATAGATGAAAGTAAAATAGAAGCAAGTTACAAAGATCGAATTCTTCATATTGTTATTGCTAAGAAAGAAGGTGCTAAGAGAAAAGAACATAAAACTATTGCTATTAAATAAAATTTATTTTTAGTATATCCATATTAAATAATAGATTAAAATCGTTAAGCCATTTTAAGCATTGGCTTAACGATTTTAATTTTGACGCACTAGTTTCTCCACCAATCCAAATTCATTACAAGACAATTAAAAATAACATCAAAAAGTGATATTATGAAGACGTCAAAACATTTTTTCAAAAAAAATCAATCTTTAATAGATTATAGAACCGTTCAAAACAAAGAGTACGAACTAACTCATCCAAAACTTGAAATAAAAATCACTCTTGATACTTCTGGAAATAAAAAAACGCCACATCTATTATTGCTGCAAATGTATTCTAAAGAAAACGAAGTGCTTTTTATTTAGAAAACATGAAGATATAAAAAAATGGAGCTTTTAAGACTCCATTTTTTATTCATATACTACAATTTTACAATGAAATTTTGTTAAAATTATCTTTTAAATCAAAACTAAAAAACCATTGTTAAATCATTTTTTTTATTTTTTGTAATCAAAATATTGATAATTTTAAACAACTTAGCCGAATCAAAAGGTTTTACAATAATATCATCTATTCCAGCTGAAATAGCTTCTTCAGTAATTTCTTCTTTATCAAATGCTGTTAATGCAATAATAGGAGTTTCAATCCCTTTAGACCGGATTCTTCTTGAAGTTTCAAAACCATTTATTAAAGGCATATTGATGTCCATTAAAATAACATCAAAATTCTCCTCTTCAAGAATTTTAATAGCCTTATAGCCATCATCTACCAGAGTACAAGTATAATTATTTTTTTTGAGAATTTTTTCAGTAACAATTTGGTTAATTTTATTGTCTTCGACTACTAAAACGTTCAATTGTTTATTCGAAGATAAATCAACTGGAATATTATAAATTATTTCATTGGTTTTCTCCGGATCAAATTCAAAAGCAATTGTAAATGTAAATACAGTTCCAACACCAATGGTACTTTCAAGTGTAATATCACTTCCAAATAAACCTAGTAGACGCTTCACGATAGATAATCCTAAACCTGTACCTTGATAATCTACTTCTTTTCTTCCAACTTGCACAAATTTTTCAAAAACCTTATCCTGATCTTCAACTGCAATTCCTATCCCAGTATCCTTTATCTTAAACTCTATAAAATGGGACTTATTGGTTACTTTCACTAAATTTAAATCAATAAATACCTCTCCGTTTTTGGTAAATTTTAGCGCGTTACTCACTAAATTTATCACTATTTGAGAAAGTCTGAGCTTATCTCCGATCAAATATTCTGGAATTGCCGAATCAATATTGACAATTATAAAATTATTATTGTTCTTTGCAATGAATGACAATGAATTTTTAATCATGTTTATCTCATCTGAAATATTGAATGTCATATTTTCAAGAACAATTCTATTTTCTTCAATTTTATTAATTTGAAGAACATCATTTACAAGTGACAATAAATATCTTGCTGAAAACTTAAGTGAACTCAGGTGTGGGCTGTTTGCTAATTCTTTATGTTCATCTAATAACATATTAGTAATTCCAACCACTCCATATAAAGGTGTTCTCAATTCATGCGTTATAGTAGAAACAAATTGTGATTTAAGTATGGATGCTTCTTCTGCTTTTTCTTTGGCTATAACCAATTTGCTATTGGCAAGAGAGAGTTCTTTATTTGTTTTTTTCTTAAAATTATTATTTTTAAACAAAGTATAAACCAGCATTAATAAAAAACACAATACAACAATGAACAATATGACGATAATCCTAGATTTCTTTAAACTTTGATATTGTAAATCTTTCTCAGTTTCAATCTTATCGATATCTCTTTTATATTCGTCTAATTCGAGATTGATACCGGCCGTATTAGCCTTTCTAAGTGTCTCTTTATTATTGAGTTCCTCTGTAATTTTATTATAAATTGATAAATTTTCGTATGCTTTTTTGTAATCACCGTTATTTAATAAATACTTAGAATATTCCTGATGAGCGAATGACAAATCTGATTTCTCAATTCCTTTATTTCCTAATTTTATAGCATTTAAAAATGATGCCGTAGCTTTTTCATGATCTCTTTTAAAACCATAGTACATTCCGTTGAGCATATTTAGGACAACAATCGTTGTCTCATCTCCATACTTTTTATGGTATTTATTAATAAATTGTAAATAGGGTGATCCTTGATCAAAAAGGCCAATATCAAAATAAACCCATGTGATGTTCAATTTTGTTAAAACAATCTCACTTGAATCCGAAATTTTATTGCTATGTTCTAATGAATTTTTATAATAATTAATTCCTTGTTTGTATTGCTTTTTTTCAAAACTATATATATTTCCTAAATTATTATTAATCCATGCTTTTGTAGTGTCGTTCGTAGTTTTATTAGCATAAGCCAACGCTTTTTTATAAAAAAAGATGGCTTTACTATATTCTGATAATTTTTCATAATTTGCCCCAATTGTATTATAGGAAATGGCAACTAGATTATCATCTTTAGTATTTATAGCTTGATACAAAGCGCGTCTTGAAATTATCAATGATTTTTCAAAATTAGAATTACGCAGGTGCTTAGAAGCTAGTTTTGCTAATTTTGCAATTTCTTTTTTTGAAGGAGGTGGAGCTAAAGAATAACATTTAATATTAAAAAAATTTAATATTAATAGTAATAAAACGATTCTTATTTGATACATATGTTAAGATTCTTGTATTCAAATATACAAAAATATTAATAAGAAAAGTACTGTTTTTGTTTATAATGTCATAAAAACCAAATTACTATAAAAATTATAGTTTCAAAAAAATAATATTAAAATAATGAAAGTTATAGTCCATTTGAACTTGAGTAAATAATTTTAAACCAATAAACCTACCTGAAAAATCAAATAGGTTTATTGGTTTTATAAAAATCTAATTTAGTTATTCTACTGGTGCAATTTCATTTTCATTTTCACCTTCCCATTGCCCAACTACTGATGTAGCTAGTGCATTTCCTAAAACATTAGTTGCACTACGAAACATGTCACAAAAATGATCTATTGGTAAAATTAAAGCAATTCCTTCAATAGGAATTTTAAACATTCCACAAGTTGCCGCCACTACAACTAAACTAGCTCTTGGTACACCTGCAATTCCTTTGCTTGTAAGCATCAATACTAAAAGCATTGTCATTTGTGTTCCTAAATCTAAATGAACTCCATAAGCCTGTGCTATAAAAATACTCGCAAATGTCATGTACATCATACTCCCATCTAAATTGAAGGAATATCCCAATGGCAACATGAAAGAAACAATTCTATCTTTTACTCCAAAACGCTCTAATTCTTCCGTGAGTTTAGGAAAAACAGCTTCGCTACTTGTTGTACCAAAGGCAATGATTAAAGGACCGACAATTCTTTTGAGTAAAATTGTCATTCTACTTTTAAGAAAAATATATCCTATTAGTATTAGTACAATCCAAATTGACGAAATTCCTATTAAGAAAGAACCAAAAAATTTGAAATAGGTAATTGCTAATTCCTGAAAATCTCTTACTGCGAATACCCCTGCAATAGCACCAAAAACACCTATTGGAGCAAACTTCATTACATAGTTTACCATTTTTAAAACAATATGAGATGTTTTGTCTAATGCATTTATAACTGGTTTTACATAATCTCCTAAAGATGCTGCTGCTAATCCGAAAAAAATGGAAAAAATAACGATTTGTAAAATCTCATTTGTTGCCATTGCCTCAAAAATACTTTTAGGGACAATATGCTCTATAAAGTTTTCAAAAGATATGTTTTGAGTTTTTGCTGTTACTTCTGAAACGGAACTCAAATCAACATTTGACAAATTAAGTCCAACTCCGGGCTCCAGCAAGTTTACAAAAAACATCCCTAATAATAAGGATATAAAAGACGCTGTAAAAAACCAACCTAATGCTTTACCTCCAATTCTTCCTACCGCTTTGATATCCCCTAATTTCGCAATTCCTACTACAAGAGTTGTAAATACTAATGGTGAAATTATCATTTGAACTAATCTAATAAAAACTGTAGCCAACATTTTTATTTTATTACTAAATGATAGGGCTGCTTCTCCAGCGATTGAATTATGTATAACAATTCCTAAAAGGGCTCCTAAAAGCATTGCTATAAGTATTTGGCCGGTTAAGCCTGTAAAAAAAGATGGTTTCTTGGTTGAAGTTGTATTCATTAAATTAGCAAATTGATATAAAGGTTATGGCTCAGTATTTAGCTCGTCAAAATACTAAGTATGCAATTCTATTTTAAATAGGTTTTATTAATCAAATAAAAATCAGCTAGCACGATTGCTGCCATAGCTTCTACAATAGGAACTGCACGAGGAACTACGCAAGGATCATGACGTCCTTTTCCAGTCATTTCAGTAATATTTCCTTTATTGTCCAATGATTCTTGTTTTTGCATAATGGTTGCCACAGGCTTGAAAGCCACACGAAAATAAATATCCATCCCGTTGCTTATTCCGCCTTGAATTCCGCCTGAAAGATTAGTTTTGGTTGTTCCATCAGGATTGTATAAATCATTGTGTTCACTTCCTTTCATTTTAACACCTTCAAAACCGCTTCCAAATTCAAAACCTTTTACGGCATTTATAGAAAGCATTGCTTTACCAAGTTCTGCATGAAGTTTATCAAAAACAGGCTCGCCTAAACCAATAGGTACATTTTGGATCACACAACTTACAGTTCCACCTACGGTATCCCCTTGTTTACGAATATCACGAATGTATTCCTCCATGACTATTGCTGATGCTTCATCAGGACAACGAACAGGATTGCTTTCGGTTTTTGAAAAATCTAATTCCTGGTATGGTTTTTCTAAAAATATTGGACCAACAGAAGAAACGTAAGCATTGATTTTAATTTCGGGTAACATTTGTTTTGCAATTGCTCCCGCTACTACTCTACTTGCGGTTTCGCGAGCAGAACTACGTCCACCACCGCGATAATCACGTACTCCGTATTTTTTTTCATATACATAATCCGCATGACTTGGTCTGTAATTATCTTTTATATGAGAGTAATCATCTGATTTTTGATTGGTATTGGGAATTATGAAACCGATAGGTGTTCCTGTAGTTTTACCTTCAAAAATTCCAGATAGAAATTGTACATCATCCGATTCTTTTCTTTGGGTAACAATAGCCGATTGACCTGGCTTTCTTCTTGACATTTCAAATTGAATTGCTTCTAGATCTATTGCTATTCCTGAAGGACAACCATCGATTATTCCGCCCAAAGCTTCTCCGTGTGATTCTCCAAAAGTTGTTATTCTAAATAGTGTTCCGTAGCTATTTCCTGCCATTATATTAAGTTTTGAACAAAAGTACTATTTTAGTTTAAAGTTTAAAAGTTTATCCAGAGATTTCAGGATAAACTTTAATAAAATAAACCCTATTTATTGGCTTTGAATTCAGATTAAAAAATATTTATTGTAGACATCTTTAAATTGAGTTCCTTTTTCTAAGTAACCAAATAGTGACCTATTTTCCAAAACAAATATTTAAAATTTAATTATCATCATTAAAATAGTACAATCTAAAAAAGTGTGAATTTTATAACTTTTCATAAAAATTCTATAAATTTATAATCCCTTTAAGACTGTAATATTGCAATAACAAATACTAAACTTATGAAAAAAATTATTTTATCGGCTATTATGTTAATGGGATTAGCATTTACCACACAGGCACAAGACATTTCAAAAAACGCTTTAGGTTTACGTTTAGGAGGTAATAATGGTTTTGGAGGAGAAGTTTCATACCAAAGAGCATTAGGAAGCAACAATAGACTTGAACTTGATTTAGGATGGAGAAATAGAAATAATTATAACAACAATGGTTATGATGATAATGCAGTGAAACTAGCAGCTTTGTACCAATGGGTATGGAACATTGATGGAGGTTTCAACTGGTATGCAGGTGTTGGTGGAGGATTAGGTAGTTACAGCTATAATAATAACAATACTTCTTATAATGATACGTTCGCATTTGCGGCTGGGGATATAGGTCTTGAATATAACTTTGATATTCCGTTGTTAATTTCATTAGATTTCAGACCTGAGTTTGGTGGAAATGGGTATTATGAAAATAATTACGGTTCAGATATAGCTTTAGGTCTTAGATACCAATTCTAAATAATTAAGCAAATAAATATATTTAAAAATGCCACTATTTAGTGGCATTTTTTATTTAATAATGATTTCTTTTTTAGAATTTATCTTAACAACACAAAAAGGATTTGTAAAAGCTTGAGTTATCATGCCGCCTGGTTTAGGTATTGTTTCCTTTACAGTAATTATGATGTTTTTATCTGTTTCTACAACAGTATCAATTCCTATTTTGTATCCTCCTGATGTTTTTTCTCCCATATTCAAAACAATAAAATTAGAATTCTGAATATCATTCGGGCTAATTTTATTTTTTAGATTTTCATCATTCTGCAACATTTTAATTTCATTTGGCTCCGAAAGAATTTCAAAAAAACGAATACTTGCTCCACCGTCACTTTGTTGCGTCAAGACTTCAAATAAAGGCTTTTTATCTGATATTTTTGTGGAAGAAGCACCACAAGAAACTAATAATATGGCCATAAATAAGGTAGCAATTTTTTTCATCCTTTTATTTTTTAATATTATTGATTAAGCCATTTGAAAAGTAACCTTATAAATATTTATTTATTGCTTTTTTATATAAGTTTTCATATAATGGCAAGATGTTTTTAATATCAAACTTTTTAGCAATCGAAAGAGCATTCTCTTTAAATTTATTCAGAGTAGTATCATCTTTCAAAATTTTCAGGGCATTCACAGCCATTTCATCAGTTTTACCAACATCACTCAAATAACCAGAAATACCATCAAAATTAACTTCTGACAAACCTCCTGAATTACTAGAAATTACAGGAACTCCCCAAGCCATTGCTTCAAGAGCGGCAAGACCAAAACTTTCGGTTTGAGATGGCAGCAAGAATAAATCTGTATAACTTAATATTTTATCGATTTCATTGCTATTCCCAAAAAAGATAACTTTATCCTGAATTCCTAATTCCTGACATAGATATTCCGCTTTTTCTTTTTCCGGACCATCACCTACCATCATCAATTTAGCTGGAATTTCCTTTTGAATATTATAAAATATTTTAATGACATCAGGAATTCGTTTTACTTTTCTAAAATTACTAATATGAGTTATTATCCGCTCATTGCCTTTTGCCATAACAGAACGATGACAAGCAATTCTGGGATCATTTACATTTTTATCTAATTCGATAAAGTTTGGAATAACCTCGATTTCATTTTTTATATTAAATAATTTAAGGGTATCGTCTTTTAAACTTTGGGAAACCGAAGTAACAAAATCAGATTTATTAATACTAAAAGTTACTGCAGGTTTATAAAAGGGATGATTTCCAACTAAAGTAATATCTGTTCCGTGGAGCGTAGTCACCATTGGGATATTAATTCCTTCATCCTTAAGCATTTGTTTGGCCATATAACCTGCATAAGCATGAGGAATGGCATAATGCACATGTAGAAGTTCAATTTTATAGAGCTTCACCATATCGACCAATTTGCTCGACAAAGCCAATTCATAAGGTTGATAATGAAACAATGGATATTCCGGGACATTAACTTCGTGGTAATGCACATTTGGACTCAAAAGAGCCAAACGCACAGGTTGACTGTAGGTTATAAAATGTATTTCGTGACCACGTCGTGCCAATTCAAGACCTAATTCTGTAGCGACAACACCACTTCCTCCAAAGGTAGGATAACAAACTATTGCAATTTTCATGTATGTATTTTAATGGAACGAAATTAATAAAAATAGGAATGGCTTTTATGGAAATTTAAGTTAAATAGTTTTTGCTTTAAAATTTCATTCTTTGAATTCTTACTGCATTTAAAATTGCTAATAAAGCCACACCAACATCTGCAAAAACGGCTTCCCACATTGTGGCTAATCCTCCAGCACCCATTATCAGAATGATGAGTTTTACAGAAAAAGCTAAACTGATATTTTGCCATACGATTTGTTTTGTTTTTTTTCCAATGTGAATTGCTGTAAAAATTTTAGTAGGCTGGTCATTTTGAATAACTACATCTGCAGTTTCTATTGCTGCATCACTTCCTAAACCGCCCATTGCAATTCCAACATCTGCCAAAGCGATTACTGGTGCATCATTTACGCCATCGCCAACAAATGCTATTTTTAAATGCTGTTCTTTGAGTTTTGATACTTTTTGAACTTTATTCTCAGGCAATAAACCTCCAAAAGCGTGATCAATATTCAATTCTTTTGCAACTAGCGAAACTATAGCCTGATTATCGCCAGAAAGCATAATAGTTTTGATTTTTAATTTGTGTAAACTTTGAATGGCTTCTTTTGCATCTTCTTTAATTTCGTCAGCAATAGTAAAATAGCCAACATATTTTTGATTGAAGGCAACTACAATAATTGTAAATGGTATCATATCAATTTCAGTATCATAACTGATGTTGAATTTTTTCATCAATTTAGCACTTCCTACTAAGATCTTTTTTCCATCAATAAGTCCTTTAATCCCATGACCTGCAATTTCTTCTACTTCAGTAACAGTAGTGTCGTTTACAATATCCTTACCATATTCAATTATAGCTGAACTAACAGGATGTGTCGATTTAGTTATTATTGCGACAGTATATTTTACCAAATCAGCTTCCGAAATTCCAACGGCTACCACTTTTTGGACTTTAAAAATACCTTTAGTCAGTGTTCCTGTTTTATCCATAACCACAACTTGAATAGCTGCTAAAACATCTAAAAAAGTAGACCCTTTAATTAAAATTCCGTTTTTACTGGCTGCCCCAATTCCACCAAAATAACCCAATGGAATAGAAATTACTAATGCACAAGGACATGAAATTACCAAGAAAATTAATGCTCTGTACAACCAATCTTTGAATACATAATTTTCCACAAATAAAATAGGAAGCAAACAGATTCCGATGGCCAGAAAAACAACTATTGGGGTGTAAATTTTAGCAAATTTTCTAATAAATAGTTCGGTTGTAGCTTTTTTAGCAGTGGCTTCCTGAACCATTTCAAGAATTCTGGATAATTTACTATCGGTAAAAATAGCCGTAACTTCGACTTGTGCGACAGTATTAAGATTAATCATTCCGGCAAGAACCATTTCCCCTTTTGATTTGATATCCGGTTTGCTTTCCCCCGTTAATGCTGCTGTGTTGAAAGAGGCATGATTTGAAAGTAATTTTCCATCCAAAGCTAGTTTTTCTCCCTGTTTTAATTGAATAATTTCACCAATAGTAATGTCCGAAGCTTTTTTAGAAATAGTTTCGAGTCCTTCAATAACATTTGCTGAATCCGGTCTTTGGTCTAATAATGCCTTGATGCTTGATTTAGCTCTTTTTACAGCTAACATTTGGAATAATTCACCAATAGAATAAAACAACATTACGGCAACACCTTCCGCATATTGGCCAATTCCAAATGCACCAAGTGTGGCAATACACATTAGAAAAAATTCTGAAAAAATAGCGCCTTTGCGGATACTTTCAAAAGCTTCTTTTAGCACGGGCAAACCTACCGGAATATAAGCAACACAAAACCACGCAATCCTAACCCAACCCACAAACCAAGTTTGAGGATAATAATTATCAAATGTAATTGCTGTTAATAGTAATAGTAAACTTAGTATGGAAGGCAAAAACATTTTAAAAACACTATCACTTCCATTGGAGTGCTCGTGGTCATCGTCGTGATCATGTACAGAATGACTTTCCGGCTCATTATGAGAAGAACAACATCCCGTATCTTCGCTCGTTTTAATCCCTCTTTTATCTTCTGGAGCGCAACACGATTCTTTGTCGTCAGCATCCTGTTTATGTTGGTGTGCCATTTTTAATAATTTTATCTTTTATAAAAAAAGAGAAGTAAATAATAACCAAAAGTGTAACTGAAGCTGAAATAATAAATGTTATATTGGCTCCAAATTGATACCAAATCAATCCTGCCAAAGAACTTGCTATTAAAGAACATAGACTTTGAAATCCGGAATAGGTACCAATTGCTGTGGCGGTATCTTTTTTATCTGAAATATTACTAATCCAAGCTTTTGAAATCCCTTCGGTTGCGGCTGCATAAACTCCATAAATAAAAAAGAGCACCGCAATTGCATAAATACCTTTACTGAAAGCCATTCCAAAATAGACAATCGCAAATAAAGACAATCCAAATATAAACATCTTTTTTAAACCTATTTTATCTGCTAAAATACCTACTGGAAATGCAGAAAGCGCATATACTAAATTATAAAAAATATAAACTCCAATTACGTTTGTATCATTAAGGCCTGCTTGTTTCGCTTTTAATAACAAAAAAATATCAGAACTATTAAATAATGTAAAGGTTAATAATCCGACTACTACTTTTCGATATTGTTCCGGACTCGTTTTCCAATAATTAAGAAAGGAGAAAAAGAAAGTAGGCTTTTTTTCGATTGGATGGATTTTAGCTTTGTCTTTGATTAAAAAGCAGGCAAATACAGCAAACAAACCTGGAATAAAAGCGATATAAAAAAGCGTTTGGTAGTTTTGAGGATAAAAATACAGATAAATTAATGCGATAACTGGTCCTAAAACAGCTCCCAAAGTATCCATAGCTCTGTGAAATCCAAAAATTTTCCCCTTGGATTCAGCTGTAGCTTCATCTGATAAAATAGCATCCCTTGCCCCGGTACGAATTCCTTTTCCGAAACGATCAATGGCTCTCGCAAAAAATATCCAAATTGGGAAAATAAACACTGCCATCATGGGTTTTGAAACGGCACTTAAACTATAACCCAGTTGTACAAAGGGAACTCGTTTTCCGGAATTATCAGATAACTTTCCAAAATATCCTTTGCTCAATCCAGCCAAAGCTTCAGCAAATCCCTCTAAAACACCAATTAAAACAATTGAAAAACCAATCGTTTTAAGGTAAATAGGCATTATAGGATAAAGCATTTCACTTGCTGTATCAGTAAACAAACTTACCAATGATACTATCCAGACTGTTTTTGTTATGTAATTAAATCTTTTCATTTTGTATCGCTTTCAAATGATCATTTCATTACTAATCGCAATTACCTATCTTTTTTAGACCTTTTCTTGTTAAGCCATTTATTAGCCTTATACGTTAGATAAGCCGAACCACTTCCTATAATTGCTCCCGCCAAAACGTCACTGGGATAATGAACCCCTAAATGCATTCGAGAATATCCTACAGCACCTGCCCACAGAAAAGACGGTGCAATAACATACCATTTAGGATAAGCCATACTTAATGACGTTGCGGTTGCAAAAGCTAAAGAAGTATGCCCCGAAGGAAATGAATACCCTGGCGCAGAAGTCTCTTTCTCAATATCTGAATACGTATCAAATGGTCTGGCTCTTTTTACGGTTTGTTTTAAAGCGGTCGTAATAAATGCTGAAACCAAAAAAGTTTCCCCAATAAAAATTGCCTGCTTTTTAATTGTGCTGTCTTTCTTTATCAATCCTATGGAATACATAAGAATAGGAGTTGCAACACTAAACGGAACGGCAGTATTAGTAACTAACTTAAAAGTGGGATCTAAATTCTTATTTCTGTTTCCATTAATATCTCGCAGAATATTTATATCTGTATTTTGGGCATTCCCAAAAGTTACCCATAAAAAAAACAATAACAAGCAGTATATTTTTCGCATTTTATGATTTTTTTTTATTTTTTTATAATTTCATTTTCACTCCGCCATTAAATACAAATCCTTCTGTATGAGTCCAGATTTCATCAAAAGTAGGATTATTATGTGGTTCGTTTACTACTCTTTTATAGTTACTTTGTTTCACATCAGTAAAGTTTTCAAAATTGACGAAGAATGAAAAATGTTTCCAAAGCGTTTTTTCAGCCATAAAACCAAATTCCCAAAAACTAGGGGTTTGAGTGCTATTAGAAAGAAATTGTTTATCCGTAAAATAGCCTTCTAACCCAAATTTAAAATTGTTTTCCTTCTCATAAATTAAAGCCAGGTTCAATTTATTTTTTGGTAACAAAGGTAAAAATTGATTTACAGTTAAATATTTTGCTTTAGCATCCGTAAAAGTATAACCAACAAAAAGTTTGAAATCTTCTTTAAAAATAAATTTTACATTAGTTTCAAATCCTTTACTGACAATAGGCTGAGATGCATTAATAAAAAATAAATTACCCCCCTCCTTTTCTAAAATCATAGGTTTATTAATCTGGGTACCAAAAAACATTTGGTTAATGCTAAATAACAAATCTTCAGCAATCGAACTTTTGTAATTAACATCTACGGTTCCCCCTATGCTTCGCTCGGCTTTTACATTATTCAAAGCTAAAACATTTTGGTATTGGTTTTCTTCCGTTTTTTCGGTAAAAATAGTTGGAATTTTATACCCAAATCCACCACCAATTCTAGAAGACCATTTAGCATCAATTTTGAATAGTGCTGCTATTTTCGGCAGAAAAAACGTTTGGTTTTTTGAAAAATTTGTATTGGAATAATTTACATTGTCAATCCGTAACCCATTTTCTAATTTTATTTTTTCGCTAAAATCCCAAGTGTCTTGAAGATAAATACCAGTGGTAAATGATTTAGCATCTAAAACTGAACTGTTTTTTTGCTTGAAATTGTCGTACAATAAATTCATACCACCAATAACAGTATGTTTCTCTTTGTTCCAAAGATACGAAGCATCGGAAAATGCATTCGTGTTAGAACCTGAAAATTGATAATTGGGAATATTAATTTTTCTGTCAAAAAAACTTAAACTTTGTTTGAACTTAAAACTATTTTTATTTTCAAATTTCTTATCAAATTCAAGAGTAGTCGTATTTCTTATCGTTTCATTTTGCTCAAAATAGGCATGACTAGCGTCTGGATTACCATTTATTGCTTGTATATCGCCTCCTTTCATGTTTCCCTTGGTCAAACTATTGCCAATCATCAAACTGGTGCTTTGGTTTGGATAATAAAAAAAGCGAGGATTGATTGTGAAATTATTGGATTTCGGAACTTCCGAAAAATCATCATGATCCACATCATAGCCCTTTTGAAAATTTACCAAACTTAAGATTGCATAACCAAACTTTCCTCTTCGTTGCGATGCATAGATTCCCACATTGGTTTGGCCAATATTAGATTGGTTCAAAATAAAATTATATTCTGCTTTTTCTTTTGGGGTTTTTGAAATAAAATTAATGGCACCGGCAATTGCTCCACCACCATAGAGAGTTGATGCAGGTCCTTTTATGACTTCTACTTGTTTTAGATCCAACGGTGGAATTTCTAAAATACTCAATCCACTGGCAAAATTGCCAAAATTTGGATACCCGTCTTTGAGCAATTGCGTATAGCGTCCGTCTAAACCTTGTACCCGAATACTCGCATTACCGCTTGTAGCCGATGTTTGCTGTACTTGTAAGCCAGTACTTTCATGCAAAACCATACTCACATTGGCTGGTCTCATATTGGCTTTTTCGTCTAACTCTTCGGCATCAATTGTTTCTATTCTTGTGGGCGTATTTACGATGGTTCGACTGGTTCTTGTCGATTGGATTAGTACTTCATCGAGTTCCTCTTCTTTTTGTTTTATACTATCTTTTGGAGTTTCTTGGCTATAGATTACACCAAAATTAGCTACTAACAGCAGTAGCATTATTATTTTTTGCATTTGTAATTTTATTAAGTGAATGAAATAATAGAGTATGAAATCAATTCATAAATGGAATGATTTCATAGAAAAAATTATACTACATTACTTACTTTTGGCGGTTGCCAAATCGTTCCGTTGAAGTTAGAAACAAACTTTTGAATATATAAAATTGTTTCTTTTCCTACAGAAGAAACAGGCTGTGTTGGGATTGCAAAATAATTGCTGGCTTGAAATACAATTTGTTGGCCACAACAAGAACAAATACAAAAAGGCGAACAAATTTCTTGATGATTTTCCTGCTTTTGTTCTTGTTGAACAATTGTTATTCCACTATTAGAATCGTAATTATACACTATGTCTACGCAAGGCATACAAGAAAGTATAATAAAGTAAATTGATAATATGAAGTTGACTATTCTCATCTAAATGCAAATATAACTATAATCATTATTTAAAAACAGACTCATAAATTACTTCTTGGATATCTTCCCGAATATTTTCTTTAGACAATCTATTTTCTGCTGCAACCGGAAAAGTTCTATTGGACAAAAACACATAAACAATTTGTGTTTCAGGATCAGCCCAGGCCATAGTACCTGTATATCCGGTATGTCCAAAACTTGTCATGGAAGCACAACCGCATGTAGGCCCTGCTGCGCCCAATTGAGGTTTATCAAAACCAATGCCTCTCCTATTCCCTGCAGCACAAAAATAACAGGTATTGAAATCATTGAATGTTTTTTCGGAAAAATACTGGTGATTCCCGTAATTTCCTTTTTGCAAATAGAGTTCCATTATTTTGGCCACATCCATCGCATTAGAAAAAACACCGGCATGTCCTGAAACACCACCTTCTAATGCAGCCGATAAATCATTAACATAACCCTGTAACATTTGATGGCGAAAATAAGTGTCCATTTCTGTTGGAGGAATTCTGTTTTTATCAAACTTATTCAATGGATTAAAAGTCGAATTATTCATCCCGAGCGATTGATAGAAATTCTCTTGAATTAAATCATCTAATTTCTTACCCGTTGTACTTTCTAAATAATCTTTAAGAATCATGAAAGTTAGATCACTGTATTTGTATTCTTTTTTTAATGATAATTTACTTTTAACAATCATTTTCATTATCGTGTCATGAAAATCATTCCTTATAAAAAGACTGTCTCCCAGTTTTTTAGAGAACTGCTCTTCAGAAATTTTTCTAAAATAGGTTTCAGAAGGGAATTTTGTCTTATCCATTGTCGCTTTATAAAATGGAATCCCGGCTACAAGTCCTGCATAATGTGATAATAATTCCTTAAAATGAATATCCTGTTTATCAGTATTTTTAAAAATTGGTGACATCGAACCCAAAGTGGATTCCATATTAATTTTTTGTTGGTCATATTGCAACATGACATTAGGTAAAGTAGCCAGAATTTTTGTCAATGATGCCACATCATACATATCTGAATCCAAAACTTTTAAAGTAGAATCATAGGTATGGTATCCAAATGATTTTTGATAAATTACTTTTCCGTTTCTAGCCACAAGAACTTGAATTCCAGGAGTCATTCTAGCGCTAATTGCTTTTTTTGCAATCAAATCAATTTTTGATAAAATGTTAGAATTCATTCCCACATTTTCTGGAGTCGTAAATCCCAATCGGTTTAATTTTTCCGTTGCTAAACCATCATTAACTTTGAAATTTGTATTTATGGAAACAGGTAATTTTCCTTTGGCTTCAATGGCTCCAAAAATTAATTCGGCAGAAACTACTTGTGCAATATCGCTATTTTGATAAGAAACAACCAATCCTTCGATAGCATCAAAATTCACAATCGGTAATAAGGAATAGGGCTTAGCAAAAATATCTAGAATAACATTATTATTATGTGCTAAAGAATTGATTTTAAACAATTCATCCGAATTTAAATCCCCGTTTTTAAAAGCGATATCAGACTTGTGATATCCTATTATTACAGTTGTAAATGGTTTTAATTTTACTTGTAAACTATCCAAATTAGCATCTTCAATGACAGTTACTTCAGCATATTTTTTTAGAGTAGAAATAAATGAAGTGTTAGTATCATCTCCTATTTTCACATAAGCGATTTTTTGCTTGTCCAAATTTTTAATAGGCAAAAGAGAAGCTGTGTTTTTTAAAACTGTAATTGCATTTTCATACAACTCATACTGTAAAGCTTCATTTTCAGCCGAATTTAAATCTTTAACCAAATTAGCCATTTCAATAGGTTTGTAAGCATTCAAACCCGCTTTATATTTGAATTTCAGTATTTTCTTCACTGAAAAAGCCAATCTTTCCTCACTTATTAAATTAGCCGAATAGGCAATTATAAATTTATCAATTGCTATTGGAACATTTTCAGGAAATAATAAAATATCATTTCCAGCCATAAAAGCTTCAAAATTTATTTCACTGGGCATATTAGAGTTACTTACGGCTTTCATATTCAGAGCATCAGTAAAAATAAGCCCTTTAAAACCCAATTGTTTTTGAAGAATATTCGTCACCACATTATAGGAAATCGATGAAGGATAATTCGGTCTGGATTCTAAACTCGGAACATTTAAATGTGCCACCATAACTGAAGAAAGTCCTTCATGAAACATTTTTTTGTAAGGATAAAACGCTACATGTTCTAAGTTTTGTTTAGTAGCATTAATTGTGGGTAATATTTTATGGGAATCCGTCTCTGTATCGCCATGTCCAGGAAAATGCTTTCCTGTAGAAAACACTTCTTGGCTTTGAACTCCTTTCATTAATGCAATTGCTCTTTCTGTAACCTTGTATTTATCCTCTCCAAAAGAACGAAAACCTATAATTGGATTTCTCGGATTGGTATTAATATCAATTACTGGTGCAAAGTTAAATTGCAAACCCAATCGTTTACTTTGTTGTCCCATTTGAATACCAACTTTCTCTATCAATTTCATATCCTGAATGGCTCCAAGAGTCATATTCCAAGGATATCTAGCCGTTGAATCCAATCGCATATTCAAACCCCATTCCGCATCATTACCAATAAATAGTGGAGTTTTAGACTTAGATTGAAAACGATTGGTAAGATTTGCTTGACGCACAGGACCTCCTTGAAAAAAGATTAATCCTCCAATTTTGTTTTCCTTAATCAGTTTGTCAATAGCGTTGAAATGCACGGTATCTTTGTTAGAATAAGCAGCAACCATAAATAATTGTCCTATTCTTTCGTTTAAATTCATTGCATTGTAAACACTATCGACCCATTTATTACCTTCGGGTGATATTTCAAAAAGCGTCGGAATAGTACTTGGACTTTGACTGTCAATATTTTCCGTTACGGACGGAGTACTGGTTAGAATTACTTTAGGCTTATTCATTTTTGTACCAACACAACTGGCGGCAACAAAAAGAAATAGGACATAAAATAAAACAATTCTTATACCTATTTTTTTCATTGAACTATTTTTTAAAAAAAGCGACTATGCCAGCTATCCATGGCTGGAACTTCCCAAGATTCATTATATTCTTCTATATTATTAACCAAATTATTGAAAACAATTGTGTTTTCAGTAACGGCTTTATCTTTTACCATTTTCTTAAAATCAATCAAAGGCTTGTGCGCAATATGTTCTCCTAATTTAAAAGTCACATTCATCTTATCCAATAAATCGACATTATATTTTTTCTCTAAGCTTTGGATAAATTCTACAGAAGAATCTATAGAACAACCCGTAGCGGCTTGAATATCCTGATTTACTGCAATGATAATAAATCTGTTGTATTTTAATTGATATGATGATTCCAAACTAGTACCATGCGCAGCCCATCCCTCGAGAAAGGATTGCAAGGCAGTTTCTATTTCAGAAAACTCGGCATCCGAAAACTTTCTGTTCGATTGATAAATCCAGATTTTAGATTCTTCGGGTAAATTTTCAAATGGAATATACATGATATTATTTTTATAATTAATTCTTTTATTATGATTAAAATACACTAACAAAACCAAATCCTAGTTGTTTCCCATCATAATAGGGAATAAATGTAGATTTTTTATTGGTGTTTTCCTTAGATGCAAATAATTTATTTATTGTAGGATATAACCAATAGGCGGCTTTTGTACTTAATATCCCAATACCTGCTCCTGCAACAACATCCGTTAGCCAGTGACGATTATTATACATTCTAAATGCTCCAGTTCCTGTGGCGACAATATATCCTGAAATACCATACCAAATGGAAGTATCTTTATATTCTTGATATAATAATTCTGCTCCCATAAAGGCCGTTGCAGTATGACCCGAAGGAAAAGAATTAAAACCGGAACCGTCTGGTCGCTCCACTTTGGTAATTTTTTTTAAACTATTAACAGTTAATCCCATGATTAAATAGGATGATGCAAGAATAATTGTTTTATCCCTTATATTATTTTTTCCTTTAATCCCAAAAGCTTGCAAAGCATATGTAGCTGCGGCAGGAGTATATTGTGAGAAATCATCAATTGAAAATTTCCTGTCTATATTTTCTTTTACCTCTTCTCTAATTTCAAAATTAAATGCTTCTAATTGGTCACTCCCAATTCCAATTATTCCATAGCCAATTAAAACCCCTGGAATAATCAATTGTTTAGCATTATACTGTATTTGCTTATTATTTTCAATCCTTAAACTATCTGTCGAATATGTTTTAATGGTCTGGGCCAATGAAACAAAACTCGAAAACATTATTATGAAAAAAATACTTTTTTTATACATCATAATAAAAAAGATAAAAGTTAAAAAGAAACTAATCTTACAAATCATCAGCATTTGCAATTAATTCGGCAATGTCCATAACTTTTACATCGCTTTCTTTATTTTTAATACCATCTGTCATCATAGTATTACAAAAAGGACAACCTGCAGCAATAATTTCTGGTTTTGTTTCTAACGCTTCTTCTGTTCTCTCAACGTTGATTTCCTTGTTTCCAGGTTCAGCATCTTTAAACATTTGCGCACCACCAGCACCGCAGCATAATCCATTGGCTCTTGAACGTTTCATTTCTACTAATTCGGCATCCAGTTTAAGAATCAAATCTCTAGGTGCTTCATATACATTATTGGCTCTACCTAAATAGCAAGGATCGTGAAAAGTAATCCGTTTTCCTTTGAATTGTCCTCCTTCAATAGTTAATCTTCCATCGTCTAACAAAGATTTTAAAAACTCTGTATGATGAATCACTTCATATTTCCCACCCAATTCAGGATACTCATTTTTAAGCGTATTAAAACAATGTGGGCAAGCTGTAACAATTTTTTTTGCCTGATAACCATTGAGAACTTCAATGTTCATCATCGCCTGCATTTGGAACAAAAACTCATTTCCAGCTCTTTTAGCAGGATCTCCAGTACAACTCTCTTCTGTACCAAGAACTGCAAAAGAAACATTTGCACGATTTAAAATTCGTACAAATGCCTTAGTTATTTTTTTTGCTCTATCATCAAAACTTCCTGCACAACCTACCCAAAACAAGACTTCTGGTTGTTTTCCTTGAGCTAACATTTCGGCCATAGTCGGCACTACCAAACTTTCTGACATAATATTTTGTTGATTCGGTTATTCGTTTAAACGTTGATTTGGTTATTTGTTGATTTGCGTAAGCGGTAATTTGTTAATTCGGTTTATCAGTTAAACAACTATTCATTTTTCCAATTCAAACGGTCTTGCTGATTGTATTGCCAAGGCGCTCCATTATTTTCTATATTGGTCATCATTGCGTTTATTGGCATTGGTGCTGCACTTTTTTCCATCACTAAGTAACGTCTCATATCAATAATAATAGAAAGAGGGCTTATACTTACCGGACATTCCTCTACACATGCATTACATGAGGTACATGCCCAAAGTTCTTCAGGTGTAATATAATCATTTAATAATGTTTTATTATCCGGAACAAAAATACCTTTATTAGCATCTATATTTCTTCCCACTTCTTCCAGTCTATCTCTCGTATCCATCATGATTTTACGAGGAGACAATTTTTTTCCTGTTAAATTGGCAGGACACGATGATGTACAACGACCACATTCAGTACAGGTATAAGCGTTCAATAATTGTACCCAATTTAAATCCTGAACATCACTGGCTCCAAATTTAGCTACAGCTTCACTTTCGTTAACTGGTGCTGCCGCAAATGGATCAGCGTTAGGATCCATAATCATTTTCACTTCTTTTGTAACTGATTCTAAATTATCAAATTGACCTTGTGGATTTAAATTTGCAAAATAGGTATTTGGAAAAGCTAATAATATATGCAAGTGTTTTGAAAAATACAGATAGTTCATAAAAATCAAAATACCGGTAATATGCAACCACCAAAATATTTCTGTGAGAATCATTACTATCTCATTTGAGATTCCATTAAACAATGGTGCTATAAATTGACTTACAGGAAATGAGCCTGCTTTAACAAAATGTGAAAAGCCGCCAGGTACGTTTTGTAAGTGTAAATCGGAAGCATTCATTAATAAAAATAATGTCATCAAAACAACTTCAAAATAAAGAATATAATTAGCATCTTTTTTGGGAGAACCGTCTAAATCGGAACTTGAAAATCGTTTCAATTTGATTATATTTCTTCTAATCCAAAAAGTAAAAACAGCAACTAAAACTAAAAGAGCCAATATTTCAAATGAACCAATCAATACATCATAAGCAGTTCCCAAAAAAGCAAAAACTCTGTGTGTACCAAGAAGCCCATCAATAATTATTTCCAATAACTCTATATTGATAATTATAAATCCTACATATACAATAATATGAAGTACTCCTGCAACAGGCCTTTTCACCATTTTAGATTGTCCAAGAGCAATCATAGCCATATTTTCCCAACGCAGTTTTGCGTTGTCTTTGCGATTTACTGCTGCCCCAAGATTTATGTTTCGAATGATTTTTTTTATATTCATATAAAAATAACCAAACCCGATAGCTAATAATATGGCAAATAATAGATTGTCTAAATAGCTCATATTGCTAGTTTTTTTCTTTTACTATACTATCATTTTTTGGAGCAACATAAGGTTTATTTTTCTTTCCAAATAAAGAAACATTAACATATCTTGTAGGAGATAGTCTTATATCTTGCAGTAATAATTCTAATTCTTTTGTTGTTGCTTTAATATTTTCGTAGAAAGCCTCATCGTGTAATAATTTACCTACAGAACCTTTTCCTGATTCTAACCCGATCATAATACCATCAACTCTTGCTAACGTTTTATTTAAATTTTTAACAGTTTTCCCTAAATCTGCTTTATTCAATGAATCCGATATTTTAGAAAAATCACCCGTGATTTTATTAAAATTCTTCACAACTCCTTGTATTTGAACTTTATTATCATCTAACAAAGTATTAACACTTACGGTAGCTTTATGAAATTGCTCGATAGTCTTACTCAACTCCGCTAAGCTAACTTTTAAATTCTCCTGACCGTTGTTATCCAAAACATTATTAATTCCTGATATCAATTTATCTGTATTGGCCATTATTTTTTCTAATTTTTCCTGAAGTGGAGCTAACTGATCACCTACTTTATCGGTAAGTCCTAATTTTGTATCTCCTAGAAGTTTTTGTCCATCAACGGCTAACGTTTTATCATTAAAATTCGGATTAATTGCTATTTGTTTTCCTCCAATGAATCCAGGCTCATAAATAGAAGCAGTACTTGATTTTGAAATAGGAAAATCCGTTTTTAATTGTAATTCAACTAATAAATCCCCTGTATTCTCATTTATTGTAATGCTGCTTACTTTACCAATTACTAAACCATTTAAAGTTACAGGTGCTGATGTGGCTAAACCTTCTACACTTTTATATTCTACATAAAATGTTTTGTAATTTGTAAAAAGATCTCTTCCTTTTAAAAAACTATATCCCCAAATGAATAATAAAATAGATGCAATGACTAATATAGCAGTTTTAATTTCTCTCGTTATTTTCAAAATGTATTTTTTTTTTGCAAAATTAATATAAAATATTTGACTTGTAGTTATTATTTTAAAGCTTCTTGAATACTAATTTTTTCTCCATTTTTAAATGCTATTATGAACGCAGAATCGTATCCTTTATCTTTTGCTTCTTGCAATTGTTTTTTGGCCTCATCATAATCAGCAGTTTCTCCATACATATATTTGTAAACTCTGTTATCATAGTCTACAGATATATTTTTTAATCCTTTAAAGTTTTTAGGTGCTAATTCCACTTTCCTAACACTGGCAGAAAGTTGTACTTTATATAAAGTAGCAGAAGTGTCATTACTTTTTGTTGCTTTTTTAAGTTCGCTGGAATTGAAATTTACTTTTGTTTTTGATGGGGATGATGTATCTCGTGTTGGTTTCTCAATAATTTTTTGTGAGGGTCTTACGTCAATCATCTCCGTTTCTCCATTTCCGTAATAATCTCTTCTATAACTTAAGATTGCATCGGCTATGGCTCTGGCAATATCATTTTGACCTACTTCTGAGTCTAAAAGGTTTCCTTCAGTAAAATTAGAAATAAACCCCATTTCAATTAATATTCTAGGCATATACGCTTTATGGAGGACCATATAAGGGGCTTGTTTTACTCCTCCACCTCTTATTTTTTTTCCCAAACCCTCAAATGCATCTTCAACTTTACTGGCAAGTGAAATACTATTATCTAAATACTCCTCTTGCATCAAAGTCATTCCAATCATCGTTTCAGGAGAATTTGGATCAAAACCTTCATATTTTTGTTTGTAATCTTTCTCTAATGTAATAACGGAATTCTCTTTTTTGGCAGCTTCTAAGTTTGAAGCAACTTTAGTCATACCCATTACATATGTTTCTGTACCATATCCCTCCGTATTTCTATTAGCATTACAATGTATCGAAACAAAAATATTTGCGTCGGCACGGTTTGCAATGTTGGCTCTTTCTACCAAATCGATAAAAACGTCGGTTTTCCGTGTATAAATTACATCCATTTTAGGAGTCGCTTCTAAAATTCTTCCAACTTTCAATACCACTGCCAAAGCTATATTTTTTTCAACATGGCCATTATAAACAGCACCAAAATCATGAGCACCATGACCTGCATCTAATGTTACTTTAAATATATTAGATTGGCTGTAGCTCGCCAAAGAAACTATCGTCAGAAGAAGTGTAAATGTTGTTTTTATTTTATATGAAATATGCATAACTCTTAAAGTTAATTTTAATTAAAACACTACGGCTATAAATTCTTTATTTGATTATTTTTGCAAAAAAATAATATGTAAGTTTGACATGTCAAAAAACAGGCCATAATTTTACAAAAATAGCATTTAAACCTTTGCATACAAACTTATTTAATATCGTTTTATTATCAATTTTCCTAACTATAGGAACTGGTAAATTATATTCTCAAGATATAACAAAAAAAACGACCGCAATACCTACTAAAAAACAAATAGATAACCCCAAAACCGTTGCTGACAAAACTGAAAAATCGATTGGGATTATAAAAAAAGAGACTGATTCGATAAAAAAAGACAGTATCAAGCCCAAAAAAGCATTTCTTGACGGAAAAGTAAAATACAAGGCTGAAAAATATGTAAAAATAGATCAGAAGAAAAAACTTATTACTTTATACGATAAAGCAGAACTTTACTATCAAGATATAGAATTGACATCAGGCATTATTGTCATGGATTATGAAAAAAACGAAGTCTATGCTGGCCGAATAAAAGATTCTACAGGAGCGTATACTCAATACCCTAATTTTAAACAAGGCGTAAATGTGGTAGAACCGGACTCGATTCGTTTTAATTTCAAAACAAAGAAAGCTTTAATCTGGAATTCCAGATCGGATCAGGGAGAATTTAAAGTAAAAGCTGTTATTACTAAAAAAGAAAACGATTCGGTTTATTTTCTAAAAGGTGCTCGATTTACCACATCAACAAATATAGATAATCCGGAATATTATTTCCAAACCAGCAAAGTGAAATTTATTCCCGGCAAAAAAATTGTAACTGGTTTAACCAATATGGTTATTGCCAATGTTCCAACACCAATAGCTTTACCTTTTGCATTTTTCCCAATGAGTAAAGAAACCAACATATCGGGATTGATTTTACCGAGTTACAATGATTCTAATACAAGAGGTTTTTCTTTGCAAAATGGAGGTTATTATTTTGCACTGAGTGATAATTATGATTTAACTGCTTTAGGAGATTATTATACTAATGGTAGTTATGGCCTGCGCTTTGAATCCAGTTATGCCAAACGGTATAAATTTCGTGGGAATATAAATGTAAGATTTGAAAATTTAATTTCAAGCGAAAGAGGATATCCTGATTACTCCAAACAGAAAATTTACAATATTCAATGGTCTCATTCTAAAGATACTAAATCAACCCCAAACTCAAGTTTTTCTGCTTCGGTAAATCTTGGAAGCAGTAAATATTTTCGGCAATCTATAAATCAGGCCAATGTAGGTTCTAATCTTAATAATACATTAAGTTCGTCGATTTCTTATAGCAAAACATTCAATTCAGTACCACAAGTTAGAATGTCATTGACTGCAACACATTCTCAAAACACTCAAACTGAAGAAATCAATATGACTTTACCAACACTACAATTAAGTGTGGATCGGATATATCCTTTTGTTGGAAAAGACGGTCTTAAAAAAGGATTCTTTAAAAACATAAATCTACAATATAATTTAAATGGTAGAAACAGCATAGTTACCAATGACTCTTTATTCTTTAAACCTCAAATGTTCAGAGATGCAAAAATGGGAATTGAACATACTATTCCGTTGAGTACCAATTTTAAATTATTCAAATATTTTAGTGCTTCTTCCTCTTTCAATTATAAAGAAGTTTGGTACACAAAAACGATTAAAAGAACTTATGATGAAGATAAAAGTGCAGTAGTTGATAATGTCGTAAATGGTTTTGATGCCTTTAGAACGTACTCAATGTCATCAAGTTTAGGGACTACCATATACGGTACATTTAATTTTGGAGACGACAAAAAAATAAAATCGATTCGACACGTAATGCGTCCATCTGTTTCGTATGGTTACACTCCAAGTTTTGAAAAATATTATGATACTTATGCCTCAGATGCAACCGGTACCATGATCAAACAATATTCTCGATTTGAATCTGGAATTTTTGGAGCACCTGGCATCTCAAATTCAAATAATTTAGGTTTTGATTTAAGCAATACTTTTGAAGCTAAAGTTACTGATAAGGATAGTACTAAGGTGGAACCAAAAAAGATAATGCTACTAAACAATTTAAACCTTTCAACCAGCTATAATCTTAATGCCGATGGTAAAACTTCCCTTGCTTGGTCACCCGTAAGAGTAAGTGGAGGAACACAACTATTTGCGAACAAAATGAATATGAATTTTGGAGCTACTTTAGATCCTTATGCAATTGATAATTCAGGTGCCCGAATTAATGTTTATAACATTAATAATGGAGGAAGTCTATTTAGAATGACAAGTGCAAATATGACTTTAAATTATGCTATTTCAAGCAAAGAAAAAGATAAAACTAAAGATAAAAACGTACAGAGCGCAAGAAATGGTGGTCGGGAAGATGATTTATTTGGAACAAATACTGATTTAAACGATAACCGAAAAAGTCAATTTGATGAAGCTGAAGAAGGGGAAGATAAAATCTCTGAATTTTTCAAATCTGAACTACCTTGGGATATGACTTTTGCGTACTCACTCACCTACGGAAATAACAATAGAGAAAAGAAGATTATTGGTAATTCTATAATGATTTCGGCAAATGCAGATATAACTCCCAAATGGAAAGCAGGCGTATCAACAGGCTATGATTTTGTACAAAATGGAGTTACATTTACCCAACTTCGTTTTGAAAGAGATTTATTAAGCTGGAGAATGGATTTCAATTGGACACCTTTTGGAACTAATGCCAATTGGGGCTTTTTCATTGGTATAAAATCTGGTGTGTTAAGTGATATAAAATGGAATAAACGAAGTAATACAAACAGATAATTACTTGATAATTCTTGAATAAACTAAATATTCAAAACTTTTATTCTATATAACAGGTTATTTTAAGAAGTTTAAAATAATTTTATAAGACTGTTCAAAACAATAAATTAATATATCCATTTTATGAAAAAGATAATTTTTACCAATAATGCTCCTGCGCCAATTGGTCCCTACAATCAAGCTGTTCTTAAAGAAAACACACTGTATACATCCGGACAAATTGCAATAAATCCTACATCAGGTGAATTAGTTACCGCTACTATTGAAGCCGAAACCGAACAAGTCATGCAAAACATGAAAGCAGTTTTAGAAGCTGCAGGAATGACATTTGAAAACGTAGTAAAAACTACAATATTCATAATGGACATGAATGATTTTGGAAAAATAAATACAGTTTACGGTTCTTATTTTAACGAAAAAACCGCTCCAGCTCGTGAAACGGTTCAAGTGGCTTGTTTGCCAAAAAATGTAAATGTAGAAATTTCTATGATTGCAATGCTATAGCATTTAGCAGTAATTGTGCCGTTGCCTCATTAAGTAGCCAATGGCACATTATGTACATCACATACACGAATTAGCATATTGATATCAGCTTCGTGAGGATGGCTTGATAATGGATCCTTAAAAAAGAAAACCATTTGAGTTTTACCTTCTGCAACTCTGGCAGCAATTTGAGCATCGCCTAAAGGACCTGAAAGCATTTTGTCACTTTAAAACCTGAATTTTCAGCTTTACCAACAGTAGTTCCAGTTGCAATTAACCTTATTTTTTCTTCTTGTAAAACAACTTTGTTCCTTTCTAAAAAACTGAACTAAATCAGCTTTTTTACCATCATGTGCAATAATAGCAATTTCCATACATTATTTATTGGCAATATGATAGGCAATAAGTCCATCAATTGGCCTTCTTAGTACGTTCCCTAATTTCAATTCATATTTATCAAAAGTCTGTTGCAGTTCATCTTTCAAATAAAAGGCAATTGAACCTACGAAATGAACAGGTACTTCTTTGCAATTATCATATTGTTTAATATAATTTTTTACAAAAGATTTCATTCCCTTGAAGATAATTTTTCTGCAAAACTCAGTCTCTTTATGCTGAATTAAGAACTTAGCAAATGTTGCTAAATAGGCATTTGGATTTGGTTCTTTATATAATTTGCTTTTAACGGAGTCTGGATCTAAATCGTATTCTTTTTCAAATTCTACAGCCAATTCTTTGGGCATTTTATTGAAATAATACTTTCTGATTAATTCTTTTCCAAAAACATTACCGCTACAATCATCCATAACTATATAACCCAATGATTGCACTTTTTGATGCAATTCTTTTCCATCAAAATAGCTACAGTTAGAGCCGGTTCCTAAAATACTAACAATAGCTTTTTCTCCTTTGGGTGTTGTAGCATATACAGCTGCATAAGTATCCTCTTCAACTACAATAATTGCGTTCGGGAAATAGTTTTGGAAAATTTGTGAAAGTGAAATTTTCATTTTCTCCGTTCCACAACCTGCACCATAGAAAAATAAATGGGTGGCTTCTTTTTTATTTTGTAAAATATCAAAACGGTCATTTAACCGTTCGATAATTTCATCTCCATCTAAAATTTCTGGATTCAATCCTAATGTTTGTGTTGTGAACAATACTTTTCCGGCATCGTCTATCGCAATCCAATCGGCTTTCGTAGAACCACTATCAACTAATAATCTCATTTTTTTTGGCTTTTTGGTTTTTTGTATTTCGTTTTTCTCACTTAAAATACATTTAGTATAAAATTTGCATTTAAAAAAGTGAACAAAAAATAAAATCCCGTTAAATATAACGGGATTTGTAATATAAAGAATTATTTTAAATTTGCAATGTGTACAGATAAATCAATTAATTTGCTAGAATAACCATATTCATTATCATACCAAGAGATGATTTTGAAGAAAGTAGAGTTCAATCCAATTCCAGCATTAGCATCAATGATAGATGTTCTTGAATCAGAAATGAAATCCTGAGAAACAACTAAATCTTCAGTATATCCTAAGATACCTTTCATTGTAGTTTCAGAAGCATTTTTCAATACAGCCATAATTTCTTCGTAAGTAGTTTCTTTTTCAACTTTTACAGTTAAATCAACTACAGAAACATCAGTTGTAGGAACACGCATTGACATACCTGTTAATTTTCCGTTCAATGAAGGAATAACTTTCCCTACTGCTTTAGCAGCACCTGTAGAAGAAGGGATGATGTTACATGAAGCAGCACGTCCGCCCCTCCAGTCTTTTCTTGAAGGACCATCAGTAGTCATTTGAGTTGAAGTTGTTGCGTGAACAGTAGTCATCAACGCTTCAACAATTCCAAAGTTATCATTAATAACTTTAGCTAATGGAGCTAAACAGTTAGTAGTACAAGATGCATTAGAAACAACAGTATCGGTTGCTAAAGCTTCCTCATGGTTTACTCCCATTACAAACATTGGAGCATCAGCAGAAGGAGCCGAAATAATTACTTTTTTAGCACCACCTTTGATGTGCTCATTTGCAGTTTCAATAGTAGTAAAGAAACCTGTACATTCAGCAACTACATCAACATCAACTTCATTCCATTTTAAATCTGCAGGATTTCTTTCAGCAGTAATACGTATGTTTTTTCCGTTTACATAAAGTTTTCCTTCTTTCACTTCAACAGTACCATTGAAACGACCGTGAACTGAATCATATTTTAATAAGTATGCTAAATGATCTACATCTAATAAATCATTGATCGCTACAACTTCTACATTATCTCTGTTGAATGACTCTCTGAATACAATTCTTCCAATTCTTCCAAAACCATTTATTCCTAATTTTACTTTTGACATTTTATTTTAATTTTTGTTTGTATTTATTTTATTTATATAAAGTCTGATTTCGTGACACTAAACATCAACTAATCTATGTTGACATTATATCAGAAACTCTTAGTAACTCTCTATCAATTTCTGTTTTACCTTTAATAGCTTGTTCTAAAGGCGTCAAGACAACTTTATCACTTTGTAAACCAACCATATAACTTGATTTTCCTTCTAATAATGATTCTACAGCTTTTACTCCTAGTCTACTGGCTAAAACTCTATCAAAACAGGAAGGTGAACCACCACGCTGCATGTGACCCAGAACAGAAACTCTCACATCATACTCCGGTAAATTAGCTTCGACATAGTCTTTTAATTCGAATACGTTTTTACCAATTTTATCCCCTTCTGCAATAACTACGATACTGGATGATTTTCCTGAAGCTTTACTTTTTTGTAATGATTCTAATAATCTTTCTAATCCTAAATCTTCTTCCGGTATTAGAATTTCTTCTGCTCCAGCTCCAATTCCTGCATTTAGAGCAATATGACCAGCATCTCTTCCCATTACCTCTACAAAGAATAAACGGTTATGAGAACTTGCAGTATCTCTAATTTTATCAATTACATCTACTACAGTATTTAATGCGGTATCATATCCTAAAGTATGACTTGTACCAAAAATATCATTATCAATAGTACCAGGAATTCCCATAACTGGAAAGTCAAATTCACTGTTAAATAACAAACCTCCGGTAAAAGTTCCATCACCTCCTATTACAACCAAAGCATCAATTCCAGCTTTGACTAGATGTTCATGGGCTTTTTCTCTACCTTCGGGAGTCCTAAATTCTGATGAACGAGCCGATTTTAAAATCGTCCCTCCTTTATTTACAATGTTGTTTACACTGCGAGGTCCCATTTCTTTGAAGTCACCTTCAATCATTCCTTGATATCCTCTGTATATCCCTATGCATTCTATATTATGATAAGCACATGTTCGAACAACTGATCGTATTGCTGCATTCATTCCTGGTGAATCTCCACCTGAGGTTAGAACACCAACCTTTTTTATTGTTTTTGGCATTATTTAAGTATTAAAGTGTAAAATTAGCAAACATTCAGCACTTTTAAAGCTGCATTTTTTATAAATTAGTAAAAGGCCCTAAATTCAAACGTTTTCGTTAATAAGTTTTTAAAAAATCAAAATAAAACCTTTTTTATTTAACAAAATTAAAAAAAAATAGATAATTATTTGATTATTACCAATTAATATGATTTTTATTCTCTTTTAAGATTAGTAGTTACTATTGAGTACTATTAATTTTAGTTAAAAGTTTTATCTTGATTGATACTCGAAAATTACAAAATAATTTAAAAGTTAAAACGCATATAAATTATTTATAATCCAGTATTTACAACCATTAAATAACACAAGTATCAATCCTCTTTAGGAATTATAGCATCCCGATTTGTTTTTTGTTTTTCAGCTGCAGGTTTTTTGGGTTTCGAAAAATTAATATAATCAGGCGATACGTTAGAATCTTGATCCTCAACTGCACTTGTTTTAACTTCTCTTCCCAGTTGATGTTTCTTAAATATTTTATTAACCAGTTCTTTAAAAGTATCAAAATCGACCTCATAAGAAACCCCCAAACCTTGTGTATATCCTATCCCTTGACCTATATAATTAATATCATTTTCTTTATTGAAAAGGCGTAAGTTCATGGTTCCGTCTTCATTAACTCTATAAAGTACTTCTAAATCACCTACAATTGCGGATTCATTTATTCCTCCAAAAGGAACCCCTACTTTGCCATTAATCGTAATTCTTTCATTAATTTTTGATGAAATTGTAGCTACAAATCTTCCGTCAGTTTCTCTTCCTATTCTTTTATCTGCAGAAACAAAATTAATTCCCACTTTGAATTTCTCATTATCCGTTTGAATTATCCCTCCTAATAGGCTTGTTGCTGTTTCAAATAAACTACCAGAAAAATCAGATTGGTTTACTCCTTCAGGACTTAAAAACCCACCTGATGATAATAAATACAAAGCTTGGGTTTGTCTCACATCTTTATCATTCAACTTGTATTGAATTTCTGATTTTAAAACATTACTGACCGTTGGGAATTCTATATTAAAATCGGGTTCTGGACTCGTTAAATCGCCGCGGAGACCTATAATTACTTCCACAGGAACTTTAGTATTAAAGGACGAATTTTCTAAAAGTACTGCAGGATTTGCAGTAGTTTTATACACAGCCTCCAAATTTAATTGCGCTTTCATAGGATTTCCTTCCCAAGAAATTGAACCTCCTTTTTTGACAGCAAACTTTTTATCGATTAATCCACCATATTTAAAGTTATAAGTTCCTTCATAAGCCTGGAAATCTCCCCACATATTAAATTTACCCAATGTGTTTATCTTAAATAATAAAGATCCAAAACCTTTCCCTTTCATTCCATGTCCCGTATTTCTATCTAAAATAACTTCTACTTCCGCATTAGGTGTAATATCAAAATCAAACTCTAATTCAAGCCCGTTATAATTTCTGGTATTCTCAAAAATTCCTTTTTCAATATTATACTTTTCTTTTGGAGTCACAAAATGAATAAATTTATTATCACTTACGCTTTCTGCATTATTAATAGGAATTTTTATTTCGGTTCCTTTTTCTGATTTTGCATCCACCTTTATAAACAAAGAATTAGTAGGTCCCTTTATTGTTGCAGTACCATCTATAAAAGCGGTACCATAATAAGCGGCATCATCACTGTCTTTGGTATCTAAAGCTAAAAGTCTTTTTGAATTAATACTTAGATCTAATTTCCAATCAGCAAAATTTTTATGTTCGATACTTCCATTCAAAGTTCCTTTAGTACCAAATTTTGTATCGGTTAATGTATTGTTTCTAAACAAAAACTTTTCATCAGCCAAATCAATGATTGTTTTGTCTTTTAATTCATAATCCACATTCAAATATGGAACAGTCAATCCTGCTTTATCAACAAAAAGACGCCCATTAATTTCTGGTTTTTTAAGATTTCCTTGAATTGTTGAATTACCAGATACAAATCCTCTGATATTCGATAAAACTTCCCCACCTAATGAGCTTAATACTCCCAAATTGAATTTTTCTAATTTAAGTTTTAAATCCAGTATAGTTTCCTTGTTTACGATTTCAAAACTTCCATCCGCATTAAAAGATTCAAAATTTTCATTTTCTATATTAGAATTTATAGTAAATTTTTTGAAGCTTTCATCTCCTTCAATATTAAAATTCAAAACACCTAAATCCGTTTTATTCAAATTCAAATGATCAATTACGATAGAAGCCGTTGGCTGAAAAACACTTTTATCTTGTTTATAATTTACTTCTCCATTAATATTTCCATTAAAAATAAATTTTCCGTTCTCCGGAGTAATTTTATTTAGATCTACATCTTTAAAAGTCAGCTTTAAATCTTTATAGGAAGTATCTTTTAAATCTCCCATCAATGAAATCTCCTGATCTTCGTGAGACAATATAATATTATCAATATTAAAGTTTTTAAACTCTTTATCAAAAACAACCTGGTTATCAGGTGCATCTTTTGCATTCAAAAACCACAGATAATCCTTAAACTTAATCTCTGATTTGCTGATACCAACAACATTTTTATTGGTTGCATTTATAGTATGATATAAATTTAAATTATAATAATCCTCCCCTTTTGCTCCTCCTTTAAATTCAGAACGAAAGTATAAGGTATCTTTCATAGTTACATTTATCAAACTAAAATCTCGAATTTTATAATATTTAGTTTTTATAGTATCTAATTCGATATACGCATTATAAAGTGGATTTTTATTATCAACCGAAATTCTGATATTATCAAAAGTATTGTCCGAAGCAATGATTTTAGGCGAATTAAAATTAAGTTTAAATTCTTGGTTATCCGAGTTAATATTTCCTTTGACAATGGTATTTGATCCAACAGAAATTTCAGGATAAAATATTTCAATAATTTTATTATAGATAGTAAAATCGAATTTAAGAAACTGTCCTTTTTTTACCTTTGCGGGTTTGTAATTCGTATAAAGACTTCCCAAAGAATTGGTAATCATGTTTTTCAACTGGCTGAATTCATATTTGCCTACAATCTCTCCCTGAACAATATCCGGAGAATTTACGGTTATAGTTCGTACTCTATTCTGGTCAAAAGTTGAACTTATGGCAAAATCATCAAAATTATAAGTTCCTTTTGCATTTTGATAAGAGGTTCTATTGATATAAACATTCCCCTGAAAATTTTCTATATTGTTTCCTGAAGCCTGAACCACAACATCACCTTTAAAAATAGAAACGGAATCTTTTACTAACTTTAATTTAGATAAATCTGCATTTTCAACATTAACATGAAAATCATATCGGTTGTCTTTTTTACTTAAATCCAATAAGCCGTCAAAAGTCATTCTCAAATTGGGATCATGTACAGAGACTTGACCTTTATAATTTGGCATTTTAAAAGTCCCATTAACGACAACATTTGTATAGGTATAATTATTATACTCTATTTTATTGATGTCACCTTTAATAGCGGTATCTAAATATTTTTGTTTAAACCCTTTCCCATCAACATTAATGTTCATACTAACTCTTCCAACGTCCTTTCTTTCGAATAAAGTACCTACGTCAAAATTTTCTAATATAACATTCCCTACATAAGAAGCTTTATCAATTACATCTATATTTTGTATGTTTAATTTAGAAGTTACTTTCCCTAATGCGGTAATCATAGAAAAATCAGCTTCAACTGCTGTGGTTGATACGCTTGAGGTTCCTGAAGCTGAAAATCTACCTAATTTTTTTAATGAGGTTGGTAATTTATTTCCTAAAATATTGGGCAATATAACAACCAAATTCTCGTAGGTAGAGGTTAACTTATCAAACTTTGCATACATCGAGAATTTTTGACCCTTTTTAGCAAAAAGATTTTTAAAATTGATATCCCCATTGATTTGTGTTTTTCTATCATCAACTAATTCTAAATTTTTAAATCTCAAATCATTAAGAGTCCCTTTAATATTCGTCTTAGTGTAAAAATGTTGATTTTTACCTAGTTCTTTATAAAAATAGCGAATATCATTTGAAGCTATGGAAGCCGAATTCAATTTGATAGCAAACTGAACTTTATCGGTAAAATTAGAGAAATCTTCAATTTTATAATTTAATACAACGGACCCATTCAATGTAGATTCCTTTGTTAATAAATCAAGGTTTTCCAGTTTTAGGTACTTTTTTGAATAACTGAATTTTGAGCTTAAATTTTTAACATACAAACCTCGAAAGTCTAAAAATGACATTTTATTAATCATAGTCGTCACTTCCGGACCGTATATTCTAAAATTAGTTACCGAAGCGTTAAGTTTAGTAAAATCGAGATCTTTTGGATTTTCCCGATTATCATCAGTTAAAATAAAATGTCCATTGGTAATATAAACATCTTTGGCGGATAACAAAAAATGCTTCCCGGATGGCTTCCCTTTACCAAAAGCAGCAATAAATTTATCTAGATTGGTTTCTTTTTCGTTTTTATAGGTTTTCATATTAAACAACAATCCGTCTAAACGCAATTCTCCAAAAATCAAGTCCCCATCTAATAATTTTTTCCCTTCTAAAACATTCGTTTTTATTCGATTAGCAAAAATTAAAGTATCCTTATGATGATCTACGATTAATACTTTTTTGAATTTTACCCCCCCAAAAACGGATACTGCGACTTCATCTATAGAAATATTAATTTTAAAGTCTTTATTTATACTTCGAACAAAATATTGAGCAATTTTTGTTTGAACATACGGTGTTGAAAGGGCTATTCCAAGCACCAATAAAAGTAGGATTAGTCCAAGTAGCGAACGAAATACTATTTTTTTTAACTTTTTGATACTTATTTATTGTTTTAATTTTTTTATAAAAATTTTATTTTGCTTTTGGAAACAACAGTAGCTTTAATAAAAATTCTTTAATTTTGGCTTTTTATGTAAAACATCGTTTTTACATTAGGATTGTCAAATATAATTCAAAATTTGTGCCTTTTTATGCAAAATCCCGAGGTTTTTATTCTTGCTATCGAAAGTTCTTGTGACGATACGGCAGCAGCTGTTTTACAGAATGACAGAGTACTGTCAAATATTGTCGCTAATCAATTGATTCACAATCAATATGGCGGTGTAGTCCCTGAACTTGCCTCTCGTGCACACCAACAAAATATAGTTCCAGTTATTGATGCTGCACTTCAAAAAGCAAATATACAAAAAGAACAGTTGTCAGCAATTGCTTTTACCCAAGGCCCCGGATTAATGGGGTCCCTTCTGGTAGGAAGTTCATTTGCAAAATCATTGGCATTAGCCTTAAAAATCCCTTTGATTGCAGTAAATCACATGCATGCCCATATTTTAGCACATTTTATCCATGAAGAAGGATTTGAAAAGCCTACCTTTCCCTTTTTGGCTTTGACCATAAGTGGCGGACATACTCAAATAGTCAAGGTGAATGATTTCTTTGATATGAAAATTATAGGAGAAACTACTGACGATGCCGTAGGAGAGGCTTTTGATAAAAGTGCAAAAATACTCGGACTTCCTTATCCTGGAGGGCCGTTGATTGATAAATACGCTCAAATAGGGAATCCAAAAGCTTTCGCTTTTACAAAACCAAAAGTTCCAGGGTTGGATTTTAGTTTTTCAGGTTTAAAAACCGCTATTTTATATTTTATTCAAAAGAAAAAACTAGAGAATCCAAATTTTATAGAAGAAAACCGAAATGATATTTGTGCTTCAATTCAATATACAATTATTGAAATTCTGATGGATAAATTAAAACTAGCCGTAAAGGAAACAGGAATAAAACAAATAGCAATTGGTGGAGGAGTTTCGGCTAATTCAGGAATAAGAAACGCTTTGGCGGAAGCCCAAAATAAATATGGATGGAAAACATTTGTTCCTAAATTTGAGTACACCACGGATAATGCTGCAATGATTGGAATTGTAGGTTACCAAAAATTTTTAACCGGAAATTTTGAAACTTCATCTGTAGTTTCTAAAGCAAGAATACAATTCTAAATTATGCAATTATTTTATAATCCAACTATCGATGAGACCACTGAAAATTTTTCTTTTGACAAAGAAGAAAGCAAACATATAATTAAAGTATTACGTAAAAAAGATAGTGATATTTTACATGTAACCAATGGTTTGGGATATTTATTTAAAACCGAAATCACTTTAGCTTCCGACAATAAATGTACCGTGAAAATTATTTCTTTTGAAAAATCAGCCCCTTCAAAATTTCATTTGCATTTAGCGGTTGCCCCCACTAAAATGAATGATCGTTTTGAATGGTTTTTGGAAAAAGCCACTGAAATTGGAATCCATGAAATCACGCCTATTATTTGTGATCGTTCCGAACGAAAAGTAGTAAATACCGAAAGATTTGATAAAATTATATTGACTGCCATGAAGCAATCTAATATATTGTTTCTACCAAAATTAAATGATGCGATGACTTTCAAGGAATTTATAAAGCATAAAAAGGAAGGATTTCAATTGATTGCACATTGCGAGGAAACCAATAAAAAAACATTAAAATCCGTTTTAGAACCAAATCAAAATGTTACATTATTAATAGGACCAGAAGGCGATTTTACAGAAAAAGAAATCGAATTAGCACTTGAGAACAATTATGTTCCGGTTTCTTTAGGAAATACCAGATTGCGAACAGAAACTGCCGCAATTGTCGCCTGTCACAGTGTCGTTTTTGTTAATGAACCTTGATAGTTAATGATTCTGAATTATAGTTAACTCGTGGGTAAAATTATTAGAAATCCTGAATTACTAAATAATTATAAAATTTAACCACATAGAATCATAGAAAAAAGAAAGGTAGAGACTAATTCTTGGTTTTGCATACTTCCGATTCTATATTTAAAGTGAAGCGTCTTGATAAAATCAAGAAAAACTATGTTTCTATGTGGTTAAAAATAATATAAATTGAATTACTCCGAACGGTATAGTTATGAAAAAGGTATATTATTTATTGCTATTAATTTCTATTACTTCATTTTCACAGGAAATCGCATTATTAAAATATAGTGGCGGTGGCGATTGGTATGCTAATCCCACTTCGTTACCCAATTTAATCAAATATTGTAATGCTACCATCAATACCAAAATAAAACTCAAACCCGGAACTGTAGAGCCAGGAAGTCCGGATTTACTTTCCTATCCATTCGTTCACATGACTGGTCATGGAAATGTAGTTTTTAACGAGACTGATGTAATTAATCTCCGAAATTATTTATTAGCTGGTGGTTTTCTCCATATTGATGATAATTATGGTATGGATCAATACATTCGAAAGGAATTAAAGAAAATATTTCCAAATAATGATTTGGTCGAAATTCCTGCAAATCATGCTATTTTCCAAAAACCATATCTTTTCCCTAATGGATTACCAAAAATTCACGAGCATGATGGGAAGCGACCACAAGCTTTTGGAATATTTATAGAAAATAAATTAGTCCTTCTTTATACTTACGAATGTGATTTAGGTGACGGCTGGGAAGATCCTGAAGTAAACAATGATCCCATTGATGTTCGCGAAAAAGCGCTAAAAATGGGCGCTAATATTATCAATTATATCTTTAATAATTGATTTAAATCTATTTAGACGAAAAAAAATCCTCTTAATTAAAAAAAGGTTCTACTCCTCTTCCTGTGCCCTATTCAATAATTAATGAAATCAATTATTTATTAACCGATTTGATTCGCAATAATTACAAAATTTCTCACTGGAAATCACCAATGCAAGTAAACCACTAAAAGAAGTATTAATTCCTACTTTTAAAAAAGTTCCATTAATAATAGCAGCTATATAAATAGCATTAGTAATGAAATTTTAACCTTCTCAAATCAGAACCGAAAATCAATATATTGGAGAAAACAGTAGCACGCATTACATAACTTACTAGTATTGATTTAGTTATTAGCTGGTTAATTTAAAAAAAACGTCATAAACAACACCAGCTATAACGTTGTAGTTTTTAAGAAAATTTTATAACAAATTTTTTTTATTGAAAAATTTGTTATAAAATTGTAATATTATTGACCCCAATCAATTTTTTATAACAAAAAAAACCTACTATTATTATGAAAAAAATTCTTTTAACTACAACAGCATTCTTAATGCTATTCTCATGTCAAAATGATCAAACAGAATCACTAGCAACAAATGCTACCGCACGCCGCTCATGCGCTTCTCAAGATGTATTAACGGAACAATTAGCAGCTGATCCGACATTGGTTCTAAGAATGAACCAGATTGAAGCATTTACACAAAAATCAATACTAACTAACAAATTAGTAAATGGTAAAGTTGTAATTCCAGTAGTTGTCAATGTTTTGTATAAAACTGCAGCAGAAAATATCTCTGATGCACAGATACAATCTCAAATTGACGTATTAAATAAAGATTTCACTGCTACAAACCCTGATTTCAGTAGTACTCCTGCTGAGTTTGCTGGTGTTGCTGCAAATGTTGGTATTACTTTTGAATTAGTGAAAATTAATAGAAAATCAACTACTAAAACTTCATGGGGAACCAGAGATGCCATGAAAAAAACAAAACAAGGAGGATTAGATCCAACTTCACCTACAACAACTCTTAACTTATGGGCTTGTACAATAGGCGGAGGAATATTAGGTTATGCACAATTCCCTGGTGGTTCATTAGCAACCGATGGAGTTGTAATTGATTCTAATTATTTTGGATTATCTAGTACTTCGAGTTATCCTTACAATTTAGGTAGAACTGCAAGTCATGAAGTAGGTCACTGGATGAACCTTAGACATATTTGGGGTGATGCATCTTGTGGTGACGATTTAGTTACTGACACTCCTGTTCACAAAACTTCAAACTTTGGTGTTCCCACTTATCCTTATGTAAGCGCATGTTTACCAGCTCATAATGAAATGACTATGAACTATATGGATTACACTGATGATAGAGGAATGTTCATGTTCACTAATGGTCAAAAAGCTAGAATGACTGCTTTATTCGTTTCGGGCGGAGCTAGAGCCAGTTTCGGGATCTAATTTTCAAGGTTTTAGAATTTAAGACTCGCTACTTGTTAGCGAGTTTTTTTTTTATAATCTAAGTTTTATCAAAACTCATCCCCCACATCTCTATTTATTATTAGTATTAAAAATTATTATAAATCATTAATACATTAAAAATATTAATCGTAAATTTATTATTCTACTGACAAACAATAATTTATAACATAAAAAAAATATTATGAAAAAAATTATTCTATTCGCAATTGTATTTACAATTCTTTTTTCATGTCAAAATGATCAAACAGAATTAACTTCTTCTACAACAAATGCTGTTGTCCAACGAACATGTGCTTCCCAAGAGGTACTAGCGGAGCAATTGAAAGCCGATCCAACATTAGTGTTGAGAATGAACCAAATAGAAGCTTTTACACAAAAAGCAATATTAACAAACCGTTTAGTAAATGATAAAGTGATAATTCCAGTAGTGGTTAATGTATTATACCGAACTCTTGCTGAAAATATTTCAGATGCTCAAATACAATCGCAAATTGATGTATTAAATAAAGATTTTACTGCTACAAACTCTGATTTCAAGGATATTCCGGCTGAGTTTGCTGGTGTAGCAGCAAATGTAGGTATTACTTTCGAGTTAGTAAAAATCAATAGAAAATCAACTACTAAAACATCTTGGGGAACTAAAGATGCTATGAAAAACTCAAAAAGAGGGGGATTAGACCCTACTTCACCAACTACAACTTTAAACATTTGGGCTTGTACAATTGGAGGGGGAATCTTAGGATATGCTCAATTCCCTGGTGGTTCTTTAGCAACTGACGGAGTAGTGATTGATTCATTTTATTTTGGTTTATCAAGTGGTGCTAGCTCTCCCTATAATTTAGGAAGAACTGCATCTCATGAAGTTGGACATTGGATGAATCTTCATCACATTTGGGGAGATACTTCTTGTGGAAACGATTTAGTTTTAGACACTCCTGTTCATAAAACTGCAAACTTTGGCGCACCTAAATACCCTTACATAAGCACTTGTCTTCCAGTACATAATGAAATGACTATGAATTATATGGATTATACTGACGATCGAGGAATGTATATGTTTACTAATGGTCAAAAAACAAGAATGGCTGCTTTATTTGTTTCTGGTGGAGCTAGAGCTGGTTTTGGTATATAATTTTAAGATTTTAGAATTCAAAACTCGCTACTTATTAGCGAGTTTTTTTTTATCTTTATATCCAAAAAAATATAAATGATCACATCAAAAATTATTGCCCATGGAATATTGAGAGCAATAAGCATATTAGTTTTAGTGGCTATAGTCCTTTATTTTCTATATCAAATTCAAACGGTGCTGATTTATCTTATAGTTGCATTGATTCTCACATTAATAGGAAATCCAATTTTAGATTTTTTTAAAGGAAGACTCAAATTCAATCATACATTCGCTACAATTACAACTTTGTTCTTGTTCATCCTTATTATCGCTGGGTTTATTATGATGTTTATTCCTTTAATATTATCTCAAGGCCAAAATTTATCTCTTTTAAATACAGCTGAAATTGAAAAAAGCATTCTTCAATTAATCGATCAAATCTCCATTTTTTTAGAGAGCCATCAAATTGATTCCTCAATAATTTTAAAAGAAACAGATATTACCTCCAAAATAAATTTTAATCTAATTCCTAATTTTTTAAATGTAATCTTTGGAACAATCAGTAGTTTCGGAATGGGATTGGCTTCTGTCTTATTTATTACTTTTTTCTTTTTGAAAGATCGAATATTATTCCTCTTAGGAGCAAAAAAAATAATACCCGACAGCCACGAGGACCAAATTTTGAATTCGTTAGAAAAAATAAACCACTTGTTATCACGCTACTTCATTGGTTTATTACTTCAATTATTTATTGTTTTTCTGTCATACATTATAGTTTTGCTCATTTTTGGAATTCCAAATTCAATTGTCATTGCATTTTTATGTGCAATCTTAAATATCATTCCCTACATTGGACCATTAATCGCCTCAATATTAGCAGCAATTCTGACCATGATTAGCAATTTAGGAAGTGATTTTCAATCTATAATTTTACCCACTACCTTACACGTTCTATTAGGTTTTTGGATCGTTCAAATCATTGACAATAATGTATCTCAACCTATTATTTTTTCAAAAAGCGTAAGCTCACATCCATTAGAAATATTTTTAGTGATATTGATGGCAGGCTTTATTTTTGGTGTTTTAGGAATGATTGTCGCGGTGCCACTTTATACCATACTAAAAGTAATAGGTAAAGAATTCTTTCCGGAGAACAAAATTATTCAACTATTAACTAAAGACATTTAATTTTGAATTTAATGATTCTAAATCTTGAAATTCAAGAGTTTATAACGAAAAATATTGGCACTACTATCTCGAAATTAGCACTTCAAAAAAATCCATTTCCAAATATAGATTGGATTTGTATTTTGAACCAAATTGAAGCCAAAACAAAAGCAAAGGACAAATTACCGAATTGGTTTAATACCAAAAACATTATTTATCCAAGTAAAATCTCAATAGAACAAACTTCTTCAGAAAAAACAGCTTTGTATAAAGCCTCCATTATTTCAGGTGAAAACTTAATAGATTTGACAGGGGGTTTTGGAGTTGATGATTATTATTTAGCAAAAAAAATAAAAAATGTTATCCATTGCGAAATCAATCCAGAACTATCAATTCTTGTCAAACACAATTTTGAGCTATTAAATGCTACAAATATCAGTTGCTATGCGGGAGATAGTTTAGTTACTTTAAAAACTTTAAATACTAAATGGGACTGGATTTATATTGATCCTTCGAGACGAAATGATGCCAAAGGAAAAGTATTCATGCTCAAAGATTGCTTGCCCAATGTTCCTGAGAATCTGGGCTTTTATTTCAATAAATCAAATGCTATTTTGATAAAAACGGCTCCTCTGCTTGATATTTCAGCTGGATTATTAGAATTACAAAATGTCAAAACGATTCATATAGTAGCGCTCGAAAATGAAGTAAAAGAACTATTATGGGAATTACACAAAGGATATTCTGGAACTGTAAACATAAAAACAATTAATATCTTAAAAGACAAAAACGAAACATTCGACTTTATTCTGGACGCCCAAACTGAATTATCTACCTTTAGTTTACCTCAAAAGTATTTGTACGAGCCCAATAGTGCCATAATGAAATCAGGTGGGTTTGATGAAGTGAGTTTATTTTATAACCTAAACAAACTACATAAACATTCGCATTTATACTCCTCTTCTACTTTAATTTCCTTTCCGGGAAGAGTTTTTGAAATTCAAAATGCATTTCCTTACAGCAAAACTGAAATGAAAATGTATTTAGAAAATACCAAAGCCAATATTACAACCCGAAATTTTGCCGACAGTGTAGAAAGTATTCGAAAAAAATGGAAAATAAAAGACGGTGGAAATGTATATTGTTTTTTTACTACTGTTGAAAATAATCATAAAATAGTCTTAATTTGCACCAAAATAAAATAAAAATGAAATCTATAATTACTAGCCTACTATTCTTATTTAGCCTTAACCTATTTGCTCAAAAAACATGTGATTACAGTGTAAACGTAACCGATTCTATAGGAACATACAAAGTAACAAAGGAATACATGATTAGCGAGAAAAATTTTGCCGGAAATTCCAGTTATATTTTCTATTCCTTAGCGTTAACAGATGGTTTGCCAACATTAAATTTGCAGTTGATTCAAAAAAGTAAGGAATTCATTAAAGCAAATTGCTTTGATAAAAACTCAAAATTATTTTTACAGTTAAATAATGGAAAAATAATAACATTGCTACATATCGATCAAGAGAATTGTGGCACGATGCTTCGTGATGATAAAGGCTTTGACAATAGAATCATTTCAGGTCAATTTATGTTTATGAAAGATAGTTTTGTAGAATTAAAAAGCTCTCCTGTTTCGATGATGAGAATCAAATATTTAACGGATACTGAAGATTATGTTCTTAAAAAAGAATTTAAGTCGGAGTTAAACGATGAGATTTACCAACCGGAAACCTATTTCATGAATACGATACGTTGTATAGAATAAATTAGTTGCAATCCCATTTGGCATTAGAAACAGGATCTTTCAAAGCAGATTTTAAATTATAATGCCACCATTCTGAATCAAAAGAATTAAACCCTTTTTGAATCATTATTTTTTTTAGCAATTCCCTATTTAGTTGAATTTCTTGGGATACTTTTAGATAATTGTGACTGGATTCGATACCAAAATAATCGAAAGAAGTTCCCATATCCAATTCTTTCCCGTTATTATCGACTAGTGTAATATCGACCGCTCCTCCTCTATTATGAATAGAGCCTTTAGCAGGATTAGCCACATATTGTGGATTAGAAACAATTTCCCACATTTTTTTTTGAATATCTAAAGGGCGGTAACAATCAAAAATTTTGATTTTATAGCCCTTTTTCATGAATTTTGTATTGGCTTTAATAAGTGCATTAACAGTTTTTAACCGTAAAAAGCATTCCGCACAATCATACACTTTTGCTTTTAGAAAATTATCAGAAGTTGCATACTTCATATCATAGACAAAATTCTGACTATAGTCTTTTAAATTTACAAATGTAGTATCACTAATAGTTAAACCCTTTTTATCTTCAGTAACAGAAATAGCCGATTGCGATTTACAAGAAATAATCCAAAAAAAAGAACAAAAGATTAACAATGATTTGAAGTAGCGAGTCATAAATACTATTTTTTATAAAAATAAGATAATTTAAGTATTTAGAATAGCTATAATAACAAAAAACCCGATACTAATTAAAGTATTGGTTTAGGTGAACCTAATTAGACAAAATCCGAACCTTTTACTAGAAGATTTGAAACTCTTGAGTGAGGCATCAGAAGTTTAAAAGTAAATTATTAAAATTGTCAAATTCAATTTTCATTCAAAATTGAATTGTTAATTAGCTGTATGAAAATTTTAATCATTGAGGACGTGTGATCATTACAGCACTAATTTCTACCCTTTTAAAATTAAGTATTAACAGAATGAACAGTACTCAATCTAATTTAAGACTAATTTCAAGCAAAACTATTTTCTTGAAATTTAGAAAAACGTATATTTGTCCCTTATTTTTTTAAGTAAATTTACTTCTACAGCGTTTTTCGAATATTTACATAGTTACAAATCTATTAACTTCATGTAAACAGAAAAACACTTGTATTAATTAAGCTAATTGAATTTAATAAATTATAGTTACAAGTATTATCGTTTGCTTAAAGTTGGTAATTTGAGCGCGCTATGAAGTTAAATAGAAAATATCACATGGACTTAAAAAGGTTTGAGATTAAGAAAAATATTCAAAAAACGGATGATAAAAATTTGTCTTTCCGCGTTTTTGACCTCGGGACGGAAAGTATTCAAGATTATTTGAAACCACATAAAAAAGATCATTTTTGTATTATTTTAGTGGAGTCTGGAACTATTAGAATACATATCGAAGACAAAATATATTTATTAAATTCAGGAAAAATAGCCGTTATTTTTCCTGATCAAATTCACTTTTTGTCCAATCTGAGTACTGATTTGACAGGTAAAATTATATTATTTGAAGAAGTATTGTTTTGTTCCGATATATTAAAAAATGAGCTTAGTGCTTATAATGTTAACCTATCAGCACACCTGAATTGTACCGCACTTTCTAGTCTTGAATTTGAACAGGTACTTCCAATTATAAAGAACATACAAGACATTTACAACGCCCCCAGCCTTGTCAAAAAGGAACAAGCGCGTTTTTATATCAAAATTTTCCTTTTAGGACTCATAGAGTCGATACATGGCCAGCATCCTGTTTTACATCATGATGCTCAAGGACCAAACCAACATACTTATATTGAGTTTAAAAAACTTTTGAACCATCAGTATAAAAGCGAGCGTACCGTACAATACTATGCCTCAAAACTGGCTATCAGTACTAAAAAGCTCAATGCACTAAATAAAAAATATTCTGGCGAAACTGCTATAAATGCTATCCACAACCGAATCCTTACAGAAATTAAACGACAATTATTATTCACTGATCTCTCACACAAAGAAATAGCATTTGACCTTGGGTTCAGTTCCCCATCTGCACTTAATAAATTTGTAAAAGCTAAACTAAAGGAAACCCCAACGGACCTACAAAACGAACTGGCGCAAATTTATACCGCATAGTCTTGTTTATATAACACCCTACCCTCACTGCTACCATATCTTTGCATCAGTAATTAATACTATTAAAATAAAGATCCACTGCTGTTGCTAAAAAAGCGATTCCAGCTTAATTTTTTAGTTTAATGCTGTTTAGGAGGAATTAAAATAAAAAGTTTCCTGTAATTTCAATTACGTAATACCAAAAGGCAAACACTCGAGAACAGCATGCATAATTACCCAATCGTATTACTATGAATTGGAATGCTTAAATGCGCATGACTACTTAAATAAAACAAAATGAACACGGATACTTTGACAAGCAATAATCTGCTTGCTATTTTGGATGAAAATAGACAATTAGCTAATCAGATAAATCCCCAACAAATAAAGGTTTTGGTTAACGAAATAAAAGCAGCCAAACGAATTTTTGTTATGGCAGCTGGCAGGAGCGGACTTGCATTAAAAATGGCAGCTATGCGGTTTATGCATTTAGGGTATACTGTATTTATTGTAGGAGAAACGAATACACCTGCTATTCTAAAAGGAGATTTGCTACTTCTGGCATCGGGTTCGGGAACTACTGCTTCAGTACTGTCATCGGCTGAGAAAGCTAGGAGTCAAAAAGCTACCGTTATTGCTATTACTGCCGATGCAGAAAGCAAATTAGCCGTATTGGCAGACACTATTATATTAGTAAACGCTGCAACAAAAACAGACTTCGGTGTTTCCGTCTCTCAACAATATGCAGGCAGCCTTTTTGAACAGTTTACATTATTGGTGCTAGAAAGTGTTTTTATGACCTTATGGCAAGAATCAGGTTTGACCAAAGAAGACCTATGGCCCAAACACGCCAACCTGGAATAACTATTTTTTATATTATTTATTATTAATTTTTTTTATACATTTAGACATGACAAAATTACAAGTCGCAATTGATTTACTTACTACAGAAGCAGCATTAGAATTAGCCCACAAAGTAGCACCTTACGTAGATATTATAGAATTAGGTACACCGCTAATTAAATCGGAAGGCCTAAAAGTGGTTACGGCAATGAAAGCCGCTTTCCCTGACAAATTAATTTTTGCAGATATGAAAATTGCCGATACTGGTTTCCTAGAAGCAGAGATCGCATTTTTAGCAGGTGCAGATTTAGTAACAGTTATGGGTGCTGTAGATAATGCTACCATAAAAGGAGCGGTAGAAGCTGCAAAAAAACACGGTAAAAAGGTAGTAGTTGATACTATTGGAGTTAAAAACAGAGTAGAAAGAGCTCAAGAGGTAACTGCTTTTGGAGTTGCTTTTGTAGAGTTACATGCTGGTCTTGACGAACAGACATTAGCAGGATACTCGGTACAAACACTTATTAGCGAAGGAAGATTAGCAAAAGTTCCCTTTTCTGTTGCAGGTGGTGTAAACATCGATACAATAAAAGATGTTGTAGCTGCTGGTGCAGATGTAGCTGTTGCAGGTGGTGCCATATATGGCGCTGAAGATCCTGCTGCTGCTGCTAAAGCATTAAAAGAAGCTATAAACAGTGTAACTGTAGCGTAATTATTGGATTAAGGCTGGAATTTACAAATAAATTCCAGCCTTTTTTTTTGTATAATAAATTTAGATACTAATTATGAAAACATTTGATTTTGGTATAGTGGGCTTAGGGGTAATGGGTCGGAATCTGCTCTTAAATATGGCTGACCAAAAACATGCTGTGGCAGGCTTGGATTTGGATGCGGAAAAAGTTTTATCCCTTTCACAGGAAGCTAATCCCCAACACCAAATTAAGGCCACAACAGAAGTGAAAGAGTTTCTAGCACTTCTCAAACAACCAAGAGCTATTATGATATTAGTACCTGCAGGAAAGCCTGTAGATACTGTCATTCAAAGCCTCCTGCCCCACCTAGATAAAGGAGACATTCTTATCGACGGTGGCAATACCTATTTTACGGATACTGACCGTAGATTTACAGAATTATCCACCAAAGGGATTCACTTTTTTGGAATGGGTATCTCTGGTGGTGAAAAAGGAGCCCGATTTGGCCCAAGCCTTATGCCCGGCGGTAATAAAGAAGCCTATGAAAGACTACGCCCTATTTTTGAATCCATAGCAGCCAAAGTGGATGGGGAACCTTGTGTAGAATATTTAGGCAACGGATCTGCGGGTAACTACGTAAAAATGGCTCATAACGGAATTGAATATGGTATTATGCAGCTTATTTCTGAGGTATACGATCTTATGAAACGAGGGTACGAACTAGACGATACTACGATTCAAAAAGTATTTGAAGACTGGAATGACACCGAACTTCAATCCTACTTGATTGAAATTACAGGACATATTTTAAAGCAAACAGATACCGACGGACAAAAGCTTATAAATGTAATATCGGATTGGGCAAAATCTAAAGGGACCGGAAAATGGACTTCCCAAAATGGGATGGACTTAGAAGTACCGCTTCCCACCATAGACGCAGCGGTAACCATGCGTAATATGTCTAAAAACAAACCGGAAAGAATTCAAGCTTCAGCAAAATTAATTTGGAATGCGGAACAAAGTAACACTGACCTGCCTTTGGCTATAGAAGCCCTTAAAGGAGCGTTACATTTCTCTATATTAATAACTTATGCCCAAGGATTAGCATTATTATCCAAAGCTTCTCAAGAGTATAATTATGATCTAAACCTGGAGACCATAGCTAAAATTTGGCGCGGTGGATGTATTATTCGTTCGGTAGTACTTGAAGATTTCCGACAGGCTTATGCAAAGAATAGTGAACTAAAAAACATACTTCTCGATGATACTATTGCAAAGGCTATAAACGAGAATCAATCCAGTATAAGATCTACGGTACAATTCGCAGTTCAAAAAGGGATCCCAATTGCTGGTTTAATGAATTCATTAGCCTATTTTGATGCTTACCGATCCGAAAAGCTTCCAACTAACCTTATACAGGCGCAGCGTGATTACTTCGGGGCACATACCTATGAACGCATTGACACTAACGGTATATTTCACACAGAGTGGAATAACTAAATTTTAAATGGAACAAAATGAATAATCTCGATACTATAAAGCCAACCATCATTCTTGTTTTTGGGGCAACAGGTGACTTAGCAAAAAGAAAGCTTTTCCCTGCCTTTTATAATCTTTACCTTGATGGTCGAATGCCAGAAAAGTTTGAGATCATTGCGCTAGGAAGGGCAAGAAGCAACGATGAGGCCTTTAGAAGCGATGTGAGCAATAACCTGACAACGTTTTCCAGAAATAAAATAACCTCTGATGAAGCCTATCAAAAATTTGCTTCTCATATCACTTATTTGCAAAATGATATCGACCAAGAAGAATCATTTAAGATACTAAAAATAAAGCTGGAGGCCATAGATTTGTCTTTTGGGGAACGTGCCAACAGACTTTTTTACTTGTCTATAGCGCCCTCATTCATTGCAACGATCTCTAACAATATTAAAAAATTAGAACTTGCCGCTAATCCGGAACAGGATCGCATAATTATTGAAAAACCCTTTGGCTACAATAAAAGTTCTGCAGAGTTACTAAATAAGCTATTGTCAGAAACCTTTGAAGAGAAACAGATTTACCGAATAGATCACTATCTGGGCAAAGAAACAGTACAGAATATCCTAGCTTTCCGATTTGGAAATTCAATGTTTGAGCCGCTCTGGAACCGTAACTTTATTGATTCTGTACAGATTACTGTTGCAGAAGAAGTTGGGGTTGAAGACCGTGGCGGTTTTTATGAAGGTGCCGGGGCACTAAGGGATATGATACAAAACCACCTGATGCAAATTTTAACCATGGTAGCCATGGAAGCCCCCAACTCCTTGCAAGCAGATGAGATTAGAAACCGCAAAGCTGACGTTTTAAAAGCGATACGCCGTATAACTCCTGAGGAAGTAAAACATTACACCGTAAGAGGCCAGTACGACAAGGGATCGATAAAAGGCAAACCAGTACCTGGATACCTGCAAGAAAAAGGAGTTGCATCTAATTCTAATACAGAAACATTTGTAGCGATGAAATTTTACCTTGATAACTGGCGCTGGCAAGATGTTCCCTTTTATGTCCGAACGGGTAAAAGAATGAAAGAAAAACAATCCTCTATAGTCATACAGTTCAAACCGGTAACCCATTCTACCTTTTCTTTTGGAAAAGAGGGGATGATGCCAAACCGTCTAATTATAAACATTCAGCCCGCAATGGATATTCGGTTACAGTTTATGACAAAAAAACCGGGGCTGTCTCTTTCGCTAAAACCTGCAGAGATGGTGTTTGATTATTTTTCATGCTCTACAAAATCACCGGAAGCTTATGAAACACTTTTACTGGATGCTTTGCAGGGAGATCCTACATTATTCATGCGTTCAGATCAGGTTGAAGAAGCTTGGGATGTGGTAACAACCATTCAGGAAGCCTGGGAAAATGATAAATTTTCAAGTTTATATCAATATGAAGCCGGCGGCTGGGGTCCTGAGGCAGCAAATGAATTACTGGCCCGTCAGGGACACACTTGGGCATCAAACACACTTAATAACGTAGAAGAAGAAAAAGAAGTAACAAATGGTAAGTATTTTTAATAATAAAGAAGAAATAGCACCCCACGCAGCCAATATATTTATAGCTGCTGCACAACATGCAATTCAGAAACGGGGCCGTTTTTTGGTAGTACTTACCGGCGGTTCTTCTCCAGTATCTATCTACAAGCTTTTGGCTACGCCCCAATACAAGACCAAAATAGATTGGAATAATGTTTTTATTTTTTGGGGTGACGAGCGATGGGTGGCGCTTGATGATTCTCGCAGTAATGCGAAAATGTCATATGACTTCCTTTTAAGTCATGTTGATATACCAAAAAGCAACGTATTTCCTATGTATAAAGAAGGTTTTTCACCTGAAGAATATGCTTTGGAATATGAAAAATCGATTAAAAATCTTACAGGAGAAGATGGACAATTTGACCTTATTTTATTAGGAATGGGCGATGATGGCCATACCGCTTCTCTTTTTCCCGGTGAAACCGTATTACAAGAAAATGATAAATGGGTATCGGCCTATTATCTAGAGTCGCAAAGTATGTATCGAATAACGCTAACAGCGCCTATAATCAATAAAGCCAAGGAAATTGTGGTTGTAACTTTTGGAGAAAATAAAGCGCACGCATTAAACCAAGTTTTATATGGAGATTATAATCCCGAAAAATATCCTATGCAATTAATTAAACCTATAGATGGAAAATTGTTGTTCTTAACCGATCAGGCAGCTATAAGTAGTCAATGATAATATGTCGAAAAATTGTAACCTTTTCTGCAAACAAGCAAAATAATATTCGACTAATCCGTGTAAAAAGTTAAGTACAAAATCTTAATTTTAACATATAAAAAAGCATGTGAAATTTATGACTTAGCTTTTAAAGAAAAATTGTTCAATTGGGTTATAGAAGAGATAACTTCACAGAACTGGCCAGAGTGTCAAGAGTTAACGCTTCACAGTTGTATAAGAGGTGAAAAAAGTATGACGAATCCGGAGAATCCAGTTTTTTAGGTAATGTCATTTAAAGAAACCGCCAGAATAAGAACGAAGTACTGAGCTTGAAAGAAAACTCAAAGTAAAAAGCCAGTTAGTTTCAGACAGAAAACAAAGAGTTGAGCTTACTATAGAAAAAATTATAATGTTTAGTAGTACAATAACAAAAAAAAGGAGTAGAAAAATTTGATTTCTACTCCTTTTTTCAACAAATAATTCTTAAAAAGACTTTTTCAGTGACGCTACTTTAAGCAGCCTTTTTTTTAATAAATTACAACTTTTAATTAATCCTTGTCATCTAAATCCGTTTCTTGTTCAAACAAGTTTTTTATTTGCTCTCCAATGGAAATGCAAACTTAGCCATTTCCGAAAGTTAAGAAATAATCTTAATTTTAACCTATAAAACAAGTCCGTAAAATTTACGACAAAGCTTTCAAAGATAAATCCGTCCAATTGAGTTTTGAGAGACCAAACATATCAGAACTGGCCAGAGAGCTGGGAGTAAAAGCACCACAGTTGTACAAATGGCGCAAAGAGTTCGAGGAATTTGGAGAGGGTAGTTTTCCTGGAAAAGGAAATTTAAAACTAAGTCTCGAACAAGAAAAAATTCACGAACTGGAGAAAAGACTCAAAGATGCCGAGTCATAGCGTAATATATTAAAAAAAGCAATCGGCATTTTTTCCAAGAGCGGTCGATGATTTATAGTTTCATTAAAAACAATGACCAACTATTTCCGATTTAAAAAATGTGCAAAGCCCTACAAGTGAGTAATATATAATATATCGAATTTAGTAACATCATTACCCATTAAGATTTAAACCCCGATTTAATGATTATTTTCTAATTCGGAATTTGGGTTAAAAATGTTTTAAATTTCTCTACTAAATTTCTTATACATTACGTTTTTTTATCGAATAGAACCGAATATTAACGATTTTTTTATTTTTAAATACCTATTGGTAATTTTTCTGTTACCTTTGGCTATTGTTTTAAAAATGTGGTTTTAGTCGTATAATAAAATAATTTCGAAAGTTAACAAATGGCTTAGGTAAAATCTTAATAATAAGTCTTTTTTTGTAGAGCGATGCTTCATATTCTTTTAGAAGTTAATCTTGTTTCTGTAAGTTACACTCCCCAAATGTGTAAGTTTTAGTTTTTAGCCTATTCATTGGTTAACAATTTTTTAATAAGTTTTTTATTTTTTTTGGCTAATTTTTCTTCGATATTATCCCCCATAATAATGTTTTTTTTGATGTTTCAATTCTTCATAAATATGATTTTTTGAAATTGTTCCCTTTACTGTAAGTTACATTTCTCCAATGTGTAAGTTTTCAGTTTTTATCCTACTTTATTTATTTAAGAGATTTTATGGATAATAATAGAGTATCCCTATTAAACTTGTTCTAATAAAAATATTTATGATTTGCAACGATTCATGGGGCAAGTCACAAGAGTATAATTTATTTGTAAATACAAAAACACAAACACTGTTAACTAGTATATTACAACTAAGATAACAGGTCTTAACTATCAATTTTTCAAGGACTATTCAACCTAAATTTCAGATATAATGAAATCAAAAATTACTTTTTTACTGGCATTCTTAATTTTTGTTGGTAATGTAAATTCGTATTCTAATGGTGTTAAAATTGACCCTCCAAAAGTGTCAACTTTAAGTAACAGAACTGTTCAATGTAATATTGAAGTTCCAACATCTTTAGTAACAGGTGCATTTGATAATTTAACAACTAGTTCTTCAACTTGTGGTTTATGTCTTAGTTGTGGCATTTCAAATGAGGCGAGGTTGACAGATCTTAGCTTAACTAATTTTGCGACAGCTTCAACTTTAAGCAGACTCGATGTTACTCATTATTTAAGGGTAACGGACATCAATGATACCTTTGCAGTCGGAAATTTTGCGAATTATAGAATTGCTCCGAGTAGAGGTTTATCATTAACATTACTGAATAATAATAATAATAATAATAATAATAATGAAACTGGTGTTTGGACAATTGATAATTTAAATAATGGTGCTAATACCTCTTTAACAAAAACGACAACTGTAACAGGAAATGAACCGGATCCAAATCTCAGTAATAATACTTCAACAACAACTGCTAACATAATTATCGCTAATGATGATACGGGTTCTCCTGTAAATGGAGGTATTGGCGGAGTGGCTTTCATTAATGTTTTGGATAACGACACGCTTAACGGTTTGCCTTTTCTACCTGTCCAAGTGAATACTACTTTTGTGTCTTCTACCAATGCTGGTGTTACACTTTCGGGCACGAATGTGATAGTTGCTGCTAATACTCCTGCAGGAACTTATTCTTTAATATATCAAATCTGTGAAGTTCTAAATCCAGCCAATTGTGACCTAGCAACAGTTTCAGTAACCGTATTTTGTGGGCAAGCGGCCGCAGTAACCCTGATTCAACCCACCTGCCTACTGCCAACGGGAACCCTTACGGTTACCGCTCCTATTGGTGTTGGATTGACCTACAGCATCGATGGTATCAACTATCAAAT
>NZ_JBLNKY010000010.1:0-42319 GCF_048158655.1 Flavobacterium algoriphilum
CCCAACAGGCTAATGCCGTGGTTGGTTCTGATGGCTGTGTGCCGGTTGTTTTCCAAGCACAAGTGGTGGTATCAAAACTTCTAGTTTCCCAACAGGCTAATGCCGTGGTTGGTTCTGATGGCTGTGTTAGCGTGATAGAAATAGTAGCACTACTGCAATTTGTTGGATTTAGAGCCTGACAAATTTTATAAACTAAAGTATATTCTCCAAATGCAAGATTATTAGTTATAGAAATATCTCCTGTAGTTGTATTTAAAGAAATATTTGGATTAGCTCCAGATTCTAAAGAAATATTGACATCAGCTGCAGCAAAAGATACACCATCTATTCTATCATTTGTTAGAACGTTGCCTAAACTACCACTAGTAGCACATTCCGATTGGTAACTATCGTTTAGAGCTGCTATTACTGGTGCAGTTACCGTCACATTACTTGTTACTGTACTACAATTAGTTGGGTTGTTTACCTCACAAATGGTATACGTAATTGGATAGCTTGCTGCTGCTGTCTTTGACGCAACTGTGATTGTTCCATCAGCATTCATTGTTAATGGTCCGTTTGGGGTAGAAGTCAAAGTTACCTGTCCTGGGGCAGTGCCGATTACTGCTTGTGCTCCTTTTAAGGTATCATTTCCAATTACACTTGGTGTTTTTGTACCTGGTAATACACTTGGACTGTCTGTTAATGCATCTATTGCTGGTGCAGTTACCGTTACATTACTTGTTACTGTACTACAATTTGTTGGATTTGAAACCTCACAGATGGTATACGTGATTGGATAACTTCCTACTGGTGTGTTTGATGCAACAGTGATTGTACCATCAGCATTAATTGTTAATGGTCCGTTTGGGGTAGAAGTCAAAGTTACCTGTCCTGGGGCAGTTCCGATTACTGCTTGTGCTCCTTTTAAGGTATCATTTCCAATTACACTTGGTGTTTTTGTACCTGATAAAACAGTTGAACTATCTGTTACTGCTACTATTACTGGTGTTTTTAAAGAAGTAGAAGTAATGCAAACTGGATTATTATAAATTATGCCTGAATAAGTATTAACTGCTCCGCCTGTAGAAAGCTGTCGGCCGGCGAGAAACACAGAAGCTCCTGAACCACAAGCTCCGCCATGGGAAAGAAATGTCCCTTTTAAAACAGCACCTGCTCCTATACTAATAGCACCAGTAGTAACACCGGCTCCGCCAATCCAAAAAACATTACATCGACGTGCTCCATTAATTAAAATCATTTTTGCTTTTGCTTCTACTGTAAATGCCCCAGCAAACTTAAAAACAAATATTGCATCGGGATTATTTTGACCGTCTAAGACGAGAGTACCTCCTAAAGATCCAGCACCGTTTATGAAATAAACCCCAGCATTTATTGTTTCCCCGCCTAGAGCAACACTTCCAAAAGCTGCTGCGTGTGCATGATGTACTACAGGTAAAACACCCCCATCCGAAGGAACTGTATTTGGCAGAGCCATGAGCGAATTATAAGCTTTATCTAAATCTATATTCGCTTGTGCTGTATTAGTATCCGCAGTATGATAAGACCCGATAACAACTGAATCCCCAAACCCACTTATAGCGCCAGAATTTGTACCAATTTTGCCATTAATACCAGATGTACTAGTATTTGGCACATCACCAAAATTAGTATAAAGGGCATAATTTGAAAGAACTCCCAAAACATCAACAGCAGGAGCGGGACTACAGTTATTTTCACAGAAAATTGGAATTGTACAAGCATCAGCAGGAGGACTTACGGTAGCACCTGCTCCAGTAGTTATCGCTCCTTCTAAGGTAAGCATTCTTCCTTCAAGAATAGCATCAGCACCAAGACCAACAGCCCCTATCTTTGCAAATAAGGTTCCTTTTAGATTAGTATTTGCCGCAACAGAAATAGCTCCATCAGTAATAAAAAAAACATTACTAGATTTTGTTCCATTAATTAAATTAATAGTTGCGCCAGCTCCTACTGTCATTGCACCGTAAAATTTAATTACAAAGAAAGCATTAGGATCTCCTTTTCCATCAAGAGTAAGATTTCCGCCTATAGATCCCGCACTAGGTATGGAATAAACTCCAGGCTTAAGCGTTTCGCTACCAAAAGCAGCAGTATGGGTGGCTGGATTGTCAACAAAAAGATCGTTAAGATGAATATATAACCTAAATAAATCGAATCTGCACTGAGCAGTTACTGCATTAGCATTGTATGTATTACCATTAAAAGATGGTGGCGCAAATCCGCTAATTATTCCAACATTTGTACCAACATCCCCTGTCCAAGTGGCTCCCGCTCCATTTGTAGCAGCTCCCGCTCCCGTATAACCTTCAAAAGATTCAAGTATACCTAGATTAACGGTTTGACTAAAACTTCTATTTGAGAAAAGCAATAACGCAATGGTTACTACATAGAAGAGTAAATATTTTTTCATAAGAATTAAACTAAATATATTTTCTTGTTTTTTTATTACTTCAAAAACTGGGCCTGTACATTTTTATAGTACTTATTTAATTCAAAAAGACTCCTTAGAAAGATGACTCTACTCTAATTTTGCTCTGAATATGGATTTGATTCTATTATAAATTTCATCGATATTTGAAAAACATCAATAAAGCTTGTTTTAATTGGAATACAGGTAAATCTAACTGTTTAAAAAAACTAATTCATTCAAATAAAAAACTTTATTTGATTAAAGTAGTAACAAGCAAGATTAATTAGTTCTTTCCTTATTTTGAAAACTTAATAAAATTAATTAGGTTTTTATGACAATGAAAAACAAATTCTGATATGCAAAATTTCATTATCAAAGAAAAAAATGCTTAATCAATTAAGTTTTTTGTTAAGTAGAATCAGCGACTATTGTTTTAAAGTTTTGGAAGTTTGTGACCAGAAAGTTTGCAGTTATATAAATTATAAGAATTAAAAAAGTATTTTTTTTTCATAAGTTTGGGGGCATTAACTAACTAGATAAGGCTTTAAAGTGCATTATTTACAACACGAATGGCATTAACTGTTTTAAAATTTGGAACATTAGGGCATAAAAGTACTTTATTATTTTCGAAAAAAGGATTTAAAGAGGAAACAGTTCTGCTCAGATTCAATCTGAACACAAAATACTACTAATAAAAAAAAAGAATTACTAACGTTATCTAATTGATTTTCAATGCATTAAAATTAAAAAAAATACTCATTGTCTTTCGTGATATTCTTTTGACGTGAAGCCAACAACTGCCTTAAAAATCTTGCTAAAAAAATTCCGACATACAAATCCAAACGCCTATGATAGTGCTTCAATGGTGTTTTGATTCAGAAACCCTTAATTAATTGTACAGCGTGTTCATTCGCAGCTTATTGGGATATGTAGCAAAACTAGTTTGGACATGCTAACTTAGCCTTCACAGAAAGTTAAGAAATAATCTTAATTCTAACCTATGAAATAAGTGCGCAAAATTTATCACAAAGCTTTTAAAGAAAAAGCCTTATCAGAGCTCGCCAGAGAGTTGGGAGTAACAGCACAAAAATTTTATTAATAGCGCAAAGAGTTCGAGGAGTTTGGAAAAGGAAGTTTTCCTGGAAAAGGAAATGTAAAACTAAGTCCGAACAAGAAAAAATTCACGAACTGAAGAAAAGACTCAAAGATGTAAAGTTAGAGCGCGATAATTAAAAAAAAAAACAACCGGCATTTTTTCCAAGGGCGGTCGATGATTAATCGGATTAATTCATACAAAAAAAAACCTGTGAAGCAAAAAAGCTACACAGGTTTTTCTAACTAAACTTATCAAATTAAACTTATTTAAAAAAAAACTAAACCTCACATTTATTTCAAATATTAATCTTCAGAAACTATAGCTGTATTTTTATTAGAAGTTACATTTAATAAAATGGCAACACCTTTATCATTTATCATTGTCATATTTAATGTATCCAAAATCGCTAAATCTTTAGATACTAATCCATTAAACATATTGTAGGAAATATTCATTTCTTTAAGGTTATTCAATTTTTCTAACTCAAATGGCACTTGACCAATCATTTTATTATCAAATAAACTAAGATTTTCAAGAGACGCCATATTTACTACATCACTGCTTAATGCCCCAATAAATTTATTACTACTTAGTAATAAAATTTTTATTGTTTTTACATCATAAAGCGAAGTAGGAATTTCTCCAGTTATTTCATTGTTATATAACGACAGAACTTCTAATTGTTTTAAAGATCCTATTTGCAACGGCAATTCACCAGAAAGCATATTCATATATAACTCTAAATTTTTTAAACTACTCATTTCACAAACTGAGGTAGGTATTGTCCCTGATAAATTGTTAAACGAAAGGTTTAATAATTTCAAGTCCTTTAAATTTCCAATATTAGATGGAATTTTTCCAGATAGGTGATTTTTGTGTAAATTCAATTCTTGCAGGCTAACTAATTTGACAATATCAGATGGAATTTGGCCATTTAAATTATTATCAGCCAAATTTATTGAAATCACTTTCTCCCCTTGTAACTTAACTCCGTACCAAGTAGAAACCGGTGATGATAAATCCCATTTAACATTCCATTGATTTCCATTTGTTGCTTGATATAATTTCACAAGTGCATCTTTATCTGAAAGAGACACATTAGCCAACATGGAAAAAGAAAACAAAACGGTTAAAAATAGAGTAGTTAAATTTTTCATAACTTAAAGTTTTATACTTTTATATTTATTAAATGTACGTACAATAAGAATAACTATCAAATAAAATCGACAAAACGCACTATTTTATATTATTTACAGAGTTATATCTTACAAAAAACACAAATTACTGTTAAATAATAATTCACTAAATTTGACTTACTAACCTTTAAAATTAATTTTATGGAAATGAATTATTTGGCGCTTTTAGTTGCTGCAATGTCGACACTTGTAGTAGGATTTGTTTGGTATCATCCCAAAGTCTTTGGGACAATGTGGATGAAAGAATCAGGAATGACTGAAGAAAAAATAAAAGGAGGAAATATGCTTATAATATTCGGTGTGTCATTGCTTTACGCATTTTTAATTTCTCTACTCTTACAAACAATAGTTATTCATCAAATGGGCGCTTACAGCGCAGCAAATAATATTCCTAATATTGATCCTTCAATTCTACAAAATTACATGAATGCTTATGGGAAAACCTACAGAACATTTAAACATGGTGCATTACATGGCTTCTTAGCAGGCTTGTTTATTATTCTGCCTGTAATTGGAACAAATGCATTATATGAAAGAAGAAGCTTCAAATACACCATTATAACTGGCGGCTTCTGGATCGTTTGCTTTATGATTATGGGCGGGATTATTTGTGGCTGGGTTTAAAAATATATTTTTATTAAAAAATCTCGTCTCTTCTAAAAAGACGAGATTTTTTTATTCTATTTTTTCGATCGTTTTTGCTAATTCTATGTCCTTATCAGTTACTCCATCAGCATCGTGAGTAGTCAGCCGAATCGTCACTTTATTATAGACATTAAATAATTCCGGATGATGATTTCTTTTCTCAGCCAGCACTCCCACCTGAACTATAAAACCCAATGCTTGAGTGAAGTCTAAAAATTTAAACTTTTTCTCTATTCCATTATTAATAAATTGCCAGTCCTTTAGCTCTTTTAATTCGGATTGGACTGTTTGCTCTGTATACGTTTTCATAATTTATTTTTTTATTCATATAAAGTTAGCAAAATTAGAATCATAGAACAATACTTTAAATTTATTAACTAATTTTGTGAAAATTAAAATCCAATTTGAATACTTCTTATTCTTTCAAAATTTATAATTCTACCGCTCAACTTCCAAAAAATTGGAATGATTTAGCTATATCAACTATTTTTTTATCCAAAAATTATCTGGAGTTACTAGAAAAATCACCTCCAGAAAACATGATTTGTCATTTTATTGGAATTTTCAAAGATGAAACTTTAGTTGGTATTGCAGTTTCACAATTTTTAGATTTAAATAAATTGGACTCTTTTGGCGAACGAGATAAATGTGTAAAAACCGCCATACGGAATTTTGCTTTTAGAAATTTTTGCTCGCATGTATTACTTATTGGCAACAATATGTTAACCGGGCAAAATTCTTTTGCTTTTTCTAATACTATAGATGAAAAAAAAGCGCTGCAAACATTAAACTTGGCAACAACTGCATTGAAAAAAATCTTTGAATCTAAAGGTAAAAAGATTCATATTACCTCATTTAAAGATTTTAACGAAGACGAAATTAAAAATTTTAACATTTCAGAATACAAAAACAATTATCAGTTTTCAACACAGCCAAATATGGTTTTTTCGATCAATGAAAATTGGAAATCAGAGCAAGATTACATCGACTCACTTTCAAAAAAGTACCGAGATCAATACAAAAGAGCCCGAAAAAAGGCTGAAATGGTTGAAAAAAGAAAAATGCATCTTGAAGAAATCATTGCAAATGAACAGACCATTTATGACTTGTATATCCACGTAGCCAAAAATGCCCCTTTCAATACTTTTTTCCTTCCTAAAAATCATTTTAGAACTTTTAAAGAAATATTCAAAGATAAATTTCTTTTTTATGGCTATTTCATTGATGGAAAACTAATTGGCTTTAATACTTTAATAAAAAATGGCGCCGTAATGGATACCTATTTTCTAGGATATGATGAAGGCATTCAACGTGAAAAAATGCTGTATTTAAACATGTTATATGATATGATTGCCTATTCTATCAATAAAGGTTTTAAGGAAATTATATTTGCAAGAACTGCTTTGGAAATTAAAAGTTCTGTAGGGGCAAAGCCTGTAAAAATGTATGGTTTTATAGAGCACAGCAACCTCATACTTAATTCCTACATGCCTAGAATTTTTAAATATTTAGAGCCCGAAACTATTTGGCAAGAACGAAATCCATTTAAATAACCTCAATGATTCGATTCGGGATTGCAACTTTCATTTGTTTAGGTAAAATTTCGATATTCAATTTTGTTTTTTTTCCAAAATATTCTCCATCAATTTGAAAACTAACCGGTACATTTGTCGTTATTGTTGCTTTATCAGTTGAAATTATCTCTAAATCTTCTGAATCTATTGGCATATTTCCAGTAATAATTTTCCCAAGTATTACCAAATCCAAGTTTTTCAAAATAACCAATTCAAACTTTCCATCATCCATAACTCCATTTGGATTGATTGAAATTCCTGTGCCATACTTTTTAGAATTAGCTATTACAATCATTCTTGCCACACATTCTATTGTTTCAAAATTACCTGTAATAGTGGCTATGAAAGGATCGTCTAGATCAATCAAAGTACTGAAGCTTTGTAAAAAATAGCCCCATATACCACGAATACTACTTTTTTCATAGTTCTTAATCATTTCCGCATTAAGCCCCAAATCACTTAGATGAATACTTTTTTTTCCATTGATGGAAATCATATCTATTTCCATATAATTATTATGGAATGCTATTGTTAAATTTTCTTCCAGTGTTAGAGGCAAATTTAAATCTACTGCTAAACCGTTGGCAGAACCAGCCGGTAAAATCCCAAGAATTACATTGTATTTTTCCATTGCCTCAGCAACCATTTTTATAGTTCCATCCCCACCTGCTACAATAATTCGTTCTGGCTTGTAAGTTTCATAAAGCGCTTTTATATTGACTATATCAGCAACTCCTGAAGTAGTATAACTGACAAGATTCAGGTTTTCTTTTTCAACAAAAAGCATTACACTTGCAATAAGTTCCGCTTTATCAATATCTCCAGAGATAGGATTAACAACCAATATGATATTCTTTCTCAAAATTTACTTACTTTTATTGGTTAAAAAATCACAACTTCTAATTCATCTCAAAAGTACAAAATAAATGAAGCCTATTTTAAAATTATACCGCGGCTATGCTAATGAACAGGAATTAATAGTTATGGGCCATGTCTTTAGACCGACAACAGCCAAAGATTATGATTTTCAGAAAAAAAATATCAAAAACGCAACTTCGGTAATTGGTATGTACCGAATTAAAACACAAGCAAATGCTGATGTCTATTTAATGCATAATAAAATTAAGATTCATACAAAAACACTGAATGACGGATATTTTAAATTTTGTGTACCATTAGACCAGTTTACCCTTTATGGCTGGATTGACTACGAGGTAAGTATTCATTACAATAACGAAACGATAACTATCAAAGACAGTTATATTCGCCCCCACAAAGGTAATTTAGGAATTATATCCGATATTGACGATACTTTTTTAGTATCGCATACGGTGAACCCTTTGAAGAAATTATATGTTTTGTTATTCAAAAACATTAACAAAAGAAAAATTTACGAAGACGTTGTCACGCACTATCAGGCATTAAGTACGGCTGGAAGAGATCATAAAGAGGAATTCAACGCTTTTTTCTATGTTTCAAGCAGCGAATGGAATTTGTACCGTTTTATTATAAAATTCACCGAACTTCATCAACTACCAAAAGCGGTTCTTCTATTAAAGGACATTAAAACGAGTCTGACTGATTTTTTTCTAACCGGAAGAGGCAACCACAATCATAAGTTTGACAAAATAAAACACATTCTAGAATTTTACCCTAATTTAGAATATGTGCTACTTGGTGACGATTCACAACATGATGCCTTTTTATACGAAGCAATTTGCAAAATTTTTCCAGTTACGGTAAAAGCAGTTTATATTAGACAAACTGGTGACACTAAAAAAGTAAAAGTAACCGCTATTTTGAAAAATTTAAAAACCTTAAATGTTTCTGTTTGTTATTTCAAGAATAGCAGTGAAGCTATTACACACTCTAAAATGATTGGGATTATTGTATAAAAAAAAGAGTTCCAAAAATTGGAACTCTCTTTTTTATACATTGTCAATTTCTTCTTGAACTACTTCCCACTCTAGAAGGAGTTTCTCCAGCTCGGCTTTTTTCTTGTTGTATGCTGTGAAAAATTTAGCGTCTTCAATGTGTTTGTCGTAATTAGAAGCGAGCATTTTGTCATCTTGTTGAATGTCTTTTTCTAATTGCTTAATTTGACTCTCCACTTTACTCAACTTATTCTGCAAGGCTTTCCCTTTCTTTTGATCTTCATAAGAAGCTTTATTGCTTTCTTTCGGTACTGCTGCTTTTTGAGCATCTTTTTTCTCCACTTCACGCATATTCTCCATATTGCGTTGTTCCAAGAAATAGTTAATATCTCCTAAATATTCTTTTATTTTTTGGTCTTTAAACTCATACACCAAATTTGACATTCCTTGCAAGAAATCTCTATCGTGAGAAACTAACAATAAAGTACCACCAAATTTTTGAAGTGCGGCTTTCAAAACATTCTTCGATTTTATGTCCAAGTGATTCGTAGGCTCATCCATCAGTAGAACATTGATGGGTTGCAACAACAGTTTACATAACGCCAAACGGTTTCTTTCGCCCCCAGAAAGGACTTTTACCTTTTTCTCTACATCGTCGCCACGAAACAAAAAAGAGCCCAACATATCGCGTACTTTAGAACGATTGGTATCTACCGCTGCATCTTCCATAGTTTGTAACAAGGTGATTTCACCATCCAGGTATTCTGCTTGATTTTGTGCAAAATAACCCAACTGTACATTGTGGCCTAACTTAATATTTCCTTGGTATTCAAATTCATCTACAATGGCTTTGATAAAAGTCGATTTTCCTTGTCCATTTTGTCCAACGAATGCAATTTTACTTCCACGTTCTACTAACAAATTAATATCTTTCAAAATCGTCTTATCACCGTAGCTTTTAGTAACATTTTCTGCTTCTATAACTACTCGTCCCGGTTCCTTTGAAACAGGAAAAGTAATATTCATCACCGAATTATCATCTTCATCAACTTCAATACGTTCTATTTTATCGAGTTTTTTAATCATCGATTGCGCCATGGAAGCTTTAGAGGCTTTGGCACGGAATTTTTCGATTAATTTCTCGGTTTCTTCAATTTTTTTGGCTTGATTTTTTTGTGTTGCCAATTGTTTTTCACGGATTTCATGACGCAGTTCTAAATATTGAGAATACGGTCTGTTGAAATCATAGGCTTTTCCAAGAGAAATTTCGATGGTTCTATTAGTCACATTATCCAAGAACATTTTATCGTGCGAAACAATCACCACAACACCCGGGTAATTACGAAGGAAACTTTCCAACCAAATGATACTCTCAATATCCAAGTGATTCGTAGGCTCATCCAATAACAAAACATCATTTGCCTGTAATAATAGTTTAGCCAACTCGATACGCATTCTCCATCCACCTGAAAAAGTTTCTGTCTGATTATCAAAAACTTCTCTTTTAAAACCTAATCCAAGTAGAATTTTCTCAGTATCGCCAACATAATTATATCCACCCAATAATTCAAAACGATGGGTGTAATCAGATAAGTCTTCTATAATTTGGCTGTATTCATCACTTTCATAATCAATTCTGGTAACTAATAAATGATTAATCTCTTCAAGCTTTTTCTCAACAATTTTTATCTCCGTAAAAGCTTCATAGGCTTCTTCTAGAACCGTTCTTCCTTGTTCAAAATCAATATCCTGGCGCAAGAATCCCATTCGAAGATCTTTTTCTTGAGAAATAACACCTGAATCAGGAGCAAAATCTCTTGCCAACATTTTAAGCATGGTCGATTTTCCAGCACCATTTTTCCCAACAAGACCCACTCGGTCTCCAGCACCCAATCGAAAGGTTACTTCTTCAAATAAATAAGTACCACCAAACGAAACGGATAAATTGTGTATATTAAGCATGTATTGTTATTTTATTCCTTTCTGAATTTGTAAATTTGTATCCCGAATTGTCGGAATTAAAAAAGGAAAAATTAAATTTTTTGCAAATGTTAAAAAAAGGATCCAAATTATATAGCATTTTAACAGGAACTTGTCCTAAATGTCAGAATGAGAGTATGTATTTAGATAAAAATCCGCTACATATCACTAAAATCTTAAAAATGCATGAAAATTGTAGTCATTGCGGTTTAAAATATCAAATAGAACCTTCTTTCTTTTATGGCGCAATGTATGTGAGTTATGGATTGAATGTTGCAATTGGAATTGCTGCCTTTATAATCTCTTTTATATTTTTTGGCTCCAATCTTAAAGTTGCCTTTATTTCAATAATTGCCGCGCTCATTCTTTCATTCCCATTTGTTTTACGTTGGTCCAGAAACATATATATTAATATGTTTGTTTCTTATGATATAAAAACAAAACTAAAATAATATTATTGCTGCCCTTTAGGCAAAAACCTGTTAATATTAATTTCCTTATTTAAAGGAATTTGATGTTCTATATTGTCAAATAAAGCTTTAGCCATTGCTGGCCCCAGCATAACTCCTCTTGTTCCTAAACCATTCAGGATATGTATTGATTCATAATTTTGGAGTGTTCCTACTAATGGTCTTCTGTCTTTTACAGTGGGCCTAACTCCAGCAAAATGCTCCACAATTTCAAAATCACAGCTTATAATTTCTTTAATCCTTTCCTCTAATTCAATCTTTCCTTCTATTGTAGGTAAGTCTGTTTTATCTTTCCAATTATAAGTAGCCCCTACTTTGAATAGATCATTACCTAGAGGTAAAATAAAGACACTCGTATTTACGATTACATCTAAATCCAACTGAGGTGCTTTTATAATAAAAAGCTCGCCTTTGGTTCCGTCTAGAGGCAAATGCTTAAAATATGGATTTGAATGCATGCCAAAACCTTCTGCAAAAATAATATGTTTAGCCTGAATATCTTTATAATGAATTTCATCATTTACTATTTCTAAAATATCATACTCAAACGATTCTTCCTTAAATAAATTATTTTGGTTCAAATATTCTCTGTATTTATTTAATAACAAGGCGGTGTCCACATACCCGGTTTGTAGAACTTCTCCATATCCATAAGGGGAATCAATTCCTATATACTTTTTAGAGATCAATTGCGTGGATAAAAAAGGAGCTAACGCTATTTTATCTGAAGCAGCAAACCAATTATTCTGTTCTTCGATGGAGAAAAATTTTCTTAGAATCGGTCTTTTAAAATCTACTTTGAATTTTAGCTTTTCTTCCAAAAAAGTATAAAATTCATTCATCAATACTAATTGCTCTTGCGCTTGCCATACTTCGCTAAAGCGTTTTAGAATAACCGGATTATACAAACCTCCTGCAATCCTAGAGGAATTTTGGGAATTATTATCCAATATCAAAATAGTTTTCTCATTTCGCAAAGCAATCTCAGCAAATGAAATACCCGCTAAACCAGAACCTACTATTAAATAATCAATCATTTGAAGTAATTTTTTTTTAAATAAATACAAAGTAAACACATTAAAACAAAAAAACTCTTACCATTACAGTAAGAGTTTTTGTTTATGTTGGAAATTGAAATTAATAATTCCACATATCTTGTTCGAAATTGCGAATTTTTTCTTTCACTCTTTCTGATTCTAACAATTGATTCTGTGCATTATCTTTCATATACTCAGCAATTGATCTGTCTCCATAAACGTTTTCTTCTTTGTAAATGACACTGTTAAATTTCCTTGAATTAAGAATTTGATCAAAAGAAACAGGCATCGCAGAATTTTTATCATTGAAAGCTTTGGCTTCATGTAATACGTCTCTAGCTGCAGGGAAAAATATCCAAAATAGCTCAATGTAATCTTTTTCATCACTGTTCATCGTAAACACATCTGGTGTAACAGGACAAATCCCAAGTAAACGATACTTCAATTCACTTTGACGTTTGTCAAAATACCAGTATCCTTTAATTTTATATTGGGTAACATCTTGTGCTGTAAGATCTGATTTTAAAATGTACTCCGGAGATATCTGAGCTCCCGCATTTATTTGTTCTCTTCCAGCATCAGTTGTGTCAATACGGGTCAATGAAGCCTGAATATCTTTCATAGATTTTTTGGTATTAAAATAACTGTCGGTATACACTTCTGTTATTTTACCATTTCTCATTGCCTTTGTCAAAACATCATATAAAGACCTTCTATCAGAACCAATATTAGCAGTATCTATAGGAAAATACAAAGAAAAATTGATCTTTTCACTTAGATCGATTATTTCCCAAGTTGTCTTACCCATCAAAACGTCTCTGTCATGCACATAGCCATAAGCCAATGGTTTGTCATTATCAGAAATAAGCTGTGCTGCAGTTTTAAGTCCTATTTGATCTGGCGTTTTAGCATTAAGCAAATTGGATTGTGCTGTAGTTACAAAACTCCAAGTGACAGAGATAATAGCTATTAAAAAATTTCTTACATTCATCATGATTTCATTATAAGTTAATGAAGTAGTGGTTTGTATAACTACTTATTATTGTATTTCAAAAATTACTGGAGCGGTTCTAGGCAATAAATAACTACCCGCACCTACAAGTTTTGTTTTAATTTCAGAAATGGTAACTTGGTCACCTCTAACCGTTTTAGAAAGAACTGCATTACATTGTGCATTCAATTTATTCCCTTGAACAACAACAGTAGGTTGACCAGTTACTTTCAAATTAAAGCCAACTACATTTAAAGCAACTTCAAAATCAAAATCAACTAACTTAGCACCAATTGTAGCTATTTGTAAATTCGATTTAGGTCCTTTTACCACACCCATTTCTCCTCTAATAGTTCCATTCGGTCCAGGAATACCTTTTATTCTGAAGGTTTTTTTATCCGAAACCTTAGATCCATCAGGAAGTGTTCCAGTCACATTGATAACAGTTTCAGTTCCTGCTCCTGGGCTCATATTGTATTTTCCTCCACCTGCAGAACTCAACCCTGGAGCAGATGCCGTAACCTTATCAGCTGATACACCCGCAAAAGAAATAGTCATAGGATTTACAACACCTCTATAAACAACATTCATTTTATCGGCAGAAATTGTAGCTGATTTTGGTCTTGGAACAACAACATAAGAAGTTTTTTGAATTGCAAGTGGTACTAATTTACCATTTTCTTCAAAATTGAATGAACCGCCTATTGCGTGTTCTCCAATATTACCTGCTCCAAATGAAAACTTTGCCTGACCTGCCTCAGCTTGTAAACTTGAACCATTTACTACAACTGATTTAGCTTTTAAAGATGGATCAAATTTTCCTAATATAATTTTCCCTTTAACAGTTTCACCTTGAAAGAAAACAGATTTCTCCAGAAGAACTATCGGTTGATAAGCAGTAAGAGAAGCTGCAGCAACTAAATCTGATTGGAACATTCCAGTCATTACATCGCTTTCTGTTGTTTTAATATCTGCTTGTAATTGAGATAATTTTGTAATTGTAGCAATAAGTGGATACCCTTTATAATTATAATCAATCCAAGGTAATTCAGCCCCTGCTTTTTCAGAATAAATAGGCTTAGTGGCGAATCTAGCTTCGATTTTTTTCATTTCTGATTCAGCAATTGAACTGCCGCCTATTGCTTTTATCTGATCTGGAAAATTATTAATCTTATCTAAAAACTCTTGTCCCTCCTTAGAAACTTTATCACCAGTAAAGAATTTTCTGTCAATCAAATCACCTTTATCCATTTGCTCATATGGTAAATTACCTTCAGTGTCTCTTACAAATTTACTGGTAACAGTGGTTTTGATATTTTCTAAATAGTCCGTAAACTCTTTAGACAATGCTCTAATTTTTTCAACTTTAGCTTTTTTATCCCCAAATTGTCCAGGTTGATCCACTGCCTTTTGAGCTAATTGTTCAAATGAAGATTGATTTCGGGTATCTGTTATAGAGTTAGACTCTACTATTTTATTATTTAAGATCCCAAAAGCTGACAACACTTCTTTAGACATATTTAATGCTAACATTGCGATAAAAACCAAGTACATCAGGTTTATCATCTTCTGTCTAGGGGTTAGTTTTCCTCCTGCCATATTTTCTACTAATTAGTTTGTTATTTTTATTTAGTTTGAAACTAATTACCCTTTATTATGCATTGCAGAAAGCATTCCTCCGTATACATTGTTAAGGGATGACAAATTAGATGTCAAAGACTGCATTTGGTCCTTTAATTTTAAGTTATTCTCAGCAACTTCTTCATTTATCTGTGCATTTCTAGAAGCGCTTTGTAATTGTATTTTGTATAAACTATTCAAAGATTCCATTTGCGCTGCAGCCAAAGTTAACTCTTCACTATATTTCTTAGTAGAATTAATAGAATCTACAGTTGGAGCAATCCCTTTTGCAGCAGATTCGAAATTTTTAATACTATTCCCCAAACTCGCCATTAATTCACCGTCAATTTTAGCGTCTTTTAACATTGCATCTAGTTTTTGAGACAACAATCCTTGAGCATCTGATGGAGCTTCAATTTTTGCTTTTTTTACACCAGTCACTTTACCATTTGCCAGTTCAGGATATACTAACGTCCAATCTAGATCATCATCAACTGGTTCAAATGCTGAAAGAGCAAAAATTGCAGCTTCTACAACAAGCCCTATCGTTAACATTAAATTTCCAGTTATAAAACCGAATTCAAGGTGAGTAATTTTGAATAATGCTCCAATGATTACAACTGCCGCTCCCATACCGTATGCGAAATTCATTGTTTTTTTGCTAAGTAATGCCATAATGTTTTTTTTAGGGGGTTAGTTATTTAAAGATCTGGTTTCCTTTATAGTTATTTATTTTTTACCTCTTTTGGTACTTCCGGTAGTTTGCAATCCCATGTAATCCTGAACGGTTCTAAAACCAATAAAGCTTCTTGCAGAATCAGCATATTCGAAATCCCTTGTACTTACTTGTAGGAAATAAGCAACGTCTTTCCATGAACCTCCACGAACTACCTTGCGTTTATTTGAAGCATCCAGCACATTTGGATTCATAGAAGACACATATTCGTATGCATTTGGATCATAAGATGAGTCTGTCCATTCTGAAACGTTTCCTGCCATGTTATACAAATTATAACCATTTGGCTCATACGATTTTGCCTCTACAGTATACAAAGCTTCATCTGCTGCGTAATCACCTCTATTTGGTTTGAAATTAGCAAGAAAACAACCTCTGTCATTTTTAGTATATGGTCCACCCCATGGATATGTTGCAGACTGCAATCCCCCTCTAGCCGAATATTCCCATTCTGCTTCAGTAGGTAATCTAAAAGAATTTATCAAATCGTGGCCTTTCTTTTTAGATTTTATATAAGTGTTTTTATTCAACGTTCTCCAAGCACAAAATGCTTTTGCTTGAGTCCATTTTACCCCTACAACTGGATAATCTCCATATGCTTTGTGCCAAAAATAATCATTATGCATTGGCTCATTATATGAATAAGCAAAATCTTTAATCCAAACAGTTGTGTCAGGATATACATTAACTTCTTCCGTTTTAATAAAATCTTTTCTTTTCCCTACCTTAGCTTTTGCAGCAGCTTGAATATCCATCCAAGAGTAACGAAATTTTAATTTATTCACATCTATTGTACGTAATCCATTATATGACGCTTCTATTGGCAAATACATAGAATCCATCACTTCAGTATAATATTCATCTGGATATAACTTCGTATCTTTGATTAATTTTACTTTTTTATTTAATTTTCTTCCTGCATAAGGGTCATCAGCAGTACCTATACTGTAATAATTATCATACATATATTTATCATATGCAGTCATCTTTTCAGGATCTGAATCATTAAAAGCAAAATCACCGATACTTCCTGCATTTTTACCTTTTCCTTTTCCTTCACCTGCTTTTTGGCCACTTTCATCAGCAAGAATAGCTAATCGAACTCTCATTGTAGAGTCTTTTACCCATTCTACAAATTGACGGTATTCACTATTCGTGATTTCAGTTTCGTCCATATAAAAAGAACGAACAGTCACTGTTTTTGTAGGCGCATCCTCAACATCAGCTAAATCATCATCGGATTTACCCATTATAAAAGCTCCTCCTGGAATTAAAGCCATTCCATAAGGTTTCTCAGGATGCCATTTCCCTCCATTAATACCAACTAATTCTCCTTTGTCGCTTGATTTACCACAGCCAATTAACAGTGTTAAAATTGCCGTAAATACAATGAAATTCTTCATATAAGTTTGGATTATCTATTCTTTGTCTTAAAATTGCGTAAACCTATTTATTATTTATTAAAAAAACAATATTTTTTATTGTTAAATCAATTTAGGGTCAAAAATAAAATTAAATACAAAAAAATATTTTATCGATAAAGTGCAAAAAAAATCGACACAATACATTAAAAGTGGTTTTTTTGTTAATTTTTGTAATATTTAACACATGAAATTACTTTAAATATTAAGATGGTTTTATGTGTTTAGATAAATTTTAAAAACATTAATTATAAAATGTTTTTTCTTTGCGCTTTCCACCATCTTTCAGGTAATTCTTGATTGCATGCTAATAAATACTCATCGTATGAACATGGTAATAACGTATTTCTTTTTAATTTATTATTACCATTTGAAATAAAAGGTATTTCTATCCACCACCTGTCCGTTTTATCGCTTTTATAAAAAACAAGCTCCTCTTCTTCCAGTGGAACGATGTATTTCAAATAATTTTCCTTGCTTCCAAAAGGATATTCATTAGAACGATAATGAAACCCTTCTATAAAATACCAAATTATCTGCGCAATAATGATAGATTCCTGAACCGAATTATTATGATTAAATATTCCAAAAGAAGATACCTTATCACTTATTCCTGCATATCTGGACAAAGAACAAATTTCTTTACCATTAAAACCATTAGGCGCAAACGAAATAAAATTCCCTGAATCAGATGATTTAATAGAATTTAGATCAATACTCACTAAATCCGCATCTCTAAAAACTGGTTCAGCAAGAGCAATATTATTAGAAATCTCACCCAATCTATAGCCATCAAAAAATAATTTCTCTATCAAATCTATTTCTTCCTGTGAATTAAAATACGTTTGATATCCAATATTACAATAGTTAAAAAGATTATTAGGTTCGTCTACAATTATTTTAGTCAAATAAGAAGAAGCTGAAACGACTTCTTCATCCTTGCCAAAATCAAATTTATTATCAATAGAAACTAAATTGACCATTTGTTCCAAATCATCATAAGCCCTGTAAAGTGCATACGTCAAATCCTGAGAACCTCCTATAACTATAGGAGTGATTTTTTTCTTGATTAGGCTTGCAACCACTTTTTTTAATGCAAAATAAGTGTCCGCAGCTGAATTTCCAGCAAGAATATCCCCTAAATCTGCAATTGAAGCATCCCAGTTCCCTGGAAACAATCCATACAACTCTTTTCTAAGTGGTATTAAATCAACATCCGAAACAGCTTTTATATCTCCCCGATTTTCTAAAACGCCTATTACAGCAATTTTAATCTTGTTTAAATCCGGAAACTGTTCTTTTGTATGCAATACAATTTTACTTCCCAATTGCTGAGAAGTTAATCCATTTATATAACTAAGGATTTCATCATCTACGGGCTTCAGAAAATCAAATTCCATTTTATTTCTTTTTTTTCCTATCCCCAACCCTCTCCATCCCGAAGTGCCGGGAGAGAGGGAGACGAAACTGGAATTAGTTATTATTATTTCTTTTTAACTGCTGGTTTCTTTGCAACAGCTTTCTTTGCTGGAGCTTTTTTGGCAGCTACTTTTTTAGCGGGCGTTTTCTTGGCAATCATTTCCTGAACTTCTGCTAATGTCAATTTTGTTGCATCAACATCTTTACTTAATTCAATTTTGATTTTTCCTTTGGTGATAACCGAACGTCCCCAACGGGCTTTTTCGACTAAAATCCCTTCATCTTCCCAGTTGTGTAAAACCTTATCAATATTTTTTTGCAATTTATCTTCAATCAATTCTTCAATCTCTGATTGTGACAAATTATCAAAATTATATTTCTTGCTTACATTTATAAACAAACCGTTCCATTTGATGAAAGGACCAAAACGACCAACGCCTTTTTGAACACCCTCACCTTTGTAAACTGCAATCGGCGCATCGGCTATTGCTTTTTCGTCAATTAATTCTTTCGCTCTTTCGAAATCTACGTCTAAAGGATTTTCTCCTTTTGGCAAAGAAACAAAAGCAGCTCCATGACGAATATAAGGTCCAAAACGGCCATTACTCACTTCAACTTCCTCGTCTTTATAATTCCCAAGATTTTTAGGCAACAAAAATAAATTTAAAGTTTCCTCTAAGGTAATATTTCCAATATTTTGATCCGTCATTAAACTGGCAAACTTTTTCTCTTCATCGTCCGCAGCTCCAATTTGAGCCATTGGTCCAAATTTACCTAGACGAACAGAAACCGGTTTCCCCGTTTTGGGATCTGTCCCCAGAATTCTCTCACCGCTTTCTCTCTCTGCATTCGCCTCCACATCTTTCACTGTTGGGTGAAATTTATCGTAGAACTCCTGCATCATTTTTGTCCATTCAATATTTCCTTCAGCAATTTCATCAAAATCCTGTTCGACTTTTGCAGTAAAATTATAATCTAAAATGTTTCCGAAATTCTTAACTAAGAAATCAGTAACAATCGTTCCGATGTCCGTAGGAACTAATTTTCCTTTATCGGAACCTGTATTTTCTTTCAACAACTTCTCCCCAACTTTTCCAGATTGCAAAATCAGCTGCGTATAATTTCTTTCTTGTCCGTCTAAATTTCCTTTCTCTACATAATTTCTGTTGATAATTGTAGAAATCGTTGGCGCATAGGTAGAAGGACGACCAATTCCCAATTCCTCTAATTTTTTCACCAAAGAAGCTTCTGTATATCTTGCAGCAGCACGAGAATATCTCTCGGTTGCAGTAATGTAATTATTCTGTAATTTTTCGTTGACTTTCATTGCAGGCAACATCCCTTCTTGCTCTTCTTCATCGTCATCATGACCTTCCAAATACACTTTCAAGAAACCTTCAAAAAGCAACACTTCTCCAGATGCAGTGAATATTTCACCGTGGTTATTTGCTTCAATTTTCACGTTAGTACGTTCTAATTGCGCATCACTCATTTGTGAAGCCAATGTTCTTTTCCAAATCAAATCATACAAACGTGCTTGATCTCTGTCGATATCTACCGTATGACGTGACATATCCGTAGGACGAATCGCCTCGTGTGCTTCCTGTGCTCCTTTGCTTTTATTGACAAACGTTCTCGGTTTAGAGAATTCTTTTCCGTAGGATTTGATAATTTCAGCTTGAGCAGCTTCCATTGCATCTTTGGATAAGTTTACACTATCCGTTCTCATGTACGTAATAAGTCCAGCTTCGTACAAACGTTGTGCGAGCTGCATGGTAATACCAACAGGCAAATACAATTTACGAGCCGCTTCTTGTTGCAAAGTTGAAGTCGTAAAAGGTCCAGTTGGTGATTTTTTGGTAGGTTTCGTTTCTAAATCTGCTACCTTATATGTAGAACCGATATTTTTATTTAAAAAATCTTCAGCTTCTTTTTTTGTATTGAAATTTTTAGGCAGTTTAGCTTTGAATGTTTTACCAGATTCATTGGTAAATTCAGCGACAACAGAATACGTAGCAACAGCTTTAAAATTCTGAATTTCTCTTTCACGTTCCACAATCAAACGAACAGAAACTGATTGTACACGACCCGCAGAAAGTCCTCCTTTTATTTTTCTCCAAAGTACAGGCGACAATTCATAACCAACTAATCTATCCAAAACACGACGGGCTTGTTGTGCATTGACTAAATTATAATCGATTTCTCGTGGATTATCAATCGCTTTTAGAATTGCAGTTTTAGTGATTTCGTGAAAAACAATTCGTTTGGTTTTGGTTTTGTCTAATTTTAATTCTTCGGCTAAATGCCAAGAAATAGCCTCACCCTCGCGATCCTCATCACTTGCTAACCAAACCATTTCAGCTTTTTTTGCTAATCCTTTTAATTTGGTCACCAATGCTTTTTTATCCGCAGAAACTTCGTATTTGGGTTTGAAACCATTTTCCACATCTACACCAATTTCTTTGGAAGGTAAGTCAGCAATATGTCCGTAACTGGACTCTACTTGAAAATCACTTCCTAAAAATTTCTCGATTGTTTTTGCCTTTGCAGGGGACTCAACTATAACTAAATTCTTTGCCATTGCTCTATTTTTCTGGGACAAAAGTATCTTTTTTTTTTAAATATTGAGATTTTGAATTCATTTTTAAAACTATTACGCGAAGATTTACAAAGAAATGATTCAGTCAAGAGAAGTTTTTTTAGCCCCGGTCGCAGTAAAAATTCTTTTTATTTGCTCTTCACGGCAAATAAAAGACTACTTCTCTTGACTTTTATTTCAATTGAAGTTCAGTGAATTTCATTTATAACGAAAAGTAGGAAACAGCTCCTTAGAAACATTGCCTTAAAACAATGTTAATTCTTCGTCTGACATCTTGTCATATTTATTTGAATTACGTTATCTTTGTGCTTTGAAAATATAGGATGGAAAAGATTATTGAAGAAAGCAAACAAGGTGAAAGTCTTGTTCTAGAACATAAACCGGAGAATACCAAAAAATTATTTATAGAAAGTTATGGCTGTGCGATGAATTTTTCAGACAGTGAAATTGTAGCTTCTATTTTATCTGTAAATGGATATAATACAACGCAAATTCTGGAGGAAGCCGATTTGGTTTTGGTAAACACCTGTTCTATTCGGGACAAAGCGGAGCAGACTATTCGCAAACGGTTGGAAAAATACAATGCGGTGAAACGCATTAATCCGAAAATGAAAGTGGGCGTTTTAGGCTGTATGGCCGAGCGTTTGAAAAGTCAATTCCTTGAAGAAGAAAAAATTGTAGACCTAGTTGTGGGTCCTGATGCGTATAAAGATTTACCGAACCTCTTACAAGAAGTAGAAGAAGGACGCGATGCGATTAACGTAATTTTATCGAAAGATGAGACTTATGGTGATATTTCACCTGTGCGATTGATGAGCAACGGAATTACAGCTTTGGTTTCTATTACGCGTGGTTGCGATAATATGTGTACGTTTTGTGTGGTGCCCTTCACCCGCGGACGAGAACGCAGCCGTGAGCCGCAAAGTATCATGAAGGAAATTCAGGATTTGTGGGACAAAGGGTTTAAGGAAATTACACTTTTAGGACAAAATGTGGATAGTTATTTGTGGTATGGCGGCGGATTGAAGAAAGATTTCGAAAATGCTACCGAAATGCAAAAAGCTACAGCGGTAGATTTCGACCAATTACTAGAAATGGTAGCGGTTGGTTTTCCTAAAATGCGCATTCGATTTTCGACATCAAATCCGCAAGACATGCATGAAAGCATTTTGCAAGTAATTGCAAAATATTCTAATATATGCAAACACATTCACTTGCCGGTCCAATCTGGAAGCAATAGAATCCTGAAAGAAATGAATCGTTTGCACACGCGTGAACAATACATGACTTTGATTGAAAAAATCAGAACTATTATTCCGAATGGATCTATTTCGCAAGATATGATTGCTGGTTTTCCAACAGAAACCGAACAAGATCATCAAGACACAATGAGCTTGATGGAATATGTAAAGTATAATTTTGGTTATATGTATTCGTATTCCGAACGTCCGGGAACTTTGGCAGGAAGAAAAATGGAAGATGATGTAACCGAAGAAACGAAAGCAAGAAGATTACAGGAAATTGTTGATTTACAACAAAAACACGCTTGGTTGCGCAGTGAAGAATTCATTGGTCAAACCGTAGAAGTTTTGGTAGAAAAAGTTTCCAAAAAATCTAAAGAAGAGTTTTCTGGAAGAAATTCACAAAGTATTACCGTGGTTTTTCCAAAGGAGAATTATAAGATTGGAGATTTTGTAAATGTAAGAATTTTGAGTTGTACCAGCGGAACTTTAAAAGGAGAAGCAGTTGGGTTGAGTGAAATGAATTAAAAAAAAGTTGCCTAAAATTTTAAATTCATATCGGAAATTTTAAAAAAGTAAAATGTTAAAAAAAAATATAATAATTGGTTTAGTTACTTTTATAATTGGATTTGGAGCTACATTCTATATCATTAGAACCTACTTCCCAAAACATAAAGTTGAGAAAACAGTCCATGTATAAGACACCTTAACGAAACCGCAATAATTATTACGAATCGAATACATTATTTAAACCGCTAAATCAGTTTTAATAATTTGCGAAATTCGAGTAAAATTAAAAAATATGGAATCAGTTCAAGCTATAAAACAACGATTTGAGATTATTGGAAATGACCCAAAGCTCAATCGTGCCATAGAAAAAGCCATTCAAGTTGCTCCTACTGATATTTCGGTACTGGTAGCTGGTGAAAGTGGCGTTGGAAAAGAGAATATTCCCAGAATTATTCATTCGCTTTCTCATAGAAAACATGGAAAATACATTGCTGTAAACTGTGGTGCGATTCCTGAAGGAACTATTGACAGTGAACTTTTCGGACATGAAAAGGGCGCTTTTACAGGTGCAACAAACACACGTGAAGGGTACTTTGAAGTGGCTGACGGCGGAACTATTTTCCTTGATGAAGTAGGTGAATTGCCTTTGACTACTCAAGTGCGATTGCTTCGTGTCTTGGAAAATGGCGAATTCATAAAAGTAGGTTCTTCACAAGTGCAAAAAACAGATGTCCGTATTGTAGCTGCTACCAATGTTAATTTATTTAATGCCATCGAAAAAGGAAAATTCCGTGAAGATTTGTATTATCGATTAAGTACCGTAGATATTACTTTGCCTCCGTTGCGAGAGCGAAAAGAAGATATTCACTTGTTATTTAGAAAATTCGCCTCTGATTTTGCGCATAAATACAAGATGCCTCCTTTAAAACTAGAAGAAAGTGCAGTGCTTGTTTTACAAAAATTTCGTTGGAGCGGTAATATCCGTCAATTGAGAAACGTTGCAGAACAAATTTCGGTTTTAGAAACCAATCGTGAAATTTCAGCAGCAATTTTACAATCCTATTTACCAGCTGAAGGCACCAACTTGCCGTCAGTAATTAAAGACAAGAAAGGCGACAGCGACTTCAATACCGAAAGAGAAATTTTATACAAAGTGCTTTTTGACATGAAAAGTGATTTGCACGACTTGAAAAAACTTACTTTGGAACTAATGCAAAGCGGAAGTTCTAAAGTGCAAGAGACAAATCAAAATTTAATTAAAAAAATATATGGCTCCCAAGAAAATGATAGTGAAATAGATTTTGAAGAAGAACCCAGAACAGCTTTAATTACAACTCCAAATAAAGAAGAACGTTATCAGGAGAATGATGATAGCTACCTGTTTACAGAAACAATCGAAGAAGAAGAGGAAATTTTAAGATTAGAGCAGAAAGAAATTGAAATGATTAAAAAATCATTAGAAAAAAACAAAGGAAAAAGAAAAGCAGCGGCAGACGAATTAGGGATTTCCGAAAGAACTTTATATCGAAAAATTAAACAATTCGATTTGTAATCCTCACCCAGACACTCACTAGAGAAGAGAGAGTTTAAATGAATTGTGAATTAAGAATGAATATCTTTGACCCAAGCGTTAGCGAACTGGCGAAGCAATTTTAAAATTTAGAATGAAAAACATAAAATATATTTTTATTTTGTTAATCGCAGTAACTTTCAATAGTTGCTCCGTTTACAATTTTACCGGCACAGGAAAAATCGATGCAAAAACCTTTCAGGTTAATTTTTTCCAAAACAATGCAGAATTGATTGAACCTGGAATTGACAGAACTTTTACGCTGGCATTACAAGACATTATTCAGAATCAAACCAACTTAAATTTAGTAAAAAACGGGGGAGATTTAACTTACGAAGGAGAGATTGTTGATTACAGAATAAGCCCTATGACCGCAACTGCGGATCAACAAGCATCTCAGAACAGATTAAAAATAAGAGTAAATGTTCGGTTTACCAATAAAAATAAAGAAACAGATGATTTTGAAAAAACATTCGAGTTTTATTATGATTATCCGGCTGAACAACAACTTGTAGGTTCTACTTTGAATAGTGCATTGAAAGAAATCTTCGAAAGAATAACCCAAGATATCTTTAATGACTCTCTTGCTAAATGGTAAATGAGGAGTATTCAGTTGGCAGTTTTTAGTATTCAGTTAACTACACTGAAAATTAAACACTGACACTGAACGCTGATTACTAAACATTCAACAATCAAAAAATGAACGTAACCGATTATACTTATTTAATAAACAGACCAGATGCTATCAATGAGAAGCAAACTGAGGCATTGGAAAAAGTGTTGGATGAATTTCCATATTTTCAAAGCGCCAGAGCTTTACGTTTAAAAGGTCTGTATAATCAAAATAGTTTTAAGTATAATTTTGCTTTAAAAGTTACTGCCGCACATACAACTGACAGAACGGTATTGTTTGACTTTATAACTTCGGACACTTTTACTGCGATTCAAAAAGATTTATACGATAAAAAAATAGTAGCGCTTCTAGACATTACAGTAATCGATAGTGAGATAATTATTCATCAAGAAAAACTGGACCACAAGATAAATACTCTGGAACAATCGATTCTTACATCAATAAGGGAAGCTTTACCATTAGAATCTAATTTAAATTCGAAAACTCCAGAAGAAAAGTTAGCTATTGGAGCTCCTTTGGATTTTTCCATAAGCGAACAACACTCCTTCCAAGAATGGCTTCAATTATCCCGAACGCATCCTATTGTCAGAGAAACTGAAAGTGTCAATATTTCTAAAAGCCTACCAATAGAAAATCCAGATAAAAAGAAAAAAGCAGCATTAATCGACAGGTTTATAGAAACCAGTCCAAAGATTTCGCCTGTAAAGCATGGAGTTCCGTCAACAGTTACTTTTGACCTTAATAAAGATGACAATTCCTATTTGATGACAGAGACTTTAGCACGGGTTTATTTGGAACAAAAAAAATATCAAAAAGCGATTCAAGCTTATGAAATATTAATTTTGAAATATCCAGAAAAAAGTAGTTTCTTTGCAGAACGCATAGCGGATATTAAGATTTTACAACAAAACAATAATTAAACAATGAGCACATTTTCAATTTTTTTAGTTTTAATAACAATAGTTTGTTTCCTATTAATCGTAGTAATAATGGTTCAAAACCCTAAAGGTGGTGGATTATCTTCTACAATAGGTGGTTCACAAATGTTAGGTGGTGTACAAAAAACAACAGATTTTTTAGACAAAAGCACTTGGACACTTGCAACTATTTTAATTGCACTTATACTTCTTTCTAGCTTAAGTTTTACAGGAGCATTAAGTGATAATGATTCTAAAATTATTGAGCAAACGGGAACTACTGCACCAGCAACTGCTGCACCAGGATCTCCAGTTCAGAATACACCTGCTCCAGCAAATCAAGAAAAATAAAACAACACTTTTTATTCTGAATGCCAGCCTGTCAAAGCTGGCATTTTTTATAAGAAAATATGTCAGTTTTAATAGGATGGCATAATTTCTGAAATCCTAAATGCAATCATAAAAATAATAAAAAAACATAAAATCATGGCTTTAAACATCAAACCACTTTCAGACAGAGTTCTTATCGAACCAGTAGCAGCTGAAACTAAAACTGCATCAGGGATTTTCATTCCAGATACAGCTAAAGAAAAACCACAAAAAGGAACTGTAGTTGCCGTAGGAAACGGAACAAAAGACCACACAATGACTGTGCAAATTGGAGATTCTGTACTTTACGGAAAATATGCCGGAACTGAATTAAAACTAGAAGGAAAAGATTATTTGATCATGCGTGAAGACGATATTTTAGCAATCATCTAATCGTAATAAGTCAGAAGAATTAAATATTAAGATAATTTAAAAGTTTAAACAAAAAGAAATGGCAAAAGATATAAAATTTGATATTGAAGCACGTGACGGATTAAAACGTGGTGTTGATGCATTGGCAAATGCAGTTAAAGTAACTCTAGGACCAAAAGGTCGTAACGTAATTATTGGAAAAGCTTTTGGTGGACCAACTGTTACTAAAGATGGTGTTACCGTTGCAAAAGAGATTGAATTGAAAGATCCATTGGAAAATATGGGTGCTCAAATGGTTAAAGAAGTTGCGTCTAAAACTAATGATTTAGCTGGAGATGGAACTACAACTGCAACTGTTTTGGCACAAGCTATCGTAAAAGAAGGTTTGAAAAACGTTGCTGCAGGAGCAAATCCAATGGATTTGAAACGCGGTATTGACAAAGCGGTTGAAGCTATTGTAGCTGACCTAGCAAAACAAGCCAAAGTGGTAGGAAGTGATTCTGAAAAAATTAAGCAAATTGCTTCAATATCTGCTAATAATGATGAAGTAATTGGTGAGTTAATCGCTGCTGCTTTTGCAAAAGTTGGAAAAGAAGGTGTGATCACTGTGGAAGAAGCCAAAGGAACTGACACTTATGTAGATGTTGTTGAAGGTATGCAATTTGACAGAGGATATCTTTCTCCTTATTTTGTAACCAATTCAGAAAAAATGGAAGTAGAATTGGAAAATCCTTACATCCTTTTATATGACAAAAAAGTTTCTTCATTAAAAGAATTGTTACCCGTTTTGGAACCAGTTGCTCAATCTGGAAAACCATTATTGATTATTGCTGAAGATGTTGATGGGGAAGCATTATCTACATTGGTGGTAAATAAATTACGTGGTGCCTTGAAAATTGCTGCAGTAAAAGCTCCTGGTTTTGGGGACAGAAGAAAAGCAATGCTTGAAGATATTGCAATCTTAACCGGAGGTACAGTAATTTCAGAAGAAAGAGGATACACTTTGGAAAACACAACTATCGAAATGTTAGGAACTGCCAAAAAAGTGACTATCGATAAAGACAATACAACAATTGTAAGTGGTGCTGGCGAAGCTGATATGATCAAAAATCGTGTCAACCAAATCAAAGGTCAAATGGAAGCTACAACTTCTGATTATGACAAAGAAAAGCTACAAGAACGTTTGGCTAAATTAGCTGGTGGGGTTGCTGTACTTTATGTTGGTGCTGCTTCTGAAGTAGAAATGAAGGAGAAAAAAGACAGAGTTGATGATGCACTTCACGCAACTCGTGCTGCTGTTGAAGAAGGAATTGTTGCCGGTGGTGGTGTTGCCTTATTAAGAGCTAAAAATGTTTTAAGCACTATTAAAGCAGACAATGCTGATGAAGCAACAGGAATTCAAATTGTATCTCGTGCTGTAGAGTCTCCATTGAGAACTATCGTCGAAAATGCAGGTCTTGAAGGCTCCGTTGTTGTTGCAAAAGTTGCCGAAGGTTCTGGTGATTTTGGTTACAATGCTAAAACTGACGAATACGTTGATATGCTTAAAGCTGGTATTATTGACCCAAAGAAAGTAACGCGTGTGGCATTAGAAAATGCAGCTTCAGTAGCTGGAATGATTTTGACTACCGAATGTGCTTTGATTGATATTAAAGAAGATCATGGTGGCGGAAACCCAATGGGTGGTGGTATGCCTGGAATGATGTAATTCATTCTTCTTTTAAAATAAAAAAACTCCGTTTCTTAATTGAAACGGAGTTTTTTTATTTTTACGTGTTAATGATTATTTTATATGAACGCTTTTTTTCAAAAGCTTGAATAATACTGGAACTGTAGTAATAAGAACAATGATTATAATAATATATTCGATATGTTCTTTTAAATCAATTGCAAATTTCTCTAAAAAGATACCATATAAATAATGTCCGGAGAAAATCAAAATAAAGGACCATAAAAAAGAACTCAAAACATTGAAGAACATAAATTTACTTTTGTCCATAGAGACAATTCCAGCTACAATTGGCGCAAAAGTCCTAAAAATTGGTAAAAAACGAGCAAATATTATGGCTTTACCACCATATTTTTCAAAAAAATCTTTTGATTGCAAAAGGTATTTTTTCTTGAACCAAAAAGTATCTTCTTTTTTGAATAAATAATACCCGCTTTTTGCCCCAAACCAATAGCCAACCGTATTCCCCACAATTCCTGCAGCAGCAACCAATAGCGACAATAAAGTAACATTAATAAAATCACTTTCTATAGTAACCATGTTTTGGACCAAATCTTTACTGTAAATTCCCGCAAGAAAAAGTAAACTATCTCCAGGAAGAAAAAAACCGGCAAAAAGACCAGTTTCGGCAAAAATTATAAATAAAACGATATACAAACCTATTTGAACTTCTCCTATTTGAAGATTAATATAAAATTCCGGATTAATTAATTGTGTCCAATCAAAATTATTCATAAAAACGATTTGTAATTAAATTTAGTGGTCGTGAAAGTAAGAATAATTTAGCTCAACCACAATTTATTGCCATACTTTAAAGTTTAATTAACGCTTCAAAGCATTTAATAACCAGGATAAACTTAATTATAAATCTCAATCATTTAAACAAATTTAAAAACCCATAGCTTTCACTTTGGGTTTCTAAATTATTATCGCTCATATAAACAACAGCTATGAAGACTTTGATAATCTTCGTTTGTCGCTTTCACTTCATCCGTATCATGACCTACTTTGGCAATCGCTTTTTTCACGTCTAATGGAGACGTCTTTTCTTCATTAAGTATCAAACTTAACTGATGAGTTTCTATACTCCAAATTGCTGATTTCACTCCGGCCACTGAATAAGCTGCTTTTTGAATTCGTTTCTTACATTGTTCACAATTCCCATTTACTTCTGTTAAAAATTTAGCATTTTTATTCTTCTTCTCTTGAGCTTGAGCAGCAAATCCAAGAAAAATTACCATTAATATTAAAAAAATATTTTTCATTTTTACTTTTTTTATTGTAATTATTAATTTTTAAAGCGGAACTTATTTTATTTTAAATCGCAATCCAGCATAATACATTTGTCCAAAAACAGGTGCGTATACAATTGAAGTATCAAAATTTGGACCAAAAGGATTTTCACTTCCAAGTATTACTTTTTCCTGAGTATAATTACCAATATTCTCCCCACCTACATACATTTCAAATGTGGAAGAAAAAATTCTTGTAATTTGAGTATTCATCAACGAATAAGAAGGTGAAAATTCCGGTAATCTTTCATTCATTGGATTGCTCGCCGTAGTGGGTAATTGCTGTTTTCCAATCCAATTGAAAGTATAATCAAATTTCCATTGTTTCCCTTTCTCTCCAAGGTTGGTTTCATATTCCAAATTTCCAAAAAATCGATGTTTCGCTTGCAACGGCTTTTGATAATTTCCCGAAAGATAGTCTGTTCTTACATCATAAAATTTATAGGCCGAACGAAAATTGAAATGATCCAAAATTTCATAATTGAATTCCAGTTGTAAACTATTGGCAACCGACTTCCCATTTAAATTATAAAACAAAACTTGTTGAGGACTTTGCAACACATCAACAACAACCTGATTCTGAAAATCAGTTCTGTAAAAATCAAACCCAGCATCAGCACTTTTGCCAAAGAGCATGAATTTTTGAGAAAAACTCACACCATAATTCCATGCGATTTCTGGATTCAGTCCATATATTTTACCATTAGAGTCTAATACATCAAATGTCCTTGAACTCGCAAAAAGCTGTTGATTTTCGGCAAAAATATTCGCTGAACGCTTTCCTCTTCCTGCTGAAAATCGTAAAACTGCTTTTTCCCAAGGATTATAGCGCACATGCAATCGTGGGGTGAAAAATGTCCCCAAACGGTTGTGATTATCAATTCTTCCGCCCAAAATGACACTAAAATCATCTTCATTATCATAGGTATATTCGAAAAAAGCGCCAACTGAATTATCAATTCTGGAAAAGTCATTTACATTGACAAATTCTTGGTATTTATCGTACGTAAAATTCAAACCTGCAGCAAATTTATTCATTGTATTGCTAATAATTGAATTGAAAATCAAGTTCGAATAATAACTGCTTTGCTTAATATTGTATTGGTTTAATCCAAAGTAAGATTGTTGATTATGACTGTTAAAAGCATTCTGAAAACCAATACTCTGATAAGGTAAGTCTTTAAAAACATACCCCACTTTTGTAGAAACATCCAGTCGTTCCGTATTGATTTCAGAACCCCAATAATTTGTAGTCCCTTTGTCTTTCTCTGGATCAAAGTCTAATTCTCCCGTTTGTTTTTTATCATTCAGATATCTGAAATTAATAAAACTCACCCAACCTTTTTCGGGATTGTAATATTGATATCTATTGAGAATGTTGATTTGTTTGGCTAACGGATTATCCATAAATCCATCATTATTCATATCGGTTTTTGCAACTCTTGTATTTCCGTGAAGAAACAGGCTGCTACTCCATTTATCTGATATTTTTCTATTGAAATGGGTGTTTATTTCAAACCGAGAATCTGACGAACCATAAGCATTCAGAAAAAATGGAATATCATTGATCGGTTTAATTAATTCCGTATTAATTTGCCCCGAAATACTTTCATATCCATTCACTACGCTTCCAGCTCCTTTTGTAATCTGGATACTTTCCACCCAAGTTCCAGGCGTAAATGACAATCCGTAGGCTTGTGAAGCGCCACGTACTGACGGGATATTTTCTTCGGTAATCATCAAATATGGACTGGTCAATCCCAGCATTTTGATTTGTTTTGTTCCTGTCAAAGCATCTGAAAAACTTACATCAATCGATGGGTTTGTTTCAAAACTTTCGGCTAGATTACAACAGGCGGCCTTAAGTAATTCTTTGCTCGTTATAAGTGTTGTATTGCCCGTTACCGTAAATGATTTTTGAATTCCTTTTTGCTTTTTTATCACTTTGACTTCATCTAGTTTTTCTTGAGAAAAGATAGGAATTGAAAACAAAATAATAACAAATAGCGTTATTGATTTTTGCATGGCAAATATTTTAATGTTTATAAAGTAATTTCAAATCATACAAAATGATTTGGCTTTTAAAACCATTAAAATCAGGCGTAGAAAATATATTGGCTGTAAAGCTTAAAAAGTGCCGATGAATGTGCATCACAGTAATACGAATTATTCTCGAAGCTTTTAAAAATAGTACTTTTAAAAAAAACAATCGAATTCCATTCCTTTATTAAAAATGGAGTATCAGCAGCATTTAAAGAAAATGCTTTTATAACCACATTATCTGATTTTTTTTGAAGATGAACTACTTTATTCTTGCAACAACTGTCTTTTTTGGAAACTTTTTTTTCGCAACATCCTTTTTCAACTGAATTTAAAGTTTCGCCAGATTTGAAGTAAAATGGCTGGATTGAGGCTACTTTATCTCCACAATAATGCACATCAAAAGCCAATCCCACATTGGAAACCAACAGGAAAAAAGCGAGAAGAATACTAATGTGCTTTTTGAAGTTCATTTTGCAAAATTACTGATTTAATCAATCTATAAAATCAAAAGTTCTGTTAAAAATTAAAGTTCAAACTCTTGTCCCATCAAAGGAACTTTACAATCAAACCCATATTTCTCCTGAATTTTTATGCGAAGTTCATCTAACTGCACTTTTTCACCATGAACTAAAAACACTTTTTTAGGTTTATTTTCCAATGCAGAAAGCCAATTCAGTAAATCTTTTTGATCGCCATGAGCTGATAACCCTTCAATTTCTATAAATTTTGCAAAAACTTGATAATATTTACTATGAATTTTAATTTCTTTTGCTCCTTCCAATAATTTTCTTCCGCGTGTTCCTTCGGCTTGATAACCAACAATGATTACCGTCGTTTCAGGCAAACCGATATAATGCTCCAGATAAGTCAAAACCCTACCACCAGTAACCATTCCGCTTGCTGCAATTACTACTTTAGGCTGTTGATCAAAAATAGTTTCAATCGTTTCCTGATAATCTGAAACCAGTGTGAACATTTTACTCATTTCGGTACAATCCTCCAAGGATAATTTATGCCAATGTTTATTATTGATAAAAATTTCCAACGCGTTAATTCCCATTGGCGTATCAATAATATAGGGAATATTGGGAATTCTGCCTTCTTCTTTAAGCTGCCATAACAAGTACATAATCATTTGGGCGCGCTCAACGGCAAAACTGGGAATAATGACTGTTCCTCCCTTTACAAATGTATTATTGATATACATTTCCAGTTCTAGTTTGGCATCCGTATTGGGATGAAGTCGGTCTCCATACGTGCTTTCAAGAAATATATAATCGCCTTTTTTAGGTTTGGTTGGTGGATTCAGTAACACATCATTATCACGCCCAATATCTCCGGAAAAAACCAACGTCTTATTTTCAAGCGTTACTTCAATACTACAGGCACCAATAATATGTCCTGCATTAAAAAAAACAGCCGAAATTTCTGCATCTAAAGGAATGGGTTCATTGATTTTAATCACTCTAAAATGTGGAAAAACTTTTTGAGCTTGCTCAACCGTATAAAGTGGCTCAGGTACTTCCTGTTGATAAAATTTCCCCTCATGGGCTATTCGAACCTCTTCTTCCTGAATTTTAGCACTGTCTAGAAGGATCAGCTTAGTAACAGCTGCAGTAGGGCTTGTACAATAAATTTTACCTTTAAAGCCTTGCTTAACTAATCTAGGTAACCACCCACAGTGGTCTAAATGTCCATGAGTCAACAAAACAAAATCTATTGTTGATGCTAAAACAGGTAATGGTTCCCAATTGAGCTCGCGCAAAGGCTTAATCCCTTGAAATTGGCCGCAATCTATTAGAATTCTGATTCCATTACTTTCAATTAATGTTTTAGAACCGGTTACAGTTCCCGCACCTCCAATAAATTTAATTTTCATTTGATTTGAATTTAAAGTTAAACAATCCAAAAACCCATTATTTATAAATATACCCACACAAATCTGAAACTTCTTTTAATACATTTTTAATCCGGCTAGTACTCAATTCAATTTTTTTTAAACAATCTGAATTATTCATAATCTCTTTCACCAAAATCACATCCAAGATTAACAATTTATCCTTTTCGGCAAGTGACAGAGTAGTTAAACAAGTTACGGGATAAAGATTGCTGCTGTCATTTTTTGTTTTTAAATTATCGTCCTCGGGATAATTCCAACTTAATAAATTCAATCCTGAACAGTTAGCAAAATCAATAGCGTCTGTTGTAAACCTATTATTGGTGACAATCCAGCATTTTGAAATAATTTCTTTTTTTCCAAAAACTGAATGCTTATTACCTTTTAAATCGTTAAAACGAGAGCATATATACATGGGAACCTTCACATCAGAAGCAGCATCTCTACCTGCATGATATTTACATTCAACCATCGCTGTAGTGCCATTTTTTTTGATTACAACATCAATTTCATGCGAAATGCATTTCCCTTGTAAAGTCAAGTTGGTTATGGTTTCGTATTGTTCAGCAAAAAAAAGTCGGGCTATATATTTTTCAAAGAAAAAACCTGCAGGTCCTAAAAGTCGTATTGCTTCTCTTAGATTATAGCGTGCTGCGTGCGAATTAGCTATTTTTTTCAACATCGCAAAAGCCATTTTGTAAATTTGCTTCGTAGTAATTCCTTCGTAGATCTTGCTTTGAATTGATTGTAAAATTCTTTCAACCACTTCACTATTGGCTTCTGATTTTAATAAGGATTTTTTTAACTTTTCGGCATTAAATTCAACAATATCTCCGGAATATTTTACTATTTTCATACCATTAATTCATTGACAATTAAATAATTAAATTCAACATTAAAGATAAATAAAAAATTTTAGCTATTTTGCTTCTGAAAATAAAACCCCGGAACAAATAACAAGACAAAAATAGGTTGGATTAAAAACCGACGAACATAAAAAAGCACTAAATTATTATGTTCTCTACAGTAGTAAATTGTAAAGAAAAAAATTACAATTAAAATCATGAAGAAAAAATAATACAGAACTAAGGCAAACTTTACCATCTGTATTTCTTTGAAAAGGACATAGATTATGCCTAATGATATACCAGTATTTAATGTATAACGAAAAAACAGTCCCAAAAATAACTGGAATAAATTGAAATTTGGTAATGGCAGATGAGTAAAATCGCTTTTGAAGTAATTTAAAAAGGGATCATAAAACAATTGATCCTCATAGGCACGAATAAGCACTAATAATGCAACTAGAAAAAAAAATTGAACCAATTTAATTTTATTTTTTAATAGTTTTTGAAGCATATTTTGAAAATTTATTAACCCAAATTAACCACAAAATAAAAACTACTCCGTAAATAAATAAAGGAAAAAGTACTGCATGAAAAAACTGCTTTTGATTTGGAAAATTAAACATCAGCACACATAAAAAAACTATTCTTATTACATTAAGTACAAAGATAAATAGGCTTCCGCCAAAAATAAAAAGTAGCGTCGTTTTTAATTTTCCAGAGAAAGCTACCACAAAAGACACAAACAAAATAATAACACTAATTGCATTACAGCCTTCAATAATTCGGGCCATATATTTTTGGTTATAAAACAACTTAATGTAAGGTTCTAATTTATTCTCTTCAACAGTCGCTCCTTTATCAAACAATTGCAATACTTGCTTTGTATTTTCGCCCACTAGCCTAGTGATTCCGTCTAGTTTATTCTCTCCAAAACTATTGAGATATTCCTGATACAAAAACGTAAGAATAATATAGGTCAGAAAAAAGGTAGCCAGAAAAAGTAAAAAAGGTTTGTAGAAAATAAAATATTTTTTCAAAATCTATTTTTTAACAAATTTATATAATTTTTGAAACCTGCTTTAAATACTTTTGTATAAATATAAATAAAAACCATGACATTTCAAGAATTACAACCAAAAGTAACCGAAATTACACTACACTCAACACTTTCCATAGACGAAAAACTTTTGTCTATTTGTCAACTTCTAAGTGACTCTATTGACTATTACAATTGGGTAGGATTTTATTTTGCAAACCAGCAAACTAAAACTTTACACTTAGGTCCTTATGTAGGAGCAGCAACTGATCATACGGTGATTCCTTTTGGAAAAGGCATTTGTGGACAAGTGGCAGTTTCAAACGAAAATTTTGTAGTTCCTGATGTTGCTGCACAAGACAATTATATTGCGTGCAGTTTTACAGTAAAATCAGAAATAGTGGTTCCGCTTTTCGTAAATGGAGAAAACATTGGACAAATTGATATTGACAGCCACGTCCTAAATCCTTTTACCGAAGCAGACGAACGTTTTTTAGAATTTGTAAATCAGGAAGTAGCAGAGTTGTATTAAAATTATTACATTTGATTTCAAACTAACCTAATTTCTTTATTATTTTTACAAAAACTACTTCTTTCGGGGGATACTGTTAAATTTACAAATAACAATAAACCCCGCAAATGAAAACTATCAAACCCAAGACCTTAAATTAGAATCAGATATCATAAAAAAACAAATCCAAATTGGTAGTAGATCAAATTAATTGAATTGTATTGCTAATTCATAATTATTTTCTACATTTGCAGCCGTCTTACAATAGCTGTATGACATACATAAAAATCATTAAACAAATATTGGAATGTATTTAACTAAAGAGATTAAAGAAGAAATCTTCGCTAAACACGGAGAAAAAACAAACACTGGAAAATCAGAAGCTCAAATTGCTTTGTTTACTTTCAGAATTAGCCACTTAACGGAGCACTTGAAAAAAAATCGTCACGATTATAACACAGAGCGCTCATTAGTATTGCTAGTAGGTAAAAGAAGATCTTTGTTGGATTACTTAAAGAAAACAGAAATCAACAGATACCGTGAGATTATCAAAGTATTGAATATCAGAAAATAATCAACATAAAAGAGGTGCGAAAGTGCCTCTTTTTGTTTTTATATATACAACAATAAAAAAGTTTGGTTTTTCATTGGGTTTTAGGCATTAACTACGCAAAACAACAACTACAACACAACTAGAACCCATTGTTTAATCTAAAGAGAATTAAAATTATGATTCCACAATTATTTGTAGAAAACATCGATTTAGGAGATGGCAGAAGCATCTCAATCGAGACAGGACGTTTAGCGAAACAAGCTGACGGCGCTGTAGTAGTAAGAATTGGAAAAACTGTTATTTTAGGAACAGTGGTATCCTCAAGAAAAGCAACTCCAGGTATCGACTTTTTACCACTTACGGTAGATTATCGTGAAAAATTTGCAGCAGCAGGACGTTTTCCTGGTGGTTTCTTCAAAAGAGAGGCTCGCCCAAGTGATAACGAAGTTTTAACAATGAGATTAGTTGACCGTGTATTGCGTCCACTATTCCCAAATGATTATCATGCTGAAGTACAAGTGATGATTCAATTAATGTCTCATGATGACGAAGTCATGCCTGACGCATTAGCAGGATTAGCAGCTTCGGCAGCATTAGCTTTATCTGACATTCCTTTCGAGACTTTGATTTCCGAGGCTCGTGTAGGTCGTATTGACGGTAAATTTATTATCAATCCAAGTCGTGCACAATTAGAGTTATCTGATATCGACATGATGATTGGTGCTTCAAAAGATTCTATCGCAATGGTAGAAGGTGAAATGAAAGAAATTTCAGAAGCAGAAATGGTTGAAGCAATTAAATTTGCTCACGAACATATCAAAGTTCAAATTGCAGCCCAAGAAAGATTAGTGGCAGCATTTGGAAAAAAAGAAGTTCGTACCTACGAAACTGAAAAATCTGACGATGCTATTTACGCTAGAGTAAAAGCAGCTGCTTATGATAAAATTTATGATATTGCAAAAATTGGATCTTCTAAACAAGAGAGAACTGCTGCATTTTCAGAAGTAAAAGAAGAAGTAAAAGCATCATTTACAGAAGAAGAATTGGCAGAAAACGGAGACTTAGTAGGGAAATATTTCTACAAAGTCAACAAAGAAGCTGTTCGTAATGTAACACTAGATTTAGGAACACGTCTTGACGGAAGAAAAACGACAGAGATCAGACCTATTTGGTGTGAAATAGATTATTTACCGTCGGTTCACGGTTCAGCATTGTTTACACGTGGAGAAACTCAAGCTTTGGCAACAGCTACTTTGGGAACTTCCAGAGAAGCAAACCAAATTGATTCACCATCTCAACAAGGAGAAGAAAAATTCTATTTGCATTATAATTTCCCCCCATTTTCTACAGGAGAAGCTCGTCCTTTAAGAGGAACTTCCAGAAGAGAAGTTGGTCACGGAAACTTAGCACAACGTGCTTTGAAAAACATGATTCCTGCAGATTGTCCTTATACAATTCGTGTAGTTTCTGAAGTATTAGAATCTAACGGTTCTTCTTCTATGGCAACCGTTTGTGCTGCAACATTATCATTGATGGATGCTGGAATTCAAATGATACGTCCCGTTTCTGGAATTGCAATGGGATTGATTACTGACGGTGATCGTTTTGCAGTTTTATCAGACATTCTTGGTGACGAAGATCACTTGGGAGATATGGATTTCAAGGTAACTGGAACTACTGAAGGTATTACAGCTTGTCAAATGGACATCAAAATTGATGGATTGAAATACGAGATTATGGAAGCTGCTTTGGCTCAAGCTAGAGATGGTCGTTTACACATTCTTGGAATTCTAACAGATACTTTAGCAACTCCAAAAGCAGATGTTAAAACGTATGCTCCAAAAATTATCACAAGAACAATTCCTGGTAACTTTATTGGCGCATTAATTGGACCTGGTGGAAAAGTAATTCAAGAATTACAAAAAGCTACAGGAACAACTATCGTAATTAACGAAGTTAACGAACAAGGAGTTATCGAAATTCTTGGAACAGATCCTGCTGGAATTGAAGCAGTATTGGCTAAAATCCAATCGATTACCTTCAAACCACAAATGGGTGAAGCGTATGAAGTGAAAGTAATCAAAATGTTAGATTTTGGTGCTGTTGTAGAATACCTTGACGCTCCAGGAAACGAAGTATTACTTCACGTTTCTGAATTGGCTTGGGAAAGAACAGAAAATGTTACCGATGTAGTAAACATGGGCGATGTGTTCATGATTAAGTATCTTGGTTTAGATCCTAAAACTCGTAAAGAGAAAGTATCTAGAAAAGCCTTAATGGCAAGACCTCCACGTGAGGAGAAAAAAGAGTAATCAGATCTTAGTTTACTAAAGGTTTATTTATAGAAAATCCCGTTTCATGTATTTGAAACGGGATTTTTATTTTTATTTAAATTTATTTTCAAAACTATTGTAACTTTTTATCGACCCCATACGTATAACTACTTGTACACTTAAAAATTGAGGAGACAAAAAACATGAGACAACTAAAAATCACCAAGCAGGTAACCAATCGTGAAACTGCTTCATTAGACAAGTATTTACAAGAAATTGGAAAAGTTGACCTTATTACCGCTGACGAAGAGGTAGAATTAGCACAAAAGATTAAAGCCGGTGACCAGAAAGCATTAGAGAAATTGACAAAAGCCAATTTACGTTTCGTGGTTTCGGTAGCAAAACAATATCAAAATCAAGGGTTAACGCTTCCCGATTTGATTAACGAAGGAAATTTAGGATTGATAAAAGCAGCACAACGTTTTGATGAAACTCGTGGTTTCAAATTCATCTCCTATGCCGTTTGGTGGATTCGTCAATCTATTTTACAAGCATTGGCTGAACAATCTCGTATCGTTCGTTTGCCATTGAATAAAATTGGTTCTATCAACAAAATCAACAAAATGTACGCTTTATTAGAGCAATCTAACGAGCGCCCACCATCTGCTGAGGAAATTGCTAAAGAACTTGACATGACCGTAAATGACGTAAAAGAGAGCATGAAAAACTCTGGTCGTCACTTATCAATGGATGCGCCTCTTGTAGAAGGAGAAGATTCTAACCTTTACGATGTATTGCGTTCTGGTGAATCTCCAAATCCAGACAGAGAATTAATTCATGAATCCTTGCGTACTGAAATCGAACGTTCATTAGAAACATTGACTCCAAGAGAAGCAGATGTTGTTCGTCTATACTTTGGTCTTGGTGATCAACATCCAATGACATTAGAGGAAATTGGAGAAACTTTCGACTTAACTCGTGAACGTGTACGTCAAATCAAGGAAAAAGCAATCCGAAGATTGAAACACACCTCTAGAAGTAAAATATTAAAAACCTACTTAGGTTAATTCACAATATCCCCCAATTAAAATTTTTAAATTTTAAATCTTTTAATGTAAAATAAACAACAGTTTGATTGACTGTTCGTTTTTTGATTGATGATTGAAACTCCGGCTGATTACCGGAGTTTTATTTTTTTTAATCTGAATTCATTTCAGATTCTTGAATTTATTTCAGTTCCCTACCTATTCCTGTTTAAAATCATTTGGGCGTAACCCTCCGTAAAAAACTTCGGGTCGGGCTTTTCGTTGCAATCTTTTTATTTTAAAAAAAATAAAAAGGATTTCCACTTCTACCCCTTACGCAATCTGCGGATAACTCGCAAACTGAATCTATAAAAACTTTCGTCATTTGGTCTAAAAAAACTACTTTTGCACAAATAATACAACTGTAAAGATGCACTGCCGTGCATCTCAACAAAACAACTATACAATGAAAAACACATTAATTGCTCCATCAGTTCTTGCTGCTGATTTTGCTAATTTGCAACGCGACATCGAAATGATCAATAATAGCGAAGCCGATTGGTTTCATATTGACATCATGGATGGCGTTTTTGTACCAAATATTTCTTTTGGAATGCCCGTTCTTGAAGCTATTTCAAGACATGCAAAAAAAACGATCGATGTTCATTTAATGATTGTAGATCCGGATCGATACATTAAGACTTTTGCTGATTTAGGAGCAAACATCTTATGTGTACATTACGAAGCCTGTCCCCACTTACACAGAACCTTACAAGCCATAAAAGCCGAAGGTATGAAAGCCGGAGTAGCCTTAAATCCGCATACAAATATTGACCTATTGGAAGATGTTATTAACGAAATCGATTTGGTTTGTATCATGAGTGTGAATCCAGGTTTTGGCGGACAATCATTTATAGAAAACACCTATTCCAAAGTGCAAAAATTAAAAGATTTAATCACCCGAAAAGGAGCCAATACAATTATAGAAATTGACGGCGGCGTTACTAATAAAAATGCAAAACAACTTGTGGAAGCCGGAGCTGATGTTCTTGTGGCGGGAAGTTTTGTTTTTAAAGCGGAAAATCCAACAGTAACAATTGCCCAATTAAAAAAAATGACTTTATTTTAATCTTCTTATTATTTTTGCATAAAAAAACCCAAAGATGTAATGTCTTTGGGTTTTTTGTAGCCTCTTGGCACCACTATAAAATAGAATATTTTTAACTTTCAAGAATGCTGACATAAGTCTAAAACTATGTGATTACATATGTTTACAAAACAACGATAAATCTAATAAAAACTGATTACATAATTTGAATATTAGATGAACTTTCAAAAATAGTCTCAATTTACAACTCAGGTAAAACACTCATCAGCAGAAACATTTAAAAAATTAAGGATGCTTCCTGTAACATATCATTCCTGATAATTCACAAGGCTACAATCAAATTTAATTGAAACTAAAAAATAGTTCTATTATTATTTCTCCTAGCGGGGTTGAGAGTATTCAAAAATACTGAATCTAGCTTAACTCTTACTTCATCAAATTTTCAGCATCATTTAAGCGCAGAGCTACATTATCCCAATTAATAATATTAAATAAAGCGTCTACAAAATCAGTTCGCTTATTTTTATATTTTAAATAATAAGCATGTTCCCAAACATCAATTACCAGTAATGGAATCGCTCCCCATTGTGTCAGTTTTTCATGGTTTTCACATTGCAAAATTATTAAACTATCGCTATAAGGTTGATAAGCAAGTATACCCCAACCGTTACCATCTACATTTTTTGAAGTGGCAGCAATTAAAACTTTTAGTCTATCAAAACTTCCAAAACTTTTTTCAATTCGTTTTAATAAATTACCTGTTGGCAGTGTACTTTTGTTGGTAAGATTTGTCCAAAAAATAGAATGTAAAATGTGGGATGAAAAATGATACGATAGTTTTTTTGTCCAAAAATCAATAGTCTCCAAATTATTATCGTCCAAAGCTTTTTTTATCATTTGCAAATCCTTGTTGGCACCTTTTACCGCACCACCATGATGAAAGGTATAGTGCAAATGCAAGGTTTCTGCATCCATATAAGGCTCCAAAAAAGTTTCGCTATAAGGGAGCGTTTGTTGAATATAATTGCCGTTCGCATCCACCAACTTATCAATAGAATTGTCGGCCAAATTTTCAGCAAATGCACTAGTTGTTGGAAGTATTAACGAAGCCGCCCCTAACAAAGTGCTAGATTTTAAAAACTCTTTTCTATTCATCGCAAAATATTTTAGTTTGACGGTTTAATTGTGACCACGGCAGGGTTTCTGTAACGATCGATAAGTACTGTAAAATAAGCATACTTCTAATTAATTGGGAAGTTTATGGGTATTGTTTTAATTTGGAAATCAATTTTGATATTGTTT
>NZ_JBLNKY010000011.1:0-38793 GCF_048158655.1 Flavobacterium algoriphilum
GTGACCACGGCAGGGTTTCTGTAACGATCGATAAGTACTGTAAAATAAGCATACTTCTAATTAATTGGGAAGTTTATGGGTATTGTTTTAATTTGGAAATCAATTTTGATATTGTTTCTTAATGTCAGCGTGCATCTCTTCTAACTTATGCATAAGTTCTAAATTACTCACAACTTTACCGTATTTGACCAGTGGCTCTTCTACCATTGAATGCTTTTCCACGCCAATAAACATGTTGGGTTCGTCTTTGATGAACCAGTTTAAGTTCATCTTTGGAAAAATATCAATTAATCTCTGTATGATTTTTGTTCCCACGACTTGCTTGCCTTTTGTATAGGCATGCCATTGGTTATAACTAAGGTCAAAATCCTTGCAAAACATTGGTAAATATGACTTTTCAGGATACCCTTTATCCTTGCAGTAGGTCGCTATTAGACTGACGAATTTTTCTCCATCTACATACATATATTGGTATTTTTATAAAATATAAATAAATCTACTTGTTTTATACCTAAATCTATGTATATTTGTAGAACTAAAAACGAAATACAATAGAAATAACTATGAACAAAGATAACATTATTCCCGAAGAAAAAAACAATGGAATCACCCCAGAGGCCATCTCTGAGGCTTTAGATAGTCTTCCTCAAAACTATATCGTCCAAACTTTAATAGTTCTTAAAAAATGGGAAGACAGCGGTATAATCAAAAAGAGTTATACGAAAAGATATATCTCTAAGGTAAAACTGGGAGAAGATGACGCCTTCAATGAGGACATCATGAACGCACTTGTAGAAGTGGGTACCAAAAACAAAGAAATCCAAGAAAAGTTCGGACGTATAACAAAAAAAGCCTCTACATCTAATTAAAGATTTCGAGGCTTAATCAAACATTTAGCGATGACAAATATACAAATTCCCTCCGGTATTATTGACGAAAACATTGAGTTGTTTTCTACTACAGGCAAAATGATGGCTTTACATAATGGAGCCGTGAAAAATCTTTTTGACCTTCCTATTGCATTCCTTGACATTCTTGAAAAGGAAATGCGAAAATCTCCTTCCACAATTATTGCACTGGAATTAGCGGGTTATATAACCAAAAACGAACAGATAGAAAAATACTCTGAATGTCGTTTGGGTGGTTTTGACATGACTGCTGACTTCAAGGACGGCAAACTTTCGGATGCGGAATATCACGAGTGTGGTTTTCGTGGCGAATGCCCAATGGAAGGCATTGTGTGTGGCTTTTTTAGAGTCAAAGGGCAAATTATTACCCCTTTCGATATTCACATGATCAAACTATTGGCCACCGAAGATACGCTTCCGGTAATTGCTGAAAAACTAGAAGTGTGTATGAACACTTTTGAAACCAAAAAACAAAAGCTTTTTGAAAAACTAGGTGTTTTATCCCGTGCCAGATTAGTGGCCGTAAGCTATGATTTACAAATTTTAATGCTAAAGCCATGTTCGTAAATCTCTCTACAAAACAGCAAGCGAAAATTATAGGGCTAAAAATAAACGAAATAGATCTTTCTAAAGATTATCCAGAGAAAGACAAAGCTCAAATGATGAATTTTTATAAAAAGAAGCTGCGAAAACTTTATCCAAATAAGAACATTTAATTCAAAACTAAAAATGAAAAAAATAGCTATAAAACTAATGGAATGGGGAGTTTCTTTTAATTATGAAAATCACAATAGTAACGGAGAAGAAATTATCTGTATCGATATGTCGATAGAAATAAAAACCTATCAAGGTCAATTGTTTTTTGAATTTGAAGGAGACAAAGAAGAGCTTGAAGAAACAGAAAAAAACTTCACTTATTTATGCGATATGATAGAAAAAATAATGATTGCCGAAACCTCTTCTTTTTAATTCTAAATACCACAGAATTTTTACCAATGCCCGCCAGTAATGACGGGCTTATTAAACCAAAAAAATCACTTTATATGTCAAACGAAAATATAATCTCCCGAATCGCTCTTCTACAGGAGCAAATTGATAACCTAGAAAAATCAGGGCATTTTACTGAAAAGGAAATGGATTCTCAAACTTTTGCTTTTAGAACTGAAATCGAAGCTTTGAAAGCGCAAGTTTTTCCTTTAGAAACTGTTTTGGGCGTTTCACAGGATGAACTTTCTTATCTGGTAGAAACTTTAAAAGACTGTTTTAAAACTGAAAAAACAACTTCAGCAGTTTACGGGATCACCCGTAAAAGTTACACGGAAGGCGCTCGCAAACACACTCTTTTATTCTCACAAATGCCGTCTCCGGCACTATTAAACACATGGAACACATTAGGTATAAATCTAGCAATCAGTAAAGGATAACCTATGAAGTTTATAAAACAATCCTCTATTGATAATTTGATTGATGAAGCCCGTATTGATGTAGTTATTGGAGCCACTGAAGAACTGAAAAAGAAAGGCGTTCACTATTTCTGCTTTTCTCCATTTACTGGCGAAAAAGGTACTCCATCATTATGTGTGCATGTGGTGAAAAACTTCTTTTATGATAATTCGGCAGGATTTGGAGGAAACACGGTGCAATTTATCATGAAGAAATATCCAACGATGAATTTCTTTGAAGCGGTGGAAAAAGTCGCTGAAATTACAGGAATCGTTCTGGAATATGAAGAACAATCGGAAGACGCCAAGAAAATTCATGATGAAGTTTTCTCTATGAAAAACGTGGTGCAGTTTTGTTCTGATTTGTACCAAAAGAAATTTTCTTCACTTAAAGCTGATGATTGGGCCAAACAAATGATGATTACTGACAGAGGTTTCTCTGAAGAGATCCTGCAGCAGTTTATGATTGGATTTGCACCTAATGAAAGGAGCTTCGTTTCAACGCCACTAATCAATAACGCTCATTTTGAACTGTCAAAAACATTAGGTTTTACCAATACAAAAGACGGTGCGAGTTATGACTTTTTTAGAAACAGGATCATGTTCCCCATTCACAACGACAAAGGCGATATTATCGGTTTTGGCGGGAGAAGAAGCAATCTGGAAGAAGAAGCTCCCTTTGCAAAATACCTGAATTCTAAAGAAAGCAAGCTATACTTAAAAGAGAAAGTGTTGTACGGACTTTGGCAAGCCAAAAAGAAAATTGCATCCTCCGGAAAAGCTATTCTACTGGAAGGATACACCGATGTTATGGCTTTGCACCAAGCCGATGCTGGCAATGCAATTGCAACTTGCGGAACTTCATTGACCGAAGGCCACGCCAGACTATTAGTGCGCTATTGCAAACACGTTATTTTGTTTCGTGATGGTGACAAAGCGGGATTGAGAGCCGTACACCGTGATATTGATATTTGCCTGAAACACGGGTTCAAAGTTGAAGTGGTGATTTGCCCAGATGGCGAAGATCCAGACAGTTTATCTAAAAAAACAGACATCAATGCTTTTATTGAAAAAAACCGTGAAGATGCTATTCTTTGGAAAGCCAAATTTTTACAAATCGAAGCCAAAAACCCGGAGCTTGTTTCGCTTGAAAAAACATTGCGTGACGAATTAGACAAGGAAATTGAATCGTTGCGAAAAGATATCATTGCTGATAGTATGATGAAGGACTTATCTGTAATGGATAAAAAATTTACCAAAAAAGAGAATGATAGAATTTTCAAAACTATAAATGACCGTGAAAAGGAAATGAAACAGCAACTAGCTGATTTCCCTAAATACGAACCTTCTTTGGTTTCTCATGCTGTCGAAAGTATGGCCAACACGCTTCACGCCATTCCAAATAAAATTGCACAAAAGGAATATGTGAAAATGGTGGCTAAAATATTAGACCAAAAACCATTGGTGTTATCAAGCATCATTCAAACTACTGAGGAAGACGAAGCCCGCTCGAAAAAAGGAAAAACACAGGAAGCCGAAAAGAAAGAGTTTCAGGTTCTGGGACTGCCGGAAGGTGCTAACAAGGATCAATATTTAACGGACCGTTTCTGCGAGATTGGAAACGTGTACTGGTTTCGCCGTGAAAACTCCTTTATAATGGGAACAAATTTTCGAATCACTCCACTATTTCACGTGGAAGGGCGTGCGGATAATAAGCGACTTTGTGAAGTAATCAATCACCTTGGCCACAAAAGATTAATAGATTTTGAAAGTACGGATTTAATCAATTTTACTAAAATAAAAGAACGTTTGATCATGGAAGGCTTCTTCTTCTTTGAACCAGGAGCGAGAAATGAAGATTTCCAATTGGTGGCAAAAAAACTGCTGAACGATTTTATAACGGCATCAGAGTTGAAGATTTTAGGGTTTCAAAGACAGGGTTTCTTTGCTTTTGCAGACGGAATTTACAACGATAATAATTTTCACAAAGTCAATAAATACGGCATTGTAAACGTAGAAGGTTTGGAACATGTAGAAAGCGAATATAGATCTGATATCACACATTTCTATTCTCCTTCGCACTCGGAAATATACAAATCAGCTAATGAAGGCGATGACCCTTTCGAGAATGATAGACATTTTATACATAAGGTTGCTCCAGTTTCTTTAGACCAATGGGCCTCGCAAATGGTAACAGTTTTTGGTGATAAAGGAAAACTGGGAGTTGCATTTTGTTTGGCGGCCAATTTCAGAGACTTGTTTATTCAACATTATAATTTCTTTCCATTATTTGGAGGATTCGGCCAGAAAGACAGCGGAAAGTCGGGATTTGGTTCTTGCCTGCAGGCGTTCTTTTATCACAATTTGAATCCATTAGAACTGAACACTTCTACACTTGTAGGGCTTTCCAGAAGACTGACTCGAGTTAAGAATTCTATTGTTTTTTGTGACGAAATGCGCGACGATATCGACGAAGCGATGCACCAGACACTCAAAGGAACATGGAACGGGATAGGCCGTGAAAAAGGGAAAGGTTTTGAAAGCAACAGAACCACTGTTGATAAGATAAATAGTGCGGTGTATTATTCAGGGCAATATTTACCCACTCGCGATGATGGTGCGTTGCCTTCCCGCTCGATCATCACCAATTTTGAAAACAAGGAATTTACCTCGAATGAAAAAGAGCAATACAATAAACTGATTTCTTGGAACAAAGAAGGGATTTCGTCTTTTATCCTGGACACGATTAAGCACCGGGATTATTTTGCCAAAAACATGACCCGCATTTATGCTGAAACGGGAAAGGAAATGAAAGCAGCTTTGAAAGAGCAGGAATACCAGAACCGGGTTTTTGATAATTACATCGTGCTGCTGGTAACGGTAAAAATGCTTCAGGACAAATTCAACTTTCCATTTACTTACGATCAATATTTTCAACTGACCAAAGAAGCCATTGTCGAAAACTCTGAAACAATTGCTGACAGTGATGGTTTGGCCGCTTTCTGGCGTATCGTGGAATACTTGGCTGATCCTGCACAACATTCGATAAAACAAGGTTCTGATTTCCTTATCGAAAGAGCGTCCACATTTGAATATATCCCGAAAAAAGGAGAAAAAGCGATTTATACGAATAAGGATCGAGACAAAATAATTTTTATAAATTTTTCCAAAGTACATCAAGATTACCACAAGGAAGTTTCGAAACGTCAAGGCGAAGAAGTTATTGGAGCCACGACAATCAGAAATTATCTGAAATCTAAGAAATACTTTATCGGATTATTTGGAAGCAAAAGAATGGGTGATAAATGCCCGAGCGGATATGCTTTTAATTATTCAATGATGCAGCGACTGGGAATATTGAATTTGGATGATGAAAATGACAACCAAACGGAAATAACGCTTGATGAAGTTTTTCAAACGGCAAAAAAAAACAGAGTGATTACTAATCCAGCCCAATTAGAAATTCAATAATTATGACATACATCCAAATCCCCGCCGTAATTCGTCCCGCATTAAGTACTGAACTTTTTGGAGCCAATGATACTCCGTACAGGAATGCTTTGTTTTTCTCCAGGAGAAAGTCAGATACAAAGTTTTTTGGGCCGTATCATGTTGTCGAAGATGTTAACCAGGACAATTTTATTGACTGCTACATTTTCAGAGAATTGTATGTGATTGTCACGGCGGGTGAAGGATTTAGTTTCCTGATGAATTTGAGAGTGGCCGATAAAGATGATATGCTCGATGGGGCGTATTTAAGGGTCAATTATCTCTATTACGTAAAGGAAAGTGACGAAGTATTTGACGGTCCGTACTTTTTGAAACACGATACTGATCCATATAAAATTGCTGCTTTAATCAACAAAAATATGATTTATGTAGTGGCCGAAGAGCAAAGTTTCACCCCGTTTAGTTTAGAAAAATCAGCATAAAAAGCAATCAAAAAACATTTAGCGATGGAAATATTATTGAGAATTATAAAAGACAAGAATATCAGCTTCGAAATCAAGAGATACAGTAATGGTCGATGTAGCTCAATATTATATGCAGATGACTGCGGCTGGGTTGATCAGTATCGAAAAAAAGAAACGGTTCATTCTATTCTAGTCAATGAAATTAAAAAAGTTAAAGCCAAAATAAAAGAAAAAAAGAAGCACAAGCCACTGTCTTGGGTGCTTTTTGAATTAAAAAAAGCAAGAATTAAAGAGTCTCAACTCACATTATTTTAAAAACAATTATTAATTAAAAACACATTTAGCGATGGAAAAAAAACACACACCCAGAGTAGCAAGAGGAAAAGATGGTATTATTAGAACCATAAAAAAAGGGAATATACCTTCTCTACTTCAAGAAGTAAAAATTCAAGGAATATTACTTGCCGAGATTACACTTGAAACTTCAACAAAAGAACTTTTGTAAATACGGAAAATCCAAGGGCATTATACCAATTTTTGGGTCGATAATTCCGGTCAGAGAATATCTGATGTTGATAGTTTAAATCAACGAGAAGAAGATTTCCCGCTTCGATTATGGCGATTCCCTTCCAAAAGAGATCTTGATGGAGATTTAGTAGATGAATTTTTATCAGACATATAACCCAATTAAACATTTAGCGATGAAAACAAAAAAATCAATTATCAGTAGTAGGAGAATTAGAGCGAAAGTCAGGGAAACACAGGCTTTCCTTAGTTTGAGTAAAATACAACAGGAAATCGTCAATACCGGGCAAAATATCACTGCCATTTTCAAGGGTTTTGAAGTTGTGAAACAAAACGGGATAAAGTATTGGGAAAGGTACTCCCAAAATAGCCGGAACAATGCCGAAATCATCAGAGAATTGTACGGGAATAGTTTAGAAGTTAAATTTTAAAATAAAAACAATCATGACAATAGAAATAAAAAAAAATATCGCATCAACAGTTTTTATCCATACACCGGAAACCAGCTGGGCATTGTTCTGGTTCACTCCAAAAGGCGATTTAGTATTACAATCTGATTGGGGAACGTACACACACAATTGGAGGTCTTTTGGGGGTGATTTCGAAAAGTTTTTAAAAAGTTTAGACGTGGAGTATTTCGTTGGGAAACTTTCCACGCAATATGTAAACCAAACCAGAACTCACGAGAAACAAAAAGAAATTCTGAGACTTTTATTTGTTCATTTCAAAGCGGTTCTGGAAACTCAGGAACCTGAAAAACCAAGCCTTGAGTTAAAACAAGAAATTATCTCCAAATCCAATAAATGGGATGAGCTTCATGAGAAAATTGGAAAGGTTTATTACGATGAAAATTTTCAAGGGGATTTGACAGATATCGGAGAAATAGCAGCTTTAAAATTAGGGTATTTAATATAAAACAACAATCAAAAATTTAGAATTTATGCAAGTTACAGGAGCAATAGTAAGAATCTTAGAGACGAAAGCAACAACCGGAGGATTTGAAAGCAGGTCAGTTCATGTGAAAACGGATGAGCAATTTACACAGATTTTGGACATTCAATTTACACAGGGTAAGGTCGTGGAACTGGATAAGTTTAGTCCTGGACAAAAGGTGAAAATTGATATAAATCTGAAAGGCCGTGAATGGACCAATCCTCAAGGGGAACTGGTAGTATTCAATAGCATTCAAGGATGGAAAATTGAAGAAGTAAAATAGATGTATTCTTTTATAGAAATCAAAATAATTATTAGAAACTGTTCTTCAGCAAAAGAAATAAAACAAATCCGGGAAGCCTTCACCATTGTTTTTGAAGACAAATGTATTTCGAATCAACAATTATTTTTCATTCGGAAACAAGAAAGGCTTCGTTTACGGGAATTGGAAAATTTAAAAAAATAAAAATTATGGAAAATAATAAAGGAAAAAAAACTTATGACGTGACGCACAATGCCACAGGCGGTGACATAAGAGTTCAAATTGACTTTGATTTTGTTTGGTATTATGGAGATAGGAAAATGACAATGAAAGATACCATTGTTGAAATGGTGGGGTTCTGGTCAGAATATGAAACCAGACTTGAGGCAAATGATAACAGTTATCTGAATGCTTTTCTAAAACAGTTATGCCAGGAAGTTCTGGTTGTTTCCCTTTACGGAAATTGGAATAAAGATGGTGTAATTGATCAGTTCAAAAATAAAGAAGGATGGATGGGTATTGATGGTAGTTACGGAATATTATTACTTGACTCTTCGATGATGACGCTTGAGGAACAAGATGATTACAGTATTGAAGAACTTATAAAAGCAAAATCTCATGAGTAAAAAAACACTGTAGCGTATGTGGGCTTACACTGTTCGCAATTGTCTTACAGAAGTTTTAAATAGTGCATTTACTGTTGACGTATAATAACTTATTAAAGTAAAAGAAAACCGCTCCATTCGAGCGGTTTTCTTTTACTCCACCTTCCATCCTACTCTCATGATATCCTCGCGAGGTTTAGTTATATAAATTGGAAAAGGGATTTGCCCTGATAATCGCATCAGGAGCTTTATCCGGTAAGGCGATAACGGTTCAAAGTTTTGAAAGATGCATGTCGGCTTCTTCCACTTGTTGTAGATTACCTGCGTACATCCTGTTCGCAGATCATTGGCTTTAATAAACAATTGCAGGCTGTCGATAGTTTTTACGTCCAGTCGCTTAAAAATAGATTTCATCGCATCGACCTGTTCCTCTTTGAAATACATGGCTGTTCTTTTTTGGACAACAAAGATAGTTTTAAATGCTGCTATCGGACGGTAATTAACTAATCTTCCAGACAAGGCCGCTCCTAAATGCCGCAATGGGACTGTAATTAAAATTACCCACAAACAGATGGTAATCCCAAAACAGCATCACAAGAGCATTTCCTACGCTCCCCCGCACCCTCGCAATGACAAAATATACACAAAATGTGGAGTAGTGGACTTGTGGAGCGTGACACTGGCCAAGAATTGGCCAGAACGCAACTAAACACACGAAAATAAATCCCAAAAAAAAAATTTTTTGTCTTTTCCCCCGCACCCCCTAATTTGAAAAGGTATTGAAAGGAGCAAGAGGCGAAATGTCAAGACAAAAACGGTTCCACAGTTCCACAGTTCCACATTTTTTTTTAATACCATATAATGTTATAAATATCAAATACTTACAATGAAATTTTAATATTTACAAAGTGTGGAACTTGTGGAACCGTTTTTTATGGTTCCTACAAATCAAGTATGGTTCCACGGTGATTTTGGTTGTAAGTAATTGACTATCAAAGTGTGGAACTGTGGAACTAAATTTCCTGTTAAATCTCCATTAATCTATGTATATTTGTTTTTTAAAAAATAACTTAAATATTTTTCTATGAATGAAAGAACGGCTGTAACCATAAATTTTCCTGTAAAACCACATGTTTACAAGTATTTGCAAAATAAAGTAGGTGAAAAATTGGTGGTTACAAAGAGTGATTTCTTTGGTAGCATGGTTTTGGACATACTTTCCAAAAATTATAGTGATCTGCAGGCCGTGAAAGATGATATTACTTTTCCTGTTGAGATTTCGCTGCGATACATGGAAAAAATGGGTGTTTACATTGATAGCAAGATCATACGTAAGTTTAACACCCGGGTTGATGATGTTTTTCGGGAAGAAATGCGCACGTATGTGGGCCTAAATTTCACCGCAAACAAAATTCCGAAAGAAACAAGTTTAAAGCAATTTTGTTTCAATTATAACCTGAATGAGGACGATATTAAATTTGAAACTTTACTTAAGGATTTACGCCGTAACATCAAGTAAATCAAGGGTACAAAAAAAACTTTTCCGAATTTGTCCCCCGCTTTTGGCGCATTTATACATTAATTTATTGATATTTTAAGATTATGATCCACGCTCTTACTCCCGACAATTACAAAAACATCACAAAGGTTTCTATTTTGGATGCCAGAGACGTTTTTTACCCATTTAAATACGTTTTGCAAAAGCGTGATATCGTCTTTGATGAAGATTTGGCACTTGTTATCTACCCCATGGTAGAAGATATTAAGTATCCCGCCACAAGCAAAATGACTGATGCGGGCGTTTTGCGGGATTATAAAATTGAAATTTCGATAAATAACCAATTACCGGAAACTGAGGCGCAACTGGAAGCTAAGATGAACAGGAAGGTAATTGTTATCCTGCATCATAATTATGGCAAAATAATTTTAGGTTGCAACGAAATGCCACTTGAATATATATACAATGATGAGAACACGACAAACCCACAAGGAGACAATGGTTATGTGGTCACTTGCCGTGGAAACGCTTACTTTACTAAGGTTTCTCTTTAAATTCTGTCCTTTTTAAAGGAGTGATTCAGGCGTAAAATTGTATCGTTAATAATACCAACGAAACAATTTTACATTTTGAGCGTAAAAAATCTACATTCTTTAATTAACGGCCGATGGTTTATTGATAAACCCTACGGTCATTCTCTTTTGCCTTCCTTATTTACAATATTGGAAGGCAAAGACATTTCTATTAAGTCTGGGGAACGGGAGCCGGATATTTTTATTTCTTTAAAAAAATCAAATGCTCCTTTAGTTGCTGCTTCAGGTTTTGACTCTGGAAATAATGATAGCGAATATGTTGCTGTAATTAATTTGAAAGATCCTATCTACAAGTACAACCAAGAATGTGGACCAAGCGGCACAAAATCTAAAATGCAGGGAATGAAATCCTATGCACAAGATCCAAATTGTATTGGGGTTGTTCTTGATATTGATTCTGGTGGCGGTCAAGTTTCTGGAACTCCAGAGTTTTATGATTTCATTGCTTCATTTAAAAAACCGGTTGTCGCTTACACCGATGGCTTGATGTGTTCTGCAGCTTATTACATAGGAAGTGCCGCTTCTCATATAATTGCCAACAAACGTGCAGATGCTATTGGAAGTATTGGTGTGATGGTTTCTTTTATTGATTTCTCCGGTATTTACGAGAAACAAGGAGCGAAACTGATCACCGAATATGCTACGCAATCAACCGAAAAAAATAAAGCTTTTGAGGAATTGTTGAAAGGCAATCCAGAACTCTACATTAAAACAGAGTTAGATCCAATTGCTGAGGATTTTATAAATGACATCAAAGCCGTTCGTCCTGGCATTGATCCATCGGTTTTCAAAGGTGGTACCTGGAACGCTCAGGATTCATTAGATAAAAAACTAATTGACTCTATTGGCACGCTTCAGGATGCCGTGAACAAAGTTTTCGAACTTTCAACTACTGATAATTCAAATTCAAATAATAATTCAAATTCAAAAAAGGGAACTATGTCAAAAAAGACTAAAAGCTTTCCTGCAATCCAAAAATTGATTGGAGCTAAAGGAGAAGGTATTGCCACCATCTCTACGGTTCTGGGAAATAAGGGAGTGCAGCTTTCGGAAGCGCAACTCGAAGTGTTAGAAAATACTTTGGTTGCAAATGAAGCGGCTATTACTGCTGCAACTGGTAAAGTAGCTGCAGCCGAAGGCGTTGTGACTGCATTAGAAGGATCTGTTGATGCAGTTCTTACAACTGCGAAAGTAGCTGTAGCAGCTGAAGCAACAATTGAAACCAAAATCACTTCACTTGGAGCTGAAATTGCAAGACTGGGAGCTGTTCCTGGTGCAAAAGCTACTAAAGCGAAAGCTGAGGGTGATTCTTTTGAAGATAAAGACGGCATTGTGAACGCAGAAGATGCGCACAATGAATTTTATAACAAAGCTTAATTTTTAAGATATGTCAGTAAACATTGATCAGGTTTTAGAAGAAACCAAAAAGTTCGCCGCACAAAATCCTACGATTTTGAATGCAGCGGTTATGTCTAACGAAATTGTTTTGAACAGAATGGCAAAATTGATCCCGAAAATTCGTGGAGAGTTTGCATCTGTTAATTCAGTGATGGGACATGTAGTACAAGCATTCACTCCTACATGGACTGAAACTGCCGATGTACAGTTCAGAGGGAAACAGTTGAAAAACTACCACCAAAAAGTAAATTTTGCCTTTACTCCTGCCGAGATTCTTGGTTCTTGGATTCAGCAAAAATACGATGAAGGTGTTGAGTTGAAAGACAAAACTATCTCTAAGCACGTAATGACAATGCTTTCTGCAAAAATCATTTCGGATGTAAATATTCTTTCAGTGAAAGGAGTTTACAATGCAGCTACTCCAACAGCTTGGTTGGCTTCAATGGATGGTTTGAATCGAATTCACACTGTTTTGTTAGCTAATACTGTGAATCCATGTTTCAAAATTGAAACAGATGCTATCACGGATTTGAATATCCTAGATGTTGTGTTAGATTTTGAAAAAGGAATCCCTGAAATGTACAGAGATGCTATCAAAGAAATCAAAATGAGTACTACGAATGCTCAAAATCATAAGTTGCTTTACGAAGATGCATTTGGTAAAAATACTGATTACAAAGGAGATAAAGGAAACCGCACTCGTTTAGGCGAACGTACCATTGTTGCTGTTCCTGGTATGTCGAATGATAAGATCGTTGCTACCATTGATGGAAACTTCGTGAGAATGATTGATGTGGTTGAAAATCCTGCAACGATCACTGATGTTCAAAAATTAGATTATAAAATCAAAGTTTTTGGAGAATTCACTTTAGGGTATGATTATGCCGTAAATGAATTGGTATTGATGAACACATCAGCTGTGTTAGCAATAAAAGGATTAGGTAGTGCGGCATTGAACGCATTGTACTACCCAGAAGAAGTACTTTAATTCTTTAGGAAAATATGAGTGAAAACTTAAAAATAGCACAAGAGCTCGGCATTGAGAATGCCGAGTCTCTTACTGCTTCTCAATTGAAAAAAGCAATTGAAGCAGCACAAGCAAAAGCCGAGAGATTGAATGCTTTGAAAACAGCAGCAGTTGAATTGGGAATTGCACACGAAGGTTTGTCTGAAGAAGAATTGACTACAGCTGTAGGCGTTGCTTTGGATGAAAAATTGGCAAAGGATTTAGCCGAACAAGCCGCAGCCGCTTCAGAAGAAGTTTTGGCGATTTTATCTGAATACTTAGGTGTTCCTGATATTAGAAGCTTAAGTGTTGAAGAGGTTCAGCTTATTTTGGCTGAAAAATCTACTGCTGAAGCTTTAGAACTGGAAACAGTTGTGGAGGAAGAAGGAAAAACCGAAGAAAGCTTCAAGGCTCAAAATGGTAAAGAATACGTGTTTAGTCCAGATGCTCCTGCTGCATTTAGATGTCTTGGTGTTGCAAAAACTCAAAAAGAGTGGTTGGAAGATACGGACTCAATGGAGTTATTAGTTGTAGGGAATTTATCATTTTTAACTTTAAAAAAATAAGGTATGAGTTGTTTTGAAAACATAGCTGTTGAAGATATCCAATCATGTATCAATGCTGAAGTACCTTCTGGTATTTCTGAGGTAAATATGAATTATGCTGTTCATGCTGACATCGCTACTTTCCCTGTGCCTTTGGCTATTGGAGCCGTAGGATATACGTATGCAAAAGCTAATGTTATTGAAGAAGACATTGCTTTTACAGCAGGTAAAGGATTTGGAAAAATAAAAGTTCAAGTGAACACTGGTGAACTTACGTTTGATGGTGTTGGTTCTGTGGGTAACATGAAACAAAAATCAAGCTTAAGCTTTTTCATTCCAAGTAATGATGCTCAATTGTTAGGATTCATTCGTACACGTTTGAATACTCCTATGGTTTTTGCAGTTCCAGAACGTCAAGGTCAAAACAGACTTTTGGGTGATAAGTTTAATCCTGCTTATATCAGCGAGGTAAAAGGAACTACTGGTAAAACAGGAGAAGACGATAAAGGAGTGCAATTTACAGTGAGTTCTTTTGCCATTCCTTTAATCTATAATGGAGTTATCCAGGAGCCGGCAATTATCCCTTAATGAAGAGATACTTTGAAATAGTAAATCTACCAATACCTTGTTCATTCATTTTGAATGACTGGACAAGGTTTGATTTACGAACCGGAATCCCAAAAAATTCTTTTGAGGTTTACAAGAAAGGATTCCCATATTTGGGATTAAAGCCTGGTGCGGAAGTGCTTTTTAAAAAGGAAACAATAGGATCTATTATTCTTTTGATCAAAGGCGCCAAACGCATCGAAGATGTTGAAATTTTGGCTTTGGCGAAACCTGAGAGTGAGAAAGTTCAGGAAGTTGCAAAAGCAAAAATAGCGGAATTTAAATAGTTTTTTTGGTTTTAGATATAGTGAAAGCTCCGGATCTGTATTCGGAGCTTTTTTTAAAATTGGTTTTATGGATATTCAATCGTGGTTTAGTTCTCAAGGTTCTTATGCGGATGGCGTGATGCTTTACAGCAAATTAGCTACTTGCAATGCAAACGTATTGAGAAGTTTCTCCAGGGAAAATACTGCCAATTTCCTTAAACTAAAATACGAGCTCAAGAAGGCTTCTTTATCACTGACCGACACGAATGTCGCTCAGTCCGTAAAAGTTGCAACTGAGCCAAAAAAACCGATAAAACGGCAGCCTTTATTACAGGAAATTATAAAACAATCGGCAGCTGTTTCTTTTGAAAAGGAAACCATGGTGATGTATCCCATGGAATTGCATTCTACCTACCGTCAGAGGGTGAGTGATTTTTATTTGGCGTGTGAGCTCAAATTCCAATTGAACTCCATTGCTGATGATGACGAAAACAATGCGCTTACAATTATTATTCAACTCGATGATCTGTGGACCAAGATTGATCGTGCGTGGATGATTCTAGGTCACTGGAAAGACCACAACCGGATTATGCCGACTGAAAGTCACGAAGATTTCTCTCAGGTTTCTGGTAATAAATTAGTAATGCTTCGAGACAACCTCCAGTCGAGCATCAGCAAGCGTGAGAAAACTATTGAATCAATGCAAGAGCGTGTGAAAGCGTCTCCGGAAGATCGTACGCTTCTCAATTTGCTGAATCGAAAACTGGAGCAGCTCGAGCAAAAGAAAATTGATTTAGAAACCATTAGAAAAAAATTGAAAGATGAGTGAATTATTATTAGCTCCATTGGAGTGGTCCACCGAAAAAAGAAAAGTAAGCGATCTTATTCCTTACGAGTACAATCCCCGAAAACTGTCTGAAGACAAAAAGCAGAAACTCCGAGAGAGTCTGGAAAAATACAACCTTGCCGAAATTCCAGCGATAAACACGAATGACGTGATTATTGCCGGGCATCAGCGTGTTGTGGTTTTAATGGAAATAGGACGTGGTGATGAGTTTATTGATGTTCGTGTTCCTAATCGCGAGCTGACAGAATTAGAATTTAAAGAGTATAATATTCGTTCCAATGTTTCTATTGGTGAATGGGATCTTGATATTTTGAACGCCATTTTTGATGATGTTGATTTGTTGTCTTTGGGTTTAAATGTGGACGATATACCACTCCCCGACTTTGATTTGCCAATGGAACTTCAAAACGAGGAAGAGTCCGAATTTGATCCAGAACCGCCAAAGGTCCCGATCAGTATTTTGGGTGATGTTTACGAATTACGCTCTTTGCAAAAGAAACTCGTGCATCGGGTGATTTGTGGTGACAGTCGATTGCCGGAAGTATATGATTCGCTTCTCCAGAGGAAGTTGTTTAATTTGGTTTTGACTGATCCACCCTACAACGTGAATTATACCGGAGGCACAAAAGACAAATTGCAGATTGAAAATGACAATATGACCAGTGCCGATTTTTATACTTTTCTTTTTGAATTTTATAAAACGGCTTGTGATCATACTCAAGCAGGCGGTGGCATTTATGTTTTTCATGCAGATAGTGAAGGTGCTAACTTTAGAAATGCATTGAAGGACGCAGGGTTTAAATTGGCTCAATGTCTTATTTGGTTGAAAAACTCCATCGTTATGGGAAGACAGGATTATCAATGGAAACACGAACCTGTGTTATATGGATGGAAAGAAGGCGCTGCACATAATTGGTATTCTGACCGGAAACAAACCACGATCATAGAATTCAACAAACCATTACGAAGCGAAGATCATCCCACAATGAAGCCTGTTGATTTGTTTTCGTATCTAATGAAAAACAGTTCAAAGCAAGGTGATATCGTTGGGGATTCATTTCTTGGTTCGGGTACCACTTTGATTTCTTGCGAAATGAACTGGAGGCAATGTCGAGGGATAGAACTAGATCCTAGATATGTTGATGTCGATGTAAGAAGATGGGTAAAGTATATGCGGGAAAATCATTTGGAATTTGAATTATTAAAAAATGATGTTGTCCTGGATAAAAAGGAAATTGATGTTTATTTTGAGTAAAAAAAAGGCCACTTATTGAGGAGGGCACTGAAAAACTACCTATAAATAAAAGGGCTTAAACTTTAAATCAGTTTAAGCCCTTCTCTTTGCTATATTTTCATACTTAAAAGTTTTTAAACTTGATTAAGCGATTCTCAGAGCGTTTATTCCGTTTTCCTATCAAGATTTTGTAGGCATTTTTTCTAGCGGGACTTTTTCAGTGCCCTCCTTATTGAGTGGCTTCTTTTTTTAGTAATTTTCGTATGTTTGTAAAACACATTAACTAACAAAATAAATTATGGCAGAAGAAAATTCAACTGAAGAAATTATTAAGGGAACTAAGTCATTTTTAAATCAATTAACAACGCTTGGGCATGGTATTAATGCTATTCAAAATTGTAACATTGATGGTTATGGTCCAGGTCAAGAGAGTTTTAATCAGTTGCAATCTGATTTTAATAAGTTGGATTTTTCGCTAAATTTTGAAGAATCAGAATTAAAAAAAAGAATTAATAAGGATAAAAAAGAAGTCGCAGAATTAGAGGTTAAACATGCAGAATTAACTTCAATATTTGGTGAAGAAAAAGAAGTCAGTAAGGGTTCATTAGCTTATCATTTAGTATTTAATTTAGAATCAGAAATTAAAGATTTAATCAAAAAAAGGGATGGTTTACTAAATGAAGTTAAACAAGCGAAAATCAACTCAGATATTGATCTTTCAGAATGGAATAAAAAGGTCAATGAATCTATAAAATTAGCTCAAGAAAAAATTGAATTTTCAGAAAAAATGGTAAGTAAACGAGTTAGGATAATAAATCAATTCAGTGATTTCTTAGCAGAGACTAATTCTAATATGATTTTATATTCAAGGATTACTGTTATAATGGTTTCCTTTATAATGCTTACTATTGCTTTAAGCGTTCCCGATTTATTAGCCTCGTTTAAAAGTTATAATACTTTTATTACCTCACTTGGAGCAAAAGCAACTTCTTGGCAAATTTTAAATTTTGCTTTTGGAATACTTATAGTAAAATTGCCTTGGGCATTGTGTTTGAGTGCTGTTTTTACTGGGTTTTATGCTTTAATAAAAGGATTGCTTACAACTTATGAAAAGATTAATCAAGACAAAAGAAATATATCTGCTATATATGCTGTATCAGGGAATATTGCAGAATCGTTAAATGCTTACGGATTTGCAATTGCAGACCATGATAACGAAGATGATGAAACAGGAGAAGTTTTTACTGAAATTAGAATTTTAAATAAGGAGTTAAATCAAAAGAAAGAAAGTTTGAAATGGAATCAAATCATGAACTATTTTGAACGAATGCAACATCATAAAGAAGAGATTGTGGTAAAAGAGGATGAATCCAAACTTAAGCTAGTGACCGATTTGCTTAAAACAGCAATGGAAAGAATTCCTAAAACTCAATAACTACCCAAACCCGCTACTCCTAGCGGGTTTTTTGTTTGTCCTTTTCTTACACTTGCCGTTTGCTGAAATTGCGTTAAAATTCAATATTTATGAGTTCTAACGCCGTTATCGTACGCAAAAAAGTAACCACTGATGATAAGATACGAAAGTATTATCTGAAGGGGGAAGCCAGTGTTTCGCTTTCTCCAGTTCAGGATGAAATTCGTATCAAAGTATATAAAGCTTGGAATCTTATGATTAATTATCATTCGAAAGAACAGGCAATGTCAGTTCTTGTGAATGATGGTTCCAGTCGTGCTCAGGCATATCGGTATGTGAATAGTTCGTTGGCTATTTTTGGTGATATCCTCAAAAATCACAAAGAAGCAAAACGGTATTTAATTGAAGAGGATTTAATGCGATTGCAACAACGTGCCATCAAAGACAAGGATGGCGCACTGGAACTGAAAGTAATTGCGCAAAGGATAAAAATTGGAGGTTTTGATAAAGACACGCTCCAAAACTTTGATCCAGAGAAATTGAAAGCTCAGACTTATGTATTGAAAGTACATCCATCGGTTTTGAAAACAATAGAAGCGAATCAAGATGGTGGATCATTGGATTTCAATCACCTTGATGCTGAAGAAGTGGATTATCTCGATGTAAAGGAGGATGACGATGAAGACTAACGAAATAGAGCTGAATCTTGCTCAGATAGCCACTATTGCACTTTCGAGTAAAAAGGTATGGAATCCTAAAAAACTGATTGAAGTTTGGATTAAAACCATTGTTTTAGAATGGGCTCGTGGTTCTGGAAAATCGACAATCTTAGGTTGGTTTGTCAAAGAAGCTGTGAAGCAAATGCCTCGTGCAACGGGTGTTTTAGTTGGTGAAACCTTTCAACAAATGTTGTCTAGAACACTTCCATCTACTAAGGCGGGGCTTGAGATGTTCGGCATTTATGAAGGAATTGATTATGTCGTTGGAAAAAACGGAAAATCTCTTGGCTTTGATATGCCATTTCAATCGCCTGATAAATGGGATAATACGATTCACTTTTCGAATGGTTTTGTTTGGATTATGGTCAGTAATGATCAGGCGAATTCCGGGCGTGGTATCAACTGTTCGATTGTCATTGGCGATGAAGCTGCATTGTTAGACCAGGAGCGATTGTTTAATAATGTTCAGACAACCAACCGTTCTACTTGCGGTGGATTGTATGAGGATCAACCTTTGTGTAATGCCGAGATATACGCATCGTCTGTGGCGATGACTCAAAAAGGGCAATGGTTTACTGATTTGGAAGCATTAGCAAAGAAGGAACCTTGGAAGGTGTTGTTTGTGAAAGCTCCTGCTGCAGTCAATAAACATAACTTATCTCAGGACTGGTTTGATCGTATGCGTGACAATGCACCATCGGAGATGCATTATGATGCGGAGATACGCAATATCAGGCCAAAGAAGACTACCAATGGGTTCTACCCATCATTGGATCCAAAGAAACATTACTATCGCTATGCTTATGACAATGAGTACCTGCAACGAATAGGTGTGAATGCAAGGGCTAAAGACTTCAATTGTAAACAGGACACGGATTACATGAAATCCAAGCCGCTCATTGTCACCATTGACTGGGGAAATATTATGACCATGACTGTATCACAGGATCAAGGTGAAAGGTACCGAACGCTCAAGACCTTCCACCTATCATCACCAAAGATTATTGATGACCTTATTGATGAGAAGTTTGCTCCTTACTACGAGGATATGAAGTCACACAACAATGTGATTGAGTTCTACTATGACCGTAATGGTAACAATAAGACGATCAATACACGTGTGACCTTCGCTGAACAGGCGGTCAATTGTTTCAAACGTAACGGTTGGAAGGTGATCACTAAGGTTCGCAAAGGTTCAGAGAATCCACCGCACAACGAGAAGTTTATCGTTATTAATTACCTATTGAAGCATGGAGGAACTCAAGGCTTACCTGCTATAGAAATCAATGAGAACAATTGCGATGACCTTATCATCTCATTGGAGAACGCACCGGCATTGCCGGGTAACAAACCCAACACGATCATCAAGGACAAACGAAGTGAGAAGTCCAAGACTACACCACAAGAACATGCCACTCACTTCAGTGATACGTTTGACATCCCACTCTTCTGGAGATACAGCAAGCAGGTGTTGAGACTAATCAAACAAAATGATGACCGAGGCTTCGTGCCATTGTTCAAAGGGCATACGATGAAATAAATTATAGGGGTTCGTTCGGATCAAACCGGAGAACCCCTCATATATCGCTTTTTTTTTAAACTGCAAGTGTAGATTCAGATTAGGGGCAGGCCGCTCAGCACCGAGGCGAAAAGAGAATCAAAACCGTTTTTAAAATCGTAAAAGTTTGAAAAATAAGTAATTAATAATTTTTTAATGATACTGAAGGGACAAATTGACACAAAAAAAGTGTGTCCTTTTTAAAAATAGTTTATAAACCGAATTTTGAATCATGGTTAAGCGCATGTTTTTGAGACAAGTTTTAGAAGAGATAAAAAAAACCGATGCGAAAGGAGATGCGATTCCATTCGATATTGAGTTCAGGACCTACAACCGTAATAACAAAATGGGCGGGGTTCTGAAACGATACGAAAAAGCAAAATTGCTCATTGGTAAAAAACTGAAAGGAAAACCTTTTATCGATGCGGAATATTTTTACAGAGAAGTTCGGGTCAGGAAAAACCCCAATCACTTTAATAACAGAACCAGAAACATAGAATTGCCGGGAGGGCAAATCAAGAAAATAAATATTTTGTTTATCACGAAATTCAATAACCACGAAGTTATTTATTAATTATGAGTAGACATTTCAAAAATATCCATGTCGGGAAATCAACAGTTGCAATCAGCGGTCTTGGAAAATCAACTGTTCCTGCGCCTTTGAGAATTAAAATAGATCCTGCCAATCAGGAAATCACTGGCGAAATAGTTCAGTGGGGTTCTGACAACTTATACCCGCAAAATTTCTACAACAAAAAGTTTCTGAAAAACGGGGCCGCTGTTGGTGGAATCAGTATTCTGAAATCCACGCACCACGGTAACGGGTTCAAATTATATAAAGAAGAAGAAGATCCTATCACTGGTGAAATCATCATTAGAAATCAGGTTTTATCAAAATATCCTGCAATCAAATTATTTGTTCGCAATAACAAACTGAACAAATTCTGGTTCGAAAAAATCACCGATCAATCCCTTTTTCAAATCGCATTCACGGAACATATCCTTTCGGCAAATCAGGAAGAAATTGTACGTGTCAAACGACAAAAAGCCGCACACTGTCGCTTTGCTAAAATGGATGACTCTGGAAGAATACCGTTCGTTTATATAAATACGGATTGGTCCAATGCCAAAAAAGAATTCTCTGTTCCTATTCCTTTCATGGATGGTGATATGACGGCTCTGGAAATCAAGGAATATTGCAAAGCAAATAAAATTTGGAATTTCTGCACCGCCACCTACTATCCTTTAGTAGATGAAAATTATTATCCAAAAGCCGATTGGCACGCTGTAGATCGCAGTGGATGGATGGACGTGGCTAACTCAGTACCTGAATTAAAACAGGCTTTGTTCGAAAATCAAATGCATTTCAAATATGTCATTTATGTCTCTGATTTATATTTTGAATCTTTTTATAAAGAAGAGTGGGACGATTTCGATGCAGAAAAACGTCAAAAAATGCGGGAAGATTTAGCGACTGCAATTGACGAACACATGTCCGGAAATAAAGCCAGTGGGCGTTCTCTCATTTCTCCAATCTTTGAAGAAAGCGGAAAGTTTGTTGAAGGAATTAAGATCGAAGCAATTGACAACAAACTAAAAGACGGCTCTTACCTACCCGATGCTTCTGCTGCAAACTCCGAAATACTTTTTGCCATTGGAGTAAACCCAGCAATAATTGGTGCAGGAACTCCGGGCGGTTCAAATCTTGGTGGCTCCGGTTCTAACATCCGTGAAGCCTACACCGTACTCTCTGCAAGCTTGGTACCACGAAGAAACACCACACTCGAAGATTGGGAATTGTGGCGCGACTACAATCGATGGGATACTGATCTGGAAGCTGGATTTCCAAATGTCAATTTAACAACACTCGACAAAAACCCAAACGGTCAAGTCGAAATAATGAACGGATAATATGGCCAGATTAATAAACACCATCGCCGACCTCAAACGTCACATCATCGTATCAGCTACTTTTGATTTTGAAAAGGTTTTGCCTTTCGCCAAAAGAGTCGAGCGCAAAATAATCCTTGATCTTATAGGTCAGGAGCAATACGATACCATTATTGTTCACGCTTTTAATGCAGAAAGTACCACGCCGATTAATCAGGTGAAAGAATTGCTCGAGGAAGCCGTGGCAAATTATTCTTTGTTTTTGGCAATGCCAACGATTAATATTTTGATTACCAATTCCGGTGCCAAAACATCAACTACTACAAATTCAGAAAATGCGGACTGGAAGGATAAGCGAGATCTAAACCGCTCTTTATTAAAAACCTACAACGAAGCCCTGGACGATGCCTTTCAATTGATGGAAGAAAACGTGACCGACTTCCCGGAGTGGCAAATTTCTAAATATTACACCGTATTCAAAGATTTGATTGTTCCGCAAACAACCATCTTCAATGATCACTTTTCGATACAAAAAAACCGTCAGACATTTTCTGCTTTAAAGCCGTACATGCGGGAAGTCGAAGATCAGTATCTCAAAGCCATGCTAGGCAAAGAAACGCTGACACTTTTAAAAACAAAATCAGAGATTACAATTATAAATGAAGCCATAGAAATTGCTCAAAAAGCAATTGTCGCTTTCACGGTGGCCAAAGCAGCTATTACCGGAACCTTTACGTTTACCGATAGTTCTTTCACCGTGGCATCAGATCAGTTGCCATGGGAAAAACAAAGCGAACTTTCAAAAGAGGACCGCAATGATTTGAAAAAAGCTAGACAGGAAGCCGGAGAAGAATATTTAAAGTCACTTAAGAAATTAATCCTCACTTATCCTTTGATGTTTCCGGCATACGTTGACAACTCCGAAAAAGGAATCACCGATAAAATAATCAGAACTAAATCAGGGTTGTTTCTATAAAAACATGTCCTTTTCAAAATTCGTTCACCACCCTATTTTTGATAAAAATTAAAATAAATGCAAGTAATAAAAGTACCCACAGCCAATGGCATCGACGACATCAAACTCATTGGAGAAAATGAATTGGAGCGTCAGTTTATAAAGCAACTAGCCGAGGCAGGTACTTTGTCTTGCATCAGCCGTGAAGTCGCTGATTCTGTCATGTTCCGTCCTATATCTGTCACGCCGGAACTAAGTTCGTATGTTTCTACAAAAAACAGTATAGCGAAATATGATTTCATTGTAAGACAAAACGAGGATTTTATTCGAGACTTGAAATTTGAAGTTCCTGTGGGAACTCCGTTGGATTTAACCCAATATTCCGCAATCATACTTCAGGTAAAACATAGCAAGTCAGCTCCGCCAATTATTGAATTAGCTCTTGGTTCTGGGTTGGTGATATCAGGAATAGGTTTGAATTTTCTGAAAGTTTCAATGACAGCATCGCAAACAAAATTATTGACCTGCGAAAGCTACTATTATGATGTTTTGACGGCCAAGCCATCATCAAACGTATATCATTTAGAAGGAAAAATAACTGTAAAAAATACAGGGACACGATGAGCGAAGTAATTATAAATGTAGACCCACAAGAAGTTGTTGTTGTAAATATTACAGTTGATGAAAACTCAGCACAATCAGCAATGGATTATGCTGCAGCTGCTCAGTATTATTATGGTCTCATTGCAGGGATAGTAGCCGGAAGAACCATTATTCCATATCTGGAATTAGTATGGGTTGCTAAGGGTATAGGAAATTCCAATCCATTAGAAGAAGAACCTGGGGATTACTTCGAGGGATTCAAAGACTCTACCACCTATTGGCAAAAAGCGGAATGGACAGGCGGTGACAGATCCGTTAGGACAAATTACATTCCAAGAATAGAATTCGAAGTATAATTAAATAAAACACAAATGAAAAAGTATTTAGTACTCCTCTTAATTTCCACATTTGCTTTTGGGCAGGTAAACACTACTACCACAACTGCGGGTAAGTATAAAATGAACATTCCAGCTTTAGGGACAAAGAATGACAGTCTAGTTATTTGGAATGGAACCGATAAGTTTCTTAAAATCCTCCCAGTTTCTCAAATAAAAGGAACCACTAATCTTGATTATATTGCTACTCCCTCCGGTGGCACCGTGTTTTCTAGCACTGGAAACGATGCAGTACTGCCTTTAGTGACTGGCGCGAATGCAGGATTACAGTCACCAGGAAATAAAACTAAATTAGACGGGATAGAAGCTGGAGCACAAGTTAATGTGCCTACTAATTTGGAAGGAACCACCAGTCCTGATGGAGGCGTTATTTTCTCCAGTACAGGTACTCCTGCTTTTATTCCTTTAGTTAGTACTTCTGTATCTGGGTTATTAGCTCCTGCTGATAAATCGAAACTTAATAGCATTGCCCCCAGCGCAACCGCAAACCAAGCCGATTCTTATTTATTATCTCGAACAAATCATACCGATTTTCAGGCAATAGCGACAGTAACAGGATTGCAAACGGCATTAGATGCCAAAGTCGATAAAGTAACCGGGAAAAGCTTGCTTTCGGATACTGAAATTTCCAGATTAGCAACCTTGGCTAATTACACGCACCCTACGAATCACCCGCCAAGTATCATCACTCAGGATGTGAGCAATAGATTTGTGACAGATGCCGAGAAATCAGCTTGGAACGCCAAACAATCAGCCTTAGGATATACTGCTGAAAATGTAGCAAATAAGAACGTAGCTAGCGGCTACGCAGGATTAGGAAGTAATGGCAAACTTATTTCATCACAACTTCCTGATATTACTATTTCAGACACTTTCATCACGGCTTCACAAGCTAGTATGCTCGCTGTTATTGCCGAAACGGGAGATGTAGCGGTTAGAACTGATTTAAACAAGACCTTTATTTTAAAGGGAACCAATCCAGCTGTTTTATCGGATTGGCAAGAATTACTCACGCCCACAAGTGCGGTGACTACTGTTTTTGGACGTAACGGTGCGGTTACGGCTCAAACAGGTGATTATAATGCGGACCAGATAACCGAAACTACTACACGCAAGTTTCAAACTGCCAATCAAAAAACCTTTAATGATGCTACAAGTAGTATTCAAACACAATTAAATGCTAAACAAGTCTCTGGAAGTTATGAAACAGCTTTTGCAAAAAACACGGCATTCAATAAAAACTTTGGGACAATTGCAGGAACAATTGCAGAGGGTAACGATTCCAGAATTTTAAACGGCCAAACAGCTTTTGGGTGGGGTAACCATAGTGGGTTATATTCGCCATTCTCAGGGTCTGTAAACTACATTCAAAATCAAAACGCTACTGCTCAAACTGCTAATCTTTGGGTAACTGGGAATGGTACGTTTAATGGTAACTTTAGTTCAGGAGGTGCAACTCCTAATACTAACCCTCTATATGTAAAGACAGGAGTTAACGCTAATTTCAGAATGATTGATGCGGCAGGAGTTCCACAAATGTCAGTAGTCAATGACGCTATTTCAGCTCATATGCCATTTCAATTAGGTAATAATTGGCTTGGTTTTTCAAACACAGGAACAGCAGCATTTACTTCAATAGTTACAGCGCCTACATTTATAGGAGCATTATCAGGGAATGCTGCAAGTGCTACGAACTTAAGTAATCAGTGGTTAAATGACGGAACTACTTTTTTAGCCTCCTATGGTTTGACAGCAATAAATACTACCTCGTCAAAATTTATATACAATACGATAGACGCTCCATTAGGAGCTAGTGGATTATACTCTACAATTCTTAGTAAACGTGATGGTGCTTACGGTTCCATGTTAGCAATGAATATAGAACCAGGTACATCTGGATTATATACCAAGACATTGTATAATGGAACTTGGAGTAGTTGGAAAACAATTGTAGATTCTGGTAACATTGGTTCTCAATCCGTAAACTACGCAAATAGTGCTGGCTCAGCTTCTAATTCCACTTTATGGAATGGAGGTGCTTATTACGGCTCTGCTCTTACACCCTCAAGTAATATTACCTATGGAATGGTGTATGATAACGCCAATAACAGATTCGGTATAGCTAGCTCTGAAGGGTACAAATCTTGGCTAGGGTTAGGTTCTAATGCTTATAACTCTACTGCTTATTTACCTTTAACTGGAGGTAATGTTACAGGTGCATTGAGTGGAACATACGCTACCTTCTCTTCAAGCGTAACGGCAACAGCACACGTAACCACAGGCGGTACGGCAACACAATTAGTAAAAGGGGATGGGTCTTTGACAGTGGGATACAAAGTTTACACTGCTTTACTTACTCAATCAGGAACGACTGCTCCTGTTGCAACAGTTTTAGATAACACATTAGGACCAATAAGTTTTGGTTATTCTAGTGCTGGATCATATACGATTAATTTAAGTGGTGGAGTATTTTTTACGGATAATAAAACCGTTGTTTTTTGCACAAAAGATACATTAAGCCCTACAGGAACGGGTGGAGTTATGATTAGAGGTAATCGTTCATCTAATTCTACTGTCAATATAACAACCGTCACATCAGCGGGTGGAATAGATGGACAAATAGTTAATTCATCCATAGAAATAAGAGTCTACAACTAATGAAATGTCTTTTAGTATCAGCCGCAATCGCAATTTTAACCGTAACCATTTTAATACACATTTTATGAAAAATACCATTTTAATACTAGCCTTTCTTTTTTCTATTTTGTCATTCGGGCAATCGCACATTACTTTTGAAAAATTACCAGAAGGCACCAAGCTTATTTTACTAGTCAAAGAACTAGAGGGTACTATCGAAATTGACGGGCATATATTTGATAATAAAAAATCAAAAGATCCAATTGTTATAAAAGCAACTATTGAAGGCGTGGCCATTTATGATAAAAAAAGAAAATACTCCTATAGAAAATGCTCTTTAGAAAACTGTAAAACAATTCACCTGGGAGAGAAGTGGTTGTATAACACCTCAATAAGAATAACTCCAACTAGTAGTTTTTTTACAAACTCGAATTAATAAAAATAAAACTATGTCACAAAATTTTAAAACAGCCTTAAAATACTGGTTTTGGCTCCTAGTAGGAATATTGCTAATCTCTATTCAAGTTTATAAATATTACGCAAATACACTTGAAATGAGTACGCAAGAAGGAGTTATTCTGTTCGTTGGGTTAATGTTTATGATTAAACCAACGGCTATTCCAGATACGATTCTGAAAATATTTGGTAAAAAATAAAATCTATGAAAGAGTATTTAATTGATTTGAAAGCTTCGGCTGCTTTTTTTGGATTTTCGGTAGTTTCTTTTTCGGAAGTTGATATAGTGATGAAAATAGTGTCTTTTTTACTTATGAGTAGTTTCGTACTTAGAAGATGGTATTTGATGGAACAAAACAAAAAAGAGTAGTATGATAAATAAAAAAGAAACGTACGCTGCTATCAATGTACATTTCGGGAAACTATCCTCTTCACAGGTGATAGGGTTAGAAGCGATATTCAATATGTGGGATTTTCTAAAATTAACGGATAGGCGATGGTTAGCGTACATCTTAGCTACTATTTGGCATGAAACCAATAAAACCATGCGGCCTATTGAAGAATACGGCAAAGGAAAAGGTCGTAAATATGGAAAAAGGGTATGGTACAGCGGGAAGTTTTATACTGATATACTTCATATTTTCTTTGGTCGGGGTCACACGCAAAATACGTGGCGTGATATTTACCTCAGATTGACACAGGCAAATCAAAAAGGATGGGATTTTGTGAATCACCCTGAATTATTATTACAGATGGAACCGTCCATTTGGGCGACCTTCTACGGGATGACAACGGGGCTTTACACCGGAAGAAGTTTGAAAATGCATTTTAACGAAACGGTTAACGACCCTACGGGAGCAAGAAGAATTATAAACGGAAAAGATAAAGCCATACTGATCCGTGATTATCATTATAAATTTTTAAAATCAATAGTATGAAAAATAAAAAATTAAACCACATTTTACTATGGGTAATAGCAATAATACTTGGGTTCTCAATGAATTCCTGCGGAGCACGAAAAGCAGAGAAAATACGAAATTCAGAAGTAGAAAATTCAGTTATAAAGGAATCCTTGACAACTGAAAAAAAGGAAGAAGGAGCTGTTAAGGTAGCTGAAAAAACGGCTATAGATGACAAGAATAAAACCAAGACAAAGGAAACGTCATACAAGCCAGTAGACCCAACCAAAGAAGCGAGCGTCACCACGCCAGACGGCAAAAAACACAAATTGGATAATGCTGAAATTCTTATAAAGGAAACTGAGCAGGAAAACAACATTAAAACCGATAATTTCAGCAATTCCGAAGAATTCCATAAATCAGAAGTGTCAGCGGTTTTAAAATCTGATACTAAAACTGACATGAAAAAATCAGCTGTAGGAATAAAAGTGGAACGCAAAGCGTGGAGCCTGTGGAACTTGCTTTGGTTATTAATACCCGTTTCGCTGGTTGCCGTATTTTTAAAATACAAAGGAAAGATTTGGTGGGTTTAATTTCAAACAAAAAAAGCATGTCGAAAACCATTAAAATAACGCTTCCAAAATCTTGGAATGAATTGTCAAACAGCCAACTGGAGCGCATCGCTTTTTTGTTTCACACCATGAAGCCTTCCGCACGTTTCGATTTGAAGATCCTATATATTCTTTTGGATTTAAAGTGGTTTCAGTTCATTGAAAAAGCAAAAATAAGAATTGTACTTTGGAACATTCCAATGTCGGAAATTCGAAAGAATTATGATTTTATTTACAGCAAAAATGACCGTACCGCTTTCGCCAAATTCTTAAAACTGAAAACTGCTGTAAACCGTGAACTGGTTTACGCTTGTCAGGATCGTTTGGCAAATCTAACCGCTGATGAATTCTCAGTGGCTGATGATTTGCATATTAAGTGGCGAGAAACTAAAAACATAGAATATCTGCACTATTTGGCGGCAATATTATACACCAAAACCACTATCAGAAAGGAATTCGACAAGAACGCACTCCACGAAAGCGCATTATTATTTAAGAAAGTACCAATTGCTAAACTTTTGGCTATTGAAATAACCTATTTCGGGTGCAAAAATCACCTGGTAAAACGGTTTCCAAGAGTGTTTCCTACTCCTATTCCGGGAACCCCAAAACCTAAAAAGAATTATGGCTTTGGTAAAATAATTCTCGCCATGACCAAAGGCGATTTGTCAAAACTAGAAACAATCAAGCGGGTGAATATTTACGCATTTTTGGAACAATTTGAAGAAGATTTAACCACAGCAAGCAAACAAAAAGCATGAGAGCAATCACACATAAGCCAATAGTTGATTTTCACAAAGGAATTCAAGTGGCTCACAAGCAACTAAACGGATTTTACCGTTTCAACTGGAATGAGCTCAACGGTCAATTTCGTGGCGGCGTGCAAACTCCCGCTTTATTGCTCGAAAGCCACTCCGCTGATTTGTCTACTAATTCTAACAATACTAATACCACCAACAACCGCGCAATCTCGTTTCTATTATTAGATTTCACGGGCAAGGCTGATTCTTATGATAATCAGGAAGCCGTTTTGGACAACTTAGAAAATGTAGGCCTAGACATTGCGGGGTATTTGAAGATGTTGAGTAATGACCGCAATTCATGGCTTTATGGGAAGTTTGATCCTAATTCTTTCAAGATGGAAAAAGTAGGCCCGTTGTTCGATAATATGTACGGTTGGAATATTCTCTACACCGTCAAGAACCACGAACCGCTTTGCTTTGAGCCTGATAAATGGCAATTCTAAAAAACACACAAAACCGCTGTAATTGGCGGTTTTTTTCTGTCCTATAATAGCGGTCTGACTCGTTATAAATTAGCTAAAAAAACATGATAGGTGCAGTCGATTTATACCAATTAGAAAAACAATTAGCGACAAGAACAACCGCTAGTTTGCGCAATTCTATTCGTTCCGCAATTCAGCAAACCACTTCATCTAGAACAGGCGAAGCAATCAAGCAAGCGGGTTCCAGAGCCGTATTCAAGGAAAACCTTTTGCAACGCATCACTATTCGTGCTCCGCATTATATTTTCAAGCAACAACACGGTTTTGAAGGCGTAAAGAAAAACGGGGTGAATATGAGACTAAAAGCCACCAGCGTAATCACGCAAGCCTTAAACGCAAGCAATATCCTTGAAAAATTAGCGGATGAAATATCCGAAATAAGATTAAGTGAAGTAACCGCAAAAATAAACTTTAAATAATGGCAGCCAGAAAAGAAATCCCAAGAGAATTATCCATTTATATCAATGACAAAGCAGTTGTCAATTCGTTAGGGGGAATCACTAGAGAGATTACCAAGACAAATTACGAAATGAAAGCTTTGAATAAAAACTCTGCTACCTATGATGATGATTTAAGAAAATTACAGGGAACTCTGGGAGAATTGAAGAGTAGACAAAGTGATTTTAAAAATGAAATTTACCAAACTAATTCTTTGTTTGGTAAAATGTCGCAGTTATTGGGTCCAGTAGCTACGGGATTATTATCAGCATTTTCTATTGGTGCAGTGATTGGAACTTTTGCGGCTGCCGTTAGTAATGCATTCAAGATGATTAATGCTTTCGAGCAAGGAGTTGCTGATTTATCCGCAATTACGGGAGCAACGGGCGACAATCTGCAATATTTAAAAGAACAGGCAATCGAACTTGGTAAATCAACCAAAGGCGGTGCCATTGAAGTTTTGGAAGCTTATAAATTAATTGCTTCCGCAAAGCCCGAACTTCTTGATAATGTCGAAGCTTTGAATGCTGTTACTGCTGCAACAATTACTTTGGCACAAGCCGCAGGAATGGAAATGCCAGCTGCTGCAACTGCTTTGACGGATGCCATGAACCAATTTGGGGCAGATGCAAACCAAGCCGCAATTTTTGTGGATGCTTTGGCAAATGGTGCGAAATATGGAGCTGCAGAAATCCCGCAAGTCACAGAAGCTTTATTGAAATTTGGTGCAGTTGCCCGAAGTTCAAATGTAAGTATTCAAGAAAGCACAGCTTTGGTTGAATTATTGGCAGAAAACGGTTTAAAAGGTGCCGAAGCGGGAACGGCTTTGCGAAATGTTTTATTAAAACTTTCTGCTCCTGATGCTTTGCCAAAAGAAGCAAGAGCCGAAATGGAACGCCTTGGAATATCAATGGAATTCCTGAAAGACAAAACGATTCCGGTACAGGAAAAGATGGAAGCATTGAAACCTTTATTGAAAGATAATGCTTCTATCGTCAAAGTTTTTGGTTTAGAAAATGCCACGGCTGCAATAAATGTGATTGGTCATACGGATAGATTGGCAGAGCTTACTTCCAAAATGGGCGAAATGGGTACGGCTGCACAACAAGCGGCTATCAAAATGGACACCGTAAACGGGCAAACGGAATTAATGAAATCTACTTACGATAGTTTGATTCTTTCTATTGGTTCTGGAAACGGGGTTGTTTCTGGATTCTTCAAGTTTTTTGCGCAAGGTGCGACCAGCATGTTGAATGATTTAATCCGTTTGAATACTTCATGGGACGACTTGAAAGGAAAAGCAATGGAGAAAGGCGCGCAAACTGGAAAGGTTGTTTTTGCACAAAGATTAAATTCCCTCCAAGGTACAGGATCTAATAAAGAAATTGCGGGTTCCATAAAAACAACCGCTTTTGTAGAGTACCAAAGATTGCAAAAACAATATTTGGCCAATGAAGAAGAAATAAAAAAACGCGCGGGGGATTCCGCTTATTTAGGATTGGGAGAATCTTCTTTTTTAAAAAAAGCCAAAGAAGAAAAAGAAAAATTAGCAGGACAATTAGCGGAACAACGCGCGATTGTTCGAGAGTCGCTTAAGGAAATCAATAAAGATTCAAAAGCGGCTTCAACTGAAAAGATTAAAGATATTACAGATGCTACTTCGGCAATTACAACTGCGGAACAAAAAGGCGCGGATAAAGTGGCTAACGCCAAAGAAAAAGCGGCCGCCAAAGAAAAAGTGGCTGAAGATAAAAAGAATAAGGAATCACTGGATGCTGCTTTAGCATTAGCCAAAGCCAAAGGCGATCTCGCAAAATCAGAACTGGATTTTTTTGTTGCCAATAATAAAAGTAAACTTGATTCTACAAAATCACTTACACCGGAACTGATTGCAGAGGAAACCTCCCGCCTTGATGCCATAAAAGACAAGCAACTCACAGCATTAGCGGAGGAACGTTTGGCAAAAGTGGAAAAAGCGCAAGCCGATGCGAAATCAGATGAAGAATTAGTGGCTTTGAAGCAAATCATTGATTTTGATTATGAAACTAAAAAGCAAGAACTGGAAACAGGCTTTCAAGTTGCTACTGATGTATTGAAAAAAACATACATTGACGAGCAGAAAGTACTTGCAGCCGAACAATTGCTACTTGATAATGAGTTGGCACTTGCTGAGGCGGGAACAAAAACGGAAGAAGAAGCCTTAAAAAGACAATTTGCCTACGATAAAGAAAAAGCAGATTATAAAAAACTGCTTGATGACAATAAAATAACACAAGAGGAATCCAACCGCTTTATTGTTGCATTGGATAAGCAAAAAGAGGAAGATACTCGTTTATCTAAAATTAATTCAGTTTCAGCTACACTTAAAGAATTAAGTAAAGTTGCAGATGCTACTGTTGCTATATTTGGACAAAATAAAGCATCCGCAAGTGCAATGGCAGCTATTAATGGCGGTTTAGCAGTGACGGAAATATTAGCAACTAAATCAGTGTTACCAGAACCATTAGCCTCAATTTCTAGGGTGATACAAATAGCGGGTGCAGTAGCGACAACAATTAGATCTATTTCTCAAATTAACTCAGCAAAAGCACCTGCAAGAGCTAAATTCTTTCATGGTGGTAATACGGGAAATTATGCCGCATTAGGTTATGACGAATACGGACCAATGACGGGAATTGTCCACAAAAACGAATATGTGATTCCAGAAGTAATGACTGCAAATCCACGTTATGCGAATACTTTGGCTTGGTTGGAGCAGGAACGAACAGGGAAAACAAGGAAGTTTGTTGATGGCGGAGCAACTTCGCCTGGCATTGTTCCTACTGGAGGCTTTACTAATATAAATAATTCTACTTCAAAAATGGAAAGTATGCTTGGCGCTCTTTTATTTAGGTTAGAAAATCCAATCCCTACTAAAACAGTCATTGGCTACGCCGAAGCGCAGGGAATTGAAACCTTAAATAGTGAACGTGCAGCATCAACGCAAAATGGAATAATAAGTGGATAGTTTTTTGTAGGTTTGTTCCTTAACTTTAAAAAAGTATGTTATGAAAAAAATCTTTTTATTATTGGTATTAGTTTGTAGTTTTTCTTATGGTCAGGAAACGGAATTTAAATTTACAAAAGATGGATTAACCGATTTCGTAGTTATTGATTGCCCCGGAAAAACACAAGCAGAATTATATAAAAAAGCACTTGACTGGGTTTTGGTAACTTATAAAAATCCTAATGAGGTTTTAAAGGCAAAAATAGAAAATGATTACATTAGAATTGATGGTGCTTCTAGTGGTTTGATTCTTCAATATATTTTAGGGATGCCAATGGAATTTACAGGAAAATATACCACTGAAATTTTCTTTAAAGAAGGAAAATTTAAGTTTGATATTACTGCATTAGGATATTATCATCCTGGTTCAAAATATGGTGCGGGTGTTGAAGTTGATATTTTAAATGGTTCAATGTCGGACTATTTCAGAAAGGACGAGACAATTAGAGCCACATTTAAAAAATATCCTGAAAAGTTTTCATCTGAGTTTAATGGTTTGACAGCAAGTTTAAAGGAATTTGTTATGAGTGATAAAATTCCAAGTAAAAAAAGTGATTGGTAATGGGTTTAGATTTTAAATATACACAAGTGGAGTTAGATTTTAGTAAATAATCCGTTTTTTCTTCCCAAGAAAGTTAAATCTTTACGGTTTCCCGTAAAGATTTTCTTTTTTATGGGAAACCGTAAATAAGAGAATAAAAATCAGTTGATTTTTGGCAGTTAACCTAAAAGAATAAAGGAATGATTACTGTTGAACCGAATGAATTATTAAAAAATGAAGTTTTAAGCCCAGAATCGATTAAAGAACTAAAATCCGATTTACAAAAAATGTTTCTCAATTATATGTGTAGTGACGAAGCAGAAGCTTCAATTGACAGGCAGTGTGTCACGATCAGTTATTTGCAATTGCAAAAGCTTTTATATAATTTGTAATAATAAAAACCGCTATAACAGGCGGTTTTTTTATGTCCTATTGTCACCACATAAATTCACATAAATTCGTATAGAAATTAATACTTTATGATAACAATAATCGCTTCGCCAGCTTTAAATCGGGTTTTATTGGATGCTAATAACACAGAGATTTCCATTTCGTCCACAAACGGCAACGGCTACTATTTTAGAGCGTTAATTCATATTGATGATGATTTGTTTGACGAGCAAGGATGGTCCCGTAAAGATGCGTTTACCGCTGTCAAAGATTTGGTGAAATTATATAACGCTTATTTCGAAACTTCCTTTGCCGCATTCACTTCAAATGGTTTGGTAGAAAAAACCAACCTGAAAAAGAAAGTCAGCATTACCATTCAAGAACGCTTATTGACTACTGATGCAGTGGTTGAAACAGTAAATTTGCCTGTTTTTTATATCATGTACAATCGTACTCCGGTAACTTTTACCGATGCTACCAAAATTCAAGTATTAAGTAAAAGACCGGATGCCGTTTTGATTCCTGCGGATGGTAAAATGATTATTCCGTTTTTTGCTAATGCTACTAATGAAGCGGTTACGGTGATCACAAAAAGCAATTTTGGGGTGACACTAAACATGCAGACAATTGCCGCATTCACTGGCAAAAAAATCTATATATATTCCTTTGACTTATCGGGAGTTACTTTGGCAAGCAATACCATCTATTTCGAGACAACTATCACCTGTGGCACGACCACGATTACTTTACGATACAGATTGCTACGCTTGCCAGACTTCCCCGTCAAAGAAATCTATTATAAAAATAATTTTGGTTATTTCCTTCCCGTATATTTTGATGGCGAAATAGAAATAGAAAATAGTTTGAAAATTGACGATTACAATCAAGCCGATGGAACGGCCGTAATTTTTGAAATAAATGAAGAAGCAACCTACACCATAAACACAGGCTCTTTATTGGCGGATGAACGTGGAATTGTAAACCAAATCATCAATTCGCATGAAGTTTACTTTAAAGTGAACAACGTATGGATCAAGATTAATACAATAACCAAAAAAGAACTCGAATTCAGAGATAAAAAACACAGTTACGCCACAGATTTACAATTTTCATTTGTAAAAAATGGGAAAATAGCAAACGTATGAGTCTTATAAAAATAATAGCGAATAACATTGAGCTCGATTTTGTCAAAGAGACACTTTCGATAAAAAAAGAGAATAACGCTTTGAGTAGAGATTTCAAAGTTTCCTATTCCAGTATTCCTTTTTTGATAATCGAAAATACCAATACTAAAAAAGCATTGGGAACCCGTGATTTGTCTTCGGTAAAAAAGATAAAAACGATTGAGGTTGTTGTTTTTGAAGCCGGAAAGAAATACAGCGGTGAATTGCAAATTTTATCGTATTTGAACGGTTTTAGAAAATGCAACCTGAAGTTTTCCTCCTCGTTGCTTTCGATAATGAATAAGAAAATCAGTGAGTTTATGCCAATTGTTTCCGTTATTCCAGGCGAAACAAATCCTGTACCTTTTACGGAAACTACCGACGTGACAATTAGCGGTGGCGGTTACTGGAAAAGTTATCCTATTCCATTTTTGTCAAAAACCTTTCCAGAAGTTCGCTGGCAATTCCCTACTATGAACTGGACAAGTAAATTTGGGGAAAACCTTGATGAAGGAGATACATGGTTTTTATATGGTAATAAAATAAACCAGTATGATATTAACGGACTTATTTTAAATACGGAAAAAATCGGTTTGCTTTCAGTTATTAAAAACAGAAATGTTCCAAGCGCACAACCGTACTTGTTAAGTCCATTGTTTTACGCCTTGGAATCAAAGGGATACGTGTCCAGTGGTAATTTCGTCAACTCTGATTTTATAAAAAAGATACTTTTTTTAGGCTCTAAAAACAATTTAACAAAGTCAAAATACACAAGTATTTTTGAGCCAATAGCAATGCCCGCCCTGGTATCTAGGGCAGAAAGTGGGGGATATTATTACTCTCTTTTTCAGTACACCATCCCCTCGACGGGAATTGTTGAAATTAAATATAATTTTGCCGAAACTAATTTTACAAGTCCAAACCCTCAAATGTTATTTAAGGAGCTTAACATCGAGTTTATGAATCCGAATACATATGAAGTAATTTCAAGTGTTTATTATACTTATTACCAGTCAACTCCTGATAAGGTATTTTCAGGCGTGGCTACCTTCCTTGTCTCGCCTGATCAAGTAAATTTTTTGATTAACATCGGATATAGAACGCCTCAAAATTCGCTGCCCGTTAATGTCATTTCAAAAGATGAATTTCAGCTTCAAACAACGGATTATTACGAAATGCACCCTACCATTGAATTAGGCAGATATGTCCCTGACTGGACTTTTGCGACCTACTTAAATAATTTGCAAAACCTATTTAATGTGGAAATAAACATTGATGATTTAGCTAAGAAAATGACTATTGATTTTAATGAAGAATCAATCTCAACGGGGAAAAAATCGGTTATAAAAAAATCTTTAGCTTTTACGGGATATGAGCAAACACCTTTGGACGCTTTTTTATTAAAATATGAAAATAGCGAGGATGTGGCATTATGGGTAACCAAAGAAGGGGTGGGAACTTACGGATCTCAGACTTCTAATTTTGTGGAACGATTGGATAATAAATTTAAATTTGTACCAACCAGCTCTACAGCGGAACTGTCAGAAGCCTTAGACACAAAAAACGGTGTTGGATTAATGATTTACGATCCAATAACCAAACCTTACACGACTGAGAATTATTTAGGGCAAACATTAAAAATACAAGGGTTAAAAGGAATTTATGAAGTGTATTGGCGAAAATTCATTAAGTTTTTATTAAACGGCTCCGCAGTGGAAATGTCTGGACCATTCACGGAAACAGAATTAAACCAAATTTTATCGCTAAAAAGAATTTTTGTAGATAATCAGGAATATTTAGTTGCTAGTACAGAATTAAGGGAAACAGATCAGAATAATTATGAAGTAAAATTCAATCTGATCAGTATTACATTCTAATAAAAAAGCCACTTAATCAGTGGCTTTTTTATTTAGGATTTCGTCCATGTGGTGGATTTGTATGTTAGAAATGCTTTCCACAATGTGAACGTATTCCATAGTCTGTTCTATTTTGCTATGTCCCAGTAGTTTCTGCAATACTTCCACCCGACCGCCACAAACAAGAAAATTTGTTGCAAATGAATGTCGGGCCACGTGAAAGGTCACGCGCTTGGTGATTCCGCACGTTTTGGCAATCACTTTCAATTCTCTATTAATGTGCGCTTCAGAATACGTTCCCGTGAAAATCGTTTCTTCATTCACAAATGACAAGGCGGATTGGTTCAGTTGCACCCGTTGCAGTTTGGTTGTTTTCTTTGCAAAAAATATCAAAACATCGCCCACTATATTTTCTTTGGTAATCGCCTTGATGTCAGAAATTCGCAAACCCGTAAAACACGAAAATAAAAAACGTCCTAAAATCGCTTTTAAGCTCTCGTTTATAAATCCAGAAGTATAATATTCATTTAGCTTTTGTATTTCAGCACCGCTAAGGAAAGTTCTATTACTTAAGCATCTGGGAGTCTTAATATCTGTATAATGTAATGGCGTTATAATTCCTTTTTTATTGGCGATATGCAAGTACTTCTTAAAATTTTTAGCCAACGTTTGCAAAGTATTTGGCTGGTTTTTCTCTTTATTTTTAAAATGCGCAATCATTTTTTCAAACCATTCCGGTGTGATCTCATAAAACAGAATTGATTCTTGGTATTTTTTCACTTTCCTAAAGCTTGACATTTGCTGCTGATAGGTTGAATATTCCTTTATTTCTTTTTGGTGTTCCAATTCCAATTCCCAGAACTTAATAAAATCAATCTTTCCCGTTGGATTTTCGTATTCGTGAATCAACTTATCAATGGTCAGCACTTCACCTGCCAAACGGTAGCATATTTCGATGGTATTGATGTCGGCCATTGCTTTTTCGATTATCAAATTGTAATCCTTCGAGAATTTAGCCTTTGGTTTGACCCGTTGTTTCTTTTTGTCGAAATCTATGGGCGGCACTGATAGGTGTATAGGAAGCTTTTTTCTTTTTCCGCTTATAAAAATTTGAAGGTATAAAGCACTGGTTCCATCTGCGCGAACGTAATCGTCTTTTATGACAATTTTCGCTGTCAACTCCCCACTAAAATTCATTGGGGCGTTTATTGGGACGTGCGGATTGATTTTTTGCTTTATTTGCATGTATTTCAATTTTTTTATAATTCTCTAAAAGCCGAAAGACACTAGAATTCGCGCTACTTGCCGAAATAATAGTGTCTTTCTTTTTTTTCTTCAGTGACCACGGCAGGGTT
>NZ_JBLNKY010000012.1:0-18720 GCF_048158655.1 Flavobacterium algoriphilum
TTTGCATGTATTTCAATTTTTTTATAATTCTCTAAAAGCCGAAAGACACTAGAATTCGCGCTACTTGCCGAAATAATAGTGTCTTTCTTTTTTTTCTTCAGTGACCACGGCAGGGTTCGAACCTGCAACCCTCAGAGTCGAAATCTGATATTCTATCCAGTTGAACTACGCAGTCATTTGAATTCAGATTTAGGATTTGTGAAATCCCAATTCCTAAATCTAAATTTATAAATATTTTAAGTCAATAATTTTTTAACTAGTGTAGAAATGGTTTTTCCTTCGGCAGTTCCACCTAATTGTGCAGCAGCCAATCCCATAACTTTACCCATCGAAGCAATTCCTGCAGCTCCAGTTTCGGAGATAATTTTTGCGATCACTGCTTCTACTTCTGCTTCACTTAATTGTGTTGGTAAGAATTTTTCGATTACTGCAATTTGAGCTAATTCTGGTTCAGCCAAATCCAAACGGTTTTGTTCTGTAAAAATTCTAGCGCTTTCCTTACGTGTTTTTACTAATCTCTGAAGTAATTTAACCTCGTCGTCTTCAGTTATTTCTTCTTTAGATCCTGTTGCTGTTTGAGCTAGTAGGATTTCGGATTTTATAGCTCTTAAAGCTTCTAATGCAACGGTATCTTTGGCTCTCATGGCGGTTTTCATTTCGTCCATGATTTGTACTGATAAACTCATACTATTATTTAATTTTAAATTTGCCTTTCAATCTAAAAACTGAAACTGCAAACTGATTACTTTTTAAATGCCCCAGATGGGAGTAAAAAGCCTTTTAAGAGAAAATGCATTTTTACTTGAACTTAAAAAGCGACTTTAGAAGCTCTTTTAAGGACTTAGAAAAAAGCATCTTCGTGAAAAAGCTTGAAACAACAGCTGGATAAGGCCCGACAAATTTAAAGAAATTTACTGGAATTAACAATAGATTGCTTTCTTCTCGCTAGACAAAAAAATAACCCGAAAATTAAATTGAATTTTCGGGCTGTTTCATTTTGGTTTGAGTTAGTTAATCTACATTGTCATGCAAATACGAGTTATTAGAACGCAACTGTAGATCGTTGTTGCTGTCTGTTCCAACAGAAATTCTCGAATTTATATTATTAGTTTGATTGTTTGAAATGTCAATTCCTAATCTTTTGTAAGCAGGCTCTTTTTCATACTCATCAATTTTAGAAACATTGTTATGAAACTTATAATTGAATTCTTTTAATTTTTTTCTTCTTTCATCAGCTCTCATTCGCAATGATTCTTCGATGGTCATTTCCATTGGAGAAATGTTATCCAAGTCTACAGAAGTAATTACTAATGCATTAACTTGTTTCATGGTAATATTCAACTCAGCCGGAATAACAACTTCTGGAGTTTTTGCAACTGGCTTAGCCATGAAATCATTCTCAGGCTCCATATATTCTTCAAGAGAATATTTGATAATTCCGTTATCAGCCAATTCTGTTACCGGAACAAACTGAACTGCTTCATTTACTTTTATATCACGAGTTTCATTCGTTAGTTCAAATAAAACTTTGTTTTCCTCCACTTGAGCTACTGGCTCTGTTTTGAAAAGTGGCAAATCAAAAGAGAAAGTAGTTTGTTCCAGTCTTTCAATTACTTTTGGTTGCACTACTTTTACTTCGACTACAGGTGAAGTAATTGTGAAATCAATATCTGTGATAGGAGAAACGATTTCGAAAGTCACATCTAAATTTTTAATAAATTCAGACATAACCATTAACTCTTCTTTATTGATTGTTGGCGCTGTACCCACTGGCTCAGGTGCAATCACTACATCTTCTACTAAATCAAAAACAATTCTTTCGTTTGAGTTAGTAACCGGTGCTGATTCCGTATTCAAATCAAATCCAGCAACCGTCTTACTACTTAAGTTGTGTACACTTCTTTGTTCGTCTTCTAGTGTGTGAATTATTTTTTTAGGTTCCGTATTTACAATTCCATTTTGTTGTTCGATATCAAAACCAGTAGCGATTATGGTTACTGCAATTGCATCTCCAAGGGACTCGTCTTCACCAACCCCCATGATAATATTAGCATTATGACCTGCTTCAACTTGAATATGATCATTGATTTCTCCAATTTCGTCAATTGTAATTTCATTAGTTCCAGAAACGATAAGCAACAATACGTTTTTGGCACCAGTGATTTTATTATCATTTAACAAAGGTGAATCTAAAGCAGAAACAATAGCTTCCTTAGCTCTATTCTCACCTGAAGAAACAGAAGACCCCATAATAGCCGTTCCGCTATTAAACAATACTGTTTTGGCATCTCTTAAATCGATATTTTGAGTATAGTGGTGCGTGATCACTTCAGCAATTCCTCTTGAGGCTGTTGCCAAAACTTCGTCTGCTTTTGAAAACCCCGCTTTGAAACCAAGATTCCCATATACTTCTCTTAATTTATTATTATTGATAACAATTAAAGAGTCGACTTGTTTGCGTAACTTTTCTATACCAATTAATGCTTGTTCCTGACGCACTTTCCCTTCAAACAAGAAAGGTAATGTCACAATTCCTACAGTAAGAATGTCTCTTTCTTTAGCCAATTGTGCAATTACTGGTGCAGCTCCTGTTCCAGTTCCACCACCCATTCCAGCAGTGATGAATACCATTTTAGTATTGCGATCCAACATTTTTTCAATCTCGGAAATACTTTCAATAGCGGATTGTTGTCCTACATCTGGGTTTGCTCCAGCACCAAGTCCTTCAGTTAAATGTACTCCTAACTGTATTTTATTAGGCACAGAACTGCTTTGTAAGGCCTGAGAATCCGTATTACACACGATAAAGTCTACGCCTTTGATTCCTTGTTTAAACATGTGATTTATAGCGTTACTTCCGCCTCCACCAACACCAATAACTTTTATTACATTTGATTGGTTTTTTGGTAAATCAAATGAAATACTTCCAAATTCTGAGTTGCTCATCATTTTATTTGGTTTTTGATATTTATTATTTATTGTGTTTTTTGGGCACTGCCCTTATTCTGCATTATCTAAGAAATCCTTAATCTTATCCACATAACGGTCGAAAAAGTTCCTCTGAATTCTGTTCACTGTCGAATTCTGTTTTTCATTTGTGTTTCGTACCTCTTCTTCGACTTCCTCTTCAGAAACCTCAATAACTGGCGCTTGCACTATTGGCTGTCTGTAAACTGCTGCTTTTGGCTGTTCAATTACATCCATTCTTACTGCACTTTGAGTGTTATTTTCAATGCTGTTCATAACCAATCCTACTGCAGTAGCATATAAAGGACTTGAAATCTCCTCATCTGAATTTCCAGCCAAATGTTCGTTTGGATAACCTATTCTAGTATCCATTCCTGTAATATATTCCACTAACTGTTTAATGTGTTTCAATTGCGCACCACCACCAGTAAGTACAATTCCTGCAATTAGTTTTTTTCGAGGATCTTCATGTCCGTATGCTTTCACTTCCGTAAAAACTTGGTCAATAATTTCAACAACTCGAGCATGAATAATTTTAGATAAATTTTTCAAAGAAATCTCTTTAGGTTCTCTACCTCTTAATCCCGGAATAGAAACAATCTCATTGTCTTTATTTTCCCCTGGCCAAGCTGATCCAAATTTAACTTTCAATAATTCAGCTTGCTTTTCAATTATAGAACATCCTTCTTTAATGTCGTCTGTAATTACATTCCCTCCAAAAGGAATTACCGCAGTATGTCGAATAATCCCATCTTTGAAAATGGCTAAATCAGTTGTTCCACCACCTATATCGATAAGTGCAACTCCTGCTTCTTTTTCTTCCTGACTCAAAACAGCATCTGCCGAAGCTAATGGTTCCAAAGTTAATCCAGACAATTCAATTCCTGAACTTTGAATGCATCTGCCTACATTACGTATTGATGAAGCTTGACCCACTACAACATGAAAACTGGACTCTAATCTTCCGCCATACATTCCTATAGGCTCTTTAATTTCAGATTGTCCGTCAATTTTAAATTCTTGCGGTAAAACATGAATTATTTCTTCTCCAGGTAACATTGCCAATTTATTTACTTGGTCAATCAAAAGCTGAATATCATACCCGCCAATTACTTCCTCGGGATTGTTTCTGCTTATATAATCGGTATGCTGAATACTACGGATGTGTTGACCCGCAATTCCCACCACTACATCTTTTATTTTATAGCCTGAATTATTTTCGGCTTCTTGTATCGCTTGTTGTATCGATTGAATGGTTTGAGTGATATTATTTACAACACCTCTGGCCACACCTAAACTTTTAGATTTTCCTACCCCTAAAATTTCTAGTTTCCCATATTCATTCTTCTTGCCTATCATGGCAACTATTTTAGTTGTCCCAATATCTAGACCTACTGCAATATTCTCTTTTTCCATTCTCTATTATTTAGTGCAAACTACTTGTTCCGTAAATCGGAGATCAATCTTTTTATATTTATACAAGGAACTATCTAAAACTGCTTTTTGAAAAAAAGCTTTATAATTCTTAAATTTTCGCTCCACATTTATCATTCTACCAAAATCAATTTGATAATCGAAATTTCTATTGAGCATTATTAAGCTTCCATTCGGCATAATTTCAATTCCAATAATGTTTTTTTTCAAAAACGCATCGTCATAAATTGTTCGAAATAAATCGGCTAAATCTTCGTTATTATTTTTATTTACCCTCCCGGATACAAGTGGAACTCTTGCTGTAAAATTAGTTGACAATGGCATCCTATTCCCTTCGTAATCAATATAAAAAGAACCTCCTTCATCAAAAGCTCTTGCTACAGGAGTTTTTTGTTTTACTACTGCTTTTAACACTCCGTCAATACTCACAAACACATCTGATTTTTCAATCATTTCTTGTTCATCCAACGTTCTTTCAAGCTTATTCAAATCTAATTCAACTTTTTGAATGCTTGAGGCGTCTCTATTATTTTCTATTAACAATTTATTAACCGTTTCCTGTTTAACAAAAGGAGCGTTATCTCCTACAAAAATAATCACAGATTTAGTCAGTTTTCTATTTTTATTTCGATTAGATGTAAATGAAAATAGAAAAATCACCAACACAAACATCAGTAATAATCGAATATTTGTCCAATTAAAGAGTTTCATTTATAGCTTTTTTAATGGATGGCACTAATTCCCCAATATCTCCTGCTCCAATAGTTACAATAATGGTAGCATCACTTGCTAAAATTGATGCAATCAAATCAGTCTTAGAGACTATTTTTTTATGATTATTAGTCATTTTATCCATCAACCATTGTGAATTTACACCTTCCATAGGCAATTCACGCGCCGGATAAATATCTAATAGAACAACGTCATCAAAAGCAGACAAGCTTTTGGCAAAATTATCCGCAAAATCTCTCGTTCTGCTGAATAAATGCGGTTGAAAAATTGCCAAAACTTTCTGGTTTGGATATAATTCTCTAACCGCTTGATGCACTGCATTTATCTCCGTTGGATGATGTGCATAATCATCAATATAAACTAACTTATCTGTTTTAATTTGGTACGAAAATCTTCTTTTTATTCCTTTAAATGATGCAATGGCTTTTGCAATGGCATCGGTTGGGGTGCCGAATATATTTGCCATTGCAATAGCCATTAATGCATTCATCAAATTGTGTTTTCCAGGTAATCCAAAATGCAAATCTTTAATTATTTCAGTTGGCGTCTGTACGTCAAAAACATAACTAGCATTTCCTATTCTAACATTTATTACTTTAAAAACAGCATCGTCATTTACCGCACATGTAATACCTTCTAATGTCAATTCTTTCGTTATAAAAAGCTTGCTCTTATCTTCAACTTTAGAAGCAAATTCAATAAAAGATTCTTCTATTGCTTCACTGGTTCCATAAATATCCAAATGGTCCGCATCCATTGATGTAATACACGCAATATTAGGATGCAAATGCAAGAACGAACGGTCAAATTCATCCGCTTCAACAACAGTAATTGTCTTTCCGCTTCCTATTAAATTCGAATTGTAATTCTCTACAATTCCTCCAATAAAAGCAGTAACATCAGCACCACTTTCATATAAAATATGTCCTAAAATTCCTGAAGTGGTCGTTTTTCCATGTGTTCCAGCTACGGCAAAACAAAAAGTATCTTTTGTAATTATCCCTAAAACCTCTGCTCTTTTTTTGACTTGAAAATCTCTTTCCAAAAAATAATTCCACTCGGAATGCGATTTTGGAACTGCTGGGGTAATAATCACCAAAGTATTTTCTACATAAAAATCTGTTGGAATTAAACCGATATTGTCTTCAAAATGAATTGAAATTCCGCTTTCTATTAATTCATTGGTAAGCGCTGAAGGTGTTTTATCGTAACCTGAAACTTGTTTTCCCAAATTCTTGAAATAACGAGCCAGATTACTCATGCCGATTCCTCCAATTCCTATAAAATAGACGTTATGTATTTGATTTAAGTTCATATTATTTTAAGTCTTTGCTCTATTATCTTTTTTCTCTCTATTTAATCAACTTCACAATTTCATCAACAATTTGTTTTGTTGCTTCTGGCATAGCCAATTGTTTTATATTTTCACTCAGCTGGTTTTGTTTTCCCTGATCTTTCAATAGCGCTTCAAAAACAAGGCTAAATTGCGAATCCAGCTCCGATTCTTTAAGCATTAAAGCTCCTTTTTTATCTACAATCGCCTGTGCATTTTTAGTTTGATGATCTTCAGCAACATTAGGTGACGGAATAAAAATCACCGGTTTCCCAACTAGACACAATTCCGAGACAGAGGACGCACCCGCACGAGAAATGATAACATCTGCAGCCGCATAAACTAAATCCATTCTTTCTATAAAATCGACTACTTGAACATTGGGCGCATTATATTTTTTATAATCTTCCAAATATAATTTTCCGCATTGCCAAATCACCTGAACATTTTGAGTAAGAATATTACCCAATTCTTTTTCGATTAATTGATTGACTCTTCTTGCTCCAAGGCTCCCTCCGAGAATTAATAATGTTTTCTTTTTAGAGTCTAGATTAAAATACTGAATGGCTAGCGTTCTTTTACTTTCAATATCAATTAAATCCTGACGCACTGGATTCCCCGTCAAAATCATTTTCCCTTTTGGAAAAAATCGTTCCAGATTTTCGTAAGCCACACAAATTTTGCTTGCTTTTTTACTCAATAATTTATTAGTAATTCCAGGATAGGAATTTTGCTCTTGAATTACTGTTGGAATGCCTGAAATCCCCGCTATCTGTAATAACGGACCACTTGCAAAACCTCCTGTTCCAATAACCACATCGGGTTTGAACGCTGCGATTATTGTTCTGGATTTTAACAAACTGGAGAGCAATTTAATTGGAAAAAGCGTATTGTCAAATGTCAGTCTTCGTTGTAATCCTGCAATCCAAAGTCCTTTGATTTTATAACCTGCTTGGGGTACTTTTTGCATTTCCATTTTATTATTGGCACCTACAAAAAGAATTTCGGCATCAGGAAAACGAGATTTTAATTCATTGGCAATTGCAATTGCCGGATAAATATGTCCGCCTGTTCCGCCACCGCTTAATATGAATTTATACTGTTTCATTTTTATAAAAGTTACTGAGTTCCTAAGTTTTTTAATTGACTTTTTTTCTGAAAACCGAACTACTTATTTAAAACTGCATGCATTGGATTAGTTGCTTTATCCTCAATAGAATAATTTTCTTCGATCAGATCTTCCTCTTCTAATTCCCTATCGATTAATTTTTGAAGTGCTTCTTCTCTTTTGGCAGCATCCTTTAATTCCTGGGCGATTTCTTCCTCTTTTTTAGTTACACTAATGATAATTCCAAGTGCAAAACAGGTCATCCAAATGGAACTTCCTCCGCTGCTTATCAATGGCAATGTTTGTCCGGTAACGGGTAATAATTCCACTGCAACCGCCATATTAGTCATCGCCTGAAATATCATGGGAAAACCTAATCCTATAACCACTAATTTCCCAAACAATGTATTGGCTTTATGTGAAGCAATGACAAATCGAAATAACAATAATAAATATAACGTAAGCACTCCTAAGCCTCCTAAAAGTCCATATTCTTCAACAATAATGGCATAAATAAAATCGGAAGACGATTGTGGTAAGAAATTCTTCTGAACACTTTTACCAGGACCTAATCCATAAATTTTACCAGATGCAATAGCAATTTTAGCTTTCTCTATCTGATAATCGTCTTCATCCGGTTTATCCGTGCTAAAATTTTCGATCCTGCTTTCCCAAGTATGTACTCTGCTAAAAAATCTAGAATCAGGAAAAGCTTTTGAAAGAAGAACAAAAAAAGCGAGAAATAAAATTCCGGAACCAATAATGATCCCAATATATTTTAATGGGTATTTACCAATAAAAGTCAGCATCAATATCATACAGAAAATCAAGGCGGTTGTGGAGAAATTAGCCGGCAAAATTAGTATCAATGTAAAAAAGACCGGCAACCAAAGCTCCCATAACGAAGCCTTGAATTCAATTGGTTTTTCTCTTGTTTTTGATAAATAACGCGCTACGAAAATAAACAACACTATGGATGCCAATGTTGATGTTTGGAAAGTTATTCCAATGAAGGGTACTTGAATCCACCGACTCGCATTTGCACCAGCGATAACAGTCCCCTTTATTAATGTATAAGCCAATAATATCCAAACAACAGGCAATCCTACTTTAGAAATAGCCCGAAAATAATGATAGGGTACTTTATGAACCCAATAAATAATGGCGAAACCAATACAAATATGTGCCAAATGTTTTACCAGATAACCCAATGTATTTCCGTTCCCTTGGCCAATATAAGCCAAATTACTACTCGCACTAAAAACAGGCATAAACGAGAACAAGGCTAATAAGGCCACAAATGACCAAATTCCTTTATCTCCTTTTAAACTGTTAACAAGTTGTTTCATTTTGGGTTTTAGATTTTGGGTTTTAGATTTTGGCGCTAAAACTTAGCAACAAGAACCTAACACCTTTTTTTTATAAATTTTTAACTGCTTGCTTAAATTGATTTCCTCTATCTTCATAGTTTTCGAATAAATCAAAACTAGCACAGGCGGGCGACAATAATACCGTATCGCCTTTTTCTGATAATCGTTGCGCCATTCTCACAGCATCATTCATAGTAGAAACTTCAATCATCATATCAACCACATTTCCAAAAACATCAATTATTTTCTTGTTGTCCACACCAAGGCAAATAATAGCTTTTACTTTTTCACGGACTAATGACATCAATTCATTATAATCATTTCCTTTATCAACACCTCCCACAATCCAAACCGTAGGGGTATTCATGCTGTCTAATGCGAAAAAAGTAGCATTTACATTGGTAGCTTTTGAATCATTGATGTATTGTACATTTAGAATTTTCAATACTTTCTCAAGACGATGTTCCACTCCTTGAAAATTAGATAAACTCTCCCGTATGGTAGCTTTTCTAATTTGCATTAATTTTGCCACAGAGGTTGCTGCCATTGCGTTTTTCATGTTATGTTTTCCTTCCAAGGCAATATGCGCTGTGTCCATTGTAAACTCTTCTTGATTGATTGAAATTTCCATTTTGTTGTTTTTTATATAAGCTCCTTCGCTGAAAGTTTTTGTCAATGAAAAAGGAATTAATTTGGCTTTGGTTGTGTGTGTTTTAAACCATTCTGTAATGGCTTCATCGTCTGCATCATAAATAAGGTAATCATCCTCGGTTTGATTCATTGTAATTCTAAATTTTGAATCAATGTAATTTTCATATTTGTAATCGTATCGATCTAAATGATCGGGACTAATATTGGTAATAATCGCAATATGTGGCTTAAAATTCATAATCCCATCCAATTGAAAACTACTCAATTCAAGCACATACGAATCGTATTTATTTTCAGCAACTTGCCAAGCAAAACTCTTGCCGATATTTCCTCCTACTCCTACATTTAATCCTGCTGATTTCAGCAAATGATGGGTCAACATCGTAGTGGTGGTCTTTCCATTGCTTCCGGTAATACCTATTATAGTCGCATCTGTAAAAGGAGCCGCAAACTCAATTTCAGATAATACTGAAACACCTTTTGCTAAAAGCTTTTTTATCATTGGAGATTTATCCGGAATACCGGGACTTTTCATCACAACATCAGCATTCAGAATCAAATCTTCCGTGTGCTTTTCTTCTTCCCAAGCTATTTCATTAATAATAAGAACCTCTTTGTAATTTCCTTTTATCTTTCCAAGATCAGACACAAAAACATCATATCCTTTTTTCTTACCCAGAATAGCAGTTCCTACTCCGCTTTCTCCTCCACCTAAAATTACTAGCCTCATATTATCTTAATTTTAAAGTGACAATTGATAATATGGCCAGCATTATAGCAACAATCCAAAAACGAGTTACAATCTTACTTTCATGATAGCCTTTCTTCTGATAATGGTGATGCAAAGGTGACATTAGGAATATTCTTCGGCCTTCGCCAAAGCGTTTTTTGGTATATTTAAAATAACTTACTTGTAAAACAACGGATAGATTTTCGACAAGAAAAATTCCGCATAATAATGGAATCAACATTTCTTTTCGAACAGCAATTGCCAGAACTGCAATAATTCCGCCGATGGTCAAACTTCCCGTATCTCCCATAAAAACTGATGCCGGATAGGAATTATACCAAAGAAATCCAATCAATGATCCCACAAAAGCAGCTATAAAAACCGTCATTTCCCCTGAACTAGGGATGTACATTATATTCAAGTAATTGGAGAAAATAATATTTCCCGAAACGAACGTAAATATGCCTAATGCGAGGACTGATATAGCAGAAGTTCCTGCAGCCAGCCCATCAATACCATCCGTTAAATTTGCACCGTTTGATACTGCAGTAATAATAAAAATAACAACTGGAATAAAAATCAACCAAGCCCATTTTTCATATCCTTCACCTGTCCATGCTAATAATTCAGCATAATCAAATTCGTTATTTTTAAAGAAAGGAATAGTAGTTGCCGTAGATTTTTCTTCAACTGGAGCTGGCGTAATTACCGTTTCTGTTTGCACTTTAAAAATATCAGATTTCGTCGTATCAGTTCTAACAGTCACGGCAGGACTAAAATAAAGAACAGTCCCAACTATTAAACCCAAACCAACTTGTCCTACGACTTTAAAAATTCCTTTTAGTCCCTCTTTATCTTTTTTGAAAATTTTAATATAATCATCTATAAAACCAATCGTTCCCATCCAAAGTGTGGTCACAATCAATAAAACGATATAAATATTATGCAGTTTTGCAAAAAGTAAAACAGGAACCAAAGTGGCAAATATGATAATTAACCCACCCATAGTTGGTGTTCCAGCTTTTTCATTTTGACCTGCCAAACCAAGTTCACGAACCGTTTCCCCTACTTGTTGTCTTTGCAGAAAACTGATAATTCTTTTTCCATAAATCGTAGATAACAGCAAAGAAAGCATCAATGCCAATGCAGATCTAAAAGTAATGTACTGAAAAACGCCTGTCCCAGGAACGTCTAATATTTTATCTAAATATTCAAATAAGTAATACAGCATATTTTTCTATTTATGAAGTTGGTCTAATATTTCTTTAACTATTTTCATATCGTCAAAATCATGACGAACGCCATTTATTTCCTGATATGTCTCATGCCCTTTTCCAGCAATTAAAATAATATCATTTGGCTGAGCCAATTGGCAAGCAGTTTTAATAGCCTGCTTTCTATCGGTTATAGTCAATGTTTTTTTATAATTTTGAGGTGCAACACCTTGCTCCATTTCAGTAATAATGACTTCCGGGTCTTCATTTCTTGGATTATCCGAAGTGAAAATTGCTTTGTCACTTAAATCAGATGCAATTCCAGCCATAATTGGGCGTTTGGTTTTATCTCTATTACCACCACAACCAACAACTGTTATCAACTGTTCGTTTTTTGTGCGAATGTCATTGATTGTTTTTAGCACATTTTCTAATGCATCTGGTGTATGCGCATAATCCACAATTGCCGTAATATTTGTAGCCGAAACAATAAATTGAAAACGTCCCGAAACACTTTCTAAATCGGATAACAATCGAAGCACTTCCAAACTTTCCAATCCTAATTCAACTGCAGTTCCATAAATAGCCAATAAATTATACGCATTAAATGTTCCTATCAGTTTTACCCAAACTTCATTTCCATTTATTTTCAATAGTAAACCTGATAATTGATTTTCCAGAATTTGCGCTTTATAATCCGCATAGGTTTTTAAAGCATAAGTCAGTTTTTTTGCTGCAGTATTTTGCAACATCACTGGTCCATTTTTATCATCAATATTGGACAATACAAATGCCGTTTTAGGCAAATTATCGAAAAATGATTTTTTTACATCTCTATATTCTGCAAATGTTGGATGGTAATCCAAATGATCGTGAGACAAATTGGTGAAAATACCACCTACGAAATGCAATGCTTCTGTTCTTTTTTGATGAATTCCATGAGAACTCACTTCCATAAAACAATATTCAACACCGTTCTTCACCATTTCTTTGAGATAGTGGTTTATTGTAATTGAATCTGGAGTGGTGTGAGTCGCTTTATATTCAACATCGTCAACCAAAATTTTTACTGTAGAAAGCAATCCAACTTTAAAACCTGCTTTTTTAAATAATTGGTATAATAAAGAAGCAATGGTTGTTTTACCGTTTGTTCCTGTAATTCCAACTAACTTCAAGTTTTGAGAAGGATCTCCAAAATAATTTGCAGCCATAAAAGCTACCGCTGAATTGGTGTTTTTCACCTGAACATAAGTAATTCCTATTACAATGTTCTCCGGAAATGTATCGCATATAATAGCTACAGCCCCTTGCTGAATTGCTTTTTCTATAAAATCATGACCATCAGAAATTGAACCACGAATAGCAACAAAAACATCATTGACCTCGATTTTTCTAGAATCGAAATCCATTTTGTTTATAACAATATCTGTCGGACCCTTTACCGCTTCAATAGCTACCCTATACAATATGTCTTTTAAGATTTTCACGATAATTCTAATAAAATTGTTGTGTTTCTAACTATGTTTTGCCCGGCCTGAAGCGATTGTTTTTTGACTTTACCAACTCCAGTAGCTTTTACTTTTATACCTAAATTTTCTAATAAGGGTACAGCATCCATTCCTGACATTCCTTTTACATTAGGAATTAGCTGCCCTTTCTTTTGTGACTTAACAAAATACGAATCGAAATTACGCTCTTGCTTTTGTATTTTTCTATCTAAATTTTTAATTTCATTAGTTGAAGGCGCATCGGTAAAAATCTTTTGTGCAATACGTTTGAAAACCGGACCTGCCACGTCTGCTCCATAATAATTATTTAATGCTGTACTTGGTTTATGTACCACAACTATACAGGAATATTTAGGTTGATCCGCTGGAAAATAACCAACAAAAGAGGAAATATAATATTTTCCGGAACCACCATCTTTACCATAATTAGCGGCAGCTGTTCCGGTTTTTCCTGCCATCGAAAAATCTTTAGAATAGAGTTTTGAACCTGTTCCCTTTTTTACAACATTCGCTAAAACGGCTTTTAGTTTTTTGATTGTTTCTTGCGAACATACTTTAGGATTCAAAACTTCTTTATCGTATTTTTTTATTGTTTTATTCCACTCCTTGATTTCAGAAACAAACTGCGGTTTAACCATTTCTCCATTATTGGCAACAGCATTATAAAAGGTTAATGTTTGCATTGGCGTAATAGAAACTCCATATCCAAAAGCCATCCAAGGAAGTGAAATGTTTGACCAGTGCTTATCACTTGGTTGTGGAACATAAGGACGACCTTCTCCTTTAATCGAAAGTCCCAGAGGTCTGTTTAATCCAAAATTATTAAGGTGATTTACAAATTTTGAAGGTTCATTTTTATAGCTATTATAAACGGCTTGAACCATAACCGTATTCGACGAAAGTTCAAAACCTCTTGCTAAAGAAATTTTCCCATAACCGCCTTCGTGTGAATCCCGAACTTTTCTTCCTGAATAAACAACGACTCCACCATTGCTGTCATAAACGGCGCTTGTATCTACTTTTTTATCTTCAAGAAGTGCCATTAAATCGGCTAATTTATAGGTAGAACCTGGCTCGTGAGATTCGGCTACAGCATAATTAGTTGTTTCAAAATACGTTCCGTCTGTTGCTCTTCCCAAATTCGAAATTGCTTTCACATGACCAGTACTTGTTTCCATAACCACAACACAACCGTGATCTGCTTGATATAATTCTAACTGTTTTAGCAAAGCATGGTGCGCAATATCCTGAATATAAACATCAATTGTAGATATCACATCATACCCATCTTGAGGATCAACTTCATTAATATCCCGTATCGGTTTCCACTGTCCTTTTGCAATTTTTTGTTTTAAAATTTTTCCGTCTTTACCGTTCAGATATTTTCTAAAAGCCCATTCAATTCCTTTTCCATCGAGTGATGCACCATGAGAAGTTCTTTCGTAACCAACAGTTCGTTCTGCAATTTTTCCTATTGGATGTTCTCTTACAGTTTCTTGTTCAATTATAATTCCACCTTTGTAAGCTCCCAATTTAAACAATGGAAAACCTTTAATTTTAAAATATTGCGTGTAACTTAAATTACGAGCAATCAAATAATACCTGTTTTTGTTTGCTCTGGCTTTTCTTAATTCGTTTTGGAAAAAATTTGATGGTTTTCCTAAAACTAAAGCCAAGGAATCTGATAATGACTTAACATTTTTTTCGAATGCTTCTGCTTTTGGAGCAACCGCATCAAATCTAATTTCATAATTAGGAATAGAAGTCGCCAAAAGACTCCCGTCAGCAGAATAAATATTGCCTTTATTAGCAGGAATCACAAAATTCCTAACGGTTCTTTCTTTGGCTAATTTTCTATAATAATCTCCCTCGACCCATTGAATATTTGTCAATTTTACAGCAATCGCAATGGCCATCAAAAAGATAGCGAATGCAACCAGATAAATTCTGTACGATATGTATTTATCTTCTACTGCCATATTTTTTTGAAGAAGCTTTTTTCTTCTTCTTTTTTAACTTTGATTTTAACTGGAGGAACTGTTGACGGAAAAATTTGTTTTTCAACCATTTTTTCAGAAACAGTCGATTCCATTTTCAATTTCATCAATTCCGAACGCCTGTCCACAAATTCCGAACGTAATTCTTTAACCTGATTTGTCAAATCGGCAATCATAAATACTTTTTGCTCAAATCGTTGTGTATTGGCAATCATAACAATCGCCAAAATAATTACAAAAACAATGAATCGCCAGTTTTTAACAGCATCATCATCTATGAGAAATCTAGCTTTTAATAGGCTGTAAACTCCGTTTTTCATAACTAATTATCTCTTTTCAGCTATTCTTAATTTGGCACTTCTTGCTCTATTATTTTCTTTTATTTCAGCGTTATCCGGAACAATTAATTTTCCGATAGTTTTAAATGGAACCGAAAAATTACCGAAAAAGTCGCGTTCTGGTTCCCCTTCAAACATTCCATTTTTCATAAATCTTTTCACTAATCGGTCTTCCAAAGAATGGTATGAAATCACGCTTAATCTACCGCCTGGATTTAATATTTCTAAGGATTGTTCCAAGAATTCTTTCAAAACATCCATTTCCTGGTTCACTTCAATTCGGATGGCTTGATAGATTTGAGCCAATATTTTATTTCTAACTCTTTCAGGTAAAAATTTCGCCAAAACGGCTTTCAATTCATCTGTTGTTTTGATTGGTTGCTCCTCTCTGGCTTCAATAATTGATTTTGCTAAAGCGGGTGCATTTTTTAATTCACCATAATCCAAGAACACTCTTTTTAAATTCGCTTCATCATATTCATTGACAACACGATACGCATTCAAATCATTTTTCTGACTCATTCTCATATCTAAGCCAGCATCAAAACGAGTGGAGAAACCTCTTTCAGCAACATCAAACTGATGGGAAGACACACCTAAATCAGCTAAGATTCCGTCAACACTTTTCACGCCATAAAAACGCAAAAACCGTTTTATGAAACGGAAATTTTCATTGATAAGCGTAAATCTTTCATCTGGCAAAGCATTCGCTAATGCATCTTCGTCTTGATCAAAAGCAAATAATTTACCGTTTGGCCCCAGTCTTTTCAAAATTTCTTTTGAATGCCCCCCACCACCAAAAGTCACATCTACATAAATGCCGTCTGGCTTAATATTTAAACCATCTACTGTTGCCTGAAGCAAAACCGGATTATGATATTCCATTGTCGTCGTCATTTATATTTCCCATTACTTCTTCTGCCAAATCCGCAAAATCAACATCTTCACCATTGATTGATTTTTCGTATAAATCTTTATCCCAAATCTCAACAATATTCACTGCCGATGAAAACACAACTTCCTTAGCAATACTTGCAAAAATTACTAAATCTTTAGGTACTAATAACCGACCTAAAGCATCTATCTCAACCACTTTTACTCCAGCGGTAAACCTGCGGATAAAGTCATTATTTTTCTTTACAAATCGATTCAGTTTGTTGATTTTTTGCATCATCAAATCCCACTCTTTCATAGGATACAACTCTAAACATGACTGAAACACGGAACGCTTCAAAACAAACCCGTTTTGAAGAGAAGAAGCCAACTGCTTTTTTAAAGGCGCCGGTAACAGCAACCTTCCTTTAGCATCAACTTTACATTCATATGTTCCAATAATTGTATCCAAGTAAAAAGTTTAAATGATGTTGAGCAAAAATATAAAAAATATTACCACATTTTACCACTATATACCACTTTGTTAATAAGTTTAACCACTTTTAAATAAAAACCCTTAATTTTTGGAGAATCAGAGTATTAGGTTCCATTTCTTTTATTTGTAAGAAAGGTAATGTTATATAAAAAGACAAGATTAAAAGAGTCTGAAGTATCTTCTAAAATCAATAGGAATAAAAAGAGTAGAATCCTAAAATTGCAGGTAAATGCACAAAAAAAAGACCCCTATTTTCATATTTGGCTTAGAATTTAATAATTAAAATTGTTATAAAAATTCATTTTTATTTATTAAATCCTATATTTGTCAAAATTGAAAATCCAGATTCAAAAACATGGAAAAATACTATAAAAAAGAAGGCAAATACAGTTATTATGAAGCTGGCGAAGGAACCCCAATTGTAATTTTACACGGCCTAATGGGCGGACTAAGCAACTTTGACGCCGTTGCCAGTTACTTTTCCAATAAAGGCTACAAGATCATCATCCCTGATTTACCAATTTATACCCAAAATATTTTAAAAACCAATGTAAAAAGCTTTGCTATTTATGTTAAAAACTTTATAACTTTCAAAGGTCTCGACAGGGTTATATTATTAGGGAATTCGTTGGGCGGTCACATCGCCTTATATCATACCAAAATGTATCCGGAAAAAGTAGCAGGCCTCGTAATAACCGGAAGTTCAGGACTCTATGAAAGCGCAATGGGTGATAGTTACCCAAAAAGAGGGGACTATGAATATATCAAGAAAAAAGCTGAAGATGTATTTTACGATCCAAAAATAGCCACCAAAGAACTTATTGATGAAGTTTACGAATCCGTAAATGACAGAATAAAATTGATAAAAACATTGACAATTGCAAAAAGTGCTATCCGTCATAATATGGCAAAAGATTTACCAAAAATGCATGTTCAAACGTGTATAATTTGGGGAAAAAATGACAAAGTTACTCCACCTGATGTTGCCGAAGAATTTAATAAATTATTACCTAATTCAACTTTATATTGGATCGACAAATGTGGCCATGCTGCCATGATGGAACATCCAGATGAGTTTAATCGTTTGTTAGAGGATTGGCTCAACCATACCCATTTAGCAGTACACTAATCTTAAAGAAGAATTTTATACCTAAAAGAAATGAAAATTAATACCGCCGAATTTATAATTAGTAATTCCGATGTAGCCAAATGTCCCAAAGACTTTTTGCCGGAATACGCTTTTATAGGCCGATCAAATGTTGGAAAATCCTCTTTGATAAACATGCTAACGAACCATAAAAAATTAGCAAAAACATCAGGAAGACCCGGAAAAACACAATTGATTAATCATTTTTTAATCAACAGCAACTGGTTCTTAGTTGATTTACCAGGTTATGGTTATGCTAAAGTTTCCAAAAAGACAAAATCTATTTTTCAAGAATTCATTACTGATTACTTTGAAACTAGAGAGCAATTAGTTTGTGCTTTTGTTTTGATTGATATTCGTCATGAAGCTCAAACTATCGATATCGAATTTATGTCATATATGGGCGAAAGCGAAATTCCTTTTTGTATCGTTTTCACCAAAGCTGATAAGATCAGTAAAGTAAAAATCGACTCTCATATTGCAGCATACAAAAAGAAAATGTTCGCTAATAACTGGGCCGAAATGCCTCATTATTTTGTCACTTCAGCAACTGAATCTACTGGAAAAGAAGAGTTATTAAGTTATATTGACGATGTGAATCAAGAAGTTTTCAAAAACAACAGTCAGTTTTAAAAAACGTACTTAGTCAGATTAAAAAAAAATCCCAAAACTTAAATTCAGTTTTGGGATTTTTTATTGGAAAAATGTCTAGTCCTGAAATAGCGATACACAAAAAAGTATCCTATGGAATCCGCACAAGAAACACGCTATGTTAAGCGTACCCAAAAAGACTACACTATGTCTTTAAAGTTAGAAATCGTT
>NZ_JBLNKY010000013.1:0-3268 GCF_048158655.1 Flavobacterium algoriphilum
GTAGCGGCATTCGCTAAGGCAGTAGTAGCAGTTCCTTGAGCAGCAACAGCTTTTGTATCAGCAGTAGCGGCATTCGCTAAAGCAGTAGTAGCATCACTTTGAGCAGCAACAGCTTTTCCATCGGCAGTAGCGGCATTCGCTAAGGCAGTAGTAGCATCACTTTGAGCAGCAACAGCTTTTGTATCGGCTGTAGCAGCATTTAAGATGGCGGTATCAGCAGTCCCTTGAGCAGCAACAGCTTTTCCATCGGCAGTAGCGGCATTCGCTAAAGCAGTAGTAGCATCACTTTGAGCAGCTGTAACTCTAGTAGTTTCTCCTTCAATTGCGCTTGCATTGGCAGCTACATTAGTGGTAAGGGTTCCTTCTGCAGCGGTAGCTCTTGTAGTTTCTCCTTCAATTGCGCTTGTATTGGCAGCTACATTAGTGGTAAGGGTTCCTTCTGCAGCGGTAGCTCTTGTAGTTTCTCCTTCAATTGCGCTTGCATTGGCAGCTACATTAGTGGTAAGGGTTCCTTCTGCAGCGGTAGCTCTTGTAGTTTCTCCTTCAATTGCGCTTGCATTGGCAGCTACATTAGTGGTAAGGGTTCCTTCTGCAGCGGTAGCTCTTGTAGTTTCTCCTTCAATTGCGCTTGCATTGGCAGCTACATTAGTGGTAAGGGTTCCTTCTGCAACTGTAGCTCTAGTAATTTCTGCTGCTAAAGCCTCAGAACCTAACGAAGCACCTTCATCAACATAACTCTTAACAGCATTTTGCGTTGGGTATAAAGTATCGCTTGTACCTAATGTGGGAGAATTTGATTTGTTGGACAAGTTTTCTTTTAAATCTAATGCTGCTAGTTGCGCCGTTGATATCGATTTATCAGCATCTGACGTATTATTAACATTTCCTAATCCAAAATCAGCAGCCACAACTTGTAAGCCAGCTATCACTCGTCCTTTTTCATCAACTGTTACTTTTGAGTAAGTTCCAGAACTCACTCCAGTAGTTGAGAGTGTGGTAACAAGACCCGATCCAGAGGTTGTGACATCGCCAGTTAGTCCTCCAGGAGTATTCAACACACCGCTGGAAACGGTAACTAAACCTGTCCCTGAAGGGGCAGGACCAGTAGCTCCAGTTAAACCTGTGTCACCTTTTGCACCAGTTACTCCTTGATCTCCTTTTGCTCCTGCTGCGCCTGTATCTCCAGTTAATCCATCTATTCCATTTGTTCCTGCTGCGCCTGTAGCTCCGGTATCACCTTTAGGACCTTGAGAACCTGTTGCTCCAGTAGAACCTGTAGCTCCGGTATCACCTTTAGGGCCTTGTGCTCCAGTTAATCCAACTGCTCCAGCTATTCCATTTGTTCCTGCTGCACCTGTAGCTCCAGTATCACCTTTAGGGCCTTGAGATCCTGTTGCTCCAGTAGGACCAGTAGCTCCGGTTAATCCTATTGGACCTTGAGATCCATTTATTCCTGCTGCTCCAGCTATTCCATTTGTTCCTGCTGCGCCTGTAGCTCCAGTATCACCTTTAAGACCTTGAGATCCTGTTGCTCCAGTAGGGCCAGTAGCTCCGGTTAATCCTTGTGATCCCGGAACTCCAGGTAACCCTTGAATTCCTTGAGGGCCTGTTGCTCCCGTAGGACCTGCAGGACCTGCCACACCAGCTACGTTAGATTTTTCAGCATATAAGGCATAAGGTACACTATTCAATTGTGTGGTCCCCATATCAACAAAAGATACACCACCTGTTGCATCCATTTCAACTTGGATAAACTTAGCGCCAACACCCCAGTTTACAGCTGCTAAAGTACCAGTAGTCGGTGAGCCTGAACCGATATTTACATTAAATAATCCAAGATTGGTAGTCGTAACATTATGGGTTTCTCGAAACACAATTGTACCTGTTGAAGTACCATTGTGAATAGAAAACCTCAAACTGATGTTCTGTAAAGCTCGTATATCTCCACTAGCATTACGGGCTACTCCCTGATAGGGAATCGCTTGAGGAGATTGAGCATAGGCCTTGTCAATTGTGCCTATAAAGCTAAAAATAAATACTACTATCAATATAATTGTATGTAGTAATTTTTCTTTTGAAGTAAAAATATTTTTCATAAAATTTATTTTTTTGTATAAGTAATTAAATTTCTTAAAATAGTAAAGCCTTCTCTATTTTGTAAGAAAGCTATTTTTGTAAAATAAGTATTAATGATAAAAATGGATTATGGCACTAGAAGTAGTACAAAAAAATTAAAATATTATTTCAGGTAACTGAAACTTTACCTAATCCTATTATACTTGATTTAAATAGCAGTAAGCTCTGTATTCAAATACTATGAAAACGAAATACAATTTAAAGTTACTCGTTACCTCTTAGAAAATGAATCCCATTAAAGTAATAGAAGGAACTTACCCATAGTCCAGTTCGGGGATAGTTAATGTCCTATAAAAAAAAATATTTGTAATAAAAATAACTATAGTTAAAAATCCAGATTTGGGTAGAAATGTTTTCATATTTATTGAATTAAAATAATAAAATAACGAAAGACTATATGCTTGACTGTAAAATGTAAAATCAATAGAATGATCGTTCTGTTTTTGATTTATTTTAATGGAACTCCTTCGGATAAATACTTTTTAAACAAAAAAAAAATATACTTAAACAACTAAAATCCATTAACTTGAATACTAAATTATGCAATTAAGAATACATTAATCTAATTTTTCATACATTTCCGATTAAAGGAATAAAAAAAACTATCAACTACATATTTTGTGATTTTCAGAGGAAATAAAAATATATGATTAGAAAATATGTTGACTTTTAAAGCCTATTTTAAATTTGAATTGATGAAAATTTGATTCCATAAATAAAAAACATACTCTTTTTTAATTTACAAATCAAAAAGATTTTTTAACAATAGAGAGTAAACTACAAATAGAAACACTGAAGAAGAAGTATCCCTATTTTATAACCTTTAGGGGAAATCTAATTAAGTTCAAAGAGGATTAGGGCCCTTCTTAGACACGCTTAAAGTGGCAAAACATCTAGTGAAAATTGACCTTACAAGCGAATTTTAAAGAATATCGTTTCGGCAACTTTATTCAAAACACGAAAAAAATAAAAAACCCTGTCCAATTAAATTGGACAGGGTTACTATTTGTGAAACTGTCTAGTCCTGAAATAGCGATACACAAAAAAGTATCCTATGGAATCCGCACAAGAAACACGCTATGTTAAGCGTACCCAAAAAGACTACACTATGTCTTTAAAGTTAGAAATCGTT
>NZ_JBLNKY010000014.1:0-3251 GCF_048158655.1 Flavobacterium algoriphilum
AAAGAAAGGCGACGACATACTCTCCCACATAACTGCAGTACCATCTGCGCAGGCGGGCTTAACTACTCTGTTCGGGATGGGAAGAGGTGAGCCCCGCCGCAATAACCACCTTAAGAGGTTATAATTGCTTTGGGCAATTACTGTAATGTTAATTATAATTTTATAAGTATCAATTACATAATATCTTAACATACTGAGATAAAGAAAATAAAAAGTATTAGAAAGTTTCTTCCCCGGGTTGCCCCGGGGAAAAGCGTACATAAGCTTACGGGTTATTAGTACTACTCGACTATGACATTACTGCCTTTACATCTATAGCCTATCAACGTAGTCATCTCCTACGACCCTTAAAAGAAATCTCATCTTGTGGTGGGTTTCGCGCTTATATGCTTTCAGCGCTTATCCCTTCCAAACGTAGCTACTCTGCGATGCTCCTGGCGGAACAACAGATACACTAGAGGTTTGTCCAATTCGGTCCTCTCGTACTAGAATCAGATCCACTCAAATTTCTTGCGCCCACAGTAGATAGAGACCGAACTGTCTCACGACGTTCTGAACCCAGCTCGCGTGCCACTTTAATGGGCGAACAGCCCAACCCTTGGGACCTTCTCCAGCCCCAGGATGTGACGAGCCGACATCGAGGTGCCAAACCCCCCCGTCGATATGAGCTCTTGGGGGAGATCAGCCTGTTATCCCCGGCGTACCTTTTATCCTTTGAGCGATGGCCCTTCCATGCGGAACCACCGGATCACTATGCTCTACTTTCGTACCTGATCGACCTGTATGTCTCTCAGTCAAGCTCCCTTATGCCATTGCACTCTACGCACGGTTACCAAGCGTACTGAGGGAACCTTTAGAAGCCTCCGTTACTCTTTTGGAGGCGACCACCCCAGTCAAACTACCCACCAAGCAATGTCCCCCGCAAAACGGGGTTAGGCCTCAGACAAACAAAGGGTTGTATTTCAACAATGACTCCACAACGCCTAGCGACGCCACTTCACAGTCTCCAACCTATCCTACACATCATTTGTCCAAGGTCAATACTAAGCTATAGTAAAGGTGCACAGGGTCTTTTCGTCCCACTGCGGGTAAGCGGCATCTTCACCGCTACTACAATTTCACCGAGCTCATGGCTGAGACAGTGTCCAGATCGTTACACCATTCGTGCAGGTCGGAACTTACCCGACAAGGAATTTCGCTACCTTAGGACCGTTATAGTTACGGCCGCCGTTTACTGGGGCTTCATTTCAATGCTTCTCCGAAGATAACATCTCCACTTAACCTTCCAGCACCGGGCAGGTGTCAGGCCCTATACTTCATCTTACGATTTTGCAGAGCCCTGTGTTTTTGATAAACAGTCGCCTGGACCTCTTCACTGCGGCCAGCATTGCTGCTGGCGACCCTTCTCCCGAAGTTACGGGTCTATTTTGCCTAATTCCTTAGCCATGAATCTCTCGAGCACCTTAGGATTCTCTCCTCGACTACCTGTGTCGGTTTGCGGTACGGGTACTTATTACCTGAAGTTTAGAGGTTTTTCTTGGAAGCCCTTAGGCGCACTATCTCTTCAACCGAAGTCTCCGAGTACTATCGTATTTCCCCAAGCCGCGTGGATTTGCCTGCGCAGCTTATAGGTAGGTACTTCAACGAACTATTCCGTCAGTTCGCGGCGCTTTCATCACTCCGTCACCCCATCACAGTAATAACTAGTACGGGAATATTAACCCGTTGTCCATCGACTGTCCCTTTCGGGTTCGCCTTAGGTCCCGACTAACCCACAGCTGATTAGCATAGCTGTGGAAACCTTAGTCTTTCGGTGTGCGGGTTTCTCGCCCGCATTATCGTTACTTATGCCTACATTTTCTTTTCTCACCGGTCCAGCATACCTTACGATACACCTTCTACCCTGTGAGAATGCTCCCCTACCACTTACAATTAATTGTAAATCCATAGCTTCGGTAATATACTTATGCCCGATTATTATCCATGCTCGTCCGCTCGACTAGTGAGCTGTTACGCACTCTTTAAATGAATGGCTGCTTCCAAGCCAACATCCTAGCTGTCTGGGCAGACAAACCTCGTTCTTTCAACTTAGTATATATTTGGGGACCTTAGCTGATGGTCTGGGTTCTTTCCCTCTCGGACTTGGACCTTAGCACCCAAGCCCTCACTGTTATGAAACATTATATAGCATTCGGAGTTTGTCAGGAATTGGTAGGCGGTGAAGCCCCCGCATCCAATCAGTAGCTCTACCTCTATATAACTTTAACCATAACGCTGCACCTAAATGCATTTCGGGGAGTACGAGCTATTTCCGAGTTTGATTGGCCTTTCACCCCTACCCACAGGTCATCCGAAGACTTTTCAACGTCAACCGGTTCGGACCTCCACACTGTGTTACCAGCGCTTCATCCTGCCCATGGGTAGATCACACGGTTTCGCGTCTAACACTACTGACTAAAGCGCCCTATTCAGACTCGCTTTCGCTACGGATCCGTGGCTTAACCACTTATCCTTGCCAGCAACGTTAACTCGTAGGCTCATTATGCAAAAGGCACGCCGTCACCCCACGAAAGGGCTCCGACCGCTTGTAAGCGTATGGTTTCAGGATCTATTTCACTCCGTTATTCACGGTTCTTTTCACCTTTCCCTCACGGTACTGGTTCACTATCGGTCTCTCAGGAGTATTTAGCCTTAGCGGATGGTCCCGCCAAATTCAGACAGGATTTCTCGTGTCCCGCCCTACTCAGGATACCACTATCGTTATCTTCTATTACTTATACAGGGCTATCACCTTCTTTGGCCCTACTTTCCAGTAGATTCTAATTCTATCCGCAACAAATGTCGTGGTCCTACAACCCCAATATTGCCGTAACAACATTGGTTTGGGCTAATCCGCGTTCGCTCGCCACTACTTACGGAATCACTTTTGTTTTCTTCTCCTCCGCCTACTTAGATGTTTCAGTTCAGCGGGTTTGCCCACCTATCGGTGTACTATGTCTTCAACATAGTGGGTTGCCCCATTCGGGTATCTACGGATCAATTCGTGTGTGCCAATCCCCGTAGCTTTTCGCAGCTTATCACGCCCTTCATCGCCTCTGAGAGCCAAGGCATCCCCCATACGCCCTTATTTTGCTTATTGTACCAACACATTAATTAAAACATGCCGTTTCTTTTACTTGTCTATAAATAAACAACCAAAAAATGCTTTCTACTTTTTATTATTTTCTTATCTCAATATGTCAATGAACTTT
>NZ_JBLNKY010000015.1:0-2784 GCF_048158655.1 Flavobacterium algoriphilum
TTTTGTTTCTAAGACTAATGATGGTCTGACACTTTCTGGTACCGATGTGCTAGTTGCTTCAGGTACGCCTGCAGGAACTTATTCTTTGGTATACAAAATCTGTGAAATTCTTAATCCCACTAATTGCCATCAGGCTACCGTTTCGGTAACCGTAACTGCACCGATTATTGATGCGGTTAATGATACTTATAATTCAACATGTTCTACAAATGGTACTCTTGGTAATATTTTAACTAATGATACTTTAAACGATATTGCATTTAATGCAAGTAACGTGACCATTACTTTAGAATCTGGTGAAAATTCAAACATATCCTTAAACACAACTAACGGAGATATTACAGTCAATGGACTTTCTGTTGGACAATATACTTTAGTATATAAAATATGTCAAGTTGTCAATTCAAACAATTGTGATACAGGAAATATTATAATAAATATTGCAGACACTACTGCCCCTGTGATTACTTGTCCTGTAGATTTCAATATCGGAACCAACACGACTTGTACGTATGTTGGTGCAATAGGAACTGCAACTGCAACTGACAATTGTGATCCTTCTGTTACCATAACCAATAACGCCCCTGCCGCTTTCCCAATTGGAGTAACAATCGTGACATGGACCGCAACAGATAATGCCGGAAAAATTGCTACTTGTACTCAAAAAGTAACAATCAATGATGATGATGCCCCGGTGATTACTTGTCCTGTAGATTTCAATATCGGAACCAGCACGGCTTGTACGTATGTTGGTGCAATAGGAACTGCAACTGCAACTGACAATTGTGATCCTTCTGTTACCATAACCAATAACGCCCCTGCCGCTTTCCCAATTGGAGTAACAATCGTGACATGGACCGCAACAGATGGTGCCGGAAAAATCGCTACTTGTACTCAAAAAGTAACAATCAATGATGATGATGCCCCGGTGATTAATGCAGCTGTCACTGACGCAACAATCAATTGTCCTTCAAATCCTGTGTTCACAGTTCCAACAGCAATTGATTCTTGCGGACCAGTAGCTATTAATGTTGTGTCTGATATAACAATACCTGGTAGTTGTGCAAACATATACACTAGAACAATCACTTGGGACGCTACTGATACAAGTGGTAATCATAGCACAACAGTAAGTCAAACCATTACCGTTCAAGATAAAACCGCTCCGGTTATCGCTTCCTTGCCGTCTGCTTCGACAATTTCTTGTCCTGCAATACCTGCATTTGCTATTGCAACAGCAACAGATAATTGTTCTTCGTCTGTAACCTTGACTTTTGCAGATGTAACTACAAATGGTCAATGTGCAGGGTACTATTCTGTAACTAGAACCTGGACCGCTTCAGATGCTTGTGGAAATTCATCTACAGCTTCACAAACTATCAATGTAACGGATACAACCACCCCTACTTTTATACCACCAGCAAACATTACATTAAATAGTGGTGAGAATTGTATCGCAAATACTAACCCAACTATAACTGGTGATGTAACTAACATAAATGATACTTGCGATTCAAATCCAAAAGCAACTTATATCGATACAGAATGTTTTGGAATCACAGAAAATAATGGATCAATAAATGCTGGAAAGGGTAATTATTTTCTCTTTAGTGTTTCAGGATTTGATGATTTATCAGCAAGTAATATTCAAAAAATCGCTTTATCTTTTGAAACAAATCAAGGAAAAGGAAGAGCTGAATTCACTTTAGTTTCTCCAAGCGGACAAGGAGTAATATTAATTGGTCCATATTGTTCTGGTGGAAATTGTGATGATACAAACTCAAATACTAAAGAATTGTATTTACCTACATTTTATCCAAATAGCTCTGGTTATACCAAATGGAATAATGCTAATTTTATTCAAGGCGGAATAAATCAAAATATGACACCATACGGAGGAACAACTTCTCCAAATACAATTACTGGGTTAACATCTTATGTTCCAAACTTTGAAAATCTTACTGGACCAATGAATGGAACTTGGTTTATTTATTCAAAAAAACAAGCGAGTGTTAATGGCAGTATAAATTTCAATAGTGTTTGTCTGACTCCCGCCAGTTCTTGTACAAACAATAAAGTTATTACAAGGATATGGACTGTAACAGATGCCTGTGGAAATTTTTCTAAAGCAACTCAAACAATAAAAATTCAAGACAAAACTGCTCCAGTATTGAGCGAAGCTCCTGCCAATGCAACCGCAGAATGTGCTGCTGTTCCTGCTGCAGCTACTTTAACCGCTACTGATAATTGTGATGCAAATCCTGTAGTGACTTTCAATGAAGTGAAAACAAACGGAAATTGTGCAAGCAACTATACCCTTACCAGAACTTGGACTGCAACTGATGTTTGTGGAAACACGGCCTCTAAATCCCAACTGATTACCGTTCAAGACAAAACTGCTCCGGTATTAAGCGAAGCTCCTGCCAATGTAACCGCTGAATGTGCTGCTGTTCCTGCTGCAGCTACTTTAACCGCTACTGATAATTGTAATGCAACTCCTGCAGTGACTTTCAATGAAGTGAGAACAAACGGAAATTGTGCCAGCAACTATACCCTCGCCAGAACTTGGACTGCAACTGATGTTTGTGGAAACACGGCCTCTAAATCACAACTGATTACCGTTCAAGATAAAACTGCTCCAGTATTGAGCGAAGCTCCTGCCAATGCAACCGCAGAATGTGCTACAGTTCCTGCTGCAGTTACTTTAACCGCTACTGATAATTGTGATGCAACTCCTGTAGTGACTTTCAATGAAGTGAAAACAAACGGAAATTGTGCCAGCAA
>NZ_JBLNKY010000018.1:0-1389 GCF_048158655.1 Flavobacterium algoriphilum
TGTCTAGTCCTGAAATAGCGATACACAAAAAAGTATCCTATGGAATCCGCACAAGAAACACGCTATGTTAAGCGTACCCAAAAAGACTACACTATGTCTTTAAAGTTAGAAATCGTTCAAGAAATAGAACGAGGACAACTTACCGTTACTGAGGCAACAAAGAAGTATGGTATTCAATGTAGAAAGACAGTTGTACAATGGTTAATTAAATTTGGTAACTTTGATTGGGAGAACCAAATCCCTTCAAAGATGGAAAAATCACCCGAACAAAAGATTATGGAGCTTGAAGTTCAAATCAAGCTTTTAGAAAAACAAAAGGCATTCTTGGAGCGACAGGCTTTTGTTGCAGACAAGAAGGCTATCCTGTTTGATATGATGATTGATTTAGCAGAAAAAGAATATCAAATCGATATCCGAAAAAACTCTGTACCCGAACAATCGATTATTTCAAAGCAAAAGAACAACAAAAAATAGCATTTACCTGTTATTTGTTCGGGATAGATAGACAGGTTTATTATCGAAGAATTCGAAGAAAAATAGTTAAACAAGACAAAGCTGAACAGGTTGTTTTGATGGTTGATACTATCAGGAAAACAATGCCTAGAATAGGCACTAGGAAGCTATATTATCTTTTGTCGGACAAACTCCTGTTGATAAAAATAGGCAGGGATAAATTCTTTGATATACTAAGAGCCAACCATTTATTAGTACAGCCAAAACGTTCTTATCATATAACAACCAACTCGCATCATCGCTTTAGAAAACACGAGAATCTAATTTTAGATTTAGAGATAAACAGGCCTGAACAAGTCTGGGTATCAGACATCACATACATTGGAAAAAGAGATAATCCTTACTACCTAAGTTTGGTTACCGATGCTTATTCAAAGAAGATAATGGGGTATTTTGTGGCTAACAACTTAAATACTCAAAGTAGTGTAATGGCTTTAAAAATGGCTCTGAAACAAAGAAAGGATTTTAATTTACCATTGATACATCATTCTGATAGAGGAATTCAATATTGTGCCAATGAATACCAAGAAGAACTTAATAAAAATAAAGTTTTATGTAGTATGACACAAAATTCAGATCCTTATGAAAATGCTGTTGCAGAAAGAATAAATGGGGTTTTAAAACAAGAATTTAAAATTGATAAATACAATCAAGGAGTAAAAATAACAAATCAAATTATCAAGGAATCAGTTACTATTTATAATGAACTTAGACCTCATTATTCTAATTATATGTTGACTCCAAATCAAATGCATTCTCAAAGCATAATTAACATGAGAACCTATAAAGCAAAAAACAGTAGCAAAAACATTTTTGCTACTGTTTAATATTTAATTTTATCTAATAATCTGTATTGTTTTTTCAGGACGGGACAAA